>JBGARJ010000064.1:0-26140 GCA_044230315.1 Saprospiraceae bacterium
GATACAAAATTTGCTCGCTTGCAGCCCGGCGACTGAAATTTGAACACGCTCTTAATCTTTTTTCTGTTCCGTATACACAAGCAAGTTTGGTGGTGAACACGGAAATGTCTTACGAGAAATTACTGGTAGCCAGATTAAGAAATATCCAACCATCGCGACTCCAAGCATGAAAAAAATAGCAGCTGCAGAGCATGATAAAAGTTGGGAAGACCTGTCTTTATCCCCTGCCTTGTTTTGGGATACCGATCCCTCCAAAATAAAGCTGGATACGCATGCTAAAACAATCATAGAGCGGGTCATAATGCACGGTACCTGGACAGAGTTTAAGGCGATCCTGGAATATTATGGAAAAGACCGCATGAAAAACATACTCCTAAAACTTCGTTACCTGGATAATCGTACCTTAAGTTTTTGCAGCGCTTATTTCCTGGTGCCAAAATCAGATTTCAGATGCTACACGTTGAGACAGTCGAACCCAGTACACTGGAATTATTGAGCACGTTGATGAATAAGCCCTACTTGTCAACTTTTTATTTGGCTGGCGGCACCTGATAACAGCCGCTAACTCTGCCGACAATAAGCATTCAGTAAGCCCTTATCCCTTATCCCGCTTCAGCGCATCATTAATGCGAAACGAAGCGCAGGCCAGGCTCCTCGCGTATAAAACAATACCAGTCAAAGACATACACCCGCAGCACAGCGCATCAAAGATGCTTGCGGGCACAAGCGACCCGGATTTAAGAAGACCTGACACCGGCAGGGAAAATTGAGTTTAAGCGGAGGCTACTCCTATCCGGTTCCTGTAGAGTTGATTAAATTTATGCGCTCGATTTTGGGTAAGCACCTAAAACTTGGTCCCGGATGAAATACGTACTCCCTACCAGCTTATTCGCCGTCTTTTTTCATGCTCTAATTGCTCAACCGGCTCTTGAATGGCAAAAATCGCTGGGCGGAAATGGCACGGAATCCGCCTATTCTATTCTACAGACCACAGATGGCGGCTATATTACAGCTGGGGAATCTTCATCGAGCGATGGTGATGTCTCTGGAAACCATGGCGGACTGGATGGTTGGATCTCCAAATTAAGTCCTGCCGGAAAACTCCAATGGCAGAAATCATACGGCGGTTTTCAATTTGACGGCATTCGATCGGTCCGCCAGACGTCGGACGGTGGTTATATCGCCGCGGCTTGGTCGGCCTCCAACGACGGGGACGTAAGCGGCAACCACGGTGGTTTTGATTTTTGGGTCGTCAAACTGACGACGATCGGGGATATACAATGGCAGAAATCGCTGGGCGGGAGTGGGGATGAATATGTCTATTCCATTCAGCAGACAAAGGATGGCGGATACATTGCTGCCGGATTTAGCAACTCCAATAACGGCAATGTGAGCAATAACCACGGCGGTTTTGATTTCTGGGTCGTGAAACTGGATTCTACCGGGAATTTACAATGGCAAAGATCACTGGGGGGTAGCAACGACGACCACGCTTGCGCTATTCAACAAACGAGTGACGGCGGTTATATTGTGGCCGGCGAATCCGCTTCTAACAATGGAAACGTAAGCGGCAACCACGGTGGATTTGATTTCTGGCTCGTGAAACTGAACGCCATCGGCACCATTCAATGGCAAAAATCACTGGGCGGCAGCGCCGATGAAACGGCTTGGTCAGTTGAACAAACCAATGATGGCGGGTATATTGCCGCCGGCAAATCGTTTTCCAATAACGGCGATGTTTCGGGCAACCATGGCAGCCGCGACATGTGGATCGTAAAATTGGATGCTTCCGGATTACTCCAGTGGCAAAATGCCGTGGGCGGTAGTGCAGCAGATGAAGCCTTTTCTATCCGGCAAACAAGCGACGGCGGTTTTGTAGCAGCCGGCTGCTCCACGTCAGACGACTTGGCAGTGAGCGGTAATCATGGCGGCCAGGATGTCTGGATCGCCAAGATGGATTCATCGGGAGTCCTGCAGTGGCAGCAATCTTTGGGGGGCAGCGCCGATGACCTTACGCACGATGTACATCAAACCCAAGACAACGGCTTTATCCTCGCCGGGGAGACGCATTCGAACAACGGCAACGTATCGGCCAATTACGGAAGCGGAGATGTCTGGGTGGTAAAGACCAGCCCCGACACCTTGCTGGGGCCCGGTAACTGGAGCCAGAAATCGAGTTTTAAAGGTACGCCCCGAAATGGAGCGCTGACCTTTTCCATTGGCGCTAAAGGGTATATCGGGACCGGCTCGGGTCCGAATATCGCTGTAAATGATTTTTGGGAATACGACCCCACAACCAATACCTGGACGCAAAGAGCCAGCCTGGGCCCGGAGGGCCGGTTTTATGGCGCCGGTTTTTCGATCGGATCAAAAGGATATGCCGGATGGGGCTTTAGCGATTCAGGGCATTTTTTACATGATTTTTGGGAATATAACCCCACCACCGATACCTGGACGAAAAAGGCCGATTTCCCCGGATTGGCACGTATGACGCCAGTCGCTTTTTCTATCGGCGACAAAGGATATGTAGGAACGGGTTATGATTCTTTAAACAACATCCTCGATGATTTTTGGGCGTACGACCCCACCACCGATACCTGGACGAAAAAGGCCGATTTTGGCGGATTACCCACTTGGGCCGCTGTTGGGTTCTCTATCGGAACAAAAGGCTATATTGGAGCGGGGAGCAATAGCATCAGTTGTTGCATACAGGCAGATGACTTTTGGGAATACGATCCGGCCACCGATACCTGGACGAAAAAAGCAAAGGTGCCTGGTGGCCCACGGACCAGCGCTGCCGGATTTTCAACAGGAGGCAAAGGGTATATCGGCATTGGCGTGACTTATCAGGCCTCACCCACAGACTTTTGGGAATATGACCCCGCAACCGATCAATGGACCCGGATAAGCGATTACCCTGGGATCACAAATGTCGACGCGGTGGGCCTGGCCATCGGCGATAAAGGCTATATTGGAACCGGCTTTTCAAATAGTCATGCGGTAAACACCAACGAATTTTGGGCGTATATTCCTAAACTCCAGGCCACTGTAATCTACCCTAAGCTTATACTCTCTGCGGTCCAGGTCAATCCGGGTCAAAGCCTTACGATCAATGGCGCCAACTTTAGTCCCGACGGCGCCGTCGATCTGTCAATTGCCTTGCCCGATGGCACAAAACTGACCTTGAATATCCAGGCGGATTCGAACGGCGCTTTCAGCTACGCGTATATCGCGCCTAACCTTCCAGGCAGTTATTCCGCGCAGGCACGAAACGGGCAAAACGGATTTTCCTCCGTAGTTAAGGCCTTCCTGGTCAAAGGCCCTCCCGCACCGCCGGTCGATTACCTGAGTCTGGTTGCGCCAGCCGCCGGTCAGACCCTGTCCTTAAACGACGCCGGATTGACTGCATTTGTTGTCCGGTTTACAGACAAACTATTCCTCTCCGGCTCCGTTTATCCGCTGCAGAATGCCTTTCGTTTGTACCGGTACAAAATCGAATATTCGAAGGACAATGGCCCCTGGCAATCTCTGGGTGAAAAGACGGGTTCCGGCATGGTCAATGAGGTTGTCCTCATCCCCTACGTCGCCCAGGCTTCGCTGGCTGCGGGCGCGTACCGCGTCCGCGTGACCGATCTGTACGACCCGGTGCGTCAAACAACGGGCCCCGTATTCATGATACAATCGGCCATGAACCATTTCAATATTGATTTTGCGTGGGATGATTCGTATTTGCCACATCCGGAGCCTACGATCGAAGGGGTGGCAGCAGATGGTGTCGGCCGGTTTTACATTAAAGTGTATAAGGCTTCCGGCGGCCCGGCCATACAAAGCGCTTCGATCCGGTTGACCGACCCGACCTGGGCCAATAATAACTATTCGGCCAAACTCGGTAAATTAATGAAAGCCGATACGGTTCGCCGTTACACGGAGGAAGCCAATAAGGCGTCGGGAATTGAAGCGATCAATACGACACCTGAAGTCGACACCTTCTGGTTTTGGTATGTCGCCCCTGACGATTTCGCCCGATTTAGTTCGGATTTTGCCCTCAAGGAACGGACCATCAACGCAGAAGTGACCGCCACCTTTACCGGAGGGGATACGACAAAAATCGTAAAACCGATCCGGATTGTCCGGCCGCCGGTGATACTCGCACACGGCTTGGCCGGCACCCCAGCCCTGTGGGATATCTTTCGATTATCAAAGGGCATGCCGCTGATCGACGATACACAGCACTTCGAACTGTTGCCCAAGGCCATTACCCTGGATGGGTACGGTTATTTTTCTGATAACAGCATGGGAGGCAGCATTATCCGGTATTGTTTATCCGAAAAGATAAACGGAAAGAGCAATTACATTTTCAATCTCTTTTTTGCCAACAATTCTTACCATAAAGGCCTGACACATAAAATTATTACTATCGATACACCCCACAACGGGTCTCCAATGGCCGACCTGCTTAACTGGTATATAGAAGACCCTTTAGTTTTTTTAGTAGCAAATAAAAAACTAAAACTTGCCAATTTATATGATCTGGCACCAGCTGTGATAAATCTACAAATTGACTCATTAGGCAATAGAGGCGGGGTGAATTTTGATGCCACACCCGCCAACACAAAAATTCATACCATTGCAAGCAGGATTGATTGCCAAAGTTTCGCTGAACCTTCTGATAATACTAATCTTTGGCGTGTACTTTACAATTCGTATAAAATTAAGTTAGATGTACCGAGTTGCATGGAACGAAAGACTATGTTGGCCGACCTCGGTCTCGATCCCGCATTTATTGACGCCAGTGATCTAATTGTCGGGACTAACAGCCAATTGGCCGGCGACAGCCAATTGATTACCAAAAACAACAAAACCGTTTTCGCCAATCTGACGCATTCCGAACCATTTCCCAACCGTGTGATTTCCTACCCCAAAGTAGCCGATACCACTCTCTTTCTGCTTAATCAGAACGTCAGCAGCAAATATTTTTCCACCTTGCCAAAAACACCCAATGTCCAGGGTGGCGGCAACGCTTCTTTCCGACCCACCCCTGCTCCACCGCCGGGGCCCAATAAAATAGCCATTCTGGCCCCTGCAGGTGGTACAAGCCTGCAAATTGATCAGACCCTGCCTATCCAGGTTTCCATTCTCGATACCCTTGGTTTGCAAGAATTGGTGATTCTGTTTCAAGGAGAGTTTTACTTTGTAAACCAGAAAGAGCCCTTAATAAACCTCAATATACAGGTCAATGGCAACCAGATGGAAAATCAACGTATAATGGCTGTTGCTTACTATAATACACCAGGTATCGGTATAGAGCATTATATAGATGAAAAAACGGTTTACATAACAACTGATGAACCAATTGCAGCCTTTAGCGCTATTCCCAAAATCTATTTTCCGCAACCTGGCGATACTATCCGCCCCACCTATACTGCCACCTTTAATACGTTCATGGGCGAATTGGGTTATAGCCCTGCTATAACAGCATCCATTGATGACCCATCAAAACTACTTTATGATTCGATAAACAATAGTTTTATCGCAATAGACACTGGTTCAACCTTTAGCGTAGTGTCGTATAAGGGCTTAAATGACACGCTATTTTTCTATTTGCTCCCGTCAGAAGATTCTTCAAGTACCACAAGCATACCGGATAAGGAGATTAAATATCATTCGGATGGATTTGCCTGGCAAATTTTTCCCAACCCGGGACAGGATGTCGTAGACATTACGGGCACTTTTTCGGAAGGAGGCCAGGCAAGTATAACCTTATATGATTTGCTCGGACGATCAATCCTGCCCCCACAGAAATGGGTGCATGTATCCGGCGATAATCAAACACGCCTGGAAGTTGGCCAGCTTCCCGACGGGCTTTATTTGTGTAGATTACAAGTTGGAACACATTCTTATGTTAAACCCCTTATCGTAAAAAAATAGGCATTCTCCATTATGATGCCCTCCTGCCAACAGGCGCCCGCTAATGAGCCCTGCTGACCACAAGTGATCCGTAATTCCAATAGCCCATCCCCCGCTTGTGGGCATCTTTGATGCGAAACGAAGCGTAAGCCAGCCTTCGACTGTCGCCTAAAAAACCACGAAGAAAACAATACCAGTCAAAGACTTGCACCCGCAGCGCATCGCACCAAAGATGCTTGCGGGCACAGCCTGCCTGGATTTCAGAAGCCTTGGCGCCCAGCAGTCCCGCCTGCCCCATCCTGATCCCACCTTACATCCGCGTCAAAGCAGGCCGGAGCCTTGAGGTAAAAGTTTTACGGCCAGACAGCGCGTGCCCCCCGCCCCGCATCTACTCCATGAAATATTCAACACCCACTGCTATGCGTCTGCTTACCACAATGACCCTGCTCGCGCTGTCGCGCCTGCTCCCTGCCCAATGCAATTTCCCGGTCACCATCGGCCCTATCCCCACTTTGTGTAACGGAGACGGGACCTACCAACTCACGGCCACCCCGGCAGGTGGCAGCTGGTCGGGCAATCAAATCTCTGCCTCGGGATTGGTTCACCTGACCGCGCTGTTCGGCGGGCAGTCGGCCACTTACCTGTATGCCGATTCCACCTGTACCGATACGGTCACCGCCCCGTTCCAGGTTATCGCGGCCCCTAACGTGAATGCCGGCACCGATTTTACGATCGTCTGCGGCAATACGGCTCACCTGAACGGTTCGTTTACCCAGGGGCCCAACAATACGGCGTTCTGGACAACGGCCGACGGACATATCACCGGAGCGGCCGACGACATGAACACCCCCATCGACGCCCCCGGCACCTACGTACTCACCGCTGTGGACAACGCCACCGGCTGCACCCGGCGCGACACGGTGGTGTGCTACCCCTACTTGCCGTCGTTTCCCCATTCCGAGTTTACCGACACGATCTGCCAGGGCTCGACGCTGCTGGGCTATGCCGTGAGCGGCCATTTTTACGACAAATACGAGACCGGCGCACCCTGCGACAGTTTCCGCGTATTGCACCTCACCGTACTCCCGCCCCGGCGCGATACACTCTTCGTTACTACCTGCGTGGGCGTTCCGGTGGAAGGGTACAGCGCATCCGGCATCTACCTGGATACTTTCCCCGCCGTCAACGGCTGCGACAGCATCCGGCTGCTCGACCTTACGGTGCTGCCGACTTTTGCCTCCAGCGCCAGCGCCAGCACCTGCGACCCCGCGCAGGCGGGAGTGTTCCTGAGCACCTTCCCGGCAGCCAACGGTTGCGACAGCGTGGTCACCATCACGGTGCAACTCCTTCCGTCGCCGGAAACGCCGATCACGGCCGCCGTGTGCGCGGGGAGTTTTTACGAAAACTACGGCAGCAGCGGCGTCTACCGCGATACCTTCGCAGCGGCTAACGGTTGCGACAGCATCCGGCTGCTATACCTTACGGTGCTGCCCGCATTCGCCACCAACCTGAGCGCCACCACCTGCGACCCCGCGCAGGCAGGAGTGTTCCTGAGCACCTTCCCGGCGGCCAACGGCTGCGACAGCGTGGTGACCACTACGACAACGCTTCTGCCCTCGTCCGACACCCTCATCGTCGCGACGCTCTGTGCCGGGAGTTTTTATGAAAATTACGGCGCCACCGGCACCTACACCGACCTGTTCACCAACCAGTACGGCTGCGACAGTACGCGCGTGCTCGACCTCACGGTACTGCCGTTGCCCACGGTCGCGTCGGACATCCAACCGGACCACGGCACGGCCGACGGTTCTATTGCCGTAACGCCGCTCGGCGGAAGCGCACCCTTTCAATTTGTCTGGAGCACCGGCGATACCTCGTCCACACTCACAGCGCTCAGCGGCGGTACGTACACCCTGACGCTTACCGATGCAGCGGGGTGCAGCGCCGAATTCAGTTTCCTGGTGCCGTCGAGCGTCGGCACTTCGATGCCTGCGAACAGTCCGTTCCGGTTAAGCGCAACACCCAATCCGGTGCGGGCAGGCCAACCGACCCGCCTGACCTTGCAAGCGCCCGCCGCCGGGACCTACCGGGTATCGGTGTTCGACGCCACCGGGCGCCTCAGCCGCCAGTGGTTGCTGGAATATGCCGGCGGAAGCACCGATCTTACGCTGTCGTTCCCCGGCAGCGGTATTCAGGTGTTGCGGGTGACCGATGCAGCGGGGCGGAGTGCGCTGCTGCGCCTGGCGATTTTTTGATTGGTTAAGTACATGGTAAACTAAGCCGGATCAGTACGGTTTTGGGATTCTGCACCAGGCGTGTGCAGACATTGGAAATTCCTGCCCGGGAGACCAGGGGCCTTATTTCGGCCGGCGCATCCGGCGAAGGGAGTTCTCACCTGTACGCGCCCGGGAGCGGCGTCCTGTCGTCCAAAGCGGTATTCCAACGGTTAAGGTCCGGTTCATTTTACCTGGTCATGCAAGATGTCACGGGCGTACGGCCGGCTGCACGGTTTTGGCGGCGTTCCGGCTGCCAGTGAAGCGGTTTACGCCTTTGAAACGAGCGGAAACCATCAGGGGCAAAACCGGTAAAATTGAAAAAAAAATGTAAGCAAAACGGACGGCACAGGGATGCAGGTTTTGGATTAGTTTTGTCGCGTCTCCTCCATATCCCGCAACAAGCGGCTAGCCCCAATTGGTAGAAGCAGGATTACGCAGGGGCAGCAGCAGCTTGGCTATGGGGGATATTCCCGAAAACGGATAAATAAGCGGCGCAATGCGGGTTTTGGATATTCGTTTTCGGGGGTGCAAAAATTAGCGGCAACTGAAAAAAGAAAAAACGTAACAATATTTAGTTAATTTTTGACTTTATGAAATAAAAGACTTATATCTTGCTAATAAAGCAATATGAAACGACAACTATTTACATATTTATTCATTTTAACAAGTATTTTTTATGTTTCTGGGCAGTCAGATCCAAATGATTGCTATTGCCCAAAACGTATCAGTGATGGGACAATGACGGAAAGCAAACCAGATACCACATTTACGTTTTCAAACGGACGTAAAATTATCCTTTGCGGTAGTGCCAAGAACATCATAAACGGAGAAATTGGTTTTTCTGATTTTGTTTTATTAAAATGTAAGGATGAAGTTTTACTTGCCGAAGATTTGATTGCAAGTGATACAATTCTTGAGAAATCAGATGCAACGAGTAACTATAAAATTAATTTCGATAAAGATACATTGAGAATAATACAATTAAAATATTTGCCAACAGGAATCAACAGAGTGTACACGTTGACAAATTGGCGTATAGAATCTGTTTATTTTGAAGATGCAACAGAAGTATATACAAATGAACTCAATTTTTCAATAAGAAAATATACAAATCAAGAAATATCTGAAACGTTGCATGAATATGAAATTGCAAAGGCTGGAAATCCCCATAATTTAGAAGAAATTGCTAATCACCTTTTTATTTCGACAATTTCGGGAGACGGCACTGCGAAAATATATTTCGAAGAATTTGAAGCACAGTTTGGACAACTTGACGGCGGAGTTGCCGAAGAATATAAAGACTTAAAAGCAATGTTATCCACATGGATGCTTTATTATTTTGACCAGGATATTCAACGACTTGATAATGAAAAGACAGAGCAGTTTGCAGCAAGACTTAAGCCAGAAAATTCAATTTTATCTCATAAAGTCATAGAAACCACTTGGAACCAAGATTCAATAATCCTTGCGTTTTATGATCAAACATATCATGATGGCTACACGCGAGAATCTCACCGAATTATCGCAACATCTTTCATTCTAAATAGTAACAAGCGATATAGTAAATTTTTAATTGACACTATTCAAATGCAAGGTGGAAGCCCTAAAATTGAAAGCGTTTTCCTTGCGAACGCTGACTATGATATAAAGAATGAACTAATTATCATTGCGTCGTGGGTACAAACCCATTATGACGTACATGGAGTCCTCTATTATACTTTCGTTTATGACAACCTATTAACAGATCCTCAAATGAAACTAGATTTCTTAAAGGATATAAGCGAAAAACTAGAGGGCGGTTGTGAATGCAACTGGAGTGACGGAAGAGTTAATAAAGTAAAATTAAGGTACTGTTCATAAATGTATGCTGGGATTTTGGGCGTAAAAAAAGCAATGGAGACGAACGAACTTTGGAGGTATGTGCGAAATATCCATCCAAGTTTGCTGTCCCCATTGCGAGGGAACAAACGTAAAAAAGAACGGTCGGAAGGCCAACGGCAAGCAAAACTTTCTTTGTCAAGCCTGCCGCAAGCAGTTTCAAGCAGAATACACTTACCGAGGCGCGAACCCCAAGATCAAGCAATTGGCGCTCAAAATGGCGGTATGCGGTTCTGGAATTCGTGACACAGGTAACGTGCTGGATTTATTTCCCAGTAGTGTACTTCGGATGCTTCGCAACCATTCCCGAAAAATCAAAGAGCCTGATTATCAGGGGTATTATGAAGGGGTTGAATTGGATGAATTTTGGTCTTTTGTACGGCACCGCAAAACTTGTAAGCGGTGGTGTTGGTATGCCTACGATCCTCAAACAAGAAAAGTGCTGGCATTCCATATTGGCAGACGAAATCGCAGTGCTTGCAGATCTTTATACAAAAAACTAACTGGCCTGGACATTGACTGCTTTTTCACAGATGATTACAAGGCATACGCCAAGGTCCTGCCTCCAGAAAAACACTATGTCGGAAAAGAGTACACAACACATATCGAACGCCGAAATCGAGACTTTAGAACCCACCTCAAGAGACTAACCCGACGAACCGTTTGCCACTCAAAATCCGATGAAATGCACTATCTTTTTATCAAAATGTATATCAATCGCCGAAATGTCGCTTGATTTTCAATAGGTTAGATCAGCATACATTTATGAACAGTACCAAAATTAAAGACTGCTTCTAACATAAAAAAAGAATTAAAAAGACTTGGGTTCAAACAAAAATTGAAATAAATCGAGCGGAACAGATTTTAAATCATTGATATAAAATGGGAATAAAAAACCGCTAACAATGGATATACGACCATGCCGCCGAAACCCAACCCGCAAAACCAGCGCACGGCGGCACAACGCCCATACTCACATTAAAACACAATAGAAAACAATAAATAAAACATTGAAAACAGCAAGCCGCATATAAACCAGTTTTTCGAAAACAATTTGAATCTCCGATTATGACAAAAACGCTGTCCATTCTTTTCGCGCTTTTTTGCGCCCTTTCGCTCGCCGCTCAACCGCCCGTGTGTCAGCGCGACTCGCTTATTTACGGCACCGACTCGGTGCTATGGCCTTTGCCTTACACACCCGCTGCCCCAAACTATAACCTGAAAGAAGCATGTATTAATCAACTCTACAACCAATCAGTGTCGATCAATGTGCCGAATTCTTATATGGGCTTACCCATCACAAATGTTAGCATTGCCACTTCGAACGCTATCAGCAACTTGCCCATTGGCCTCACGTACACTTGCGACCCACCCAACTGTGTGTTTAACGCAAATACGCTTGGGTGTATACTACTTTGGGGTACGCCCACCAATGCGAACATGGCGCCCGATACGTTTGACCTTGGCTTCGCAGCCACGATCGGGACGCCCGTTGGTGGCCTACCAATCACCTTGCCAGGACAGCTAGTGCCCGGCTCCCACTATTACCTGATCCTTAAAACGTCTGCATGCCTCGTCGGCAATTACGATCAGGGCAACCAGTTCACCCTGTTAAAAAATGCGCCAAACCCTTTTGACAGCCAAACGCTTATCACAGCCGAGTCGCTCGTGGCGGGGGATTTCCAGTTTGAGGTGTTTGACCCGCTCGGTCAGCGCCTGTACCGGCAAAAACTCCGCCTCGAAACAGGCCGCAACGAATTCACGTTTGATGCTGGCAAACTCCCCAACGGCGCCTATTTCTACAGCCTCAGCAACGGCGAAGGGAAAGCGGTCCGGCGAATGATTGTTGCGCGATAATTGGATAAGGCGATCTTTTCCATTCGTTTTTCGCCGAATGAAATTTTAATTGAAAGGACGATGGTGCCATTACGACCTGTTAAGCGTTTGTCTAAATTTCGGTTACCGGGCTGCAAGCGGCCGATTTTATTTCATGCTGCGTTAAAATTTTCGCCATAGACGCCCGGCTATGCCTGCAAATTTTGCCTTGCCTGAAACAAAATTTGCGCGCTTTCGCCTCGGCACCGAAATTTAGACAAACGCTAAAACAGCAGTCCGGTCGGTTTTGTCAACCGTTGAAAATGAAGCCAGGTGGGTGTTGTTGGCGAGGACGCAGCAACGGCGTTAATGTCTGTTTCAGCACAGAAATTTCATAGAGACACGTCAGCCATCATTGCGGCAACACCTTGTTATGGGCTCGTTGTTCTTTTTTCATCATGTACATATTCCAATAGGTCACCCGGTTGGCAGTCTAGTGCTTTACAGATTGCGTCTAAGGTGCTAAAACGTATTGCTTTCGCCTTCCCTGTCTTTAAGATTGAAAGGTTGGATAATGTCAAATCAACTCTTTCAGAAAGTTCATTAAGCGAAATTTTTCGCTTCGCCATCATCACGTCTAAGTTTACAATAATTCCCATGGTTTAAATTGTCAAGTCATTTTCAAATTTCATGTCCACGGCATTTTGCAGGAGTTTTTCAAATATTGCCGCAGCAGTTGCAACTACGATAGAAACAAAAGTAGTCACGATACATATGGCAAGAAAACCCGCAGGGTCGTCTTCTTTACTATGGAACATCCTTATGTAAAGCCCTGCCATCACAATTAAGATACTTAGTACGAATGCACAATATTTAATGCTCTTTAAAGCCTTAACTGCGCTTGAAGAGAATACGTTGTTTTGTCCAATATACCCGAGTAATTTGAACGCCTTGTACAAGGCAACAAAAAAAGCGATGGACGCTGCGTATCCATACAAAATGAACTTGTCGACGTAAATGCTGAACAAGTCTAAGTTTGCGGCTCTTCCTTCGGTTAAGGGAAACCAAATCAAAATGGCAAGCGCCACGATGCCGATAAGCACGATGACCGCCTGAAGAAATAGTATTGAAATTCTTTTCATGATGAGAATTGATTTTAGTCCACAAAGGTATTGATCATTTGTTGATAAACAATAAATATTTATCGTTTTTAGAAAATAAAATCGTAACCTTAACAAAATGAGTTACAAATTCAGAATTTGAATTGTCCGTCTGATTGGTTGTCCGCTACGATGACCGCTAACCGATTGATCCGTTTTTTCCGGACCTTTAGCGCCGTCACCTTTCACCCGAAACGATTATGGCCGGAAAAATCCTCTGCCTCGAAGGCGAAAAAAACAGCAGCCCGCACGGGAAAATCTCGGTGCGCACCGTACTCGAATTTTTACAACAGAGCAGTGGTGTCGACTATGAGCATTACCGCATCGGCACCCGCGCCGAACTGGAGCACCGCCTGGCCGAATTCGGCCGGCTCAAATCGTACAGCCTCCTGTACCTGGCCTTTCCCGGCGCGCCCGGGCGATTCAGCGTGTCGGCCCGCGAGGCATTCACGCTCGACGACCTGGCCGCCGCCGCTAACGGCCGCTGGGACGGGCGCATTGTGCACCTCGGCTGTAGCCATGCCCTGAAAGTAACGCCCAAACAACTGGAATCCCTGCGGCGGGAGACCGGGGCTGCCCTGCTCAGCGGCTATGCCGGCGCCGTCGATTTTTTCCCGCAAGCCATTCTGGAATTGTCGTACTTCAACCTGCTCGACACGTACCGCACCCCCGCCGCCATCGCCAAGCACCTCGGCGAACAACAGCGGTTTTGGATCAAATCGCTGGGCTTCAAACTGTTGGGATAAACCCGCGCAGACTGTGCCGGGCGACGCGCCGCCTGCCGCAAATTCCGGCTACCTTTGCCCGATGGAATCCGATCAAGTGCTCCTGAGAACGCTCGCCAACCTGGGCATCCCGGCGTTGAACGCCCTGCAGGAAACGGCCGTGCCCGTTATTTTACACCAGCCCAACACCATACTGCTCGCCCCGACAGGCTCCGGAAAGACCCTGGCCTTCCTCCTGCCCATCCTCCGCCGGCTGCAGCCCGGCATACCCGGCGTGCAGTGCCTCATCCTGTCGCCTACCCGCGAGCTGGCCCTGCAGATCGAACGGGTGTGGCAGAAAATGGGTACCGGCTTCAAGGTCAACACTTGTTACGGCGGACATTCGATGCCGACCGAGATCCGCAACCTCAGCCAGCCGCCGGCGCTGCTGATCGGCACCCCCGGCCGGATCTTGGAGCATATCAACCGCAAAACCGTGGCGCTCGACGGCGTGCGCACCCTCGTGCTCGACGAGTTCGACAAATCCCTCTCCCTGGGCTTTCACGAGCACATGGCCGATATCATCAAGGGCCTGCGCTTGGTGGAAAAACGCATCCTTGTATCGGCCACCAACAAGCAGCATATTCCGGCATTTACCGGCATCACCCACCCCAAGGTGCTCAATTTTTATCGGGAAACCGAAAAATCGACCGATGGTTTGACACTGAAGCGGGTAGCGGCGCCCACCGGCGCCAAGCCGGAAACGCTCGTCCGCCTGTTGTGCTTTTTGGGCAGCGAGCCCACGCTTATTTTTTGCAACCAGCGCGAAACCACCGAAACCGTGCGGGATTTCCTGGTTGCGCGGGGCATTCCGAGCGCCAGTTTTCACGGCGGCATGGATCAGCCGGTCCGGGAAAAAACCCTCGTGCAGTTTCGCAACGGCAGCACCCTGTTTCTGGTCGCCTCCGACCTTGCCGCCAGGGGCCTCGACATTCCGGAGGTGAAAAACGTCGTCCACTACGAACTGCCCCTGAAACAGCCCGATTTTGTGCACCGCAACGGCCGCACGGCGCGCATGCACGCCGAAGGCACGGCATATCTGCTGACCGAGGAAGGCGAAACGCTCCCGTTGTATTTATCCGACCCGCCGCCGCCGCTCGACCTGCCCGAAACCGGCGCCCTGCCCGCGCCGTCGCCCTGGATCACCCTGTACATCAGCGGCGGCAAAAAAGACAAACTCAGCAAAACGGATATCGTAGGCTTCCTGTCTAAAAAAGGCGGTTTGCAAAAAGACGATATCGGAAAAATTGAAATACTGGACTTTATGTCCTTCGTGGCGGTGAAAAAAACGGTTGCGGCGCCCTTGCTGCGCGCCGTGCAAGCCGAAAAAATGAAGGGGAAAAAATACAAGATCGTGGTGACCAATTGAAAAACGGCCGGTCCGCCGGGGGGCGCCTGTTGGCCAAAAAGCGCTTTTCCCAAAACGTTACCCGCGCAGCGCTGCACCGGCGCGTAAAAGACGGTTCTTTGCGGTCCTTCAAAGATGGTATTACGTAATCCCGTGTGTGTCGAAGGAACGACCTGTTCGTTCGGGAGTTTGACGTTTGCCGCCGATTAGCATCACAGATCTCCTCCAACCGATTTTTTAACCTGTGGCCTGCAAGCCTGCCGCTCTCGCGGGCCCAACGCCCGCCGCGTTTCGGGCATGGGAGCGCTAAGAACATGCTTGGAGCCGGGCAATGAAATTCCAACCAGGTATCAATAATCCAGCCTGCTCGGTTCGGCCCCCTGGAACAACCCGGCCACCGTGTGGCTCAGCCCCGCCGCCGCGCATTGTTTTTTACAAATCGATATTGCGCGCCGGCGCTGCCGAAGTGCCGGCGCCACAGGCAATCGATACCGCATTGCCGGACGCCGCTTCGATGGGCGGCGTTTCCGAACAAACGTTCACCGCCGAAGCCACGTTGCGCACCCTGTACGAAAAAGCGCTGGCTTTGCTAACGGATTAGCAGCCACCCTTTAAACTCGACTTTAGCCATTTGTGGATGAGCCATACTGCTGTTTACCAATACGTTTGATTTTTGCTGCTTCTATTTTTGGAATAGTCCGGTAGGTTTTTGCAAACCTTTGAAAATGAAGCCCGGAGCATGTTGTTGGCGAGGACGCCAACAACGGCGTTAAGGCTTGATTTTCAACGAAATGCCGCTGTTGGCGTCCTCGCCAACAGCAAAATGTACCGGACTATTGTTTTTGAACATCGCTGTTTTTTACCGACATTCAAAAATTACAAAAGCCTAGATGCAGTTGATAATCAACGAATTGATTTTTAAATCTTTGATCATCGGCACGGATACGCCAAATGGCTAAAGTCGAATTAAATACCTGTCGGGCGGGAATGGCGCCTGAGGTGGTTTAATTTAACCGGACGCTTGTTGTGGACCAGACCCGGCGAATTTGCGATAGGGTACGAGGCCTTCACTGTGGAAAACGCGGGCCTGCCGGATGGCGACGCAGCGGGCATGCTGTATTACCAGGTGCAAACGCCGACGGAGAGCGCCGTCCGGAAAATGGTGCTGGTGAAACGGTGAGGAGCTGCTTTCGGCGCTGTTTTTTTATGCAAAAGTCGACTGTAACAGATTGATTGCGTGTGTTTTGTGTGTAAATGGTAAAAAACAAAGCAGCCTTACCCCCCGGAACCTTTCGCCTTGCAGCGCTTGCCCGCAATCGCCTTTTTGCGTTGGCTGCCGGTCAAAAATTAACATTTTACTTGGGGCTTCCAGAGCCGCAAACCATATTTGTCCCACCAGACCGATGCTCCGGCGCCGTTGATTCGTGCGCCGGAGCATCGCGTTAAACGGACACACCGCATCTTTTGCACTATGACAACCGATCAGGGCCACTCCAGCAAGAACAGCCGCAACGTAGCCGCTATTATCTTCTTCATTTTTATCGCGTTGTCGGCGCTGTCGGCCTTTTACCCGTCGCGGCATCCCGAAGGCGGGACCTTCGATACCGGCAACATAGCCTTTATGCTTTCCGCTTCGGGCCTCGTCCTGCTGATGACGCCCGGCCTGTCGTTTTTTTACGGCGGCATGGTCAATTCGAAGAGCATCATTTCCACGATGCTGCAAAGTTTTGTCGCGCTGGGGATCGTGAGTTTGCTCTGGTACGTGGTGGGTTTCAGCCTGGCGTTCGGCGACGATATCGGCGGCGTCATTGGCAACCCTATGACGTTCCTGTTTTTTGACAACGTGGGACTGGCGGCGCACGGCAGGATGGCGACGGGGCTTCCCTTCGTGGTATTCGCCGCTTTTCAACTCAAATTTGCCATTATCACGCCGGCCCTCATCACGGGCTCGTTTGCCGAGCGGGTGCGCTTTTGGGGTTACGTCCTTTTTGTCTGTTTGTTCTCTTTGGTGATCTACTGCCCCCTGGCCCACATGACCTGGCACCCCGACGGGTTGTTGTTCAAAATGGGCGTGCTCGATTTCGCGGGCGGCACGGTGGTCCACATTTCGGCGGGCTTTGCCGCGCTCGCCGGGGCTATTTTCCTCGGCCGCCGTCAGTCGCACCGGGAGCAGAAGGGCCACACGGTGGTTAACGTGCCGTATGTGGTGCTGGGCACCGGCCTGTTGTGGTTCGGTTGGTTCGGCTTCAATGCCGGCAGCGCGCTGGAGTCGAACGGGCTGGCGGTGCTGGCGTTCATCAACACCAACCTCGCTTCCGCCTCGGCGATGCTGGCCTGGATGCTGTTCGACCTCGTCCGGGGCAAAAAGGCCTCTGCCGTGGGCGCCTGCGTGGCGGCTGTGGTGGGCCTGGTGGCGATCACGCCGGCTGCCGGTTTTGTCAGCTTCGGCAGCAGCCTGTTCATCGGCGTGGTGGCGGCCCTGGTGTGCAACTACGCCGTCCACTGGAAATCAAAGTCCGATCTGGACGACACCCTCGACGTATTCCCCTGCCACGGGGTAGGTGGCATCGTGGGCATGCTGCTCACCGCCGTATTTGCCAAGGAGGGCGGGCTGATGACCGGCCAAACCACGCTGTTCTACCACCATGTGCTGGCCCTGCTTCTGGTCAGCGCGTTCACGTTCTTCGGTTCGCTGCTGCTGTACCACTTCGTAGCGTTGTTCACACCCTTGCGCGTGACGCCGGAAGAGGAAGCCATGGGGCTGGATATTTCCCAACACGAGGAATCGGTGTTCTTGCAGGGGAAGAGTTTTGCGAAGTGAGCGGGGCGGGTTGCGGTTGC
Organism: Saprospiraceae bacterium; assembly: GCA_044230315.1. Taxonomy (GTDB): domain Bacteria; phylum Bacteroidota; class Bacteroidia; order Chitinophagales; family Saprospiraceae; genus M3007. Next base: position 17,990 of record JBGARJ010000064.1, read on the forward strand.
CCTGTTTAACCCCACCGGTTTTCCCGGAAATGCGCTTCTCCTGCCGCTCCAAGCCCGCACGGCTCTTCTCGCCTGAATTTAGGGTGGGTTGTTTTCTACCCATGTTGCGCCTCGCCGAAGCGATGCATAGGTCTCCCCATTGAGCAGGAATACAGAAGTTTCAGAAATTACTACCGATTTTCAATTTGTTGCAAAAGCAATTCTTTCCACGCAATAGCGTGACCAGCAAGTAGAACGAGTACTTGACTTTCAACAATCTACGTCGAAACGTATTCGAAGATTACGTTAACCTGCGACTGCTTCAGCGATCCGGTAACCGGCCTGCTTCCAGCAAAGCAGCAGAACTGCCGGTCCAATAATTTACGCCACTACTCCCCCTTACCGCGGCAGCACCCGAAACTCCGTCCGCCGGTTTTGCGCGTGTTGTTCCTCCGTGCAATTCACCCCGTTGCCGCAGTGGTTGACGAGCTGGGTTTCGCCGTAGCCGTGGTATTCCAGCCGCGAACGCTTGATGCCTTTCGATACGAGGTAATCCACCACGCCTTTGGCCCGGCGTTTCGAGAGGTCGAGGTTGAAGGCGTCGGAAGCCCGCGAGTCGGTGTGGGAGTTGATCTCTATCCGGATCTCGGGCCGTTTGAGCATCAGTTGGAGCAGTTTTTCGTCGATCACGGCTTTTGCCTTGGCATTCAGGACGTCGCTGTTGAGCGCGTAATAGATGGGCAGCAGGTTGAAATCGAGCAGCGTGCATTCGATTTTCCGCCATTCGTACCCGTCGCCCGAATCGTTGGCGGTCCGGTCGTGTACCAAGAACACTTCCTCGCGCACCACGGGACTGATCTCCACCGAATCGACCGTGGCGTCCTTTTCCAATACCCGCTTTTGGATGGTGACGTATTCCGCCGGGATTTCGATTTCGCGCACGGTGGCCGGCGTCTCGATCACCTGCCGCTTGATGACCTTGTACTGCCCGTTCGGGGGCGACAGCCGGGTGTAGCTGGGTTGGGTCACGATTTTTTTCACCGGGATCTGCTTGGTGACCGCCGGGTGCACCACGTAGCAGATCACATCGCAATCGCCCGGGATCGGCGACTTGCAGCCGTCGATGGCTGGGCGCGTCTCGAAACGGGAATACGCCGGCTCCAGTTCAATGGTGTCGAAAGTGTCCAGAGTTTGCACCGGCTGGATCGTGTAGGTGCTGTACGGTTGGCCCACCAACAGGGTGTCAATAACCTCGCGGTACACTGCCGGCACATATTCAAACCGCTTGGAAGCCTCTTTTACCAATACCCGCTCTTCCACCGTTTTGTACACTGCAGGCACCACTTTATATTGCATATAGGCAGGGGTAACCTCTACGTTCTCTACTTCCTTGATTTCCTCGATGGGGCACCGGATATAACAGGCGCCCGGCTCAGGGTTCTCCGGGTAATTTTGCGCCGAAAGGGCAACGCTGGCCAAAAGTGCAGGCAGCAAAAAGAAGGTGGGGATTCGCATTGTTACGATTTTGATATTAAAACTGCTAGATTTGATGAATTATGTTTTTTTAAACCGTTCTGAAGGTTTCGCGACGGGCAAACGACAAAAGACGGGCGCGTAAAACTAAATACATTGGCAAAACCTGCCGGTATGTTTTATGCAAAATCGTGGCAATTTTAACCGCCGTGTGATTTGGCAATACTCCAGGGCGTGCCTGAAAAATACGCGCCAGCCTGAAAAGCAGCCGTTGAAACCTGTTCTTCACCCCGTTTTCGGACAACATAACCCGATATTCCCCTCAAAAACAGGCTTGCCCAGCACCCGCACGCTGCTCTTTTCAGACTCGGCAGCATTTTTCAGATACGCCCCTAAGATCCGACAGGGAAGGCGCCCTTTCACCCGCCGGTGTGCCATTCGACCACCCGCGCCTTCGTGATTCCGATACCATCGCCACATGTCCGGCATCCTCAAAATTGCGATGGGCGGCCTGTCCGAAGCATATTGCCGGGTCGAGGGAATATCCCCGTGATCGATTGACGCCGGGCCATACTTTAAAATAGTGGAATCGAACAGCTACAAATTTTCCAAAACGCCCCGGTAGGCCCGTCCAATAGGAATGGATACCCCATGCAGCTCGACCGTTTCGGTAGTAAAGGACTCGATCTGGCCGGTTGAAACGATAAAGGACCGGTGAACCCGTTTGAAGCGAGGAGCGGGCAGCAAGGCCTCGATTTCGTGCGTACTCATTTTGGTGTGGTACTCCTGTTGGGTCGTAACGATTTTGATATACTCCCGCTGGCTTTCAATATATACGATCTCCGCGAATAGAATTTTCACCTTTCTGCGCTGGATGTTGATAAACAGGTATTCCCGCTCCTGATTTTCCGGGGCCGGCTGTCGCGCGGCGTCGCGGGTTTTCACTTTGTTTACGGCAATCATAAACCGTTCGAAATCAAATGGCTTCAACAGGTAATCCGTTACGCTTAAATCAAAACCCTCCACAGCATATTGGTGATACGCGGTGGTAATAATTACGGCAGGTGGCCGGACAAGAGTTTTTAGAAAGGCCATGCCTTTTAACCGGGGCAGGTGAATGTCCAAAAAAATAAGATCGGTGTGCTGCTCCCGCAGGAATTCCATGGCGAGGATGGCGTCTTTAAAGGTTTGCTGCAGATTCAGAAATGGCACCTGCGCAATATACCCCGACAGGATTTTTACCGCCAACGGTTCGTCTTCTATGATAATGCAGTTTATTTCAGACATGGCTTGCCAGGTTGATTTTTAGCACCGCGGTAAACGAGGATTCATCCTGCTGAACAGTCAGGTCGTAGTCGGTATAGAGCAATTCAAGTTGCCGCCGCAAATTCGAAAGCCCGATATTTTCTTTCATGGCCCCCTGTTCCGGACCGGTTTCCGTAGAATTTTTCACGGTAAAGACCAGTTGCCGTTTATTAACCGAAAGATGGATGTCGATAAAAGGCCGGACGCGTGTTTCCGCAGCGCCGTGTTTGAAGGCATTTTCCACCAGGGGGATCAGCAACAGCGGCGGGATGGCCTGTTTCATGTCTTCCAGATCATGATTAAAGTTGACATACAGGGATTCATCGTACCGCAATTTCTCGAGCGCGATATAGTCGCTTATAATTTTTATTTCCTGTTCTATGCTGATATAGTCGCCGCCAGTTTCATACAACATGAACCGCAATATCTTGGAAAGGCGTAAAATGGATTCCGGCGCCAGGTCGGACTTGTCGAGCGCCAGGGAATAAATATTGTTCAACGTGTTGAATAAGAAATGCGGATTGGTTTGCGACTTCAGGTAGTTGAGTTCCGCTTCCTGTTTTTCGATGCGCAACTGTTGTGCGGCTTCCTTCAGTTTTCGGTAATCATACGTGTACCGGATGATGCCGAAAAAGACGCCGGACAACAAACCGTATGGCACGAGATACTGGACGCCTGCCAACGTCGACGGGTGAACGATCAACTGAAAATACAAGTGCGCCTGAATGCCGGCTTGCCTCCAGGCATATAAACCGAACGAATAGAGCAAAATATGCGCAAACAAGAGAAACGGCGCCGCTAAAATGCGTTTCCAGGTCAGTTTTATAAACGGAAGCGTGTATTCAAATAATACAAAATTGACAACGATCAGGTAGGCAACTAGCCACACATTATTCACAACCCTTTTCAAAAACGTATCGGGATGACCGATCAGATCGCCAAAAAGCCACAGCAACAAATACGCAATTCCGATTTGCGCATACAGGATAAAACGCCTTGTCTCAATGAGTGCTTTCATGTACTGGCGGCGATGAGCCGGGTTTCGATCAAACAGATGGCAGCCTTGCTGCGACCGGCGAGCAAACCTAAGAACATGTTTGCTCGCTTTCGCCCCGGCATCGAAAATTTAAACACGCTAAATTTTTCGGCGGATTGCTCCACTCGCCTTCAAAATTTGCTTGGTCTGAACTAAAGTTTTCGCGTTTTCGCCACAGTATGAGGGTCCAAACCTGTTCTAACTCAAATTGCCGGTATGGCCAACTCCGAACCGGCGCTGTTTCAGCGGTTGACGCAAACGGGTAGTCCGTATACCGCAGCCTGTTGTCTGTTGACGCCGGCTTGCAGCACGTTATGGGGTTCGATATTCTTGCAAGGGTTCCAACTGCAATCGCGCCGTATCGCACGCACAGACGAACGTGTGATCACTCGCTACCTTCCAGGCCCTTTCCGGCCAATCTATTCGCAACTAAAACCGCTATTATGAAACAGATGATCTTTTTGATTCCTATCATGTGTGCCGCTATCCTCGCTACCGCCCAGATGGATCTACCGCCGTCCGGCGGCAACCCGCGAGCGACCGTTTCGGAGGAGGTAGGCATCACCAGTATCACCATTAAATATTCCCGGCCGGGCGTAAAAGGCCGCGAAGGGAAAATATGGGGCGGGGTGGTGGCCAATGGGTTTGGCACCTTTAGTTTCATCACCAACAAAAATACCAGCCCCTGGAGGGCCGGCGCCAATGAAGCGACGGTTATCACATTCGAACACGATGTAAAAATTGAAGGCCAGGACTTGAAAGCCGGCGCGTATGCCCTTTTCATGGCCATGGAACCGGATAGTGCACTGCTGATTTTTTCCAAAGAAACCGACGCCTGGGGGAGTTTTTATTACCGGGAAACGGATGATGTACTGCGGGTAAAAGTAAAGTCGGTGCCGCTGGATAAAAGTGTGGAATGGTTGAAGTATGAATTTTCAGACTATACCGACACGAGTTGCGTGATTGCGATGCAATGGGAAAAACGGTCGGTCCCTTTTCGGGTAGACGTAGATGTGGACAATATCGTGCTGGCCAGAATGCGGGCCGAGCTTACAGGCGTAAAGAGTTTCGTCAGCGCCGACCTGCTTCAGGCGTCCATGTATTGTTTCAATAAAAGTATCAACCTGGAGGAAGCGCTCGGCTGGGCCCAACGGGCGGTGTATGGCAAACCCTTCGGGCAGACCGGTTTCGATGCCTACAAAAACCTGGCAGCCGGCTATGAAAAACTGGACCGTCAGGCGCAAGCCGATTCGGTGATGAATGAAGGGCTGGCCATCGCCAACCTGAACCAGTATATCGCCTACGGTAAAGCATTGATCGCCCGGAAGCGATTGGATCAGTCCATCGAAACCATGCAAAATGCCCAGGCCAGGTTTGGCGATGTATATGCCGTTAACAATGGCTTCGCCTATGCTTACTCTGCTAAATCGGATTATGCCAAAGCGCTGGAATATGCCAACAAAGCATTGCTACAGGCTCCCACGCCCCAGGCCAAGACCGCCGTTGGGGCCAATATCGAGAAACTGAAGGCCGGGAAAGATATCAACCAATAAGCTGGACTTTAGCCAGTCGAAATAATGGCGTTTTTACCGCCAAAGACGCCCGTCGCAACAAGTATTATACACTTCAAGGACCTGTAGTGCTATTGAAAAATTAGTTTAACTTGAGTTTTGGATAGATCGACACCTACAATTGAACATTCTACGGCCTCGGAGAGGCCCAACGTTTGTATTCGCTGGAATAATGGAACCAATGTTAGGCCTCTCCGAGGCCCCGCAACGCTGATAACGGATTGTTTCTACTAATGTTAGGCCTCTCCGAGGCCAAAAATCGACGCTTATTGACCAATTCTGCTCGATTGACGTTTGGCGCTATCCAAAACGCACGTTATTTTACTGGTAACCGCCCTCCGGATGTCGAACGAAGGGAGACATCCAGAGGGTGGCGAATAATTACGGATTAGGGTGTGTCTGAAAAATACTCACCGGTCTGAAAAGGTATCTTTTGAAACCTGTTCTTCGCCTCTTTTTCAGGCAATATAACCTGATATTCCCCTCAAAAGCAGGCTTGCCCAGAACTCAAAACCTACTCTTTTCAGGCTCGGCAGTATTTCTCAGACACACCCTAAATTCAAAATATGACCGGAAGGAGTGGGAAGCGCTTTTGGCAAAAGCAGCCGGTCATTCCTTCACAAAAGCGCGTTTTGCGCCGTCGGTGCACAGCAAGTAATACCCTGGCGGTATGTCGCCAACGGCTATTGCGCCCCCGCTTGCGATCCCGCCTTTTACATATTGCCCGAGTGGGGTATAGATCCGGTACGGAACGTTACCGGAGGCGTTGTTGATATAAAGCGTGTGCCGGCAGGGGTTGGGGTAAATGCCGATACCCGGTTGAGCAACGCTGCTCACGGAAGACGCCATTTCATATTCATAGGCGCCAATGTCGGGCAAACCGGCTTGCGGCCTTACCGAATACTGCGCCGTATCCGCATATTGCAGGGTGGCTTCCAGGGAATAGGCGCCCGCCAGTTGATAAATAACAAGACCCTGATCGATGGCGGGTGAGCCGGGCTGGAGATGATAGTTGTAATGGACGGCATCCGCAAAGCCGGCGCCGGCTACCGCGTTTTGGATTAAATTATGCGAAGAATCCAGGTACATGGCTGTTCCGGATAGCAGGCCCGACGTTTTGGCGCCCACCATAATATTGTTTTTCAGAAAAAGGGTATCGGTGCCCGAAGCCAGTTGGATGAAATTGCCGGTGGTCTTTTTATTGACAAACGTATTGTTGGTGACCCAAACGTTGTGCGGAGGCGGGTTCGACAGGCCTTCCAGGCCGTACCCGAAAATATTGCTGTTGGCCGAATTGGGGCCTTGTTCCAGGATATTGCCGACCAGGATAGCGGTGCCGCCGTTGGGCAGATCTACCGTCCGGCTGTCCACCGTACTCAGGTTGCCGATGTAATTGTACAGGATGATGTTGTTTTTTGCCCTGCTTTTGAGTTCATGCCCCTCAGCAATGGCGTTCACGCTGTAGTTGTACCGGAAGATCAGGGTGTCGATTTTACCGATATACACATTGTGCTGATAGCCGGGATTGGCGCTGCTCCCGTTGTTGGCAAATACATTGTGTTCCAGCACCACCGTGCAGGGCGAATACGCGCCTCCTAAAATGCCCATCTCGTTGCCGTTGAAAAAGCAATCGGTCACTTTCAGGTTGCAGCCTTCCTGCCGGATACCCGCGCCATTCCGGTCGGGAACGGCGGCGTTGGCAAACTCGATATGGTCTACCCAGCAATTGCTGCCGCTGATCACAAAAATCGCCTTGCCGTTCGCATTTCCTGCCAAGGCCGCACCGGCTTCCAGTCGGGGCCGGCCGCCGATCCCCCGGATCAGCAAATTGTTTTTGGTGAAAGACACCTGCGGGTGGTTCGGGTACAGGGCGGCATCGATCAGGATGGTGTCGCCGTTGTTCACCAGGGTGCTTACGGCCGCCGGTGTGGGATACGTGCGGGTGGGCCCTACGTTCCATTGTTTAGCGAAGAGCGGGTTTGACAAGCCGATCAAAACCCATACGAGCGTATGTTTCATAGTTGTGCTTGGCGTTTGATGAGCAAGCGCGCCGGCGGCCTGGGGCAAACAGGCGTCGAAATGCCGGGACAGAACGGTAAGGGCACGCTGGGGATTTTCCCGCCGGGCTCAAAATAGTTCTTTTCCCTCCGGTTATGCTCCTTCAAAAATGCAAAAACCCCGGGGAAAAACGCGCATTGTTGACTGCAGCAGAAAGTCGTTGACACGCCTTGCTAAACAAACCGGCCCGGGACCGGCAAAACGATCTGGCGGAATTTGAAAAACAGCTGCCGGGCGCGCTCCGATCCCTTTTCCGGAGAAATAAAACAATAGTCCATGTTTTTGAAACAATAGTACAGGTTTCGCAGATACCGGCCGTGGACCTTTGCAGCGTAATTGATGGGCATAAATCAGTTCATGTGCTTTACGATGCAAAAGATGAGGATAACACAATTAATTCTGGCCGCACTGGCAGCACTCCTAGGTTCGACAACCATCCGGGCACAAAACGCTATGCTCTGCAACGGGGAGGTCCAATTGGTTTCCGCGCAAAATGAAACCTACCAGGATTTGGTGATTCCCAAACAGGACTCCCTCAACCTGCTCATCCTGGAGGCGGAGGGCGGCGACGGAGGCTGGATCGAGTACGCGTATATCGACCGGTTCGGCGCCCTGCGGATGCAGCGGGTCAGCGCAGGCGAAGGGTCGACAGTGAGTGCCAGCTATCGCATCGGTACGGGAATTAATGATATTCCACCGGGCAGTATCCTGCGGATCATTGTCGGGAAC
>JBGARJ010000011.1:0-145840 GCA_044230315.1 Saprospiraceae bacterium
GTGCAACCGGCCATCCGCGCCATTGCCGACCGCAACCGGGCCGAATTCCCGCGTCTGCGCCCCGATCTGATCCGCCTCGACTTTGTGTCGATGCCGCTCTTTGCCCGGAGCTACCTGGATATGATCCGGCATTTGGATTTGGGCGGGGAAGGATAGCGGGCAACACAAGAAATGATGAATTGATAATCAATTAATGGCGTGACTTAAATTATGCTTCCATCAAATGCCGGAATAAAATACTTAAGTTGACGGCTCCCCCCTAAACCCTTCTGAACCTGCTTAAGACATTAAAATGACTGATTTCATCGATACTTACCGCGACGTCATAGTTCAGATCGCCACGCCGTACAGCACCGGCACGGGTTTTTACCTCAAAGACCGGGACATGGTCGTGACCAACCACCACGTCGTGGAAGGCAACCGCGCAGTGATCATAGAAGGGGCGCGGTTTAAAAAACAATTGGTGACCGTGCGGTATGCCGACCGGAAATATGACCTGGCATTTCTCGGCGGTCCGCAAAACAGCGACCCGCTGCCGGAGGTGCACCTGGGCGTGGGCAAAACCCTCCGCGAGCGCGACCCCGTCACCGCCATCGGCCACCCCTTTGGGCTGAAATTTTCGGTGAAAAGCGGCATCGTGTCCGGCGCCCGCGAGGTGATGAACAATATCCCCTACCTGCACATCGACGCGGCGCTCAACCCCGGCAACTCCGGCGGCCCGCTGGTGGACAACGACGGCGACATCGTGGGCATCAACACCTTTATCATCCGCGACGGCGACAATATCGGTTTTTCACTGCCCGTCCAGTTTCTGTACGAGTCGCTGGAAGACTACAAAAAGATCGGCGGCGACAACACCTGCCGCTGTACCGCGTGCATGAACGTTGTGTCGGAAAAAACGGTGGAAAACGGGTTTTGCACCTATTGCGGGAACAAGGTCGAATTGCCCGGAGCAGTCGACGAATACCTGCCCACGGGCGTGCCGCGCACCATCGAGGCGCTCATCACCCGCACGGGGCACGACGTCGGTATCAGCCGCTGCGGCCCCAATTGCTGGGAGATCAACCAGGGCAGCGCCAAGATCAACATTACGTACCACGAGAAATCGGGCCTGATGACCGCCGACGCCATCCTGTGCCAGTTGCCCAAGGACAACATCAAGCCGTTGTACGAATTCCTGCTGCGCGAAAACTACTCCAACGAAGCGCTCACCTTTGCCGTGCACGAGCAGGACATCCTGCTGTCGCTGCTCATCTACGACCGCTACCTGAGCGAAGACACCGGCATGCAAGCACTGCAAATGCTGTTTGAAAAGGCCGACCGCTACGACAATATCCTGGTAGAACAGTACGGGGCGCAGTGGAAGGTGGAAGACTGAGCACATGTTTGGATTTTCATGCTGAAGCGCGACGGAAAAATTTAATTTCAGGCAAGATGAATTTCGCAGGCGGACAAGGTCATTCCGCCGAAAAACGTAACGCTATGTGAAATTAAATTTTCCGGTTTGCCCCGGCGATGAAGGTCCAAACGTGTTCCCGGTACGGCTTTATCCCTATATTTGCCCCGGTTTTTAAAATCCGGCAGCGCAGGAGCACCGCCCTGCGTTTTTTTTGTTCGGTAAACACCCTCCTAAGGCATAACCATGGTTTTACAAGACACCCAACAAATTCTTGACCTGTCGAAATGGGCAGAGATATGCACGGAACAGGCCGCTGCGTATCAATCGGCCCGCCCTTACCCCTACGGGCAATTTGAAAACTTCCTCGAAGACTGGGCGGCGCACCGCGCCATGGATGCCTTCCCGAAAGTAAAAGACGAGGGCTGGATCCACTACGTGCACGTCAACGAAAAGAAACACGGCCTGAACAAAATGGACCTCATCCCGCCATTCCTGCAGGAAGTGATCCGGGCGCTGAATACCGATGAATTTGTGCGCCACCTCAGCCGCCTCACCGGCATCGAAGGCCTCAAAGCCGACCCCTCGCTCGAAGGCGGCGGCCTGCACCAGTCGCAGCGCGGCGGCTTTCTCAACATCCACGCCGACTTTACCGTACACCCGCACAAGCGCAACTGGCGCCGCCGGGTCAACCTGCTGATCTACCTCAACGAGGACTGGCTGCCCGAATACCGCGGCGAACTCGAGCTATGGACCCGCGACATGAAAGCCTGCGCCCAAAAGATCCTGCCGGTGTTCAACCGCTGCGCCATTTTCAACACCGACGAAGATTCGTACCACGGCCTGCCCGACCCCATCCAATGCCCCGAAGGCATGACCCGCAAGTCGATCGCCTTGTATTATTTCACCGAAGAACAGGCGGCGCCCAAAAAACGCGCCACCAACTACCGCGCCCGCCCCGGCGACGGCGTTAAAAGCCTGTTCATCTGGGCCGACAAAGAAGCCGTGCGCTGGTACAACAGCCTAAAAGGCTGGCTCGGCATCAACGACGACTTCGCCAGCAAGATCCTTAACCTGTTCAACCGGAATAAGAAATGAACCCGGCTATATGCCGCCCCTGAAGGCCCAACAGCCTTTATCACTGTATGTCTGATTCCCTGCGCTACTCGCTGCTTTTCGCCTTTTTAGGCGCTGTATTGTACATTCCTTTTCTCGGCGGGGTGCACCTGTTTGACTGGGACGAGATCAACTTTGCGGAGATCAGCCGCGAGATGATGATCAAGAAGGACTACCTTCGGATCTATGTGAATTTTCAGCCCTTCTGGGAAAAACCGCCGTTTTTCTTCTGGATGCAGGCGCTGGCGATGCGGGCGTTCGGGGTGGGGGAGTTTGCCGCCCGGCTGCCCAACGCCTTGTGCGGCGTGTTGACGCTGGTAGTGGTTTTTAACATCGGCCAAAAACTCTACGGCACACGCTTCGGCGCCATCTGGGCCACAGTGTATATGGGTACGGTGCTGCCCTTGCTCTACTTCAAATCGGGCATTATCGACCCGTTTTTCAACCTGTTCATCTTTCTCGGGCTGTACTTTTTTATCCTCTCCTACTGGAAAAAAGACGGCTTTACCAGCATTGAACTGCCGCGCAGCCGCTGGTGGTACCTGTTTTTGGGCGGCTTTTTTATCGGCATGGGTATCCTCACCAAAGGACAAACCGCCTACCTGATCGCCGTGCTCACCATGGGGGTGTATTGGGTGTACCAGCGGTTCCGGTTCTATGTGAATGTGCCGCAGTTCCTGTTTTTTACCGCCGCCGCTTCGCTGGTGACGCTCGGCTGGTACGGCCTCGAAACCTGGCAACACGGCCCCTGGTTCATCAACGAGTTCAATAAATACCAGTACCGGCTGTTTTCCACCCCCGACGCCGGCCACGGCGGCTTTCCGGGCTATCACGTTGTGATGCTGCTGGTGGGGTGTTTCCCGGCATCGATTTTCGCGGTGCGGGCCTTTTTCCGGTTGCCCGACGAGCAGCGCGACCACCAGCAGGATTTCCGCCGCTGGATGAAAATGCTGTTCTGGGTGGTGCTGATCCTGTTCAGCATCGTGCGGTCCAAGATCGTGCACTACTCGTCTATGTGTTATTTCCCGCTCACGTTTCTGGCGGCGGTGGTGCTCGACAAACTGCTGCGCGGCGAGATCCGGTTTGCCGCCTGGATGAAAGCGCTGCTCGCGGCGGTAGGCGGCGTGTTCGCGCTGGCCACCCTGGCCATGCCTTTTATCGGGATGAATGCCGCGCTGCTCAAGCCCTGGTTCAAAGACCCCTTTGCGCAGGCCAATCTCGACGCCGACGTGCACTGGACGGGCTGGGAGGTGCTGCCCGGCTTGCTGCTGGTCGCTTTGCTGGTCCTGACCCTGCGCTGGTTCAACCGCGACCGCCGCGAACAGGCCTTCCGATGGCTGTTCGGCGGCACGGCGGTATTTGTGCTGCTCACCCTGATCTTTTTCATCAAGCGCATCGAAGGCTATTCGCAACGCGCGGCCATCGAATTTTTCGAAAGCAAGGTGGGGCAAGACGTGTACGTCACTTCGGATGCCTACAAGACCTACGCCCAGTATTTCTATTTCCGCAAACAACCGCTGGCCAATGAAAAGGCCTACGACAAGGACTGGCTGCTCAACGGCCCAGTCGACAAAGACGTTTATATCGCGGTGAAAAACTATTATGCGCCGCAACTTACCGGCCGGCCCGATATCGAAAAAGTAGGGGAAAAGAACGGGTTCGTATTTTTGAAACGGCGGAAACAGCAGTAGTTGGGTTCGTCCCGGTTAAACAAATAAATGACCTGAAATCGTGTGTTTAACCGATATTTGAAATACCATCGCTGGGCTGCAAACAGAAATTTGCATTTCACACAGCCTTATTTTTTTGGCGGATTGCCCACATGCGCCTGCAATATTTACCTGACTGGAACTAAAATTTCCCCCTTTTCGCCGCAGCGTGTGATTCCGAATCGGTTCCAGGTTGGCAAAAACTAAAAAACAAAAACATGCAACACCATGCTAAATCAATCCGACCGTTCATCGGCGCTAAAAACGTTGAAGTGTCCCGGCGTTTTTACCGGGACCTGGGGTTTCAGGAAACGGTACTGAGCCCCGGGTTGTCGGTATTCAAAACAGGTGAGCTCGCATTTTATCTGCAGGATGCTTATGTCCGGGACTGGATCGATAATTCCATGATTTTTTTGGAGGTTGACGATGTGGGTCGTTATTGGAACGCGCTTTTGGCATTGGACCTGACCACCAAATATGAAGGCGTGCGGCTCACCCCCATACGGGAGCTCGATTGGGGGCGCGAGTGTTTTTTGCACGACCCATCGGGTATCCTTTGGCACTTTGGCGAATTTTTCAACTAAGGTAAATTTTGGATAGGGTTGAGGCGCAAGTAATTAAAAATCGGGTGTTCGTTCTTCCTGAATTACCTCGGAGCGGCTCTTCTCGCTCCAATCGATCTCAAATCCTGGAAACAGTATAAACCTTGCGCTGCTCCGAGGCGATTTTTAGTGCGGTAATTTGTTCCAATCCGAAATTCACGTCAGGAACGCTTAAAAAATAACTTCCCGGTTGGAACGAATTTAGATTTCTCGCTCCGCTCGGAATGACAAGAGGCACGAGCAAGAAAGGGAGGGGCGATAGAGTAAGGGGACGAACCATTTGGCAGCCCCTCCCTTTGAAGCCAAACTGATCGGGCAAAATCCAAGGGCTAAGTGGGGGGGGGACTATGCAGCCTTTGCCCGAATCTACCGCCCCCCGCTTTCTTGCTCAACGCCCTGTCATTCCGAGCCAAACGAGGAATCTGGACTTTATTATTTTATCGTTCCTAAATTAGCGTTGCCGGCCCATCGAAGCCCTCGAGAACGATAAAAAAGCCTTTTATAGAAAACACTAGCCCGGCAGGTTTTTGCAAACCGTTGGAAATGAAGCCAGGTACATATTGTTGGCGAGGGCCCCAGCAACGGCGTTAAGGCTTGATTTTCAGCCAAATACCGCTGTTTGGCGGAGGCGCCAACAGCAAAAGGTACCAGACTATTGAGAAAAAATATAATGGCAATGGAGATATTTGTTGAAACGGAAAGATTGTTCCTGCGGGAACTGACGGATGACGACGCTCCCGGGCTTTTCGCGCTCGACTCCGACCCGGAAGTACACCGGTACCTGGGCAACCAGCCGCTAAAAACCATGCAGGAAGCGGAAGCCATCATCCGGCTTGTGCGAAAACAGTATGAAGAAAACGGGATAGGGCGCTGGGCGATCATCGATAAGGCAACCCTGGACTTTATCGGTTGGTCGGGCCTGAAATATGAAAAGAATCTGCGGGAAGCGTTTGCGTATTATGATCTGGGCTACCGGCTGAGGCGGAAATATTGGGGGCTGGGGATAGCGACCGAAACGGCGATCGAAGCGCTTAAATATGGCTTTAGCCAATTGAATCTTGACGAGATTTGTGCAGCGGCGCATGTGGAGAACATAGCCTCCAACGCAGTGCTGAAAAAAGTGGGGCTAACCTTAATAGAGACGTTTGAATGCGACGGAGCCCCGCACAATTGGTACAAATTGAAGCGGGCGGATTGGCGGTGAATAGCCCTGCCCTAAATCAAAGCCACCCACCACAAAGCCCATCTTTTCACAAAAAAACCGGTAATTCATGACGGAAACAAACCACAATGCCCGCTTGGAAGCTTTTTGCGACGGCGTATTTGCCATCGCCCTCACCTTATTGATTATTGATATTAAAATTCCTGCAACCGAACACATTGAAAACACCACCGCTTTCTGGCTGGCCCTTCAACATATCACGCCGGCTATTTTTGCCTTTATTTTGAGTTTCACCATCATCCTGATCACCTGGGTAAATCACCATAATGCCTTGAAGCTGGTAAACCGATCCAGCGCTTCGTTTATCTATTCCAATGGCTTTTTGTTGCTTACGGTCGTGTTTTTCCCCTTCCCCACGGCGCTGCTGGGTGAATATATTTTGACCGACCATTCCGAGCCCGCGGTGGTGGTTTATGAAATAACCATGGCTTTTCAAGCGATCGGATGGATTTTGATGTCCAATGCTGCGCTGAGAAGCCATTTGGGGAAAAATGAAAAATCGATCCTGCGAATTCGTAAAAACGGTCAATTCGGGTATTTTGCCCTGGCGCTGTACTCGGCTTGTGCGATCCTGGCCTTTTGGTTTCCGTTCACCATTGCCATTGTTACAACCATTATCTGGATTTTTTGGTTGATCTGGGGTGTTTCCACCAAGCAGGAAGCAATGGATTGAACCAGGTCGGCATGGGCGGAAATTACGACCCTGGATGTTGCGCAATACAACCTGTGCCTATGGGCATTTGAACAACGAAATCAACCTTACGCTGCCTTTCTGAAGCGATGAATATACTGACAGAAACCTGTACCTATCAATCCAAAGCAGAATTTGAAGCGCTGATCACAGCGCTCCAGGATGCGCTGGACGAGGGCATCCTGGCGCCATACGACGATGGGAACTGGCGGAAGCCCCTGCCCAACGACTGGAACAGGGAATACATCGCCGCCGCTCAACGCAAAATCTACCGGTTCGACGGGCATCATTTCACCACTGAAAGGGGAGAACCATCTTACAACGGCGCCTGGGAAATCGTCCGGCAGGAAACGGAAATACGGGGGAAAGCGATTTTTACCAGCGCATTCAGGATCAGGATGCAGGAACCGCCTGCCGTCGTTGATCTACAATTTGAGGTAGGGTTCATACCCGGCGAGCGGACGACGATAAAGATCGACTGGGCCCCCGACGAGCACGACAATGGCGCCGGGCATTCCAGGCTGGTCCAATCCGCGGCTGAATACGGCATTATTTCCGCTTTTGAAGATTTGGCGCCCAGCCACGGCAATTATTCGATCGGCATCGCGAAGTTGCGGTACCACGCGATCGATACGAGTTTCAGCCTTATCGCATATGCGGCCAATCGAAATCTGAAACGAGCGTTGTTTGCGGGCCATGAAGACCCCTATCCGATGATCGAAAATGGCCGGATCACGCGAAAATTTAAATTTGCCCAAACGATTGGGCGCTACAACAATGCCTGAACCGGGCCGAACGGACACGCCCTAATCGCGGCCCAGGTGAAATAATATCCGTTCCATTGAAAATTAAAGGAAAATGAAGAAAAACCTTATGCGCTTTATTGTTTTGCCGGCCCTCGTCGTAGCCGGCTGCCAGAAACACAATGGCGCCTCGGGCCCCGACATCACCTACGGAAAAAATGTATTCCATATCACGGTTGATGGATTGAGCCGCGAATACCTCGTCCACATCCCGAGCGGGTATGACGGGAAAACAGCCTTCCCGGTGGTGGTCATGCTGCATGGTACCAGCGGCGACGGGGAAAAAATGTACAATATATCGGGCTGGAAAGAGCTGGGCGAAATTGAGAACATCATCACGGTGTACCCCTCGTCGCTCAAACCCTGCATCATTGACGACGGCGTCGTAAAATCGATCACCAAATGGAACTCACAGCCCTCCGAATGGAGCTATTGCCCGAACGAGGCCCCGGCAGATGATATCAAATTCCTGCGCGCCATGCTCGACGATATTAACAACAAGTACGCCATCGACAACAAACGCGTGTATTTGGAGGGTTTTTCCAATGGCGGGCAAATGGCCGCAAAATGCGCGGTGTACCTGAGCGATCGATTGGCGGCAATTGTCGAGAACGCCGCATCTTTTTACACCGATACCGTGTATGCGCCGCTCCGGCGAATCCCGACTACCTACCAACTGGGCAACATGGACTACGGTCCAGGCGTGGACGGACCCGAAGTTCCGTTGGCACAAATGGATACCGTATTGAATTCGCAGCGCGTATCGAGACCCAAAAACACCCATATCCACAGTTTTAATCTATCGCCTTCCTATGCCCTGACCGGCGACACCAGCACGGCTGTTATTGCTACTTTTCTTGCTGCCGACGGAACGCCGGATCTGAGTTTCAATTTTGTTTTTGTCAAAGGACTCGGCCATATATACCCCAACGGGACCAATCACTGGATGTACGCCGCTAAACGGCATTGGGAGTGGCTGAAACAATTTTCATTGCCGTAACCACCACTCAAATCCGGGTTACAACGGTCTCGAATCCGGATTCGGGCCGACTTAAATCAGCCAATTTCCTACCTTTGCCCTGCCCATCCGCATTGCAAACGGACACCGGGGCAACCACACCATGTCGAAGTTTTACCACAACCGCGTCAACCGCCGCGCGCTGAAGGAACAGCTGCAACACAGCACCGAACAGCGCATGACCATTTCCTTTTACAAGTACGTTACCCTCAAAAATCCGCAACTGTTTCGCGACCACTTGTACGGGCTGTTCGACGCCCTGGGCGTGCTCGGCCGGGTGTACGTGGCCCGCGAAGGGGTGAACGCGCAGATCTCCGTCCCGCAAGCGCGGTTCGAGGATTTCAACGTTGCAATGGACAGTATCCGGTTCTTCCAGGGCCTGCGCCTCAACATTGCCATCGAAGACGACGGCAAATCGTTCTTTGCCCTCATTATCAAAGTGCGGCCCAAGATCGTGGCCGACGGCATCGACGACCCGGCATTCGACCCCTCCCAATACGGCACGCACCTGAAAGCCGCCGAATTCAATGCGCTCACCGACGACCCCGATACCATCGTGGTCGACATGCGCAACCACTACGAAAGCGAGGTGGGGCATTTCGAAGGGGCTATCACGCCCGGGGTCGCTACGTTCCGCGAAGAGCTGCCCTACGTAGCCGACTTGCTGGCCGGTAAAAAAGACAAAAAGATCGTGATGTACTGCACCGGCGGTATCCGTTGCGAAAAGGCCAGCGCGTACATGCGCTACCGGGGGTTTGAAAATGTGTTCCAACTCGAAGGCGGCATCATCGAGTATGCCCGGCAGGTGAAAGCCCAGGGCCTGCAAAACAAATTCATCGGCAAAAATTTCGTGTTCGACGAACGCCTGGGCGAGCGCATCAGCAACACTGTGATCGCCCACTGTCACCAATGCGGCGCCCCCTGCGATGAACATACCAACTGCGCCAACGAATATTGCCATATCCTCTTCATCCAATGCCCCGCGTGCCGCGCCAGGTACGCAGGCTGCTGCTCCGAACAATGCCGCCACTTTAACGCCTTGCCCGAAGCCGAGCGCAAAACCCTGGGCAAAACGACCGTATTCAACGGGTCAAAATTTGGCAAAGGCGTGTACAAAGCCTTCCAGCCCAAAAAGGAAACGCCTAGTTTGAGCGTATAACATCCTCCTTATAGCGCTATCAAAATGTATGGCAACCCGTCCGGGAGGCAGCTCCCGGCCGGATCGCCACTAGTGATGGAGGCACTTATTGAAGACCAATTTACTATTTGAAACGAACTACTGGTCCGTTGTTTGGCTTTCTGGTTAAAGTGGAATATCCCGTCCTTTGCCCGGCATTGTTACTTTTCTTTTGCTCGCCCAAAAGAAAAGTAACCAAAAGAAAACGGCTGTCCTCCCGGCAGTGCCAACGACCTGCGGGGATTGCGCTGTTTTTGACAGGGCATGGTGGTATTTTGCGGGGCATTGCGTTTCAAGTTCCCTGTCAAAAAAGGCGCTCCGCCTGACGGCGGACCATCCCCTTCGGTCGGGCATGCCTTGCGGACGGCAGAAGGCGCCCTGGTTCGGGAAGGTTACGCAATTGCAAACGCCAAATTGGTTGTCCACTGGTGTTATCGTTGCTTAACGGCCGAATGTAAAATCAACCCCCAACAACAGCATGCTGGTCGTCATTTTGTGCGTCACCGAGCTGCCTTCGATCTTGCCGTACGGGTTGGTTTCGGTGATGAAGAACGGGCTGAGCAGCGGACCGCTCACCTCGCCCGAGAACCCGTAGTGGTACCCAAGGTTTACTGTGACCCGTTCGCTGGCTTCCCAGCCCAGGCCGACTTGCACGGCGTGCTGGATGATTGCCGGTGCGGAGGTTGAGAAAAAGGCCGTTTCCGACGGTACAGGATTCGAACTGTAGGTGTAGCCCACGCGCAGCGGGAAATGTTCGATGCCCTTGAACTGCAAACCGGCCGATAGAACGGAAATACTCTTCCAGCCAAAACCGGCCACGGCAGCCGTTTGCGTCCAGCCCGTTTTGCTGAACCCGTTGGTGTTGGCATAGTCGATGTAGCGGTAGTCCAAACCCACGTCGATCTGGTCGGTGGAATAGCCGATGCCGGCTGAATAGATGGCCGGGAAATCCATGTTGAATTTTACGGTGCCGGCGTCGCTGCCGTCGAGGTAGGTGTTTTTCAACGACAGGTCGCCGAAATACTGGGTGCTTTTGTACGAAGCGCCTGCTTTAAAGCCCGATTCCGAATGGAAATAGATGCCGGCCTGAACGCCGAAGCCGATCGCCGAGGCATTGTTGCTTTCCGGATAACCCAGGGTGAGGCTCGGGGAGGCCAGCGGGTTGGGTTTTACCTGTAGCGCCGCGTAATTGAATACCGGCGCCACCCCGATGGAAAACTGGTCCGTCATCGCGAAGGCATACGTCACGCCGGCCTGCAGGAGCTGGTAGTTGGAGTAGACGTGCCCGAAGCCGCCGTTGTTTTGGGGCAGCGTGATCGGGTTGTCCTGGCTCATCGGGTAATCGACGCCGAAGCCGCTTACGCCGAAGGCCTGCACGCCGAAGGTGTGTTTGCTATCCGGTTTGCCAAAGACCGCGGCAACCGACGGGATGACCGACATGCCTTTCTGGTCTTTCGTGGTGCCGCTGAAAACGGTGCCTACGGGCGTGTGTACCGACGACGATACTTCTGGCGCGGCGAAAAACAAGCCGGCGTTGATGGAGAGTTTCGTTTGGTCAAACACCGCTATGCCGGCGGGGTTCCAGTTCAGCGTGCCGCTGATGTCGAGCGCCTGGCCGGTGGCCGCGCCGCCCATCGAAAAATTGGTCGCGCCGTTTCCCTGTAACACGTGGCCTGTTTGTGCGAATAAAAAAATGGGGAGGGAGAGGAGTATACTGATAAAAATGGCTTTGTTCCGCATAATGATACTGGTTAGTGAAAAACGATAGAAAAAGCGGCACAAAGTGACTTTGCGTGGGGTTGAAAACCAATGATACCTGTCAACCGTGAGGGTGAGTCGAAAAGGGCCGGCGAGCGCCGTCTCGGGTAGTTTGCAGGAGTATCCTGTATTCAAACGCGGGAATTTTCGTTTTTTCGCCCTCAGAAATCCGCTTCCGCTTCCCGCGGGTGGACAAAGTTGCATCATCATGGCCAAACCAGTACGCAAAACCGCCGCTGCCCCCCGCCCCGCTTCGGGCGGAATACCCTCTTTTTTGTTGAACGTGCGCTGGCAAAGTATTTTGTTGTTCGTTTTCGCCTTTGGCTTGTACGCCAACACCTTGTCGCACGAATTTGTGCTCGATGATCAGTTGGTCATTACCGACAACCAGTATGTGCACGAAGGGCTGGCCGGCGTCGACGATATGTTTGCCAAGTTCACCCTCGAGGCGCAATCCAAGAAGTTGGTGTACGGCAACCGCTACCGTCCGCTCACGCCGGCCTTGTTTGCGGTGGTGTACCAGTGGGCCGGCGACCGGCCTTTCCCCTACCACTTGCTCTGCGTGCTGATGTATGCCTGCACGGCTGTGCTGGCCTATCGCACCCTGGTGTTGTTGCTAGGGCGCGGGCAACCGCTGGCTTTGCTGGCCGCTGCGCTGGCGGGGTGGCTGTTTGCTGCTCACCCGATCCATACCGAGGTGGTGGCCAACATCAAAAGCTGCGACGAAACGGCAGCGCTGGCCCTTAGTCTGGGCGCCTTGTGGCTGACCCTGCGCGCCTTCGATACCGGCCGGAAAGCCTTGGCATGGGTGGGAGCGCTGGTGTTTTTTGCCGGGCTGTTTGCCAAAGAGAATACGATTACGTTTTTGGGGGTGATTCCGCTGGCGTTGTGGTTTTTCCGCGATGCGACGCCGAGGCAAGCCCTCCGGGCGGTGGTGCCGGCGCTGGCGGCAACGGTGGTCTGGCTGTTGATCCGCTTTCAGGTAACAGGCTGGTCGCTGGGTGAAAAGCCGATGAGTTTGATCAACAATCCGTTCATCGAACTCAACGGCAACCACTGGGAATACCTCGGCCTCGCCGATACACTGGCCACCGTGCTGTACACCCTGGGGAAATACGTGTTGTTGTTGATCTTCCCGCAGCCCCTGACCAGCGATTACTACCCCCGGCAAATCCCGATCATGCATTTCAGCAACATTTGGGTACTGCTCAGCGTATTGTTGTACGGCGCCGGAATCTGGTATGCGCTCTCGGGCCTGCGCAAGGGAAAAAAAGACCCCGTGCGGTTTGGTATCCTGTATTTCCTGATCACTCTGTCGATCGTGTCGAACCTCTTTTTCCCGATCGGCACCAACATGGCCGAGCGTTTTGTTTTTATGCCCTCGTGGGGCTTTTGCCTGTCGGTGGGCGCCCTGTTGGCCGCGTGGGCCAGGCAGGGGCGGATACAATCGGCATTGGCGCTGACCGTGCTGGTGGCGGTGCTGTTTTCGGTTAAAACGATCGTGCGCAACCGCGACTGGAAAAGCAACCGCTCGCTGATCTACAAAGACGTGGAGGTATCGGTCAACAGCGCCAAGATTCAGAACGCCTGTGGCTACCTGCGCACAGCCGACGCCATGGCCGAGTCCGATCCGGTCAAAAAGCAGCAGCTGCTCAACACGGCCATCGAACACCTGAACAAAGCCATTGAAATCCATCCCTGGTACATCGAGGCCTTTTACATGCGCGGCAACGCTTACTACATCGGCCGCAACTATGAGGCTGCCATTGCCGATTACCGCACGGCCCAGACGCTCAACCCTAACCACGCCGCCAGCCGCAACAACCTGGCCCTGGCCCTGCGCGACGCGGCCAAGCAAATGAACCCGCAAAATGGCGGGTTGCAGCGCATCCTGCAGTACCTGACGGAGGCCAACCAACTCTACGGCGCCGACCCCGAAACGCTTCGGTTGCTCGGTACGGCCTGTATGTATGCCGGACAATACAACGAAGCTATACAACATTTTACGACCTGGTTGCAGGCGGCGCCCGCCGACCCCGCCGCCCGCAAGGCCCTGGCAGAAGCCTATACCAAAGCCGGCGACCCGGCCAAGGCTGCCGAAATTTTAAACCAGCAGTAATACCGCATACCATGGCCAAACCAAAGCACAAGCCCACCCCAAGGCCGAAAAGCGCCCCCGCCCGCCCGGTGCCCACCCCGCAGGCTTTGCCGGCCTTTTTCACCGACACCCGCCTGCAAAGCCTGCTGCTGTTCGCCTTTGCTTTTTTGCTGTACGCCAATACACTGACGCATGGGTTTGTGCAGGACGACGCCATCGTGATCACCGACAACATGTTTACCACGCAGGGCGTAAAAGGCGTCCCCGGCATTCTCAGCAAAGACACGTTTTTCGGTTTTTTCAAGGTGGAGGGCAAAGAAACGCTGGTGTCGGGCGGGCGTTACCGTCCGCTCACCCTGGTGCTGTTCGCGCTGCTGTACGAAGTAGCCGGCGGCAATCCGTTTATTTTTCACCTCCTTACCGTGTTGTTGTTTGCCGCTACCGGCGTAGTGTTGTATCGCACGTTGCTGTTATTGCTCGACGGCTGGCCGGCGGGTCGCGGGTTGGCGCCGCTGGTAGCCTGGATCGCGGCGCTGCTCTTTGTTGCGCACCCGATCCATACCGAAGTGGCGGCCAACATAAAAGGCTGCGACGAGATCGTCACCCTGCTGGGCAGCCTGGGCGCCCTGTTTTTTACCCTGAAATATTTTGACACCAGGAAACCCGGCTGGGCGGCTGCAGCGGCCGCGGTGTTTTTTCTGGCCTGTTTGTCGAAAGAAAATGCCGCCACCTTCGTGGTCGTGGTGCCCCTGGCGCTGTGGTTTTTCCGCCCGGCTACGCTCACGCAGAGCGTGCGGGCGGCTCTGCCGGTATGGGGCGCGTTTCTGGTGTTTTTCCTGATCCGCGGGAGTATTCTGCACTGGAAATTCGGGGCCGCGCCCATGGAGCTCATGAACAACCCTTTCCTGAAGATCGAAGGCGACCAT
The DNA here is from genome assembly GCA_044230315.1 of Saprospiraceae bacterium. Lineage (GTDB taxonomy): Bacteria > Bacteroidota > Bacteroidia > Chitinophagales > Saprospiraceae > M3007. Next base: position 14,517 of record JBGARJ010000011.1, read on the forward strand.
TGGACGCCGTTCAGTGCCGGCGAAAAATTGGCGACCATCCTGTTCACCCTGGGCAAGTATATCCAGTTGTTATTTGTGCCGCATCCGCTCACGCACGACTATTACCCCCGGTTTATCGGCATCAAATCGTTTGCCGACGCCGGCGTGCTGCTCAGCCTGGCAGGGTACGGATTTTTGGTGTGGTACGCTTTGTCGGGGTTGACCCGGCGCGATCCGGTGCGCTTCGGTATTTTGTTCTTCCTGCTCACGATCAGTATCGTTTCCAACCTGGTGTTCCCGGTGGGCACCAACATGGGTGAGCGCTTCGCTTTTATGCCGTCGGTGGGTTTTTGCCTGGTGCTGGGCGCGCTGCTGGCGCGCTGGGCGTCGTGGCAAACCGCCGTGGGCGTGGCCGGCGTGGCGGCCCTGCTGTTTTCGGCGGGCACCTTACTGCGCAACCCGGTGTGGGTGAGCAACGAGCGCCTGTTTTTTACCGATGTAAAAACCTCGGTCAACAGCGCCAAGATCAACAATGCCTGCGGCGGCGTTCTGTTTGAAAAGGCTCAAAAGGAAACCGTCGTGACCAAACAGGAGGAGATGTTCCGCCAGGCGTTCAATTATGCCAACCAGGCGCTGAAAATTTACCCGAACTACAAAGACGCCCTGCTCACGCGCGCCGGCTGCCAGTTTTACCTCAAAGATTTTGACGGCGCCGTAGCCGATTACCGCGCCGCCGTCCAGCTGGCTTCCGGCGACCCCAAGCCCCGCACGTACCTGGCTCTCGCGCTGCGGGAGGGCGGCAAATACTTCGGCGAGCAAAAAGGCGACCTGCCGAAAGCCATGCAATTCCTCAACGAGGCCTGGCAGATCGACCCCAGCGACGGCCAGACGGCGCGCCTCATCGGCGTGGCCAACGGCGTGCAAAACAAGACCGCCGAGGCTCTTCAGTGGTTTTCCAAAGCCGTTGAACTCGACCCCAAAAACGCCAGTTTCCTCTTCGACCTCGGCACCGCCTATTACCTGGCGGGCGACCGTGTCAAAGGCGAAGAATTCCGGCGCAAAGCCATCGCCATCGACCCCAAAGTGCTCGACGATAAGAAAGGCGGCGGCCGCTGAAGGCGATTTTCATCCCGCCTGCTGACAGGAATCATCGGCTTAAACCGGCAGGTGCTGGCTACCTTTGCTCCCTGTGGATTACAAGATCCAAGCGGGAATTTCCAATGTCCAACAAGGAATTTCCAATGTCCAAGTGGTTTGATTGTGGTAAAAGGAACTGCAACACTTCAATTTAGTCCTGATCTTTACTTGGACATTGGACATTCCTTGTTGGACATTGGAAATTCTTAATCTCACGTATTTTATTAAAATTCAACAATTTATGAAAAATTGCCTCACTGTTTTGCTCGTCGTTGCCGGCGCGTTTTTTACCCAAAATTTGCTGGCGCAAACGGCAGCTGCCCGCTGGCAGGAAATGTATGATTTTCACGAAGTGATGAGCACCACCTTCCACCCGGCCGAAGAGGGCAACCTCCAGCCGCTGCGCGCCAAAGCCGACGAGTTGTACAACCGGGCCAAAGCCTGGAAAGCCGCCAAGGTGCCGGCCGGCTACAATGCCGAAAAAACGGCCGATACGCTGAAACGCCTGGTCAAACAATGCAAAACCATCAAAAAAGCGGTTAAAGCCAACAAGTCGGACGCCGAACTCACCACGCTGATCACCAACGCGCACGAAGTTTTCCATGAGATCATGGAAAAATGCCGTATTTGATAATACCGTTCATACCTCGGCCCTTAACACGACTCCGGGTAAATTGGCAGCTTGCCGGTTTGCCCGGGGTCATTTCAGGCAGCCTGCCTCAACAGCGCGGCCCAAACCGCCCTAAAACGGGTGTTAAACCGAAATTGACCCGCCCCCTTCGCCCTTCCGTCGAATCGCCCGCGGGCGAAACCTGCTTTCCTTTGCCGACGCCGTACCTTGGCCGGCCATTCCACTCAATCCACATGTTCAATGATTAAAAATCGACTCCTCCTTGTTGTCCTGCTCTGCACACCGTTGTTCCTGGCCGCCCAGGCCAAAATATCCATGTCCGACGCCATCCTCAAAGGGCGTTCGACGCTGGCGCCGGCCAACCTGAAACAACTGCAATGGATACCCGGTACCACACAATTCAGCTATGCGGCCAACAACAAACTCGTCCGGGTCAACGCTGCCAACCAGGCTACCGATACCCTCGACATCCTGACTGGTATCAACACGGCCCTCCAAAAAGCCGACGCCAAAACGCTCGACGCCCTGCCCGCGCTGAGCTGGCTCGACGATAAAAGCCTGTGGTTTCACACCGATCGCGAAATCTACACCTGCACCCTCGCCGGTGATCTGAACCGCAAAAACTGGTACCCCGCCGACGCCGAAAATGTGGACATCCACGACAAAACCTTCAAGGTAGCCTATACCCGCAACAAAGGCCTGTGGGTCAACATCGGCGGCAAAGACCTCGGCGTGGCGCAAAGCGAAAAAGACGGTATCGTGTACGGCGAAAGCGTGCACCGCCAGGAGTTTGGCATCACCAAAGGCACCTTTTGGAGCCCTTCGGGACGCTACCTCGCCTTCTACCGCATGGATGAGAGCATGGTCACCCAATACCCCATCTACGTGCTCGACTCGATGCCTGCCCAGGCGCGCTATATCCGCTACCCCTACGCCGGCGCCACGAGCCACCAGGTGACGGTGGGCGTATACGACACCCAAACCGGGCAGAAATGGTACCTTGACACCGGCGAACCCGCCGAGCAGTACCTGACCAACGTAGCCTGGTCGCCCGACGACCGGTACATCCTCATCGCCGTGCTCAACCGCGGCCAGAACCACATGTGGCTCCGCCAGTACGATGCCGCCACCGGCGCGTTTGTGAAAACGCTCTTCGAAGAGACCAGCGACAAATGGGTGGAACCCGAGCACCCGGCCGAGTTCGTACCGGGCCGCAACGACCAGTTCGTCTGGCAAAGCGAAGCCGACGGCTACAACCACCTTTACCTGTACGACCTCAGCGGCAAACGCCTGCGGCAGATCAGCCAGGGCAAAGCGCCGGTGACCAACTTCTACGGCTTTTCTGCCAACGGCGAGCTGTGTTTTTACCAGATGGCCGACGAAACGGCGCTCAACCGCCAGCTCTACGCCGCCAACCTCAAAACCGGCGCCATCACCCGCCTGACCGACGCCGAAGGCGTGCACAACGGCCTCCCGAATACCAACGGTGAGTGGGCGCTTGACGTGTTCAGCAGCACGACCACCCCGCGCGATATCTTTACCGTGCCGGTGAAAAAACCCGCCCAGCGGAAGATCGTGTTCAGCGCCCAGAATCCCGTCGACGGCTACGCGCTCGGGCAGGTGCAGCTGCTCAGCATCCCCTCCCCGGGCGGGCCGGCGCTCAATGCGCGCATGGTCCTGCCCGTCAATTTCGACCCGGCGCGGAAATATCCCGTGCTCGTGTACCTCTACAACGGCCCGCACGTGCAACTGGTGGCCAACACCTGGCTCGGCGCCAGCGAACTGTGGATGCACCGCCTGGCCGAGGAAGGCTGCATCGTGTTCAGCATCGACGGGCGGGGCTCGGCCAACCGGGGCTACGACTTCGAAAGCGCTATTTTCCGCCACCTCGGCGACGCCGAGATCGAAGACCAGGTGGCCGGCGCCCGCTACCTGCGCAGCCAGCCGTTTGTCGACACCACCCGCATGGGCGTGTTCGGCTGGAGCTTCGGCGGGTTCATGACCACTTCGCTCATGACCCGCCCCGAGGCCAAAGGGCTGTTCAAATGCGCCGTAGCGGGCGGCCCGGTCATCGACTGGCGCATGTACGAGATCATGTACACCGAGCGCTACATGGACACGCCGCAGGAAAACCCCGAAGGCTACGACAAGAGCAGCCTGTTCAACTACATCGACAACCTCGACGGCCGCCTGCTGATGATCCACGGCTCCTCCGACGACGTGGTGCTCTGGCAGCATTCGCTGCGCTACATCCGCGAGTGCGTGCGCAAGGGCAAACAGATCGATTATTTCGTGTACCCCGAGCACCAGCATAATGTGATGGGCAAGGACCGGGTGCATTTGTTTGAAAAGATCGACCAGTTTTTCCAGGAGAACCTGCTGCGGGTGGAAGAAAAAAGACCCTGAAAAACCGGCTGGATCTGCAACGCAAGCGGCACGATCCTTGTTTATGCCTATGCTCCGGGTCATAGCGGCATTTGACCACAAAAGCCGCCGCGGCCCGGGGCATTTCAATTTCTCCCAATTGCCTATTCGTTATACCGACCTTTTTGCTGATGTTTGTGCCCACCGCGGACGCTGGTTCCGTTTCCGATTCCTTGCAGCGAACCATGCTTACCCTCGAACTTTTTACGCAATCCGACGATACGCGACCCGTCTTTGTGACCGGCAATTTTAACGGCTGGACCACCAAAGACGACCGTTTCCGCATGCGCAAAATCGCCGACGGGCATTACCAGTACACGTTTAGCGAGCCGCTGCCGCTCACCGAGCCGCTCGAATACAAATACGTGAAAGGCGGCTGGGAGAGCGAAGAACTGGGCGCCGACGGGCACCCGCCCACCAACCGCCGCATGGAAGTGCCCCGCGGCAAAGTGACCGACACCGTGCCGAAATGGAAAAAACACGCCGACTGGTACGATCCTGCTTTCTACCCCGATATTCAGGTCATCTCCCGGCGCTTCAACCTGCCGCAACTGCGCCGCAAACGCCGTATTTCGGTGCTGCTGCCCTGGAACTACCACCAAAGCGACCGCCGCTACCCGGTGCTCTACCTGCAGGACGGCCAGAACCTCTTTGAAAACGACGCCCCTTTCGGCACCTGGGGCGTAGACAAACAACTCGCCGCCCTGGCCCAACGCGGCAAGGGCGACTTTATCGTGGTGGCCATCGACCACGGTGGCAAGGAACGCATCAAAGAGTTTTCGCCCTACGACACCCAGAAATGGGGCGAGGGCCTGGGGCGCGAATACGCCAGTTTTCTCACCCATACGCTCAAACCACACATCGACCAGAACTTTCGCACGGCGCCCGGCCGTGAGCACACCGGGATCGGCGGCAGCAGCATGGGCGGGCTGATCAGCATTTACGCCGGCATCATGTTCCCGGAGGTTTATTCCCGGTTCATGATCTTTTCGCCATCGCTTTGGGTGTCGCCAAAGATCTACCACGAAGGGTTTCGTTTCGATGCCTTCCCGTCCACTAAAATGTACCTCTATGCGGGCGGCAAGGAAGGCGCGGCCATGCTGGCCAACGCCCGGCGGTTCAAAGAAGTGATCGAGAAAAGCAGCCACCGGCACGTGCAATTCCACCTGGCCATCGACCCCGAAGGCCGGCACAACGAAGCCCGCTGGGGCCAGGAGTTTCCCAAAGCGGCCGGGTGGCTGTTTTGAGGGAGTGTTCTATTCGTACCGGATAAACGCGTACTGAAACCCGAAGGTCATCCGCACCGTGCCGATGTATTTGGGCGCGTCGGTGTAGATTTCGGGGTTTTCGCTGAGCACGTAACTGGGCCGCGCCACGATACGGAAATAGTCGTTGGAGTGCAATTTGAACCCGATGCCGAGTTCGTAACTCTTGGTCGTTGTCTTGAACAACAGATCGCGCCGCACCGATTCGAGCGGGCGGTCGCGCACTTCGGCGTTGTGAAAAACGAGTTGTTCCTTCGGGCGGTCGTCGAAGAAATCGAACGTCATGCCCAAATGGACGTACACACAATGGCAGCGGTGAAAGCGGTAGTCGATCTTGATGGGCACCGTCCAGTACGCAGGCCGGAAGGCGTGTATGTCGGCCAGGTAATACAGCACCGGCTGTTCATTTTCGAGGCGCTCGGTGGTCTGGCCGGTGAAGGTGTAGTATTCGTATTTGTTGTAAAATTCGCGGCCCAGACCCACGCCGAAGGAGAAGCGGCCGAGCGGGGCTTCCACCTGTATGCCGGGGATGAGTTTGGGCTTGATACCGGCGGTGTATTGCGCCACATCGAAGCCTACTTCGAGGCCGGCGACGAGTTTTCCGAAGGCTTGTTGGGCGGCGCCTGTTTGGGCGAAGCAGAGGCTGACGGCAAAGGCAAGGAGGTATCTGATCATAACCGGCGATGGTTGGTGCGTGCGAAAGATAGGATTTTTCCGGCGAACGCTGCCCGCCGTTCGAAAGGCCCGGTGCAGGGCGCTGTTTACAATTTCTCCAAAACGAAATTCGTCAGTTTGGTAAACAAGTGCCGCGAGGCGTTCTCGCCGTAGATGCCGTGGTTGCGGTTGGGGTAGTAGCAGGTTTCGAATTGTTTGTTGGCTTTGATGAGGGCGTTCACCATTTCCACGGTTTGCTGCCAGTGCACGTTGTCGTCGGCAATACCGTGGCAGATGAGGTAGTTGCCGCCACGGAGCCGACCGGCGAAGTTGATCGGCGAATTTTCCTCGTAGCCGGCCGAATTGTCCTGCATGGTGTGCATGAAGCGCTCGGTATAGGCCGAGTCGTACCATTTCCAGTTGGTGACCGGGGCGACGGCCATAGCCATTTTGAACACGTCGGCGCCTTTGAGGATGCACGACGAACTGAGGTAGCCGCCGAAGCTCCAGCCCCAGATGCCGATGCGGTTGGGGTCGACGTAGGGCAGGGCGCCGAATTGCCGGGCCGCGGCGATCTGGTCTTCGGTTTCCAGTTTGCCGAGTTGAAGTTGCGTGCATTTTTTGAAGGCCCGCCCCCGCGCGCCGGTGCCGCGGTTGTCGACACTAACGATGATATAATCTTTTTGCGCCAACAGCTGGTGCCAGGCCCCGGTGTAGCCGTCGTATTGATTTTCAACGGTTTGCGAACCGGGTCCTCCGTACACGTCGAACAGCACCGGATATTTTTTGGTCGAGTCGAAGTTCAGCGGTTTGAGCATCCAGGCGTTCAGGTCGGTGCTGTCGGCCGCTTTGACGGTCAGGAATTCGACGGGTGCGAAGCCGTACTCGCGGCGGGCGCGTTCCACGCGGTCGTTGCGCACGAGCGCGCGCAGCAGGTCGCCGGCGCGGGTGCGCAATTCCGCTCCGGGCGGCGTGTTGACCGTCGAATGCTGGTAGATGTAATATTCGAAGGTGGGGCAAAACATCGCTTCATGGGTGCCCGGGCCGGGCGTGAGCAGGCGCGGTTCGGAGCCGTCGAGCGAGCCTTCCCACACCTGGCGGTCCATGGGCGTGGGCGTGGCGGTTTGGTAGTAAAATTTGCCGCTCACGGTATCGACGCCGTAAAATCGCGTCACGTCGAAGTCGCCCCGCGTGAGTTGCACGGGCGCCACGGCTGCGGCGGGGTTGCGCGGCAGGCGGTAGAGGTGGGTGTGGCCGTCGCGTTCGCTCATCCACAGGAATTCCTGGTTGTCGGGCAGGAAGCGCAGGTTGTCGCAGATGTCGAGGTCCACGTAGGCGGGGTCCATTTCGTCGAGCAGCATGCCCGATTCGTTGCGCGCGGGGTCGTACAGCACGAGCGAGAGGTTGTCCTGCAGGCGGTTGAGTACGTAAATGCACAGCAGGTTGTCGGGCGTCCAGTAGAGGCGGGGCAGGTAGAGGTCCCGGTCCTCGGTACCGGGCAGTGCCTGCGTGGCGACACCGCTGGCGAGGTCGTACACCTGCACGCTGACGCGCGAGATGGGCGCCCCCACTTTCGGGTATTTGAAGGCTGTGTAGCGCGGGTACAGGCCACCCTGGTACCAGGTGAGGGGGTATTGCGGCACGGCGCGTTCGTCGAAACGGATAAAGGCCAGTTTCGTGCCGTCGGGGCTCCACTCGGTGGCCACCATGCCGTCGGCCTCCACCGGGCTGAATTCTTCCTCATACACCCAGTCGGGCAGGCCGTTGATGATCTCGTTCTTTTTGCCGTCGGCCGTCACCTGGACGGTCTTCGGCGCAGCAGCGGATACGTCTTTGTAATACAGGTTGTTGCCGGCTACGAAGGCCACTTTCGTATCGTCGGGTGAAAAGGCTGCGAACTGTACCTTGCCGTCGTTGTACAGGCGTTCCAATTTCCGGGTTTCGAGGTCGAACACCCAATAATCGGCGAGCACCGAGTGGCGGTACACCTGCTCTGTATTGACGCGGAGCAGCACCTTGGACAGGTCGTCGCTGAAGGTATATTCATCCCAGTCGCCCAATGCGCTCAGGTCGGACTTTTCCACCAGTATGCGCGACTGCAGGCCGGTAGCCAGGTCGTACTCGACGATACTGCCTTCTTCGGCTTCGGTGTAGTGGTGGCCGTCGGGGGTGTAGCGAAAGTTGTCGGCGGATTGCGGGTAGAATTTAAAAAAGGTAAAACAATCCTCGATCGTGATGCTCTTCTGGGCGAAACCGGTTTCCCGGCTCAGCAGGAGGATCAGCAATAGACACAGGCAGTTGCGCATCGGGCGGGTGGTTTGGTCGTGCGCAGTAAAGATTGGCCGACCCGTGGATTTTCTGGTAAGAATTTGATGAAAAATGCGGCGGAAGGCCCTGAAAAACCGCAGCAGCCCGGTCAATGCGCTGAATGTTGTGGTCTGTTAATTCTTCTTGTCTGCCCCCTATGCCCGCGCTCAAAGGTATCGGCACCGACATTCCCGCCAACTTTCCCCCGCATTCCTGGAATAAAACCGCGGGAAGGGCCAAATTTGTCCGCTGGAAAAGAAAAATACGGACTATGGTTGTAAGACTGTTCACCCTGTTGCTCGCCGGCTCCGTCCTGGCCGGCGGCGCCTACCGCCTGAGCCATCGAGCCCAACCCGCAATTGTGCACGCAAACCTCATGCTTCAGCCTTCACCCGGCGGCCCGGGGTCGACTTCAGATTTCGAAATTCGAACTCCAAACTCAAAAGACGGGAACCCCGTCGAACTCGGCGCCGTCAACTGGCTGCGCGACTTCGACGCGGGCCGCGCTGAAGCGCAGAAAAGCGGCAAGCCGCTGTTGATCCTGTTTCAGGAGGTGCCTGGCTGCTCCAACTGTACCCGCTATGGCTCGGTGACGCTCTCGCATCCGCTGATCGTGGAAGCCATCGAATCCTGCTTCGTGCCGGTATGCATCTACAACAACAAAGGTGGAAAAGACGGCGAAACGCTGCAGGCCTTTCGCGAATCTGCCTGGAACAACCCCGTGGTGCGCATCGTGCGCGCCGGCGACCGCAGCGACCTGGTGCCCAGGATGAGCGATTTCCGCTCTTCGGCGGCGTTGGCGAGCGGCATGATCAAGGCGCTGGAGAAAACCGGCGCCGCTGCGCCCACCTACCTGCAACTGGTGGAAGAAGAACTCCTGGCGCGCGAAACGGCGATCGAAACGGCTACCTTTTCGATGTATTGTTTTTGGGCGGGTGAAGGCGCGTTCGGGTCGATCCCCGGCGTGGTGGAAACCGCCCCCGGCTACCAGGACGGCCGCGAAGTGGTGCGCGTGACCTACAACCCTGCCGTAGTGCAAAAAAACGAACTCGAAAGCCTGACCCAACCCAAGGGCATCAGCGCCTGCGCGCACAACGACGGATTCCGCACCGACCGCGAGCCGAAGTATTACCTCGCCCAGACGCCCTGGAAATACGTCCCGATGACCAGCCTGCAGGCCTGCCGGGCCAACAGCCTGGTGGGGCAGGGCATGGCACCGGAGCCCGTGCTCTCGCCCCGGCAAATCGACCTGGGCCGCTACGCGCAGGCACACCCGGAGAAAAAGTGGCAGAACGCCATCGGCGCGGCCGATCTGACAAAAGCCTGGGAAGCGGCGCAGCGAAACCGGTAAATTCGCTACTTTCGCGCCAAACCACCCGTTATGGCCGCCTGGCATTCGATCGTGTTTTGGGTTGGCGCGGGCTATGCCGCGCTTTGTGTGCTGTTCTACTTTGGGCAGGACCTCTTTTTTTTCCGTCCCGAGCGCCTGCCCAACTGGTTCACGTACCGCTACCCGTTCCCCTTCACGGAGATCGATTTCGACATGGAAGACGGCGGCCGGGTAAATGCCCTGCATTTCCGGGTACCCAACAGCAAGGGCGTAGTGTTTTACATCAAAGGCAATTCACGCAGCATCAAAGGCTGGGGCAAGTTTGCCAAGGATTTTGTAGGCAAAGGTTACGACTTTTTTATTCTCGATTTCCGGGGCTTCGGTAAAAGCCGCGGCCGACGTACCGAAAACATCCTGTATGCCGACCTCCAACAGGTATACAAATGGCTCGCCGTCGAATACGGCGAAGACCGCATCGTGCTGTACGGCCGTTCGCTGGGCAGCGGCCTGGCCGCGCGCATCGCTTCCTGGAACAACCCCCACCTGCTGATCCTCGATTGCCCGTATTATTCGTTTTTGTACCAGATCCGGCGTTACGGCTTCATCCTGCCCGTCCGCTGGCTGTTGCGCTACCATATCCGTACCGACCAGTTTATCAAAAAAGTGCACTGCCCGGTGTACATCCTGCACGGTCGGAAAGACCGCCTGATCCCGTACCGCCAAAGCGAAATGCTGCAAGCGCTGGCACCCGGCAATATCCACCTGTTCGCCATCGAAGGCGCCGGCCACAACAACCTGCCCGATTTCCCGGAATACCACGACCTGCTGTACGACATCCTGCACGAAGCGGTGGAGGTGCAACAATTACGCGCCTGAACTATGGCCGAGGATTTTACCAAATTGCCCAAACTGCTGATCGGCGCCGGCGCCGTGCTCATCCTGCTCGGCCTGCTGGCCTGGGCGCTGCACGGCCGTCTGGGCTGGCTGGGCCGCCTGCCCGGCGATATCCGGATCGAACGCGACAACTTCCGGTTTTACGCACCCATCACCACCATGCTGCTCCTCAGCCTGGCACTCAGCCTGCTGCTGCGGCTTTTTCGCTGGCTGTGGCCGTGAACATGCAACGTTTGACCGGGCTGCGCATTAGTAAGGGCGGCAAAGTGCGCGCCGCGTGCCACCCGATTTGCCGGAACCATCTTTTTTGCCCGTGACCTTAGCCGACGAACAACGCATCCTGGAACGCGCCCGCAACGACCCGGCGCAGTTCGGCCCCTTGTACGACGCGTATTACCCCCTGATCTTCGGCTATGTGTACCGCCGGACGGGCGACTACCACCGCGCGCGCGACATCTCGGCGGATACTTTTCTGAAAGCCGTGTTGAAATTGCCCGGTTTCGAATGGCGTGGCGTGTCGGTGGCGGCTTGGCTGCTGCGCATCGCCACCAATGAATTGCGGATGTTTTACCGCCGCCGCACGTACGAAAGCGCCGTATTCGGGCAGTTGCCCGAGCCCTATATCCGGGAGCGTCAATTGCAACAGATTTTCGAGCAGGAACAGGCCGAATTGGAGCGGCAGCGCGTGCAATACCAGGATTTTGCCCGGGTGCAGGCCGTATTGCAGCAGCTGCCGGTAAAGTATCAGGAGGTGATCGCGCTGCGGTATTTTGAGCAGAAAAGCGTGTTGGAGATCGCCGGGATCCTGCAAAAAAGCGACGGCACCGTCAAGTCGCTGTTGTCGCGCGGGGTGGCCAAAATGGCGGCATTGCTGGTCGGGCGGTAAAAATTTTCCAAAAAAGTGCAACGCCGGCAACCCAACCGCATTATCTGGTCAAACGATCACAACGATGGATTTGGAACACCTGAACATCCCGCCCGCCCCTGAAATCAGGCACCAGGAATTGATCCGCCAGCCGATCCTGCACGCCGGGCGCAGCGCCGCGCTGGGCTTCTGGCTGGTGGCGACGCCCGCTTTTTTCCTGGCTTGTGTGCTCATGAAATACTATTTCCGCTGGAACCTGGGGATCGTCGATGCTTTCGAGAGCCTGTTGGCGCGGCTCGACCAGCATCCCGTGTTGTTCTGGCTCCAGCCCATCTTGTTCCTGTTGGCGCCGCTCGCCGCCGTTGTCGTCAATTTGTTGGCCCTTGTGCACGTGCAATACGACCGCCAGCGCCGCGAGCTGAACATCAATCTGAAACTCAAATGGTGGAACCTGCTTCTCGCCGCCGCGGGACTGGCCATCATCGCCATATTTACCCTCTATCTCCTTACCGATGCCATCCTCGAAGGTCAACCCCATTAACCCCATTGCCCTCATTAACCCCATTCACCCATTGATCACATTCACCCATTGATCACATTCACCCATTGATCACATTCACCACATTGATCACATTCACCACATTCACATGAACTGGTTTATCCGCAAAGGCGTTTTCTACCGCCCCGTTTCGTTGGCCGGCTGGCTGTTGCTGGCTGCTGTTGTTGCTTATTTGGCCTGGGCGTTTGTCGATATCGACAGCCGTTCGCATTCGGCCAGCGACACGCTCATCAATTGGTTTTTCAATTTGCTGCTGGCCGGCGTGTTGTATTCGGCCGTGGGGTATTGCACCGAGCGGCGCGCCTGATCGTTCCCGGGTGTGTTTTTGTGTGCTTTTTCGGCTTGGTTATTCGGCTGTAATGTCCTACTTTTGCACCCGCTTTATGCGAAAGTTCATATTGTTTTTCACAAGTAATTGAAAATGAGACATTACGAAGTCACCTTCATCGTAGATCCAGTGCTGTCGGGCGATGAAGTCAAATCGACAGCAGAACACATCCAGAACGAGCTCAAAGGCTTCGGCGCTACCTTGGTGGCGGTGGATGAAATGGGCCTTAAACAATTGGCCTATTCGATCAACAAGCGCTCCAGCGGCGTGTACTATTGCATCGAGTTCAGTTGCACCTCGGCCGATTGGCTGGGCAAGTTCGAGCTGAACCTGAAGCGCGACGAGCGCCTGCTGCGTTTTCTCACGGTCAAACTCGACAAGTACGGCATTAAGTACAATGACGACAAGCGCAGCGGCCGCATTGGAAAACGGAAGCAAGAGGAGCATGCCGCAGCCGTGGCTGCCGCAGCGGTGGAGTCGGTGCCGGCTCCGGCTGTAGTCGACCTCGACGCCGACGGCCCGGCTGACATGGCCGAATAACCCCGGTTGTCCAATTCATCACCTTCACATTCATTCGCAAAATCACCCACTTGCTATATGGCTGCTTCGAGAGAAGATGTAAAGTTTCTCAGCAATCCGAAAATCGGGCTGAAACGCAAAAAATACTGCCGCTTCCGCAAATTCGGCATCAAATACATCGATTATAAAGATCCGGATTTCCTGCTGCAATTCATCAATGAACAAGGCAAATTGCTTCCGCGCCGTATTACGGGCAACAGCCTGAAATACCAGCGCCGTGTGTCGACCGCCGTCAAACGCGCCCGCCACCTCGGCATGCTGCCCTTCGTCAGCGACCTGCTTAAATGAGTTCGAAACTCGGAGTTTGAAGCTGAACCCGCGGGAGGATTTCGAAAACGTTCTTCCGCTGAACTTCAAATTTCAAACGCCAAATTTCGAACCCGAACTTCAACCTTTGAATTTCAAACTATAAAAAGCGATGGAAGTCATTCTGCTTGATCATATCGAAAAAGTTGGCGACAAACACGATGTCGTCAAGGTAAAAGACGGCTTCGGCCGCAACTACCTGATCCCGAAAGGGCTGGCTATTGTGGCCAACAAATCCAATATGGCGCGTCTCACGGGCATGAAAAAACAGGCCTCCAAGAAAGAAGCCGCCATGGTGGGCACCTACCGGGAATACGCCGCCCAACTCGCTTCGGCACAGCTGAAAATCGTGGCCAAGGCCGGCGAAAGCGGCCGCTTGTTCGGCTCGGTAACCAGCCAGCACCTGATTGCCGCGATCAAAGACCAACTGGGCCTTGATGTGGAGAAACGCATCGTGGAAATGCCGGAAGAGGTAAAAGAACTCGGTACCTACGAAGCCTCGGTAAAATTCCACCCCGAGGTGATCGCTCCCGTTAAGTTTGAGGTGGTGACCGGCGAAGAAAAAGAAAAAGAAGAAGAAGCCGACGCATAACCATGCCTCGCCGCCCGCGGGCGACAAAAATATTTCGACAGGCAAAACCGGCGCATTGTAGCCGGTTTTGCCTTTTTTTGTTGGCCCAAACAACTGGCCTTTAAAGCATGGTGGGGATCTTCTGCTGGAGTCAAAAATGAGGGCTTTTTCCCCGGGGTTTTGCATTTTTGAAGGAGAGGGGCTACGGGACTGAAAAAAGGTGAAAACCCGGGGAAAAAGAACCATTTTTGGCCCAGCGGGAAAGTCCCCAACATGCTCTTAGCCTTCCTGTGCCGTGAACCCACTCCTGTTGCTCATCGCCGTGCTCCCCGGGTTGCTGATTAGTTATGCCATTTTCCGGGCCGACAAGTACGAACGCGAACCGCTGGTACCGCTGTTCTTGTGTTTCATGGGCGGCGCTGCGGCCACGGTGCCCGCCGTGCACTTCGAACGCTGGGCATTCGCCTGGGCGGGCGAGCCGCCGCTGCATTTCGGCCAGGTAGCCGCCCTGGCGTTCGGCGGACTGGCCCTGAGCGAAGAATCAATCAAATTTTTGTTGCTGCTCACCCTCGCTTTCCCGCATAAATTTTTCAACGAACCGATCGACGGCATCGTGTACGCCGTGCTGATCGCCATGGGTTTCGCTACCTGGGAAAATATCGCCTACGCCGACCGCTTCGGGCTGCAAACAGTGTTGTTGCGCACGCTGACCGCCGTACCGGCCCACCTGGTGTTTGCAATCGTTCAGGGCTACTTCGCCGGCATGGCCAAATTTGAACCGGAAAAACAGACGCGGCTGCTCAGCCTCGGGCTGGGCCTGGCGATTATGCTGCATGGCGCATACGACCTGCTGATCATGCAAAACTGGTCGAAATGGCTGGTTGTGCTCGGCACGGTTTGCCTCTACCTGAGCCTGTTCTTCAGCGGCCGGCTGATCCGGCATCACCAGGAGCATTCGCCGTTCCGGCAGCCTTAGTGCCGCAATCACTAGTGGTCTGTCGGGGAAGCGGCGCTTTTCCGAAGCAGCCTGATAAGACGGCCTTTTACCCGGGCCCTGCGGGATGTTTTCCGCGCAAGCGCTTATCGTAACAGCGTCACATCGCCTTTCATTTTCACTATTTGCCCCTCAGGCGTGGTGTAAGACGCCACCCAGGCGTACACATCGGAAGGAGCGGGTTGGCCGTTGTTCTCGCCGTTCCAGCCGTCGGTTTGCGTGCGCGTTTCATACACATTTTCGCCCCATCGGTTGAACACCAGTAATTGGAAATTCTGGATTTGCGTGCAGGGGAAAACAGGCTGGAAACGGTCGTTGTTGCCGTCGTTATCCGGCGTAAAAGCATTTGGGAAGATCATATTGCACACGCAACCGACCCGTGGAACATCCACGCTCGCGGTTGTGCTACCGCAAGGATTGCTCAACGTGACGGTGTAAGTGCCCGTTTTGGAAACGGTGATCTCGGGGGTGGTCTCTCCGGTCGACCAGAGGTAGGAATACACGGCCACGCCGCCTGCGAGGAGCAAAACTTTGTTTTCGGCGCACAACGAATCCGGATTGGCCGTAGCGGCGCCCATCGGCGGCGGAATGGAATTGAGTGTCGTCGTATCCGGTAAATTAAAGCACAAGGCGTTCGAAGTGACCTGCACGGTATATTGCCCGGCCTTGGTGGCCGTGATCGTAGGCGTGGTGGCGCCGGTGCTCCACTTATATTGCTCCGCTTCCTTGACGGTGGCATCGAGCACAGCCATCAGCGGTTCGCAGCCGGTCATACCGCCGGTCAGTTCGAGCCCTTCCATGGTCGGGTTGATACCCTGATAGGCCATTTCGTCTTTTAGCAATATGGTGTCTATATCCGTCTGATCGACGGTGGCGATCACCCAATTATTGGCGTGCAGGTACATCGTATCGGCGCCGATCAGGAGGTCATCTTCGCAGCCTGTTTCGCCCTTGCCGTTGGTTTTTACCAGCACGGGGTTGGCGTTTATAAATTGGGTATCGGTGGTGATGTAGTACGCATAACCGCCGTCGACGGTACCGATCAGCGCGTGATAAGGGGTCTGAAAGCCCGAATCGATCTCCGTGAAATAGTTTTTTACCCACAGGGCATGCAGGCTGTCCGTCGTGACGGCGGCCAGGAAATTGTATTCGAGCGCGGTATCGGGCATGGCTTTTTCCACAGCGCTGCCCGCCATAACCACCGAACCGCTGTCGCGCGCCAGCAGGTCGAAGGTAGACAGGTCAAAATCGCCACCGAGGAGGCTCCAGCGATTCGAAAATTGCAGGGCGCCGGTATCGTTCAACACTAGGAAAAGGCCGCTTCGGGTCTGGCTGTTCAGGTCGTCGTAGCTGCCCGTGCAAACATATTGCCCGGTTTTGGGCTCGGCGAGGTTCCAGGCGCTGAGCCGGGGCGCGGGTGCGGCCACGCTGTCGACCGCATAGGTTTTGAGCCAGAGCAACTGGCCGGCGGTGTCGGTTTTGAGCAGGAGCGCTTCCGTATGCGCGCCCAGGGAGTCGGTGTAGGCGAGGCTGCCGCTGATCAGGAAACCGCCGTCGGAAGTGTTGAGCAGGTCGCCGAGTGTGGCGTCGTAATTGCCCAGGCAGGAAAAACAATAATTGCGCGACCACAGCAGTTGGCCGTCCTGGTCGAGTTCGGCCAGCATCAGGTCGTTCTGGCTGGTATCGCTGACCAATTGCCCGGCCCCGGCGGCCACCACAAGGCTGGTGTCGGACACAGGCAGCACCTTGGTCCGGCCGTTGTTCTCAGGCTGAATAGCGTTGGAAGCGCCGAGCCGCCGGGCCCACTCCAGTCCGCCGCCGGTGTTGAAACTGGCCACGATCTTGTCGCGCACCGTATCCACGGCCGACAGGGCGGATACCAGGTATACGCCTTGCGTGGGCCAGTGGACCAGATCGCCGGCCAGCACCGGAAAATCGAAGTTGTAATCGCGGCTCCAGCGCTGGCGGCCATTGCGGCTCATTTTGGTGAGGTTGATCCCGCTGGAGTCGGGGCCGCTCAGCCCGAAGCGTTGGCTGAGCATAATATATTCCCGGTTTTCCACCTGACGCACACCCACGGCGGCGTCGTTGCGGGGGGTTCTGAATTCCTGGATGAATTGTTGTGCCGGCAGGCTGGCAGCCCATACGGCAAGGAAAGCAAGGATAAAATAACGCATAGTCACGAGTAAAAAAGAAAGGCAAAGCCTGGTGAACACCGGTTAAAAACCCGGCAGGATCGGCGTGCGCAGGTTGATCTTGACGCTTGTGCCAATCCTGCCGAGTTCAGGTTATACGCAGGTTACGGTTGGGCGGGCAAGTGCGTAGCAATCGTCTGAAGACTCCCGCCGAACGAAAAGACGCATTTTTTACGCCATGGTTCGGCTATTTTTTGGCGGCAAGACAAGAGTACACCCTCAAAAAAGAGCCTTGCCTATTCTCAAAATCTGCGCCTTTGCGCGCAGCAGGGGTTTTCAGACGGTTTCTTAAACTGCAAATGCGGACAAATGTTATCGGTCAGCCCGGCCTGTTTTGCTCATTCCGGACAAGCCGTCTGCTCTTATTTGGGGCGGCGGGCCGGTTTTACATCCCCGCGGTGACAGGTATAGCAACTGACGCCGGCGCGTTCGCTCTTGATGGCTTCGATGCTTTGGATGTCTTTATTGACCCGTTCGACGAGGCCCATCATCTGCCGGGTGATTTCCTTGGCGGGTTTTACTTCGGAGGCCCATTCGCCCGGCACGTGGCAGTGGTCGCAGCTCACGCCCAGGGTTTCGCCCCAGCGGTCCATGATGCCCAGCAGCCGTTCGGCGGGCAATTTATTGAACACTTTGACATTTTGAAACACAGAATCGGCCTGCATTTTTTCCTTGCCGGCAATTGCCTGGCGCACGCGGTCGAGGTATTTGGCGCGGTCGGCCGCCAGGGGGTCAGGCGTGGCGGGAGCCGGTACTGTGGCCGTAGGCGGCGGGGGGGGAGGCGTGGCTTTTGATTTATTGGCGGTGCTGCAATCGGCCAGCCACAAGGCGATTACCGCAATGGCAAAAAAGGTTAAAATTGCTTTCATGTTCGACTTAAATTGGTGAAAGTGAACGCCAAAAGTAACGAATGACCCCGGACGAAGGTTGGGTACAGCGGAATTCTGCCCCAAAACGACAATTCAGGGCCCCGGAGACCCATGGCTGTTTGCGCCTTTGCTGCTGCCCGCAGCGCCGCCGCTCAGGTCAGGCGGGAAAACCGCAACTGCGAGTCCGGGAAATCGATCCCCATTAAAAACTGGACGAACACCCCCATTCCCGCTGCCCAAAGCACGCCGGCCCCATCCATGTCCCCTGCCGGAAGTGGCGGCGCCGGCGTCGGGATGATTGAAACCGCGATGCCGGCCAGAACCGATACCAGGGCTGCCCACTGATACAGGCGCAGCCCACCGTAAACGGGTGTTTGCGGCTCGCCGCGATACGCCTCCTCCACAAAACGCCCCATGCCGTTGAGCATCAGGTAACTGCCGAACAACATCGATAAGGGCGCGCCCAGGCGCCACAATTGGATTTGCAGGCCGCCCACCAGCGCCAGCCACAGCAGCGAGTACAGCGGCGTCGGGTGCAGCGGTTTGCCTTTCAGGTGGGCCAGATAACACACCCGCGAACGTGGATGAACATACCGGATACCCACCAGCTCGTTGCCCGGGGCGCCGTGGCAACAACCGTTGACCAGGCACCGCAAACGCCCCACCCCCTGCACCCAGGGCATGAATACGGAAAAGACGCCCAGCATTACCCAAACATTTACCTGCATGAAGTACATCACGCTGCCAGCCAGGATGATCCCCAACATGGCGCCGTAAAATCCGAACGGGCGCTTTAGTTTGTCGGACCCTTCCACCAACTGTCCCCATAAGCCGGCGCACACGGTCACGATCACCCCAAACACCACAATCGGCGCCATATAAGTCGCCCCGGCCAGCCAACCGCCGGCGAGTGCGCCGCCGCAAGCCGCCGCGCCTACGTAAAACCCGTGGTTGATCACCCGCAAAGGACCGAAACGCCACTCCCGCCACGAATTGGCGATGTGCTCGGCTACTTCGCGCAAATATTCCCACACCGCCGGATAGTAAAATGCCATGCCTACTGCAGCAAAACCGGCGGCGATATTCAGCGCCGGGTCGGCGCCGCCAAAGATCACCCCGATGGTCGCTATACCCGCCAGGAGCGGGATCACCACCCGCCAACCGGGGTACGCCTTGCGGTAGACATCGGCCGCCAGCCAGATCCAAAACCACGAAAACGATAGCAAGGCCTGCTGCCATTCCTGCCCTGCTGCATTGTTCCAACGATGCGCCAAGCCGAACGCCGGCGCCACAAAGGCGAGGTAGGCCAGCAAGCCGCCCCCTGCCAGCCCGCCCAGCATAAAATCGCGCAGTTGGTGCTGCGTGCGCGCTACCAACGGCGCCATCACAATGCCCAACAAGGCCAGCCATACCGTTACACCGGAAAACGATAACGGCAATTGCGGCTGTTGCGACACAAAAGCGGTCCATTGAAATTCTTTACCGGCGTACAGGTGCAGGGCCGCCGCATTCAGTAAAAACCAGGGCCCCAGCACCAAAATGTACGCGCACAAGCGTTGGTACCAAACTGCCGGCATATCGGCTGCCGGCGGCAAGCCGATCCGGAACGGCTGCCGGGCACTCCCAAAGCGCCGCTCCAGGTCGGGCTGTTCATAACCCAGCACCAGGGCCGCGCAGCCCAACACGACTACCGGACTCACTACCCACCAGCCCGCCGGAGAGCCCGACAACCAGGAGGCCCCGAAACAAATAAACCCAAACCCGACATAGATCGGGTGGGGCAACCAGCGGTATACCCCCTCTGTGACAAAGTGGAGCGGGGGATAGGCGTTCATCGGCAAACCTTTGCCATAGCGCCACAGCGCATACATGCCGGCCGCCATCAATGCGCCGCCCAATGCCAGCAGGACGGCCCCGCCGGAGGTCGATCGCCAGGCGGGTAACGCGATCAGCGCATCCAGCCGGACTGCCCACCAATAAAGCAATGCTGGAAGCAGGACCATAAAAAGCAGGCTGTAGACTATTTTTCCGCGGAGAGAAGAGGAGTCGTTCATCGGTAGAAGCAGATTTTTGAAACATGTTCTTAATGGCCCTCAAAGGTTTACGCATTCATGGATCACCCAGCCCCTTCGTCGCTCTTGCCCATTTTCAACAAGGACGCCGGCGCTGCGCCATTTCCATTCTTCCGCCTTTAAAAACCGAAACGGCGTAAAGCGCTGAAAACCAGGCAACAACCGCACCAGTGGGCGCATCACCTCCAGGATCTTGGCTTTCTGTTCGATTATGGCGGATTGTTCGAGCCGGAGCTCGCGGTGTTGGCCGGGCCATTGAATAGTGCGGTCCGACACCGCGGCGTGTTCCACCCGGTTTTGGCCTTCGAACACCCAGCACCGGGTGGGCGTCCCCCGCCATTCGATCCACACCAGCGGGGCCTCGGGATTGGCAAAACGCCCCCACCGCAGCTCGTCGATACCCAGTTGCCAGGGCGGAACGGTCATTTCAAGGTGCTCCACGTAGCCCCAGCCTTCCAGATCGGGCTCGCCTGCCATCCGGATGCGGCAACGCGCCGCGGGCATGTGGCAGTGCCAGTCGAGGTACCCTTCCGGGCCCTCGTGCAAGCGGTGCTCCAGGGCCGGCGCCCGGCTTTCCCACTGGCCCGAAATCCCCAGGGCCGCATCTTGCCAGCGCAGTTGTCCGTCAGGGCTCCACTGCGGACCCGTCCCTTGCCGAAAACGGCTGGCCGATTGCGCTGCCCCTGCTGCATTCAAATACAGAAAACCCGTATAAGGCGCCGTCAGGCCTTTCCATTGCAGGTGCGCCGAATAGCCAATCCATGCCCGCCCGTCGTCCGAAACGCCGTCGAAATACCATTTTGATAGAAAAAAAGGCGTTTTGTGCATGGTGGCGAAGGGCTCAGGTTTCCTTCAAAACCAGGTTAAAGTACCGCCGGGCCGGATTGGCGTACACCAGCCGGAAGGTCCAGCGGGTGGAGCGGCGGAAATGCCCGCACGGCAGGTTCATCTCATGTTGGCGGAGCAGGGCGAGCCCGCGCGTGGCCTGGAGGCGGCGCCAATGCCGCAGGCCCGGGTGCCGGGGCTGGAGCAGATCGGCCGCGCACAGGCAGAGGGCCGAGAGGTCTTCCGCCGGGATGTTGATGAACCCCTGCCGGAGATCGTCCTGCAGGTCGCGCAGGTCGTAGAAAAAGCGGCTGGCCATGCCGAGGGGTTCCAGGAGGGTATATTTTTCGGGGTCTTCGGCAAATACCCGCAGCGTAGCCCGTACCGTACCGCGGATGTCGAGTTGGTGGTAATGCGCCATCAATTCCTCCCTTGGGAATACCTGGTTTTTGCCCCGGCGCCGTGCATCGAACAACAACGACCGGAGGATATCGGCCGTTTCGGTGCGGAACGTTTCGCCGAATGAACCGGCCAATTGAAAACAATAGACCATCAGCTGCTCCACCGAATCAGCGGGGTGCTCCGGATGATCGGCAAAAGCGATCTTTTTGAGCAAATAGTCTTCAGCATCGCGGTATTGGCCCGGCAGGGCAGCGTCGCCGTCCACCACATCGTCCACATACCGCATAAGGGAATAATACGATTCCAGAAAATCGGCCCGCGCCGGGGTGGCGGAAATGAGGCGGAACAAATGCAGGTAACGCAGAAACCAGCGGTATTTCGGGCCGCGTGTCTCCAGCACATGTTCAAAAATCTGCTGCCGCAGCAGCACCGGGTCGACCGTGGCGGTGCCCATGGAAATTTTTCGATAAATATAGGCCCCCACCGCCCTACTGCCGGCTGATTGTGATCAGTGCCCGGTGTGACGCTACCCGCCGTTCCGGCCCGTTTTGGAACATGTTCAGAACCGGGTGATGGAATACCAACACGGTCTGGTTAACATTCGACCAATCCCACCGAAAATTGCACCGCCAATCCACCGTCGGCGGTTTCCTTGTACTTGTGGTGCATATCGTCGGCCGTTTCTTTCATGGTTTTGATCACGGCATCGAGGCTGACCTTGGCTTTGGCCGGGTCGCTTTCGAGCGCGATCTGGGCGGCTGTGATGGCCTTGATGGCGCCCATGGTATTGCGCTCGATACAGGGCACTTGCACAAGTCCGGCGATCGGGTCGCAGGTCATGCCCAGGTGGTGCTCCATGGCGATCTCGGCCGCCATCATCGCTTGGCCGGGTGAGCCGCCGAGGCATTCGGTGAGGGCGCCGGCAGCCATGGCGGAGGAGACGCCGATTTCAGCCTGGCAACCGCCCATGGCGGCGGAGATAGTGGCGCCTTTTTTGAACAGGCTGCCAAATTCGCCCGCGGTGAGCAGAAAGCGCACTACATCGTCGTCGCCGCGAAACTCGGGGCAAAAACAGGCGAAATACATCAATACTGCGGGAATCACGCCGGCAGCGCCGTTGGTTGGCGCGGTGACCACCCGGCTGAACGCCGCGTTTTCCTCGTTGACCGCCAGCGCGAAGCAACTGACCCACTTGAGGATATGCTGAAAGGCGTGGCTGTCTTGCCGGATCTGATCGACCCATTCGTCGAGGCTGTTGTACGGCCGGCCGGCCAGCAGGCGGGTGCTGAGCGGGTGGGCGCGGCGGGCTACCTGGAGGCCGCCGGGTAGCACGCCGTCGGTGTGGCAGCCGTTGTACACGCATTGCCGCATGACCTGCCAGATGTCGAGCAGGCCGCTGCGGATATCGTCGGGGAAACGCCAGGTGCGTTCGTTTTGGAACACGATCTCGGAGATGCTTTTGCCCTCTTCGCGGCACCAGCGGGCCAGGTCGGCGCCCCGGTCGATGGGGAACGGCAGGGTGACCGTAGCGGCCATGTTTTCTTCGCCTTCTTTCACCACAAAACCCCCGCCAACGGAGAAATACGTTTGGCTGATGCCGGCGCCGTTGCGGAAAAAGGCCCGGAACGTGAGGCCGTTGGCATGGTAGGGGAGCGTTTCGTTGAACAGGAAAATGACGTCCTGTTCGGGGTCGAAGAGGAGGTTTTTGGCGCCGCCCAGGCAAATCGTTTTCGTTTGCCGGATGTGTTCGAGGGTGGGGTTCACGCGATCAACGGGGATAGTGACCGGATCGTCGCCGTTGAGGCCGAGGATCACAGCCAGGTCGGTGCCGTGGCCTTTGCCGGTTTTGGCCAGCGACCCGTACAGGTCGACCTGCACGGCTTCCACGTGGTCGAAATTGCCGTTGCGCCCGATCTCCCGCAGAAACCGCTGGGCGGCGCGCCAAGGCCCCATGGTATGCGAACTGGAGGGCCCGATGCCAATTTTGAAAATATCGAAAACGCTGATTCTTTCCATGCTGCTGCGAAAAAGATCCGCATGCCAGTACCCCTTCCGGGATCAAAATCAGTGGAAACCCGTGCACACAGTCGCCATCGGCGACCGGACGGATTTCCACTGATCTGATTTCGACAAGGGTAGATCTGCGCGGGTGGCCAAAGGTGCGAAAAAGTACGGATTCACACGCGCAGCTTTTTCACCAAAAACCAGCCTGTAATGAGTCCTACAGTCAGGCCCATGAGCAACCCGGATACCACGCCGGACAAGACCAGCACCCAGATCGGTTCGCCGCCCTTTTCCCAGGATGCACCGAGGTACACCCACCACAGCCCGGCGCCCCAGGCGAGGCTGTTGGCCACGATCCATCGGTTGGAGCCGGTCACATGGCGCCGCAACACGCGTTGCTGGGCCAGCCCGAAGATGGCGCCGAAAAATAACCCCATCGCAACCGCCGCCAGGGCGATCAGGATCATCGGAGGCTCGGTCGCCGGTTCTGCAGGCGCCGGTTGCCCGGCCAGGAGCGTAGATGGCAGCATGCCCAAAAACCAGCCGGTTACGGCCACGGCTATGGTGGCCCATATCCAGGTTGGGCGCGACAGTTCGGGGATTTTTTCTTGCAATACCTTCGACTGAAAAGCACCCACCAACCATCCTTCCGCCGCGCCGGCCAGCAGCATGGCTGCCAGTACAACCACTTTTTCGGACCAGCGTTCCGGTTCTCCAATCCAGTATAAGGTAAGCCCTGCAACCAAACCGGCAAGGCCGATGCCGCCGAATTCTGCCAGGCTGCAAGCCAGCGTCCAGCGGCGGAAGAATGCGTTGTTTTGCCAAAGTGTGTTCATGGTGTGTGCGATACCAAATGACACGCCGTTCCACTGACTTGGGCACTTAATTTTTGAGAGTTTGAATATTTCTTTTTGACTAATACCTCATTGCTCCCTGGTCATGGAGCGCTTGCTACACTCCTCCGTTGCGTCTAGTCTCAATCCAAAAGAGCCTGCTCAAACTATCCAAAACTTGGTGCCCAAGCCATTGGGCGCCTTACACGGCGGCTTCTTTTTTGCCGGCAGGTTGGTTTTGCAGGAATTTTTCAATCAGATCGGGCACTTTTTCAAAAGCGGCCGACAGACCTTTGCTGTGGTGGGCCTGGATGAACGTTATTTCAGATCCGCGGGCTACCAGGAAGCCGATAGGCTGCACGCCCACACCGGCGCCGGCGCCGCTCCCTTCGCCGCGGCCCATTTTCGCATCGCCGCCCTCGCCGCCGCCATAGCCGAAGCCCAGGCCAACGCGGATGACCGGTACGCAGATGAATTCGCCGAGTTTAAATTCTTTGCCGACGACCGTTTCCGTTTTGGCTTCGCCTTGCAGAAATTCGGTGACCCGGGTGAGCACATCATCAAAATTTGTTTTCATGATATCTAACGTTTGGTGGTGAAAGTTTGCAGAACGGCCCAGAGGATGCGCCCCAGCCGGTTTTCCACGATAAGCGCCAGTTCGCGCTGGCCGGTAAAGTTGATCCGGATGGAGACCACCCCCCTCGTACTCAACAAATGCGCGAGGGGGAATACCCGGGCGTTCCAGATGAAATCGTCGCTGTCCCATAAGACCTGGCAGCGTTTTATTTTAAAACTGCGCAGCACATTGCGACCCAGCCGCCACATCGTGCGGGGCGCTATTTTCTTGCGGCGCGCCGGTCGGGCCGGCTTTGGCTTGGGTTGAACAGGCGCTTGATCCGGCGCCGGGCGGTTGGCGAGGTAAAAGGTGCGTTGAAAGAATGGCGCCTGTAACCGCAAGGCGTCGAGCGCTTCCTCGGGCAGCCACTGCACGGCGCAGAGATGCCGCCATTCCAGGCGAAAAACACCTTGCTCGCTGTCAATTTCGAGGCGCAGCGGCGTCCAGAATAACCACAACACCCCGGCTGCAAAAACCGTCAGGAGAATCCAACCTACCATTTTGGCTGGCGTATTTAGGGAGGCAAGCTGTGGTAGGTTGCCGGAAATTTGCGTTGACAGTTGTCAGTGTTTGCGTTGATTCATGCCCCGGCATTTGGCTAACTCCTGCTAAAAACCGTATTCGGGTTTGGTTGAGCCATCCTTTCTGCGCGAAATTTGTTCAGGATTGGCAAAACGTTCCCGGCCGGGCAACCACCCCGGCCTGTGGTGCGCCATCCGACCAAACTTACCCAACCTGGCTTTTACGATGAAATTGCGGTTTCTCCTTATTTTCCTGTCCGGCGCAGCGGCCCTTTCCGCCCAAACCACCCTCACGCTACAACGCAGCCTCGATTGGGCCGCCGAGCCCTACCGGCATACGCTGTCGAACGGCGAGGTGGTAGAACAATGGCGGTTTGCCGATTGTAGTTTTGGCGATGAAGCGCCCCTTTTGCCCTTGTTCAACGAACGCGTGGACCTGCCCGGCCGCTCGCGCATCAGCGTGGAGTTGAGCGCGGTGGAATACGAAGCGTTCGCCAAAAAACCGGGCCCGGAAGACGCGCTGCTGGGCGCCGAACCGGAGATCCGGACGGAAGTACTGCAGGAACGCAACCGGTATTTTGGCCAGATCAAATTCTACCCCATCCGCAAAACAGCCGCCGGATTCGAACGCGCCACCGCCTTCACCCTGCGCGTGCGGATCGCACCCGAACCGGAACCCGTGAAGCCCCGCGGCGGACCGTACACGTCTACTTCGGCCCTGAGCGACGGCACCTTGTATAAATTCGGCGTCAGCCAAACCGGCGTGTACAAGCTGGATTTTAATTTTCTGAAGAACGAACTGGGTATTACCAATCTGGAAAGCATCGACCCCCGCACCATCCGCCTGTATGGCAACGGCGGCGTGATGCTGCCGGAAAAAACCGACGACCCGCGCACCGACGACCTCCGCGAAAACGCCATCGTGGTGGTGGGCGAGGCCGACGGCAAATTTGACAACGGCGATTATGTCCTGTTTTACGCCGTGGGCACGGCGCCCTGGAAATACCAGCCCAGCAGTACCGACCCCGAACTGACCGTTCAGCAGCACCTGTACGACCGGTATGCTTATTATTTTGTCAAAATCGGCGCCGGTCAGGGACTTCGGGTGCAGGATCAGGCCAGCGTGCCGGCGGCCTATGTGACCGAATCGTTTGACGACGTGCAGCGCCGCGAAGACGAACTGGTCAACCTGCTCGATTTCTTCAACTCGGCCCAGGGCTCGGGCAAGCGTTGGTTTGGCGACTATTTCTACCAAACCCGTGAACGCACGTACTCCTTTGATTTTCCCAACCTGCTGCCCGGTTCGTCGGCCCGCTTTCGCGCCGAATTTGCCGGCCGCTGCGCCCTCGGTACCACCGTACAGATCCAGGCCGGGGGTTCCACCTTCTCGCGCAACATCAACGGCGTATTGGTGAGCAACAACGAAGCCGATTACGCCGCCAACGCCTTGCTCAACGGCGCCTTCCAACCCCTTGCCAGCAAGGTAGACGTAAAAGTGACCTATGTGCCCACCAGCCTGACAAGCGAAGGCTGGCTCGATTACCTGGAACTCAACGTACGCCGCCAACTGAAAATGGTGTCGGCTACCCAGGCGCTCGAATTCCGCGATATTCAAACCGTTGCGCAGGACGCCGCCACGTTTCGCATCAGCGGCGTGAACGGCACGTTGAATATATGGGATATTACCGACCGCCAGGCGCCCCGGCGCCAACAGTTCAGCGCATCGGGCGGCGTCGCCGAATTTGGCGTGCCGACCAAAGGCGTGTTGCGCAACTTTATCGCTTTTTACGACAATACCGCCTTCTTTAAACCGGAAAAAGCCATCGGTAAGATCGAGAACCAAAATATCCACGGCCTGAACGACCTGAATATGGTCATCGTGTATTACCCCGATTTTGAATCGGCGGCCCAGCAACTTGCCCAGCACCGGCGCGATTACAGCGGCTTGAAGGTAGCGACGGTGCGGGTCGACCAATTGTACAACGAATTCTCCTCGGGCGCCAAAGACCCCACCGCGATCCGCGATTTCGCCCGCATGATCCTTGATCGCAACCCCCAAAATTTTGACTACCTGCTCTTGTTTGGCGACGGCTCATTTGACCCGCGCAACAATACGGCCAGCGAAGAAAACCTGGATTTGATCCCCGTTTTCGAAACCTATCAATCGTTCAATCCCATCAATGCTTTCCCCTCGGACGACTATTACGCCCTGCTGAGCGACGGCGAAGGCGGCGCCCTCGACGGCGCCCTCGATATTGCCGTGGGTCGCCTGACCGCCCGCACTCCGGATGAGGCGCAAGCCATTGTCAACAAGATTATCGACTACGACAAGAACCCGTCGACCCTGGGCGACTGGCACCTGCGCCTGCTGTATTTTGGCGACGACGAAGACTCGGACGCTCATATCATCCAGGCCGACAAATTGGCTATCGCTGCCGAAACCACGGAAAAGTGGTTCAACACCGAAAAAATTTATTTCGACGCCTACCAACAGGTGGCCACTTCGAGTGAAAAGCGCATTCCCGACGCCAAAACAGCCATCAACTCCAACATTTTCAAAGGCGGTTTGATCGCTCAATATATCGGCCACGGCGGCCCGCGCGGCTGGGCGCAGGAGCGCGTGATCGACAACAACGATATCGCCGGCTGGGAAAACACCAACCGCTACCCGCTGATCATCACGGCTACCTGTTCGTTTGGCGGCTACGACGATTATGCTACCCTCACCGGCGGCGAACAGGCCCTGCTGAAGGTGAATTCCGGCGCCGTGGGACTGTTCACCACCGTACGTGCCGTGTATATCGACGGCAACAACAAACTCACCGACGCCGTGCAGCAAGTCATTTTCCAGCGCGTCGGCAACGGACAGTACCGAACCATCGGCGATATTCTGAAGGACTCCAAAAACACCCTGGGCGGCGGTTACGAAGACAACGCGCGGCGTTTTACCCTGCTTGGCGACCCTGCCATGCACCTCGCCATGCCGGAGCTGCGCGTGCGTACGACCAAAATAAACGACCGGGATTTCAACCCCGCCAAACCCGACACCCTGCGATCGCTCATGCCTGTGGATCTGGAAGGCGAAGTAACCGATACGTTCGGCAACCGGCTCGAATCGTTTAACGGGAAGGTATTCGTCACCTTGTTCGACAAAAAACAAACCCTGCAGACCCTGGGCCAGGATCCCGGCAGCCCCGTGCGTTCCTTTACCGTGCAGCGCAACATCTTGTTCAAAGGCAGCGCTACAGCAACGGCTGGCCGCTTCAGGGTACACTTCATAGTGCCCAAAGACATCAATTATGCTTACGGCAACGCCAAGATCAGTTATTACGCGGAAGACGGCACGCCGATCGACGCCGCCGGCGCCGATACCGAGGTGATCGTGGGCGGCACGGCCAACCTTGTCAAGGATGATAAGCCGCCGCTTATCCAGGTTTTCCTCAACACCGACGCCTTCGTATTTGGCGGCATCACCGACAAAAACCCCAAGGTGTTGGTCAAATGCGCCGACGATAACGGGATGAACGTGACCGGCACCAGCCTGGGGCACGACCTGACGGCCGTGCTCGACGACAAGGTACTGGAAACGATCGTGTTGAATGATTTTTACGAAAGTGAGCAGGACAGCGCGCAAAAAGGCCAGGCGCTGTATCCCTTGCGCGGGCTCTCACCCGGACGGCATACGCTGCGGGTGAAAGGCTGGGATATTGCCAACAACTCCGGCGAGGGCTATACCGAGTTTGTGGTGGCCGAAGACGGCAAAGCAACGCTGGCGCACGTACTGAACTACCCCAACCCTTTCACCACGCACACCGATTTTCAGTTTGAGCACAACCTGGCCGGCCAGATCCTCGACGTCCAGGTCAGTATTTTCTCGGTGTCGGGCAAACTGGTGAAAACGATCCTGCACTCCGCCGCGTCCGACGGCTTCCGCGTGACGGATATCGCCTGGGATGGCAAAGACGAATATGGCGATACCCTGGCCCGCGGCGTATACCTGTACCGGATCAAGGTGCGCGGGACCGACGTGAGTGGCAACAGCGCGACCGCGGAAAGCGATTTTGAAAAACTGGTGCTCCTGAAATAGGGCGGGGAGAATTTCCTGTTGGGTGTTGGAAAATTGCAACTCTTTTCCAACATCGAGACAACCCCGAAATAGAA
Organism: Saprospiraceae bacterium; assembly: GCA_044230315.1. Classification (GTDB taxonomy): domain Bacteria; phylum Bacteroidota; class Bacteroidia; order Chitinophagales; family Saprospiraceae; genus M3007. The sequence goes on from JBGARJ010000011.1 coordinate 43,838, forward strand.
ATGCGCGTCAATCCACTTCGACAGGCCGGAATGCCGCGCCTAGATCGTATTTTTGCACGCTTTTTGCAGTCAACCGGACGCCTGCACGCAAGCAAAACATTTTGCCACTAAATTTTCTACTTGCTATCATGAAAAAGTCCCTTGTACAGTCGCTGTTCATCGTGTTGATGGTGCTGGTTGGAACAGCGCTAAAGGCGCAAATTATACCCAAATGTATTGATGGCCAGGGGTACAGTTACAACCCGATCACTGGCCAACAGATTCCTACCGGCGATCGCTGCGCTAATGCCGTGACGACTGCCGTTCCGTTTTTGCGCATCGTGCCCGACGCCCGCGGCGGCGCCATGGGCGATGTGGGTATCGCCACCTCGGCCGATCCCAACGGAATGCACTACAACCAGTCGAAACTGGCTTTTGCCGACAAAAAAGTCGCCATTTCCGCTACCTACACGCCCTGGATGCGCAACCTCGGTTTGCAGGACGTGTACCTGGCCTACCTGTCGGGGTATGCCAAGATCGACAAGCTCCAGACGATAGGGCTCGGATTGCGGTATTTTTCGCTGGGTGATATCGAATTTACGGATGAGAACGGCGGACCGCTGGGTCAGGGGCGCCCCAATGAATTCGAGGTCACCGGTGCGTATGCGCGTAAACTGTCCGATAAATTGTCGGCAGCCGTCGCAGCCAAGTTTATCTACTCCAACCTTGCCACCGGCCAGGTCGTGGAGGGCAATGAAATCAAACCCGGCGTGGCCGGCGCCGCCGATTTGTCTATTACGTATAAGACCAAGATGAAAGTGACCAAAAACGGCAGCGAACTGACCGTGGGGGCCGCTATCACCAACCTGGGTTCTAAAATCACGTATACCAACAACGTCAACCGCGACTATATCCCCACCAACCTGGGCGTGGGTCTGGGCTGGAAATTCAACCTCGACCAATACAACACGCTGACGTTCACCACCGACTTCAATAAACTGCTGGTGCCGACCCCGCGTCCGGAAATCGACGAAGATGGCGACGGTATCCCCGACTACAAGCAATACTCGCCTATCCGCGGCGTGTTCAAATCGTTTAGCGACGCTCCGGGCGGCTTCAGTGAAGAATTGAAAGAGATCACGACGGGAATCGGCGCGGAATACTGGTACGACGACCAGTTTGCCGTGCGTGCCGGCTATTTTTTCGAACACTATTCGAAAGGAAACCGCAAATACTTCAGCCTTGGCCTCGGGGTCAAATACAACATTTTTGGCCTCAACTTCTCCTACCTCGTACCTACCAGCAACCAACGGAACCCGTTGGACAATACGCTGCGCTTCTCGCTGCTATTTGATTTTGCAGCGTTTGAGGGCGAGGAATAAGGCGTTTGGAACGTTCGAAGTGCAGGGGGGCGGCGGCTGGCAGTTGTAACGCATAAGGTTTATGCCCCTCAAAGACACAGCGGCACGGAGATTTACGCTCCGTGCCGCTGTGTCTTTGAGGGGCCTTTTTGTACATCGCAAGGCGCGGGCTGCAATTGCCGCTTTGACCCTGCCGGCCCGAACCTTACCCGCGCGACCATTCCACTTTTTCAAACGCTTATTCCACCACCGTTACTTTCAGCATATTGGTCCGGAAGCGTTTGTGCATGGGCATGGAGGCGGTGTTGATGATAATATCGCCTTCCTGTACGTAGCCGCTGTTTTTGAGGATATCGGTGATATCCTGAATCGTTTCATCGGTGGTCGAAAACCGGTCGTAGTAAAAGCACTGCACGCCCCAAAGCAGGTTCATCGTGTTGAGCATGTGGACTTGTTCGCTAAAGATAAAGATGTGCGACTTGGGGCGGAAGCTGCTCACTTTAAAGGCAGAATAGCCGGATGAGGTCATCCCCACGATACATTTGGCGCCAATCTCTTCGGCCACCCGGCAGGCATTGAAACAGATTACATCGTTTTGGAAGGTGCTGGCACGGGTAGCGGCGCGCGGGCGTTTGCCCTCGATCTGAGGCCAGTAGTGTTTTTCGGCTTCCTCGATGATCCGGGTCATGGCTTCTACCACCAGTATTGGGTAATCGCCCACCGACGTTTCGCCGCTCAGCATAACGGCATCGGCCCCGTCGAGCACGGCGTTCGCCACATCGGTGACCTCGGCCCGGGTGGGGGAGGGGTTTTTGATCATGCTGTCCATCATTTGGGTCGCCACGATGACCGGGCGGGAGAACTGCATGCACAGTTGCACGATTTCCTTCTGCGTAATGGGCAGGCGCTCGATCGGCATTTCCACCCCCAGGTCGCCGCGGGCGATCATGATCCCGTTGGCTGCCTTGATGATTTTCCGGATGTTTTTTACCGCTTCGGGTTTTTCGATCTTGGCCATCACTTTGGCCGGGTGGTCGCGCGCTTCGATGCGGCTGATGAGGTCGCGCACATCATCGGCTGTGCGTACAAACGACAGGGCGATCCAGTTGACGGGCTGGGTGAGGATAAAGTCCAGATCGTCCAGATCTTTCTGCGTCAGGGAAGGCTGTTTGATGTTGGTATCGGGCAGGTTGACGCCCTTGTTGCTGCTCAGCACACCGTCGTGGAGGCATTTGAGTCGGACGGTATCTTTTTTATTGGTTTCCACCACTTCAAAGACCAGTTTGCCGTCGTCCATCAGGATGCGTTCTCCGACTTCACAATCTTCGGCAAATTGCTCGTACGACATGTAAATTTTATCGCGCGTGCCGAGCACCTCTTCGTTGACCAGAGTAATGATCTCGCCGGCCCGGAGGGGCAGCGCATTGTCTTTGATCTTGCCTACCCGCAGTTTGGGGCCTTGCAAATCGGCCAGGATGCCGATGTGGGTGTTGTATTTTTCGTTGATATACTGGATGTGTTCGATAACCTTGAGGTGATCGGCATGGGTGCCGTGGCTGAAATTCAGCCGGAATACATCGACGCCGGCTTTGACGAGCTCCAATAATTTGTCATAAGTGTTGCAGGCAGGACCAACGGTGGCCACGATTTTTGTATTTTGCGTGCCGTCTTTGCGCATGGCAGAGTAATTTTTGGTCAGCAAGATATCGGATTCCGAGTGAATCATGATCCGGTAATTATTTTTTAAAGTGTAAAAAATACAATAAGTTCAGACGACAAAAGTACTATACTCTTCGGATTGAAGCAACGAGCAACGTGTCGTCTTCTCTTCTTTAGGCCGGAATTGTCTTTAAACCATCAAATGGAGGGATTGCTGAAAAGGCTGGACTAAGTGTATATTTTACAAAAAACCGGATAATGGCTCTCAGAAGGTATCCTAAAATTTCCGGAATAAAAATTTTTTTAAAAACGGGGATAGCCGTTTCTTTGCCCCTCGAAAAATGCATCTTTTTCACTTAAAGTCAGAAGAATATGGCAAACGTAGCCGATCGTGTCAAAAAAATCATTGTTGACAAACTGGGTGTGGACGAAAATGAAGTGACGCCTGAAGCCAACTTTATTCAGGACCTCGGCGCCGACTCCCTCGACACCGTTGAATTGATCATGGAGTTCGAGAAGGAGTTCGATGTATCGATTCCGGATGAGCAGGCCGAAAAAATTCAAACGGTTGGACAGGCCATCGAATATCTCGAAGCGCAAACTACCGCCTAATAAGGCTCCGGCACACCTGATACCCGGTATTACGAACAAAAAGGTTCAAAGCGGCCCTGCTTTGAACCTTTTGTGTTCTGATTGATCCTTGTACCTTTGCTTTTTGTTTAGTAAGCGCACCGGCAATGAACAATTGACAGGACTTGCAGGAAATTCCAATTTTTAGGCTGATAACCAAGTATTTATGCTTTTTTTGGCCGATAAATCCTGTTGGTTCATTGTACCTGGCGTACCTTGCTTTAAACCAAATCCAACCGAATTCGCTGCATGAAACGAGTCGTCGTTACCGGCCTTGGGGCCCTCACACCTATCGGCAATACGCTCACGGAATACCTGGAAGGACTGCAAAAAGGCACCTCTGGCGCCAACCTCATTACGCTGTTCGATGCGAGCTTGTTCAAAACCAGGTTCGCCTGTGAGATCAAGGGTTTTAACCCGGAAGACCACCTTGACCGTCGGGAAATACGCCGCATAGACCGTTTTACCCAGTTTGCCCTCGTCACGGCAGCCGAAGCCCTGAAGTACTCCGGTCTTGACCTGGATGCAATCGACAAACAACGCGTGGGCGTCATCTGGGCTTCCGGTATCGGCGGCCTGGCTACCCTGGAAAAAGAGATCGAAGAACACGTATTGGGCAGTGGCGTTCCCAAACACAATCCGTTTCTGATCCCCAAAATGATCTCCGATATCGCGGCCGGTCAGATCTCCATGCAATATGGGTTTATGGGCATCAACTACGCTACGGTTTCGGCCTGCGCATCGTCTTCGCACGCGCTGATGAACGCATTCGATTACATCCGCATGGGCCGCGCCGATATTATCGTGGCCGGCGGCTCGGAGGCCACGATCACCAAAACGGCCGTTGGCGGGTTTAACTCGATGAAGGCCCTCAGCGAACGAAACGACGAATACCAAACGGCATCCCGGCCATTCGACAAAGACCGCGACGGCTTTGTATTGGGCGAAGGCTCCGGCGCGCTCATTCTCGAAGAATACGAACACGCGAAAAAACGCGGCGCGGTGATTTTTGCCGAGGTCGTGGGCGCAGCCGCTACCGCCGACGCGTACCACATCACCGCCCCGCACCCCGAAGGCATCGGCGTCATCAATGTGATGAACCTCGCCCTGCAGGACGCCGGCATGCGTCCCGACGCGATCGACTATATCAACGTACACGGCACCTCGACGCCGCTGGGCGATGTGGCCGAATTGAAGGCCATCAAACAGGTATTCGGCGATCATGCTTTTGACCTCAATGTGTCCTCCACTAAAAGCATGACCGGCCACTTGCTGGGCGCCGCCGGCGCCATCGAGGCCATCGCCTGCATCCTGGGCATGCAACACGATTTTGTGCCCCCAACGATTAACCACTTTACCGATGATCCGGAAATTGATCCGAAATATAATCTGACCTTTAACGAGGCCCAGCACCGCAAGGTAAACGCGGCGCTTTGCAATACCTTTGGCTTCGGAGGCCACAACGCTTCGATCATCTTCCGGAAGGCTTGAGTCACATGGGGTAGTTGTTAGTGGTCAGTAACTGGTAACAACTACTCCGGATCATATAAATGCAGAAAAACCGATGTTTCCGGCGGCCTCGCCAGGCCGGCGGCGTTTTTTCATTAATCATTGACCACAGCCATCCATTGTGCGATTTCTTCGACGATTATACAATTATTACCTGCATCCGGAAAAAGAATTGGCCCGCCGCCTGACTACCCTGTTGGGCTTCACCCCGATACACCTTTCCCTGTTTAAGCTGGCCTTCTACCACAAGAGCACCTTCACTTCGCGCGACTATGCCATCGCGAACAACGAACGGCTGGAGTTTCTCGGCGATGCCGTGCTGAGCACTATCGTGGCGGAGTATTTGTTCAAAAAATACCCCAACAGCGACGAAGGCTTCCTGACGAAAATGCGCTCCAAAATTGTCAAGCGCAACTCGCTCGACGAAATTGCCGACCGTATGGGGCTCGACCTGTTTCTGGCCAATTACAACCAAACCAGGCTCTCCAAATCCATGCTCGGCAACGCCCTCGAAGCCCTCGTTGGCGCCTTGTACATCGAAGTGGGGTACGACAAAACCAAATATTACGTGATCCGGCGCATCCTGCGACGCTACCTGGATATCCACGAATTGGAACAGTTCGACGATAATTACAAAAGCCAGCTGCTCGAATGGTGCCAGAAAAATGGCCGGCAGATCGATTACAAAGTATTGGCGAAATACAAGAGCGATAAACGCGACAAATTCAAAGTGGCCGTGTATGTGGATGGTCGCAAGCTGGGCACAGCCGACGATTTTAATAAGAAAAGCGCCGAACAAATGGCCAGCGAACGGGCTATGCTCGCCTTGCATATCCTCACCCGCAATGGGGCCCCGGCCAGCGGCCAGCCCGCCAATGCGGCCGAAGAGGAGGATATGGACGAATGAATCGTGCCGCTCCCATGGCACTGCCGGCCTTTTTTCTCCGCCGGTTCATCCACAACAACTGGGTATTCGCCACCCTGCCGGTTGGCGCCGGCGCCGCTCACGGCGTGGCGTTCGACACCCGCCGCAAGACGCTCTTTTGCACCTGTCCTTTTTTCCCCAAGCCCTGCTGGCACGCCCAGGCCTTGGCCGTTCTGTTTGAGCGGGAAGGCCCTGCCGCGTTCGAACCAGCGGAGGCGTTGCCGGAATGGTTGCTGCAACTCCATGCCGGCCGTGCCGTACGGGCGCCCGACCGTGCCGCCGGGCGCCGTTCCGAACGCCTTGAGCGCGCCGAGCGCGGTTTGCAAGACCTGGAAGCCTGGCTGACCGACACCCTTCGGCGCGGCATTGCCACGGCCATTTCGGAAGAGCCGGCCGTTTTTGACCATATTGCGGGGCGCATGGCCGACGCCTCCCTGCGCGGCCTGAGCCGCAATTTCCGGCTCCTGGGATCGTACCCCGCCGGGGCGCCCGATTGGACGGACCGGGCTATGGCGGTACTGGCCGATGCGGCCCTGGCGCTCGAAGCATTCCGCCGCCGCGACACGCTGCCGGAGCCCCTGCTTTTCGACCTGGAGGCCTTTTTGGGTATTCCGCTCAAAAAAGAGGCCGTGTTGACGCAAGGCGAACGGTTGCGCGATACCTGGGCGGTGGCCGGCGCCGGCGAGGAAATCGTGGAAGAATCCCTGCGGCAGCGGCGCACCTGGTTGCTGGGCGCCCGAAGCGGGCGCTTCGCGCTGTTGCTCGAATACGTTCATGGCGATCTGGATTTCGCACCCGGGTTCCCGCCCGGCGCTCTTTTAGAGGGCGAATTGGCCTTTTATCCATCGGCCTGGCCCCTGCGCGCGCTGGTGCCGGGCGATTTGCCCGTTTTGTCCCGACCGGTCGAAAAATTGCCCGGATTCGATACGGCCGCAACCATGGTGCAGGCATATGCGGCCGCTTTGGGCGCTCAGCCCTGGCTGTCCGTCTTTCCCGCCGTACTCAATGCGGTATTGCCGTATGCCGACCATGGCCGCTTTGGGCTGGCCGATGCCGGAGGCAAAAGCCTTCCACTGGAAAACGGGGCTGCTGCCGGCTGGCCGCTGGTGGCCGCAGCGGGCGGGCAGCCGTTGACAGTCTTCGGCGAATGGGACGGGCGCGCGTTCCGGGTGTTGAGCGCAGTGGCAGCCGGGCGGGTGCTTGCCTTTTAGCGCCGGCCGGTTTTAAAATCAAATGATAAATAGGCTTAATTCTCCGGCCGCGTATTACCTTGGCTTCCACATTTTTAAACGCCAAATTTCGAATTCCTTAAAAAAATGCGCGCACTCATCATCGGCGGCGGCATCATTGGCCTGAGCGCCGCCCGCTATCTACGCGAAGACGGCTGGGATGTAACCATTTTGGAAAAAGGCGACCTGTCGGATAATTGCTCGTTCGGCAACATGGGTTACCTGTCGCCCTCCCATTTTGTGCCGCTGGCCGCGCCCGGCATGATCGAACAAGGTATCCTCTGGATGTTCAACCAAAAGAGCCCGTTCTATGTGCGCCCAAGCCTGCGCTGGCAGCTCTTCGACTGGGGCCTTAAATTTATGCGCGCCTCCACTCGCGGCCATGTGGCGCGCAGCGCCCGGCCTTTGGCCGAGTTGTTATTGTTCTCGAAAAAAATGTTTCAGGAATGGGCCGCTGCCGGCGATTTGCAGTTCGACCTGGTGGAGAAAGGCTGCATTATGTATTACCAGACCCCCAAAAAAGAACAGGAAGAACTCGAAAACGCGCGGATGGCCGAGCAGTTGGGCCTTAAGGTGGATATCCTGGAGCGCGAGCAAGTCAAAACGATCGAACCCGAGCTCCGGCCCGATGTGCGCGGCGGCGTGTTGTTCAAAGACGACGCCCACCTGTACCCCAATGCCCTCATGGAACAATTGCCGGCGTTGCTGGAAAAACGCGGCGTAGTGATCCTGCGCAACAGCGAAGTTACCGGTTTTGAACGCCAAAACGGCAAAATTACAAGCGTTCGCTACCGGAGCCCGAGCGACGGACAGCAGAACGTACTGAGCCCCGACCTCGTGGTGCTGGCCGCCGGCTCCTGGTCGCCGCAACTGGCGCGTATGGCGGGCGAATACCTGCCGCTGATGCCGGGCAAGGGCTATTCGATGACCCTCGAAAACCCGGTAAAAAAATTGCACTATCCCTGTATTCTGCTGGAAGCCAAGGTGGCCCTTACCCCCTGGCCGAACCGCTTGCGCATCGGGAGCACGATGGAGATTGGCCCCATCAACGACCGCATCCTTTTTCCGCGCGTGCAAGGTATCCTGGAAGCCGTACCGCGGTTTTTCCCGGGTTACCTCGATGATCCGGTGTTTCAGGCCTTTGCCGATCCGGTTCAGTTGAAACAGCAACTCCGCGAGCGCATCTGGTTTGGCTTCCGGCCGGTTTCAGCGGACGGGTTGCCCTACATCGGCTTCGCCCGCAAAAATCAGAACCTGCTTGTGGCCACCGGCCACGCCATGCTGGGCATGAGCCTGGGCGCCGGCACCGGCAAACTCGTGGCCGAGCTGGCTGCCGGCAAACCTCCCAGCGTGCCGCTCAGCGCCTTCGACCCGACAAGATACTGAGCCGCTTGACGCCGTTTTTTCGGCTGGCATTATTCTTGATTGTGAAAAAGCCCCAAATACTCCGCCCATTATTCGGTTGATAATCAATTCCTTTAAAAACGCTTTACCTTCGTTCAGGTAAAGCCCAATCAACCGTTTACCGTGCCGAAACTGTTTTTCCCTATCCTGATGTTACTGTGCGCCTGGTCGCTGCAACCCGCGCGTGCACAAAAGCCGCTCCCGGAGGAACAACCCCTGGTCGTTCGGTTTTCGCAGGCCGGCGGTTTCTATGCGCAACCGGTAACTGTAACGCTCGATGCCGGCAACGCGGCCATATACTATTCCCTCGACGGCACGTATCCAACCACGCGCTCGGCCCGGTATACCCGGCCGATTACCTTGTCGAGGACGGCGGTGCTGCGCGCCATTGCACGCCGCAACAATATTTCTGGCAAGGCCCTCGCCCGTACGTATTTTATCGGCGAACCGCCCACCGACCTGCCGGTGGTTTCGGTGGCTATCTCGCCCGGTATCCTGTTCAACCCGCAAACCGGCATCATGATGGATGGCCCGGGAGCCGATTCGGCGATGGTGTACAAGCCGGGCGCTAATTTCTGGACGCGGCGGGAGTTTTTCTGCAATGTGGAAATTTTTGAGTCGGACAAAAAGTGTGTGCACAACAGCGGCTCCGGTATGCGCCTGTTTGGCGGATACAGCCGTATTTATCCGCAAAAAAGCATCGTCCTGGTGGCCCGCGACCGCTATGGCAAAAAGTTTTTCCGCCACCGGATTTTCGGCGCCGGCCAACCCAAGAAATTTCGCTACCTCGTGCTGCGCAACGGCGGAAGCGATTTTGACGGCGCCCATTTTCGCGACGAGCTCATGAACCGCCTCACGGCCGGCTGGGACCTGGAAAAACAAGCCTTTCGCCCTGCCTTGCTCTACCTCAACGGGCAATACTGGGGACTGTACCATATCCGGGAAAAAATCAATGCCCGCTTCCTGGAAGATCATGCCGACGTGGACCGCGACTCGATCGACCTGATGGAACACCAGCGCAACGTGCGCCAGGGCAGCGGACGCCATTACATGCGCCTGCTCGACTACCTCCGCAACCACGACCTGGCCGACCCTGCCCATTATGCCTGGGTACAGAGCCAGATGGATGTGGAGAATTTTGTCGACTACCAGGTGGCGCAAATCTATTGCGACAACACCGATGCCGGCGGCAATATCCGTTATTGGCGACCCCACCGGCCCGGCGGCCGCTGGCGTTGGATCCTGTTCGATACCGACTGGGGTTTCGGGTTGTACAACAGCCTGGCCTGGCAACACGACGCGATCCAGTTTTTCACCGACCCCAACGGCCCTAACTGGCCCAACCCGCCCTGGAGCACCTTTTTACTCCGCAGTTTGCTGCGGAATGCCGATTTCCGGCAACAATTCATCAACCGGCTCTGCGACCGGCTGAATACGACGCTCGATCCGGCGAACGTGCTGGCGCAAATCGAGTGGTTCGAACGCACGCTGGGGCCCGACATGCCGCGCCATTTGCAACGTTGGCGCCTCTCGGATGCCCTCTGGCAGCGCAACCTGGCGACCTTGCGCGAATTCGCCGCGAAACGCCCCGACTTCCTGCGGGGCTGCCTTTCCCGGGCTTTCGATACCGGCGCCCCGGCCCGGCTGGAGATCGAAGCGGCTATCGGCGGGACCGTGCTGATCAACAATTGCATTGCAGTGAGCGCAACGGGCTTTCAGGGCACCTATTTTGAACACATCCCGGTCACCTTGCTGGCCGAGCCCGCCTTCGGCTACCGCTTTGTGGGCTGGGAGGGCACGGCTTGCGATGGGCGCCTGCTGCACATCCGACTGGTGGCGGGCACTACCCTGCGCCTGCGGCCCCGCTTCGAACCACACCTGCACCCCTTGCACGACCAGGTGGTTTTCAACGAGATCGGCTCGGCCGGGCGAAAAAGCGGCGATTGGATCGAACTTTGCAATACGTCGCGCAAGCCCGTTAACCTGGCCGGCTGGCTGCTCTCCGAACATCGCCATGAATGGACTTTTCCCGACGTGACCATCCCGGCAAAGGGTTACCTCGTTGTATGCCAGGACACCGCTGCTTTCCGCCAAGTGTTTCCTCAGGCGCCCTTAGTCATAGGCGATTTTCGTTTCGGGCTCGACAAAAATGCCGAACGCCTGGCGCTTTTCGGCCCCGATGGCAGCGCGGTCGACAGTGTTGCCTACCATATCGATCCGCCCGACGGCGCCTTTACAATCGATCTCCTGATGCCCGATCTGGATAATGCCGATCCCGGAAGTTGGGCTATTCACATCGGCCCCGGTTCGCCGGGCCTGCCCAATCCGCTGTATTGGTCGAAAGTGCTGTCGGAGAAAAAAGACCGGTCGATGCGCTTGGGAATGGGTATTGGCCTGTTCCTGATCGCCCTGGCGGCGCTGTGGTATCGGAATAACCGGCAACAACTTCGAAACTGAATCAAAAAATTACCCCTCGAATGCATGAAGTGGCCACCTGATGCCGAAACTTGCAGGCAGAACCGTCCTTGCACCTTCTGATGGCACCGCTTTCGATCTTCGGTATACGGCATCATGGCCCCGGCTCAGCGCGGAGTCTTTTGCTGGCCCTTGAACGGCTGGATCCCGACCTGATCCTGATCGAAGGGCCGCCCGATGCCGATGCCCTGCTGACCCCGGTCATCGACCCCCAAATGGCGCCACCGGTAGCCTTGCTGGTGTACAATCCGCAGAACCTGCGGCAGGCATCTTTTTATCCTTTTGCCGAATATTCTCCCGAGTGGCAAGCCGTCCGCTTTGGCCTGCAACGCCAAATAGCGGTGCGGTTTATGGATTTACCCCTGAGCCTGGCATTCGGGTTGCCGGAAAATGACCTGCCCGACGGACCATCTGCCGAATTACCAAAGAGTACTTCCACAGACCCATTTACTGAAATAGCCCGCCTGGCCGGGTACACCGACCCGGAGCGCTGGTGGGAGGCTGTTTTCGAGCGCCGGCATCCGGGCCGTGATTTGGATACGCCCGATGTTTTCGCCCTGATCCTGGAGCTGATGAGCGCTCTGCGCGAAAGCAAAGTGCAAACCGGGGTGCCCGAGTCGAAAGAAACGATGCTGCGTGAGGCGTATATGCGCCAAACGATCCGGTTGGCGCAAAAAGAAGGCTACCGGCGCATCGCTGCGGTATGCGGCGCCTGGCATGTGCCTGCGCTGCATCAAACGCCCCAGCTAAAGGCCGCCGCCGATGCCGCCTTGCTCAAAGGGTTGAAGAAAACGAAAACAAAATCGACCTGGATACCGTGGTCATTCGATCGGTTGGCCACTCAAAGCGGTTATGGCGCGGGCGTCCTGGCCCCGGCCTGGTACCGGATTTTGTGGAATGCAGGCGCACCGGAAGGCGGCCCCGCCCCACAAAAACCGCATATGCTTTGGCTGGCGCAGGCGGCGCAGGTATTGCGCGCGCACGACTTCGGGTTGTCGCCGGCACATGTGCTGGAAGCGGCGCGGCTGGCCGAGACGCTGGCTGCCTTGCGCAATACCCTGCTGCCGGGCATTGAAGAACTCCGGGAAGCCGCAGTAACAATATTGTGCGAAGGCGCTGAACAGCCGTATACCCTGATTGAAACCCGGCTCGTTGTAGGCGATGTGTTGGGGACGGTGCCCGATTCGGTGCCGGTGGTGCCGCTCCGGGCCGATTTTGAAGCGCAGGTACGCAGCGCCCGGCTGACCCTGAGCACCGAGGAACAAACCCTGCACCTGGACCTCCGGGAGGAAGCGCATTTGCGTAAAAGCCGCTTGCTGCACCGCTTACAATTGCTGCATATCCCTTGGGGTAAAGCCGAACAGGTGGAGGGCCGTAAAGAGGGCAGGTTTCACGAAACCTGGTCGCTGAAATGGTTGCCGGATTATGAAATCCGCCTCATCGAAGCCGGTGCCTGGGGCAATACCCTGGAAACGGCAGCGTCGAGGCGCGCACAGCATGCGATCCGGTCCAATGACCAACTGCCGCGGTTGGTCGCCCTCCTCGGTACGGTTTTAAAAGCGGATTTGCCGGCCGTTTTCCCCTTGTTGCTCCAAAAATTGAGCAACGTCAGCGCGATTGCCCAAGACGCGCTGGAATTGGCCGATACCGTACTTCCCTTGGTTGAGGTGCTCCGGTACGGCCATGCCCGCCGTATGGACCTCGCTTCCGTAGCGTTGCTTTTGGATCAACTCATCCCCCGCGCTTGCATCCAGTTGCCCGCCGCATGCATGGGGGTGGATGAAACGGTATCGACTGAAATTTTGAAAAAGATCCTGGCTGTGCACCGCGCTTTGGGGTTGCTCGGCGTGGAGGCATTTGCTGCCTTGTGGGTCCGGACCCTGGTTCAGATCGAACAAACGGCTACGCCCATGCTGGCCGGCTTGAGTGCGCGTTTGTTGTGGGAACAAAACGCACGGTCGCCGGATCAAACGGCGACCACCATGCAATACCGGCTGTCCCACGCCCAGCCGCCCCAGGATGCTGCCTTGTGGCTGGAGGGTTTTTTGCACGGCAGCGGGCTGTTGTTGCTGCACCAACCGGCTTTGTGGCAGATTCTGGACGCCTGGGTTGCCGGCATATACGCCCCGGACTTCCCCGAGCTGTTGCCGTTGTTGCGCCGCACCTTTAGCCGGTTTTCAGGGCCGGAGCGGGAGAAAATGCTGGATTTGGCCAGGCAGTATGCAGCGATGCACGCCGGCCCGGAACGGGATTCTGAAGGGTGGGATGCCGGCCGGGTAGCATTGGTCGATCCTTTGCTGCGGCGGATTTTGGGAGATTCAGCGGGATGATCGACGGCCGCCGCCGAACCCCGCCGCATTACTTATCGAGCAGATATACCAACGCTGCTATGCTCGCCGCACCCATTTCCAGTTCGCGTTTATTGACGGCGTCAAATATGTCGGCAGCGGTATGGTGATAGTCGAAGTAGCGCTGCGAATCCGGCGAATAGCCGCAGAGGAGGCCTTTTTGGCCGCGCAGCGGGCTGATATCGGCGCCTGAGCCGCCGCGTGTGAGTTGGAGGCCGTACGGTGCGAGCAGACTTTGGTATTGCGAAACGTTTTCAAAAAGTTTGCCGGCGACAGATTCGTCCCCTTCGAACGAAAATCCCCGCGGCGTGAAACCACCGGCATCAGTCTCGATGGCGCAGAGGTGAAACTCACCCTTGCGGTCGGCTTCCCGGGCGTATTCGCGCCCACCGCGCAGGCCGTTTTCTTCATTCATGAACAGGACGCAACGGACGGTATGCCGGGGCCGGTAACCCAAACGAAGCAGGTAGCGCAATACATCCATGCTCTGGACGCAGCCCGCCCCGTCGTCGTGTGCACCCTGGCCGACATCCCAACTGTCGAGATGGCCGCCTACCAGAATGACCTGACCGGGGTTTTCGGAGCCCCGGATCTCTCCGATCACGTTGTACGAGGGGGCATCGGGCAGCGTTTGGCAGTCGAGCTTGATGGATACGGTCACCTTTTTTTCTGCTGCAATCAAGGCGCTGAGTTTCTCGGCATCGTTGGTGCTGATTGCCACGGCCGGGATCAGGGTTAAATTGGAGTCGTAGTGCATGGCGCCGGTATGCGGGTAGTCGTCGAGTCGCAGGCCCATGGAACGCACCAGCACACCGACGGCTCCATATTTAGCCGCCCGGGAGGCGCCGTTCGAGCGCTGGTCTACCGCGCCGCCGTAAGCTTCGAAAGTGCGGATTTTGGTGGGATCCATCGGCCGGTTGTAAAATACGATCTTGCCGCGGATACCGCGTTCGTTGAGCGCATCCAGTTCGTCCCAGCTTTTTACTTCCACCACTTCGCTGGAGATACTTTTGCCATTGGTTCCGACCGAGCCACCCAGTGCCAGCGCGTTGAGTCGCCAATTGCCGTATTGTTTGGAGCCAAGCACCTGCACTTGTTCGGCCGCGCCGCGCACCCAGTGCGGTACGGTCACGGGCTGCAGCCATACCGAATCGAGCCCCAGCGTATCCAATGCGCCTTTGGCCCACTGAACGGCTTTTTCGGCCGCCGGGCTGCCGCTCAACCGGTGTCCGATACCCGTGCAGAGATCGTGCAGCCAGCTGTAACAACGCCCATCAGTCAGGGCCTGATCGTATATTTTACGGATAAACGCGGCGTCGGCCTGTTGTTCTGGCGTCTGGGCAGGGAGCTCCGTTTTAAGTGTAGCAAATACAATAAGGGGGAATGCCTTGAAAATTATCCAAATCAAATTCGTCCTAATATTTTTCATGTTGACAAACGAATAAAATTATGTTTTAAATGTTGGGCAAAAATCTCGCATTATTTGGAATTCCATTTGGCAGGTTTTTCTACTTCATTAACTGGAATCAAAAATATTTTTCAATTGTACCCAGCAGCGTTTACAGCCAATTATTCCTGTTGATATTTTTCGACGAAAAATAAAAAATTTTTTCACTTCGTTCTTGTATAAGTTACACAAAGCATATTACCTTTGTAGTACCAGAAAAGAAATGAAATAAGAATAATTTGGTTTTATTTGGTTAGGGCTGAGGTAGTGCTGTGGTGGCACTGCCTCTTTTTTATTTTACAGGCTCCGCTTCGCGTCGTCGCCCCTCTACAAGGTTTTCAAATATTCAAGCAGCGCTTTCCGTTCGGCGGCATCGAGCATATCACCGAAGCTGTGGCCCTGGTTGCCATAGCCGGGTAATGTAGTATCGTAGGTGTTGTTATCGGTTTGGGTAGATTCGACGGTATAGTGCCAGCCGAGTTTGGCGGTATCGTAATCGGAATTGTCAAAACTCCGGCGCCAGTATACGGGGCGTTGCGGGCTGTTGAGCAGATCGTCGAGCGTTGGTACCGAACCGTTGTGCAGGTAGGGCGCCGTAGCCCAGATGCCGTCGAGCGGCGGCGCCACATAGCCCTTGTTGGGCAACAGTTGGGCTTTATAGTCCCCGGCCGCATACCAGCTGTTGTTGTACCAGGTGTGGTATTCCGGATAGGATTGGTAAGCCCCGGCCAGCAAGGGGTCGGTGCCCACGGTGCTCAATTGCACCAGCAAATTGGGGTACGTTTCGGCAGCGCCGTAGGCGCCATGGCATTTGCCGCAATTTTTTTCAAACAGCATTTTGCCCTGCGCCGCCAGGTTTGGGTCAACCGGGTACGGGTAGGCCGGCGGTTCCAGCGTGCGGATCCACGCAATAATATCTACCATTTGGTTGTCGATCCGGCGGGCTTCGGCGCTGTCCTGCATCACCAGCATGCCCGATGCCGAAGACAAGCGTGCAAAATCGCCCACGCCCAGCCCGTTGTAGTACAGGGCATTTTTCTTTTTGAGCAACCACCAGGCGGGCACATCGGTAGGTACGGCGTCGAGCGGTACGTTAAATTGCGGATCAGTGATCCATTGCAGGTCGCTGGCCTGCCGGTGGGCGGCGAGGGTGGCGAATATTTTATCGGCGGGATTCACCCCCCGGACTTTTGTCCGAATAAACGGACCGATAGCCTTGTAGGCACGGCTTAGGGGGTAGTAGGCGTCCCATTCGGGCGAATTTTGGCCATACGTGAGTTTTACGGCGAAATCAGCCGCTTGAAAATTGCCCGATTGGTCGGCCGTATTGTCGCTCGTATTGTTGCCCAACCCTACTATCAGTTGGCCGTTCAGTTTTTCGGCATGGCAGGTCAGGCAGGTCGGCACCACTACTGTAACCCCGTTTGGGGCGCTCACCACATTAAAGCGGTAGGAAATGCCCTGGCTGTCGCCGGTACGGCTCAGGTCGTCGGGGTTGTTGTTACCATACACCTGTTTGAATACCTGCAGCGGGATGCCGTGGCTGATAAAGTCGCCGTACAAGAGTTTGTCATATCCCGCCACAGGGTCGCCGTCGCGTTGCAGGGTAGGGGCCAGAACGGTCGTACCGGGAGGGGTCACCACGCCGGGATCGGGACCATGCTCTTTCCGGCAGTTGATGGCGGCCAGGCCGGCAATCAGTATTGCAAGCAGGATAGTTGTCTTTTGCATAGGGACACGTGCATTTGCCGGCTAAGTAACGATGAAAAAACAACTTCCCGATTTTGGCGCCTTAATTTGATGCCGGGCTGCATTGCTCGTCCTTTGCCTAGTGCCACTTTGTTCCGTTCTCGCACTTTACCCACCACAAAATTCCGCTCCCCCAAACCGTGAAGTTGTTCTTTCATTGCAACTGAGGTAACGTGTCTGGAGGGTTCTGGCCGGCAGGGCCGGCTGTCATTTCCGGCAAATGGCGGCAAGTACGTACATTGCAGGTGTAAATATTTCAGCACTGTATGATGCCACTTACCTGTCAGAAAGATGCCTTTGCGCTCGACCCCGGCGTGCACTACCTCAACGGCGCCGCATACTCGCCCGCCTTGAACCGTTCGGTAGAAAAAGCCCGGGTGGGTTTGTACCTGAAGTCGGTCACGCCGTATGCGATCCGGCCCAGCGACCATTTCGACACGGCCGACCGGGTGCGCGGGCTGTTTTCCGAATTGGTCGGTGCCGGCGACCCGGAACGCGTTGCGCTGATCCCGGCGGTGTCGTATGGCATGGCCATTGTGGCGCAAAACCTGCACCGGTTGCCGGGGCTGGCGGCGAAACGCCATATTATATTGATCGGCGAAGAATTTCCCAATAACGTGTATGCCTTCGAGCGGGTAGCGGCGGCGTTAGGGCTCAGTGTCCGCACCGTAGAGAAGCCCGATTCGCTTGTTGATCGCGGCGACCGGTGGAACGAGCGGTTGCTGGAGGCTGTCACGCCGGAAACAGCCTTGGTCGTGGCCTCGCAGGTGCACTGGATTTATGGAACGGTATTCGACCTCGAAGCGCTGGGGCAACGCTGCCGCGACGCAGGGGCCTTGCTGGCGGTAGATGCTACGCAGTCGGTCGGCGTTATGCCCATCAGCGTAGACGCTATACGGCCCGACGCACTCCTGTGTGCCGCATACAAGTGGTTGCTGGGGCCTTACGGGACGGCGGCCGGGTATTTCGGGCCGTTTTTTGACGACGGCGTGCCGATCGAAGAAGGTTGGATGAACCGGGTGGAAAGCGAACAGTTCGCCCGGCTAACCCGGTACGAGCGGGCATACCGCCCCAAAGCGCAACGGTACAATGCCGGCGAATACTCCCAGTTTATGCAATTGCCGATGCTCGAAGAAGCCCTGCGGCAATTGCTCGAATGGGGCACAGGTGAAATGCAAGCCTATTGCCGTGCGCTCAGCGCTTCCGCCGTCCCGCAGTGGGAATCGGTCGGTTGTGTTTTGGAAGCGCCGGCCCGACGGGCGGGGCATTTGTTCGGATTGCTGCTGCCCGGGCATATCGAGCCGGCCCGCCTGTTGGCCTTGTTGGCCGAGCGCCGGATTTTCGCCTCGCTGCGGGGCGGGGCCGTGCGCATATCCCCCAACGTGTATAATGATCAAAATGACCTGGATGCCCTGACGGAGGCCTTGCTCGTCGCGGTGCACGGCGCTTAACACTATATCTTCGATCCAATATATGTTTGGCGAATGTGTTAAAATTTGCCTCGTTGACAAATTATATCTGTCTAAACGAGGTGCGCACGATCACCGGCACTGATGATCTTACCCCTTGTACAGGTGCCGGCGGTTTCAGGATAGGCTGTTCTCAGACAAATTTATTTTTTTCCAAAATTGTTTTGGGTCAGACGCTTTGCCATCAAAATAAAATGTCCGTTTTTTGCCTCATCCGGAAAAGGAATGTTATCATGGGCAAAACGATCATCATTCGGCGCGGCTACGACATCAAGTTAAAAGGGGCTGCCGAAAAATCCACCACCGAAATACCGATTTCAGACGTCATCGCCATAAAACCGCCAGACTTCGCCAACGTTATACCAAAACTTTTGGTGGAGCCTGGCGATGAAATACTGGCCGGCCAGGCTGTTTTCTACGATAAGAACCGCCCGAACCTCCGCTTCGCCTCGCCTGTCAGCGGTGAGGTTGCCGAAGTGGTGCGCGGCGAAAAACGACGGATTCTGGAGGTTCGTATTTTACCCGACCGTAAAGGAATGCGCTATGCCGAATTTCCCAAGTCGGATCCCGCACAACTGTCGCGCGCCGCTATCATCGAACGCCTGTTGGACGGCGGTTGCTGGCACTATATCCGCCAGCGCCCGTATTCGCTTATCGCCGATTCGGTAGATGTGCCGAAAGCGATTTTCGTATCTGGTTTCGACTCTGCCCCCCTGGCGCCCGATTTGGGCTACGTGGCCGGTATGGACAAAGAAAATTTCCAGGCGGGGTTGCAGGCGCTCCAGGTGTTGGCGAACGGCCAGTTGCACCTCGGGTTGCGCGAGGGGTCGGACAGCCAGGTACCGGAAAGCCTGTTGGCTACTATTCCGGCCGATCATATCCACCGGTTCCGGGGGCCGCACCCCGCCGGCAACGTGGGTATTCAGATCCACCACGTCAGCCCTATTCAGAAAGGCGAAATCGTATGGTATGTGCATTCGCAGGATGTGACCGTCATCGGGCGGCTCTTTCGCGAAGGGCGTTATCGCGCCGACCGCATCGTGGCGCTCACCGGCAGTTGCTTTGCCCAGCCACAGTACCTCAAAGTGATGTACGGCCAGCGGATCAGCGACCTCGTAGGCGGACGGCTGAACTCGGACCATTGCCGGATCATCCAGGGCAATGTGCTGACCGGCCAAACGTCGGGCGCCGACGACTTTCTGTCGTTTTACACCAATCAGATCACGGCCATCACCGAAGGCGACCAACCGGAGTTCTTCGGCTGGCTGCTGCCGGGCTTTGGAAAATTGAGCCTTTCACGCACGTTTTTCTCCTGGCTGGCGCCCAACCGGGTGTACAACCTGGATACGAATATGCATGGCGAAGAGCGCGCCTTTGTGATGACCGGGCAATACGAAAAAGTGCTTCCGATGAATATCCTGCCGGTATTCCTGCTCAAGGCCATTCTGGCCCGCGATATCGAGCGGATGGAACAACTCGGCATTTATGAAGTTTCGGAAGAAGATTTTGCCTTGTGCGAATTTGCCTGTACCTCGAAGATCGATGTGCAAAAAATTATATCGGAAGGCCTGGAATATATCCGGACCGAAGGTTAAGCCGGCCGGTCGCCTGTTCCCCTTTGAGCCAGTTTAACCCGTTCAGCTTATTCAACCATAATACGGTGAAATTTTTACAACGCATCATTGAATCCATCAAGCCGCCGTTCCAAAAAGGCGGCCGGTTCGAGAAACTCCACCCGGCTTTCGAGGCATTGGAGACCTTTCTGTTTGTGCCCGGGCGCACAACCGCACATGGGGTGCATGTGCGGGATGCTATGGACCTCAAGCGTACCATGATGACGGTAATTCTCGCCCTGGTGCCGCCGCTTCTGTTCGGTATCTGGAACGTCGGGTATCAGCATTATATGGCCTTCGGCATCGAATCCAGTATGATGGACAATTTCTGGTTCGGCCTTTGGAAAGTGTTGCCGATCATTGTTGTTTCGTACGCAGCTGGCCTGGGCGTCGAATTTATTTTCTCGGTGATGCGCGGGCACCCGGTCAGCGAAGGCTACCTGGTGACGGGCCTGCTCATACCCCTTACGCTGCCGGTTACTGTTCCGTTGTGGATGGTGGCGCTGGCTGCGATTTTTTGTACCCTGCTGGGGAAAGAAATTTTTGGCGGTACGGGGATGAACTTTATGAACCCGGCGCTGCTGGCGCGCGCGTTCCTGTTTTTTGCCTTCCCGGCGTTCATGTCGGGCGATATCTGGGTCGACCTCTCGCCCGAAGCCGGGCACCGGGTGGTCGACGCTTTTTCGGGCGCCACCAACCTCGTTACTTTCGACGCGAACTTTCACCACCTGCCGTCTGCCGGCGATATGTTCTGGGGCTTCGAGAAGGGCTCCATTGGCGAAACGAGCGCCGCGGCCTGCCTGATCGGCGCACTGATCCTGATTATCACCGGTGTGGGGAGCTGGCAGATCATCGTGTCCTGTTTCGTGGGGGCTCTGGTGATGGGCCTTTTCCTCAATGGCGTGGCCCCGGCCGATTTGCCCAACCATTCCATGCATACACCCGCTTATTTTCATTGGTTATTGGGCGGGTTTGCTTTCGGCGCCGTGTATATGGCCACCGATCCGGTGAGCGCTGCTCAAACGGAGCGCGGCAAGTGGATTTACGGCTTGCTCATCGGCGCTTTCACCGTAATCTTGCGGGTATTCAACCCGGCTTACCCGGAAGGCGTGATGTTGAGCATTCTGCTGATGAACGTGTTTGCTCCCCTGATTGACCACCTTGTCGTTGAACAACACATTAAAAAAAGACTGAAACGTGCATAGCAACCGGTATACCTTCATTTACGCTATCATTCTTTCCGTCGTTACGGCGGTGTTGCTGGCGTTTGCTTCCGAAGGGTTCAAACCCCTGCAAGAGGCCAATATAGCCCTGGACAAAAAAACCAATATCCTGCGTTCGGTGCGTATCGAAACGACCAAGCGCACAGAGATCGAACAGATCTATAAAGACCGCGTTAAAGAAATGGTCGTGGACGCCCAGGGCAACGAACTGGCCAACGAACAAGCCAATGCCATCGTACTCAAGGAAGAAGTGGCCAAACCTGCTGCTCAACGGCATCTGCCGCTTTACCTCTATACGGCTGAAGACGGAAAAAAATACTATGTGATCCCTATGCAAGGTGTGGGGCTTTGGGGCCCGATCTGGGGATACATCGCACTTTCGGACGATTACAACACCGTTTACGGCGCGTATTTCGACCACAAATCGGAAACGCCGGGCTTGGGCGCTGAAATCGCCGAAAAACCGTTCCAGCAGCAATTTCAGGGCAAAAAAATCATGTCCGAAGACAACCATTTCGTGTCGGTCAATGTAGTAAAGAAGACCGACAAATTTGCCCTCAGCCCCGACCACCGGGTGGATGGTATTTCGGGCGGCACCATCACATCGCGGGGCACCGACAAGATGATCAAAAACTGCGTGGAGCCATACCTGGCTTACTTCGCAAAACTGCAAAACCATTGACTCTCTGAAAAAAGCGTGGCTGAAAAGCCATAAAACACAACGCATATGAGCGCAGAAACAGCAACCGCACCTGCTCCACAAGAGGCTAAAAAAGAAAGTCTTTTTTCCAAAAAGAACCGCCGGGTACTGACCGACCCGCTGGATGACATTAACCCGGTCACGGTGCAGATTTTGGGCGTATGTTCGGCCCTGGCTGTGACCGTCCAGGTCAAACCGGCTATCATTATGGCCATCGGCGTTACCCTGGTTACGGCGTTCTCCAACCTGATCATTTCGGTCATCCGCGATTCCATACCCGGGCGGATCCGGATGATCGTGCAGTTGGTGGTCGTGGCCTTGCTGGTGACCCTGGTCGACCAGATTCTGAAGGCCTATATGTTTGACGTGAGCAAGAAACTGTCGGTCTTCGTCGGCCTCATCATCACCAACTGTATCGTCATGGGCCGGCTGGAAGCCTACGCCATGGCACAAAAGCCCTGGCCGTCGTTTCTCGACGGCATCGGAAACGGGCTGGGCTACGGCGTTATCCTGGTTGTGGTGTCGGTGATTCGCGAACTGTTTGGTTCCGGCTCGCTGCTGGGCTTTAAAATAGTGCCGCAATGGCTTTACAACATGGGCTATGTCAACAACGGCCTGATGATGCTGCCGCCGATGGCGTTGTTTCTCATCGGCATCTATATCTGGATACAACGGGGACGAAACAAGAAACTGATCAACGTTTCCTAGGTCGGTTTTTTAACAAACAATACAGAACAGCACAAACAACAATATATGGAACATCTGCTCAACATGTTTATAAAAGCCATTTTCGTGGAGAACGTGATTTTTGCGTTTTTCCTGGGGATGTGCTCCTTTTTGGCGGTGTCGAAAAAAATAAAAACGGCGTCCGGCCTGGGTGTCGCGGTGATCTTCGTGATGGTCCTGACCACGCCGTTGAACTACGTCATTTTGGAATATTTGCTCAAAAAGGGCGCTTTAGGTTGGGTGCATCCCGCCCTGGCGACGGTCGATCTGACGTTCCTGGCGTTTATCCTGTTCATTTCCACGATTGCCGGCGCGGTACAGCTGGTGGAAATGGTAGTGGAAAAATTCAGCCCGGCGCTGTACAACTCGCTGGGGATATTCCTGCCGCTGATCACGGTGAACTGCTCTATCCTCGGCGCTTCGCTGTTCATGCAGGAGCGGGAATATAATTTTGCCGAAACCGCCGTGTTTTCGGTCGGTTCGGGTATCGGTTTCTTTTTGGCTATCGTCCTCATGGCGGCAATTCGCGAGCGGCTGCAGTATTCCAATATCCCCGAGCCCCTGCGCGGCTTGGGTGTTGCCATGATTATCACCGGCCTGATGGCGCTGGCGTTCCTGAGCTTCTCCGGGATACAGCTTTGAGCCATTACAGGAAACAGGTATTCATTTGAGCGCCCCATTTTAAATCAACTATACGTTTATCATTTTCAGTTATATCGGTTATGGTTCCCATTCTTTTCAGCAGCATCGTGGTATTTATCCTGGTTATTTTGTTGCTGGCCTTTCTGATCCTGACGGCCAAAGAGCGCCTGTTGCCACAAAAAGACGTCGCTCTGATCATCAATGGCGACCGGGAGCATCCGGTGGTGGTCAAGCCGGGCGGCACGCTGCTGTCAACTCTGTCGGCCCAACATATTTTTCTGGCTTCGGCTTGCGGCGGCGGCGGCACCTGCGCCATGTGCAAATGCAAGGTATACTCCGGCGGCGGCGACGTGCTGGCCACCGAAACGAACCACCTCAACCGCAAACAGGTGCAGGAAAAACTGCGGCTGGCCTGCCAGGTCAAGGTGAAGGAGGATATGGAAATCCAGGTTCCCGACGAGGTGTTTGGCGTCAAAAAATGGGAGTGCACGGTGGTATCCAACAATAACGTGGCCACATACATCAAAGAATTTGTGGTCGCCTTGCCGCCCGGTGAAAACCTGACCTTCAAATCGGGCGACTACATCCAGGTCGACGTTCCGGAAACCACCATCAATTTCAAAACCGACCTGTACAACATCCCGGATATCTTCAAAGATGATTATGACAAGTATAAGATCTGGGATTTGAAGACCGTGGTGGAAGAACCCATTTTCCGGGCCTATTCGATGGCCAATCACCCCGCCGAAGGCAATATCATCATGCTCAACATCCGGATCGCCACCCCGCCTTGGGACCGGGCCAAAAATACCTGGGCCGATGTGCCGCCGGGGTTGTGTTCTTCTTTTGTGTTTTCGCGAAAACCCGGCGATAAGGTGACCATCAGCGGCCCATACGGCGAATTTCACATCAAAAAAACGGATAAGGAAATGGTGTATATCGGCGGTGGCGCCGGTATGGCGCCCTTGCGCTCGCATATTTTCCACTTGTTCCATACCCTGAAAACCGACCGGAAAGTGTCGTTCTGGTATGGCGCACGCAGCAAGCGCGAGATCTTTTATGAGGAAGATTTCCGGGCCATTGAACGCGAGTTCCCGAATTTCCGCTTCGAGATCGCCCTTTCCGAACCCCTGCCGGAGGACAACTGGACCGGGCTTACCGGATTTATTCACAGCGTGGTGCTGAAAAACTACCTCGACAAACACCCCGAACCAGAAGAGGTGGAGTACTACCTGTGCGGACCGCCCATGATGAATACTGCCGTACAGAAAATGCTCGATGATCTCGGCGTTCCGAAAGAGAATGTCGCATTCGACGATTTCGGGATCTGATTTATCCTGATCAATGCGAACAACAAGGCACGGAGAAATCCCCGAATCGGGCGTTCTCCGTGCCTTTTTTTATTTTCCTGCGGCATACCGCGCCGGCTGAAATGGCCGCCCGGTTGCCGGCTTAAACACAGGCAACGATGAAATACAGTCTTATCGCTTTACTGGCCCTGCAGCTGGCCTGCCGGCAAACACCGCCGGCCTATACCCACCTGGAAGGAAAAGCCCAGGGCACCACGTTCAGCATCGTTTACCGTGACTCGATGGGGCGCGATTTTTCCGCGCCGGTCGACAGCCTGTTTCGGGTCATCGACCACAGCATGTCGCTTTGGGACAGCGCCTCGATTATCAGCAATTTTAACCGGAACCAGGCGGGGACGGTGGCCGACGAGCATTTTGCCGCCGTTTTTCAGCGCTCCCAGGCCGTATCGGAAGCCACCGATGGGGTATTCGATATTACGGTGGGCCCCTTGGTGCGGGCCTGGGGGTTTAGTTATAAAAAAGGGCTGCCGCCGCCCGATTCCGCACAGGTGGACAGCCTGCGCCGGCTCACGGGTTTCCACAAGATTGCCCTGGAAAACGGCCTGTTGATCAAGGCGGACCCCCGGATGGAAGTCGATATGAATGCCATCGCCCAGGGTTATACGGTCGACCTGATCGCCGGCTTTCTGGAGCGCCGGGGTATCCGCGATTACCTGGTAGAAGTAGGCGGGGAGCTGCGAACCGCCGGTCACAACGAGAGCGGCGAGGCCTGGCGTATCGGTATCGACAAACCGGTAGACCACGAGGAGAAGGGCCGGCCGCTGCAAACGACGGTGCAGTTGAGCGGCAAAGCGCTGGCCACTTCCGGGAGTTACCGCAAGTTTATCGTGCGGGAAGGCAAAAAGTTCAGCCACGCGATCGACCCCCGCACCGGTTACCCGATTTCGCACAATTTGCTTAGTGTGTCGGTACTGGCCGACGATTGCACAACGGCCGACGGATTTGCTACGGCGTTCCTGATTTTGGGGTTGGACAAAGCCATGGAAATCGCCCAAAAACAGGGCCTGGAAGTGTACGGAATTTATACCGACGACCAGGGCCGTCTGCAAGTGCGCACCAACTTTAGTATTCCGATGGAATAGTCTGAAATTGAGTCGGTTAACTATTCAAATTTCAATCAAAATTTAACCGAATTTTAAGAAAATCTGTTGCTCCGGTTCACGCGGTGCGGTATCTTCGGGCGGACATAGGACAAGGTGTCCGAACACAAATGACAGTAATCCTCGTTCGTCAAAAATGGCGGCACGCGTTTACCCGGCACACCAAGGTTGAGCAGGAATAAGGAGCGAATCGTTTGGGCGTTTACGCCTTGTCAAATGTCTTTTTCCGCTCACATTCTTTCAAAACCTTGTTTCGCTATGGCGCTTTTGATCGTCCTTGTGTTTATCTTAGGATACACGCTGATCGCCCTGGAACACCCCTTAAAGATCGACAAAGCTGCATCCGCCTTGTTAACGGGCGTTTTTTGCTGGCTTATTTTAGTGTTTGGATTGGACTCGATGCCCGCTGTTTCGGGCGCCGCGCCGCCCGACCATCAGGCATACATCCACAATGCCTTGTTCGAACACCTGGGCAGTATTTCCGAAATCCTTTTCTTCCTGTTGGGCGCCATGACCATTGTGGAATTGGTGGATGCCCACGATGGTTTTCGTGTGATCACCGACCGGATCGTAACCACCAACCGGATCAAACTAATGTGGGTGATATCCTGGGTGGCCTTTTTCCTGTCGTCGGTATTGGATAATATGACCACCGCGATCATTATGTGCGCCTTATTGCGCAAGCTGGTAAAAAAGCAGGAAGATTTGTGGTTTTTAGGCGGTTTTGTCATTATTGCGGCCAACGCGGGTGGGGCCTGGTCGCCCATTGGCGACGTCACCACGATCATGTTGTGGATCGGTGGGCAGGTTACGACCCTGGAGATTATGAAAAATACCTTTTTCACGTCTTTGGTCAGCCTGCTGGCCCCGTTGATCGTTGCTTCGTTTGTCATGCGTCGCAAACAGGGCGGGCAAGAGGCGATGGATAAAATGCCGAGCAATGAGGGACGCGACACCACGCCCTTTGAACGGAACCTGTTGTTTTTCCTGGGTGTTTTTTCCCTCTTATTTGTGCCGGTTTTCAAAACGCTGACCCATATGCCGCCCTACATGGGCATCCTGCTTGCGGTAGGGGTATTGTGGTATGTGACCGAATTTTTGCACCGGGGCAAAGACTCCGGAGCGCGGAATGAATTCACGGTGTCGGCCATGTTGCACCGTATCGACTCGCCCGCTATCCTGTTTTTTCTAGGAATCCTGCTTGCTGTGGGCTCACTGGATGCTTCCGGACACCTGCACCTCATGTCGGAAGTGCTCAACCGCACCTTTGGCAACATTTATATCATCAACACCCTTATTGGCTTGCTTTCCTCGGTGGTGGATAACGTGCCGCTGGTAGCGGCCTCCATGGGGATGTACAAGATGACCGAGTTTCCGCCCAACCACGATTTCTGGAACTTGCTCGCCTACTGCGCGGGCACGGGCGGCAGTATCCTCATAATCGGTTCGGCAGCCGGGGTGGCTTCGATGGGTATCCTGAAAGTGGATTTCCTGTGGTACATGAAACGGATCTCCATTTATGCCGCAATTGGGTATTTTGCCGGCATCGCCGTTTATTACCTCGATCACTTAATGGGGTTGTAAAAAGCGTTGCGCGAGGCATCGGCAAAAAAAACATCCTGTTATTCACCACGAAGGCACGAAGGCACAGAGACCTGCCTTTTCACGGCGTTTCTATGTGCCTTCGTGCCTTCGTGGTGAAATCATACGATGCACGTACGCGTTGCATTCATTGTTCCTCCTGCCCGCAAGGCTCGCCCGGCTTGCGGCCACAGACGCCGCACACAATGTTTTCCTTGCGCAGGAACGGGCTGTTGCCCGCGCAGGTGCCGCGGAATTCTCCACCTTTGACAAAAAGCAGGCGCACACTGAACATAAATACAGCTGCCAGCATGAATACAACAGAAACTAAAGCCACCGCAAGCATAGCGTAAAAATTTGGGCAAAAGATACGGCAAAATTGGCGTATCGAAGATAAAACAAGGCGAATCCAGTATAGTTTGTTGCCACAAAAATCCTGACATTCGCATCTGTGCTGATTTCGGGCTTTGTTTGTCGTAAAACGGCACAAGCCCTGTGTTTTTTTCCACAATTTATTTGGCGCAGTACGGGTCGCGCCATACCTTAGCCATTACTGTGTTCGGGTTGGCCAAATAACAAACGGCGACCCCATTTTTTCAAAAAAACATTTCGCAATGCTGTCTGTAAAAAATCTCCTGGAAGGGAAACCCAAGGGCATGCTGTATAGTGTCACCCCGGATCATATGGTGATTGAAGCGCTTGAATTAATGGCCCAAAAGAACATCGGCGCCGTCGTCGTTATGGACGGGGAGCGCCTTGCTGGTATTTTTTCAGAACGCGACTATGCGCGCAAGGGGATCATTCAGGGCCGTAAGGCCAAGAGCACCCCTGTGACGGAGGTGATGACGGCCAATGTGTTTACTGTAACGCCCGAAATGAGCATCGACGATTGTATGAACCTGTTCAGCAGCAAACGCATCCGACACCTGCCCGTGGTGAAAGATGGCAAAGTAGTCGGGCTGCTGAGTATAGGCGATATTGTCAATGCTATTATTCAGGAACAAACAACCCATATTGAGTTCCTCGAACAATACATCACCCGCCACTAAATTTTTACCTTTCGCTTTTTTACTGTATCATTTGGAAGGGGAGGTCGCGGAAGGCTGTTTTGCAGTTTGTTTGAGTACACTGCGCAACAGCCTCCCGAAAGGGTTTTTCTACTTCCGGATTCTATAAAATACGCTTCATCAACTGTTCTTCCAGTTTTTCCCGTTTACACTTATGGCCTTATTAATTGTTGTAGTATTCATCCTAGGGTACGTACTAATCGCATTGGAACACCCCATTAAAATTGACAAAGCCGCGACCGCGCTCATTACAGGCGTATTGTGTTGGTTGGTGCTTGTATTTGGGGTAGATGCGATGCCCGTCACCACCTCGGCTGCAGCGCCGCTTGAAGATTCCCGCGCTTTTTTACACGATGCACTTTCGGAACACCTGAGCAGTATATCCGAAATCCTGTTTTTCCTCCTCGGTGCCATGACCATTGTGGAATTGGTGGACGTGCACGACGGCTTCCGGGTAATTACCGACCGGATTGTGACCACCAACCGCATCAAATTAATGTGGATCATTTCGTGGGTGGCTTTTTTCCTTTCATCGGTGCTCGATAACATGACGACCGCCATCATCATGTGCGCGCTGTTGCGGCGCCTGATCCGGAAGCAGGAACAATTGTGGTTTATGGGCGGCTTTGTTATCATAGCCGCAAATGCCGGCGGCGCCTGGTCGCCGATCGGCGACGTGACGACCATCATGCTTTGGATCGGCGGTCAGGTCACCACGATCAATATCATGAAAAGCACCTTCCTGGCCTCCGCCGTGTCGTTGCTGGCGCCGCTGGCCGTTGCCTCTATGGTGATGCGGCGGCAGAGCGCGGCGCAGGACAGTGTGGGCGAATCTGCCCAAACAAAAAAGGACAGCGATACCACGCCTTTTGAGCGCAATCTGTTGTTCTTTCTCGGCGTAGCCTCCCTCTTGTTTGTCCCGGTATTCAAAACCGTGACCCACATGCCGCCCTATATGGGTATCCTGCTTGCCGTGGGGGTCATGTGGTATGTGACTGAATTTTTGCACCGCAGCAAGGAGCACGATACCCGGCACGGGTTGTCGGTAGCCGCCATGTTGCACCGGATCGACTCGCCGGCTATCCTGTTCTTCCTCGGTATTCTGTTGGCGGTAGGGGCCCTCGATTCCTCCGGCCACCTGCACCTGATGTCGGAACTGCTGAACCAGACTTTCGCGGGCAACATCTACGTGATCAACGGGCTGATCGGCTTGTTATCCTCGGTGGTAGACAACGTACCGCTGGTGGCGGCCACCATGGGCATGTATGACATGTCGGTTTATCCGCCCGACAACGACTTTTGGGAGTTGCTGGCGTATTGCGCCGGCACAGGCGGTAGTATCCTGATCATCGGATCGGCGGCCGGCGTGGCTTCTATGGGCATTCTCAAAGTAGATTTTATCTGGTACCTGAAGCGGATCTCCCTGTATGCGACCATCGGGTATTTTGCCGGCATATTGGCTTTCTACCTGGAACACCAACTCCTGTAGACGAAAAGAGGGGTTTTCATTACGCGAAGCCCACTCCGGCAACACGTCGGAGCGGGCTTCGCATTGACAAAATAGGAATTCCCGGATGCTAGGTTACTTCTCCCCCCCGACCCTAGCAGGCAATACAGGTCCAGCTCACCAATGTTCTTGGCGTTGATCTTACCTTTATGGGTAAAGTGGAACCGGTCTTTTACCAGATCGTACGTAGCTTGGGAAATATTGATCTGGCCGTCAAAACCGCTCGATTCAATGCGGCTGGCAATGTTGACATCCTGTCCCCAAATATCGTAGGCGTATTTCTTGTGTCCCACGATCCCGGCGATCACAGAACCGGAGTGCACCCCGATCCGGCAATCGAACCAAGGCAGGCCCAGGGGGGTGCGCAGCTCTTTTTCATGCGCGACGAAAGCCATTATCTCCTGGCAAGCCTGCAGCATTTCGACCGCATGGGAACTTCGTTCCACGGGCAGGCCGCACACCATGAAGTATGCATCGCCGATGGTCTTGATCTTTTCCAGGTCGTATTTGTCGGCAATGTTGTCGAAATTGCTGAAGTAATAATCCACCGTGGCGACAAGTTCTTCCGGGGTCATATGTTGGGTGATCTTGGAAAACCCGACGAAGTCGACAAAGGCGATCGTTATTGCCTGATACCCTTTGGGTGTAGCTTTGCCCAGGGTCTTCAGTTCCTCGGCCACCTCAGGCGGCAGGATATTGAGCAACAATTCCTCGCTTTTATCGCGTTCGGCCTGCAATTCTTTGGTCCGTTCCTGCACTTTTTGTTCGAGCAGGCGGTTTTGCTCTTCCAAGGCGCGCTTGCGCTCCGCCTCTTGTTCGAGTTTCAGGCGTTCTTTTTCCAACGCCTCTTCGGCCAAGCGGCGTCTCATTTGATTGATACGGGCGCCCAAGCCCAGCGAAAACAGGGCGAATTCGGCCGTCACGCCGATTTCCATAGCCGTGGTAGCGGTAATATTGCCGAATAAAACAGGCGGCAAAACACCCAGTAATTGAAAGATCATAACCAGCACACCAGTAGAATAGAGGGCGCTGGCGACGAAAAAATAAGTGCCGGGCAGGTGCCGGCGCAGCGTCATCAGGATACCCAGGACCAGCAGGGTCGGGTAGTTGATCAGCGTGGCGGTGTAATTGATCGCCACTGAAATGTACTCGGTATGCGGCAGGAATTCCAGAGCGCTGGACACAGCAAGGGCGGCGCTGGTACCGAGCAAAACCCGGTCGGTCCGCGGGTAATATTTGTTGATTTCCAGAATCTCCCGCCCAACCAGCACATAAAAGATCTGACCCCAGGCGCCGATGGTGGAAACCGGAAAGTTGTTGATCTCCATGCTGCCATACAGTTCGATGGCAAACTGGGGTACCAGCGCCAGCACAAACAGGGCGACCAATGACACGTAAACGGTGTAGAACAAATAGGCCCGCACGCCGGTGATGAAAAACACCAGCAGGTTGAATATCAGCATAATGCCGGCGGCCCCGATGAACATATACGTGTAATCGGCCGGCTTTTCATAATACTTGGAGTAGGTCCATTTGTTCATGAGCGTGAGGGGGATGACCTGTTTGGGGGTCAGGGGCGCATCCTGGTTGACGCAATGGAGCAAGACCTGTGTTGTTTTCCCGGCAGGGAAGTCGAACTCAAAAAAAGAAAGCCCGGAAATAGCCACGGCCTTGTGCTCGGCATCCAGTTTCGAGCCGCTCCTGAAGGGTCCGGTAAGCGTGGAATCGGTCCTGAACCAGCAGTCGATATACTCGAACCTGCTGGTGCCGAGAAAGAGGTGTTGATTCCCGGAAGTGGTGTTCTTCACCGAAAAACGCAGCCAGTTGCCCGATTGTCTTCCGCTAAAGGCGCCGGGCCCCAGCACTTGAAACGCCCCGTCGAAACGGCCTGCCAGCACGTCTTTCCAATCATATTGTGCTGCAGTGGATTCGTGCAACACCTGCATGTTCGCTTCCACTATCTGGGTGGCAAATCCGGGGCCGATCACCACCTGAGCGCTTAGCGGCAGAGGCAGCAATAAACACGCCGCAGTGTAAAATACTGCAAGCCGATTAATTGTCCGATCTTTCATCGATTTGCGCATAAGCGTTCAGTCGTCAAATGAACCTGATTTCCATCCAATTTTCTTTGGGTTCACCAGGGTAAAAATATGGGAATATTCGGGTCGCCGCTCACAGCGCGGGCGGTCAAAATTCCGGAAATTACTGCGCCTTCCACGAATCCGATGTTCAATCCATTCTGGATCCAGTCGCCTGTCAGGAACACGTCGGTAAATCCGCTTTCGTCGGTTCGCAGGCGGTATTTGGAGCTGCCAGCGAGGGCGAAAACATATCGTTCGGAGGGATCCACATTGGACCGCCAATATTGATACAGCAAGCGTTCCTCGCCGCTCCGGTTTTCGGCGTCTACCAGGATACTCCAGTCGAAATTGCCCGATGCGTCAAAGGCGCCGGGCAACACATGGCGCAATTGATGCCTGATATAGGCCTTCATGTGATTAAAAACCTCATCGCGCTGGGTGGGCGGATACGCGGTCACGCTGTAAGGCGGGATATCGCCGGCGTCTTCCTGTGCGCCGCACACGTAGAAGAGATACTTGGGCTTGACGGGCACGTTATTCCATTGTTCGCGTAGCAGGATCTGGTTCATCTCGGCGTAGGTGTCCAGTGGCTCCACATAACAGGATAGTATCTTTTGCGGGTCTACGCCCAGCTGAGCGGGGTCTTTGGTGAGCCACAGTTGAAAGGCCTGGGTGACGACGGTGCCCACCTTGCTGAGCATGCGCGCCCAGGCGGGGTTGTGGTTGATCAGTTCGCTGCAAAAATCGGGCAGGGAAGCCAACGAGGCGCCGATCACTATGGCGTCGAAATCGACACCGCGTTTCAGGAGTACGGGGGTGCCTTCCGACCAGCCCGACCAGCTGTCATCGAGGCTGATCCCGCCCGTTTGCAGGGCCTTGGCCTGTTCGGGGTCCAATTGGTCGTACAACGGTTCGGAAGGCCAGCAAAGCAGGTCGTTGACCGGAAACAGGGGGGAATATTCTTCCAGGCCTTTTTTCAGCCGAACCTGCTGCTCCAATTCCAGGACATCTACCGTCGATTTGTCTTCCGACAGGTGCAAATGCCGGGCCTTGTGGAAGAAGCGGAAGTGTACGTTTTCCGGGAAATATTTTTTCAGCCAGAGGTACATGGGGGCGAAAACCGTGTCGCCCATACCGGCTTGCATGCGCCACATGACGTGTTCCTTGCAGCTGAGCGCCAGTCGGAGGAAAATATTGAGGGCGGTTCCGGCTTCCACATTCGGCGCTTTCGCGTTCCCGCGGAAGAAGGCAAAGGGGCCGTCGTACATGCTTTTTACAGGGGGGAAATCGAAAGCATAGGCGGCGTCCATGCCGTGCATGACGAGCCAGTCTTTATAGTCGTGGTCGTTAATGACGCTAAAATCGAGTACGAATCGTCCGTTTTCCACCCGCAGCACGCCGTCGGCCAGCATACCGCGCACGAAGGCGATGGAAAAGTCGAGCGACATCCACAAGCGGCGCAAGGTGTTATCGGTATGCACTAAATAGCCCAGCAGGTCCCATATCCACTTACGGAGGCGGGCCAGGTTGATCAGGTGGTGCGGAACATAATCGGAGCCGTGATACTGCTGGTTGGCGAACACCTGACCCATGACGCGGAGATGCCGTTCGACGTCGCTTTTGGCGTCGGCGCCGATCTTTTTTTCCAGGTCCTGTACGATCGCCTCGATCGGGCCGCTCATTTTGGGGCGCTTAGTCTTGCCCGTCAGGCGTCCGGCCAGCCAACCCAGGCAGCCGTGGGGATGGGCTTCAAAATAGCGGCGAAATTCGAGGGCCAGGTAATTGAACGTAGCCGTAAAAATTTCCTGAATGGGGTTGATAAAATGGCCGTCGCCCACAGTGCCGGGCATATCGGGGAAATCGACCCGCCAATCGACCCAGTTGCCGTTTACATTTTCGGCGAATACCATGTACGGTTGGGCCTTGAACGCGTCGTCGAAAGTAGCGAGGGGGGTGCCGGGAGGGCGGCCCAGTTCATTGTAAACCTGCTGCATCTGGGCGAACGCGTTTTCGTAAAACCCAAACCAAAAATGGATGCCATGTTCCTCCACCCGGTGCCCTTTCGACCGGTTGACGCCGCTGGCGCCCTTGCCGCCCAGGCGCCAGCCCAGCTGATAAACGGTGATGTCGTACATGTCGGCAGCGCCGGGTAGTTTCATCAGTTGACAAACCGTTGTCATAGCGCCCAGGCCGCCGCCGATAACTGCAATTTTTTTCTTTTTCATAAAATATGTTTCGGGAGTTCAGGTGCACAGATCAATCAGATTGCGATGCCAGCCCCGTCCCATGGGGCCCCAAAAATATAAACGAAAGCAATTTTCGGGGCGGAGGGTCAAGCTGCTCCTTGAACGGCGGGCCTGTTGCAGTGTACACTATGCATATATCGAAACGCAGTATTTGGTTATCAGCCCATTCCGGTTAATTCCGATCGCGGGCCCGAAAATTCAGACACACCCTAGACCGGTGCTGCGCTCCGTTTCACCATACGCTACCTATCGGCCGGTTGAACCACCGCATTTGTTTCGGTTTCCCTGGGTTGGTAATTCTTGAATAGCCAGATATACGTGATATCCATGATGAACACCATGGAACACATGGTCAGCAGGTAGCCGTTGGTGTACCAGTGCATGAAGCAAACGACGGTGATCGACCCCGTGCCCAGAAATTTGTTCCAGGCTACTTTATAGGAAAATCCGTTGTTGCGCAAATGCGGGTACGTCAGCAACTGGTAAATGTACAGAGACGAGATCAGCAGGTTGATGAAATAGGCGGAGATGACGCCCAAACCGTTATCGGCTGCTTTTTCCCGCAAAAAATAGGTCATGGAAAGCCCGCCGACCAACACGAACACGTAAATCCAGGGATATACCTGTTTGATCCAGGGGTTGGTCACCAGCTTTCGGCCGTAGCGCAGGGTGTTGTAATTGATGAATACATCCATGAAAAACCAAATGGCACAGCCGAAGCTGAACAGCAGGCCCAAATCGTTTTTGAGAACGAAGGCCCAGTTGAATTCCCAGGAAATGTCGAGCGCTGCAACGATAACGGGCATTTCCACCAGTTTATACTTCCGGATGCCCTGGAGGATCTCCTTGTAAGCGAGTATCCAAAAAATCAGTCCGAAGCCTAAAAAGACCAATTGAATTGGTGGAAAACGTTCGAATGCAATAATGGGGTCGAGCAGATTATACAATGTCTCCATGGCGAACAGAGGGTAGTTGGCGTAATCAATCGCTGTTTCGTACTAGGGTAGGGGATTATGGATCCATGTTTGGAGTCCGGCAATGGAATTTCAAACATGTATCCGGGACGTCTGGCCTCAATCGGTTTGCCATACGGCTTTTCCGTTCACAAATTGCAGATCGGCGTTGATCCAAAAAGGCGAACCCACCAGGGTGGTTTGGGGCAGCCCCAGGTCCGACAAAATGGGGTAAGAGGCGAAGTCCTTAAAAGTTACCGCATACTCGCCGTTCAGCCACCAGCCCGAATGGAAGGCCTTGAGGTAGCTGTTGGCTTCTACTATGCCCTGGTAACACACGTTTTCGGACACGTCGACGGCCCGGTATTGCTTCAGGAACACCATGGGGAGGTTGGCGTGCAGGAGGTCTTCCAGTTCGTGGATCACGAAAGGCAGGCCCACACGAAAGGTCTCATCTTGCGGTATCCGCTCAAAGGTGCCTTTTATGGCTTGCCACGCTTCGCCGTTTGATGCCCATGTGGCGCCGGCGGGCTGCGGCTTGTCGGCAGTTTTTTGAATCGTCAGCCAGGGTTGATAAGCAGCCGTTTGCGGATTGTCTTTGTCGAATTGGGTAAAACCGTAAGCGTCTGCGCTGAACTGGGTGGCGGCTCCGGGGTCGGGCGGAAAGACAAACTGGGCCATTGATTTGGCAAAACCCATTTGCTCCCGGCCGCAAACCAGCGAAAACGGGTTGTCGACCAGGATATAGGGGATGTACATGATCATCCGCTGCGCTTCCCACTGACCTTGTCCGTTGCGTGTGCACTCGGCCAGCGGCAGGAAAAACTGGACGCCCGTTTCGGCCACATAGCCGTATTTGGTGTAGTTGGGGTCAAGGGAATAGCCTTTGGCGATGTACGACAACACCATCATCACGTGCGTAGTGAGCGGAAAATAGCGCAAACGATTGTTGATCGGACTGAAGTTCAGCCGCTGATTGCACATATTGAGCAGGTTGGCATAGGTGCCCTGGAGGGGAAAACAATACATCAACGTCTGATCAGCATTTCCGGGCACAGGAATCTGGATCTCGTTCGGGTATTCGATGTAACGGACGCCGGCTGTGCCCGACGATGTGCTTGGGGGGGTGAAATGGAACAACCGGTACAGCCACAACCGGATTGCGGTAAAAAATGCCATATGCGAGAGGGATGTTTGGATGAGGTCGGACAAATGTATGTAAATACAAATGCTTTGCTGTATCCTAATTCGCAGCAAATTGAGTTGGCGAAACAAAAATTGGGTATTTACGGCCGTTTCCTAAAAAAATAGCCCGGCACCCCGCGGGGGGATGCCAGGCATGTACACCGTTCTAAAATGTTCGTTTGGAAGGGTTTAGTCTAACGTTTTACAAAGCCGCGCAGGTAAACACGATAGGTTTTGGCTGAAGTGTCGTGTTGGAAACCCAATTTGGTTGGGTAATATTTCCCGCTTTGCGCGTAGGTTGTTACGGCCGGGATATCCTTTTCAAAATTTTGTTGTTCGGCAATGAACGCCTTGGTGATCATGGGTTCGTAGAAGGTCAGTTTGCCGTCGAAAGAGCCGAAGATAAACGTTTCGGTAAACGGCTGGCCATTAAATTCCGGCGAAGTGACGTCCACCCAGTGGGTTCCCATCGTGGGTACGAGGCCGGCGTTGATGTAGTTGGCGGGCAACTCGCCTGCAGGCAGCGGTTTAGCCCCGGCAATGGTGTCGAAGGGGCTGATCCTCATCCGCTCGGCTTCGCTGGTCAAATAAAAGTGGAAGTCGAAATGGGGTTTGTCGTAAATGCCCATCGGCTCGTGGCCGTGCGGGTTGTAGCCCGCCCACATGTGCACGAAAGGCGTTTCATTGTGTTCGGTGGGGAAGGGGAGGCTCCACGATACGTCGCCGGAGAGCGCGTCAAACGAGTTGAACGCCGCTTCCGGGATCGTAAAGCCAATTTCATCCGGCTTGCCATCTTCATCGGTCGTCACGTAGGTGCTCAGTTCGCTGCCCAGGTAGTTGGTGGTGGCGCCTGTGTAGGTGCCCGACTTGTCTTTTTTGCAGGCAGCCGTCAGCAGTACGCCCGTCAGGGCAAAAAGGGCGAGAACCCGGATGGAAATTTGCATTGTTTTCATGGTTTGTGTCAAAAGTTTGAATGTGATGAGTGGTATTTGTTTCTGACCGGACAAAGGTGCTGCGCGGGCGCCCTGCCCTGCTTTCAGGGATGTCGCAAAGCCTTTCATTTTTGTCGCGGCCGTAAGACGCGGCGCCTTTTTCGTTGGTTGCAGCAGCTATTTAAATTGACTGCCAAACAGGCATATACCAAATAGTTTAACCAAACAGTTAATTTTTTTTGACAAATTGTTGCTTCTTTTTGCAACCCAATGTACTTTTGCCCGGTCTTAACCAAAAAGTTAAACCCGATGGATAACTTTCCAGCACCCACCCCCCCCTCTTCCGGAGCCGACAGCAGCACGGAACAGCGCATTTTCGACGCCGCCCACGAACTGTTTGTTCGCAAGGGGCTCGATGGTGCCAAAATGCAGGAGATCGCCGACCGGGCAGGGATCAACAAGGCCTTGCTGCATTATTACTACCGGTCGAAGGAAAAGTTGTATGAAATGGTGGCTAAGGCGGTGATCAGCCGGGCGGTGCCGGTAGTGCAACAACTGATCGAATCGGACGAACCCCTGGAGCAAAAGATCACGCGCTTCATCGATTTTTATATCGAGCTCGTGAGCCGAAACCCCTTTGTGCCGCTCTTTGTGATCAACGAACTGAACAAACACCCCGACCGCTTTTTTGAAGCCATTCTGCCCGCGCACATGCCCAAACCCGAAGTGTTTTTCGCTCAGGTAGAGGCCGAGATCGCCAAGGGGACCATACGCCCGATGAAGCCGCAGCATGTACTGGTCAATATTGTTTCGATGTGCATTTTCCCCTTCGTGGCCAAACCTATGCTGCGCATCGTTCTGGGCCTGAATGCGGAAGAAATGGCCGCATTCCTAAATGAACGGAAAGAAGAAGTCAAACGCTTTGTCTTTCAGGCTATTAAACCCTGATGCCTGAAGTTTGAAGGACGTAGATGTGAAATCGCAAATTCAACATATGAAATACCAAACAGTCTCCCTTTTTTGTACCCTTATCTTCATGGGGTCGCTCCACGCCGCCGACACGCTCGGGGTGGAACAAGTGCGGGCGCTGGCCTTGCAAACCAGCCCTTTGCAACAGAAAAAAGCCCTGGCAGAAAGCGCGGTAGCCCTCCACCTGCAAAATATCCGGAGCAACAACCTGCCGCGGGTGCAGGTGGGTGCGCAAGCCACCTGGCAAAGCGACGTGTTCGGGCTGCCGATCGACAATCCCCTGTTCAAGATCCCGGTAGTGCCCAAAGACCAGTACAAACTGTCGGCCGATATAAGCGAACGCTTGTGGGACGGCGGCTCCGACCGATACCTGCGCCAGCAGTGCGAACTGGACCGTGACCTGGCCCTCGCGCAAACGGATGTGGACGTGTTTCAACTCCGCGAAACGGTGACCGACCTTTATTTCAAGGTCCTCTTGCTCCAGGAAAGCGAAGCCATTCTGGCCGCTGCGCTCGACAACCTCAATACCCGACTGCGCCAGGCCGACGCCGCGGTGACCGGCGGTGTGTCGTTGCGCACCAATGCCGACCAGGTTCGGATCCAAATCCTGCAAACCGAGCAGCAAATGGCCGCCATACAAAGCGACCAGAAAACCCTGAAGCAGATCCTGGCGATCTGGATCGGCCGCGACAACGCCGATTTTCAACTCAAAGCGCCCGATGCCGCTGCCAATTTACAGCGACCTGATGTCCGTCAATTCCGGCCTGAATACCGCTTGTTCGACGTGCAACAACGCAGCCTTCAAGTGGGCCAGGATATGCTCCGGCTGCGTTTTCAGCCCCGTGTGGAGGTCTTTGCGCAGGGCGGTTTGGGCCGCCCCAATCCCTTTAATTTTTTCGAGACGGGCTTTAAACCCTTCGGTCTGGTGGGGCTGCGCGCCGTTTGGACGCCCATCGATTGGGGCAACAACAGCCGCGAACGACAGGTGCTCGCCCTCCAGACGCAGGTGGTCGATGCCCAGCGCCAGGCCTTCGAACAGCGCCTCGATGCGGCGACGAGCCGCGATCAGGACGATTGGACAAAATCCCGCGCCCAGTTGACGCAAGACGATGCCATTATCGCCCTGCAGGAAGATATTGTTCGCCGCGCCGAGGCGCAGGTCCAGAACGGGGTGATGACCACAACCGATTACCTGGCGCAACTCAACCTGCTTACGCAGGCCCGGTTGACCCGCAAAACCCATGAAATACAGGCCCTGCAAGCGCAGGAAATGCTGTATGCCAAAGCCGGCCAGAACTAAGAACAGGTTTGGATTTTCATGCTGCGGCGAAACCGAGAAAATTTTGTTTCAGGCAAGGCAAATTTTGAAATCGGATACGGGTAATCCGCTTGCAAAATTTAACGCAGAATGAAATAAAATTTTCCGGTTGCAGCCCAGCGATGAAAATCCAAACATGTTCTAATGCGCGCCGCCTCCTTTTCATCGTTAAAAACAACTTCGCATCATGAAATATCTCGTTTTCGCCCTGTTTGTCCTGTTGGCTGCCGCTTGTCAGAAGAACGGAGCCAAAGCCGACGCATACGGCAATTTTGAATCCGACGAGCGCATCATCAGCGCCGAAGCCAATGGCCAGATCTTCGAATTCAACCTCGAAGAAGGTCAGACGCTGCAAGCCGGTCAGTATCTGGGCCGTATCGACTCCACCCAACTGACGCTCAAAAAAGAACAGCTGCAGGCCAGTATTCGGGCTGTAGCCGCCAAAAGCCCGGCCATCAAGGCGCAGTTGGAGGTGTACGAAAAACAACTCAACGCCAACCGGCAGCAACTCAGCAACCTGCAACGCGAGAAACAACGCGTGGAAAATCTGCTGAAAAGCGATGCCGCCACCCCGAAACAACTGGATGACCTGAACGACCAGATCAACCTGGTCCAACGCCAGATCGAAGTGGTGCTCGAGCAGCGCAGCGCAACCGACGCTACCCTCAGCACGCAAAAAAGCGGGTTGCTGGCAGAAATTCTGCCCCTGGAAAAGCAGATCGCCCAAATCGACGATCAGATCGGTAAGTGCCACATCGTCAATCCGGCTGCGGGGACCGTCCTGACACGCTATGCCGAGACGGGCGAAGTAGCTGCTTTCGGCAAGCCCTTGTACAAAATCGCCGATCTCAGCCGACTCATCCTGCGGGCTTATGTGGCCGGCAACCAACTCGGCAACATTCGCCTGGGGCAATCGGTAAAAGTAGCCATCGATGCGCCGGGCGGCGCCATGCAGGAATTCACCGGCAAAATCACCTGGATCGCTTCCAAAGCCGAATTCACCCCCAAGATCATTCAAACGAAAGACGAACGGGTGAACCTGGTGTATGCCGTGAAAATTGAGGTGGAGAATGACGGGAGTTTGAAGATCGGGATGCCGGGCGAGGTTTTTTTTAGGTAGACAGGATGCACCTGACATGGAGGATTTTTATAGTTACCTCTGTGAGAAGTAACACCGTATAGAAGGATATATTATTAAATCAACGTGAGTTTTGGATAGCGACAAACTTCAATCGAGAAGGATTGGTCAATAAGCGTCGATTTTTGGCCTTGGAGCGGCCTAAAATTGGTTTCATTATTCCAGCGAATACAAACGTTAGGCCTCTCCGAGGCCCCCAAAATCGACGTTTAATGGCTCATGCTACAAACGTTGGGCCTCTCCGAGTCCGTAGAGTGTTCAATTGTAAGTGTCGATCTATCCAAAACTCACGTTAAATCAATAATCGCATTCACTTTTAATACGAACAAGCAGCAAAGTCGAAGCGGATATATTTTTTAATTGTATACGATCAACAGCAAAACCCAAAATCCTGCACAATCATGTCAATCCTGTCTATAAAAACAGACCGAATTTCCAAAGCATACGGCACCATTCAGGCGGTGAATAAGGTTTCCTTCGATGTGCGTCAGGGCGAAATATTCGGGCTCATTGGCCCCGACGGCGCCGGGAAAACCACGCTGTTCCGCATGCTCACCAGCCTGCTGCTGCCCGATGCGGGCGGGGCCACGGTGGACGGTCTCGACGTGGTGAAAGACTACAAGGCCCTGCGCCGGCGCATCGGGTATATGCCGGGCCGGTTTTCGCTGTACCAGGACCTCTCGGTAGAGGAAAACCTCAGCTTTTTTGCCAATGTGTTCGGCGCGCATATTCGGGACAACTACGACCTCATTCGCGACATATACGTCCAGCTCGAGCCGTTCAGAACCCGGCGCGCCGGCGCCTTATCGGGCGGCATGAAACAAAAACTGGCGCTCTGCTGCGCCTTGATCCACCGTCCCCGTGTGTTGTTTCTCGATGAACCCGGCACGGGCGTCGACCCCGTGTCGCGCAAGGAGTTTTGGGATATGCTGCGCCGCCTGCGCGCGGCCGAGATCACCATCCTGGTGAGCACCGCGTACATGGATGAGGCCGAATTGTGCGACCGGGTGGCCCTCCTGCAGAAAGGCGAGATCATGGCTATCGACACACCGGAGGGCCTCGTAACCAGTTTCCAGCGCCCGCTTTTTGCCGCCCGTTCTGATCATATGCACCACCTCATTCGCGACCTGCGCCGTATCGGGCCGGGCGCCGATTGCTACGCCTTTGGCGAATATGCCCACCTGGCGCTTCGAAGCGACATGCCGGAGTCTGCCATTCGGCAATTTCTTGAAAAACAGGGACATACCAACATAGAGGTGCACCCGGTAGCCGCTACGGTAGAGGATTGTTTTATCGAACTCATGAAAAATTGACCATGGAATACGCCATCACCACCGATCATCTCACCAAAACGTTCGGCGCGTTCACCGCGGTGGACGCCATCAGTTTCGAAGTGGCTGCAGGGGAGATATTCGGCTTTTTAGGCGCCAATGGCGCCGGCAAAACCACCGCTCTGAAAATGCTCACCGGGTTGCTCAAGCCGAGCAGCGGCAAGGCCACGGTGGCCGGATTCGACGTGTGGCGCAACCCCGAACAGGTCAAACGCCGCATCGGGTACATGAGTCAGAAATTCAGCCTTTACGAAGACCTGACGGTGCGCGAAAACATCCGGTTCTACGGTGGTATCTACGGTTTACGCCGCGCCGACATCCGGACGAAAACGGCCGCCCTGCTCAACGACCTCCAACTTGAACCCTATGCCGACCAACTCGTGATCGGTCTGCCCCTTGGCTGGCGCCAGAAACTGGCCTTCTCCGTGGCGCTCCTGCATGAACCCCGGATCGTGTTTCTCGACGAACCCACCAGCGGGGTGGACCCCCTCACCCGCCGGCAGTTTTGGGACCTCATCTATCAAGCCGCGCACCAGGGCGTTACACTCATGGTGACCACGCACTACATGGATGAGGCCGAATATTGCCACCGGGTATCCATCATGGTAGACGGCAAGATAGAGGCCCTCGATACCCCCCGAAACATGAAAAAATCATTTCAGGCCGACGACATGGACGAAGTGTTCCGCAAACTGGCCCGCAACACCTGATCCAACGCCAAACCGCATGCTATGAATCGCTTTATCGCATTTGTTATCAAAGAGTTCCGCCATATCTACCGCGACCGGCGCACCATGTTGATCTTGTTTGGCATGCCGGTGGTGCAGGTCCTGTTGTTTGGTTTTGTGCTGACCAACGAGATCAAAAATGCCGCCATCGCCGTCCTCGATCCCAGCAAAGACGAGGCCAGCATCCGGCTGACCAACAAACTTGTTTCGAGCAGCTATTTCCAGTTGGAACGCAGCCTGGAGTCGCCCGATCAGTTGGAAGATGGTTTCCGCCAAGGCAAAATCAAACTGGCACTGGTATTTCCACCCGATTTCAGCCACACGCTGGACCACAATGGCGCGGCGCAAATTCAGATCCTTGGCGATGCCAGCGATCCCAACACCGCTACCACGCTCATTAACTATGCGAATGCGATCATTCTGGATTTTCAGCAGGAACGCGCGCAGCAATCGGCCGGCGGCGGCAACCCGATGCCGGTAATCCGCACGGAAACGCATATGCGGTACAATCCGGAACAAAAGGCAGTGTTCAATTTCGTGCCGGGCGTGATGACCCTGATCCTTATGTTGGTATCGGCTATGATGACCTCCATCACCCTGGCGCGCGAAAAAGAAATGGGTACGATGGAGGTGTTGCTGGTATCGCCGTTAAGGCCCCTTCAAATCGTGCTTGGTAAAACGGCGCCCTACCTGGCCCTGTCGTTCATCAACGCAGTAATGGTCGTGATCCTGGGCATGGTCGTATTCGGCATGCCGATGCGGGGTAGTTTCCTGCTGCTGGGCGCCGAGTGTTTTCTCTATATGTTCGTTTCGTTGGCCCTGGGTATCCTGATCTCCACCCGGGCGCAAACGCAAATGGCGGCCCTGTTTGCGTCAGCGCTCAGCCTGATGATGCCGACGATGCTGCTGTCGGGGTTCATTTTCCCGCGCGAGAGCATGCCGGTAGCCCTGCAAGCGCTGGGCACCCTGTTCCCGGCCACCTGGTTCAATCCGATAATAAAGGGGGTCATGATCAAAGGCGTGGGCCTCAGCGTATTGTGGAAACAAACGGCAATCCTGGTAGGCATGGCCACCATTTTCATCGGACTGAGTATCCGGAATTTTAAAAACCGGCTGGAATAAGGGGGGAGAGGGTTTCAGGGTTTCAGTAGGTTTCAGGGTTTCAGGGGGTTTCAAGGTTTCAGAGGGTTTCAGTGGGTTTCAAGGTTTCAGAGGGTTTCAGGAGGTTTCAAGATATCGGGGGCAGGTTTCAGAGGGTTTCAAGGTTTGGAGCCGGCTGAAGAAGGCAAACAAATGCGCATCCAGGACTAATTGCTCTCCTGAAACCCATTGAAACCTTGAAACCTCCTGAAACCCTGAAACCCATTGAAACCTTGAAACCTCCTGATATCTTGAAACCTCCTGAAACCCTGAAACCCATTGAAACCCTGAAACCCATTGAAACCTTGAAACCCATTGAAACCCATTGAAACCTTGAAACTTAAAAATATGCGCACGATCTTATTTCTCGTTCAGAAAGAGTTT
The DNA here is from genome assembly GCA_044230315.1 of Saprospiraceae bacterium. Taxonomy (GTDB): domain Bacteria; phylum Bacteroidota; class Bacteroidia; order Chitinophagales; family Saprospiraceae; genus M3007. Next base: position 87,956 of record JBGARJ010000011.1, read on the forward strand.
TTGCAGGTTTTCCGCAACAAGTTCATGTTGCCGATGCTGCTGGTGATGCCTGTGGTGCAAACCATCTTGCTGTCGCTGGCGGCTAACTACGAGATCAAAAACCTGTCGCTCGGCGTGGTGGACCACGATCTGTCGCCCTTGTCGAGGCAATTGGTGGCCAAGTTCAGCGCTTCGGGTTATTTCCGGGTGCAGCAGGTTTCGTTTTCGGCGAAAGAAGCCGATGCCGCCCTGGCTGGCGACCGCACCGACCTGATCCTGGAGATCCCGCCGCATTTTGAACGCGATTTTGTGCGGGAGAGCAACTCGACGGTCTCGCTCACGGCCAACGCCATCAACGCCACCAAGGCCGGCCTGGGCATGGGCTATGCCAACGGGATCGTCCGGGCCTTTAACCAGGAAGCCATAGCCGCCATGATGCCTGCCGCCGGGAACCCGACGGGCAATATCGAAGTCGTGTATTCCAACTGGTACAACCCCAAGCTCGACTACAAAACCTTCATGGTGCCGGGCATCCTGGGGGAGATCATTGCGCTGATCATTTGCTTTCTCACGGCGTTGAACATCGTTCGCGAGCGCGAAGTTGGCACTATTGAACAACTCAATGTGACCCCCATCCATAAGTGGCAGTTCATTCTCGGCAAGTTGATGCCGTTCTGGATGATCTCCCTGGTGATGATGACCATTGGCCTGACGGTCGGCTGGCTGATTTTCCGGATCCCCATGCTGGGCGATCTCCGGCTGGTCTTCTTATACACACTCGTGTTTGCGCCCTGTATGCTGGGCATCGGATTTCTGATCTCCAATTTTGCCGAATCGCAGCAGCAAGCGATGTTCACGGCCTGGTTTTTCCTGATCATTTTTATCCTCATGTGCGGCTTGTTCACGCCCACCGACAGCATGCCCGAATGGGCGCAGTGGCTGAACATCATCAACCCGGTCAAATACTTCGTATCGTTCATGCGTTTAGTGCTGCTCAAAGGCGCGGGTTTTGCCGATATCCGGCAAAACTTTTTCACCGTACTGGGCTATGCCATAGCCGTGAATGCACTGGCGGTGTGGACGTACCGGAAGCGGGTATAAAGGATAAGCAGTATCGGTTCGTTCTCCTGTACGGTGATTTATCCTGTTTGGTTGGCAGTCATTTGCCAATTGCCCAGTTGCCGGACTCCGTGTTTTTTTCGGCCGCTTTACCCAGAAAGCGGCTGCTGATTTGCGATTAAAATATTAATATTGACCCGCCGCTGGCCTTTGTAAACGCCCCCGGATATCGACACGCGCTTCTTAGAACATGTTTGACGTCCTGCGATGAAATGCCAAACATGGTCTTATAATTTTCCGGTAAAAGATCTAATCAATAAACATGTTCCATAATCCTCCCGGCGTCAAGATCCATTCCCGGTAAATGTCCCGGGAAATACTGCCGGTTATCCAGGTTATTGTTTTCAAAACCTGTTTTTAGTTGATTAGATGTCCTGTTATGTCGAACCAGTATCCAATGGTCAGCGTTTGCATGATTGCCTATAACGTTGAACCGTATATCGCCAGGGCAATTGAAGGCGTGCTTAGTCAAAAAACAGAATTTCCCTTTGAACTGGTCATTGGGGAAGACTGCTCTACAGACTGCACCCGTCAAATTTGTGAAGCGTTTGCAGCGCAATATCCCGGGATCATTCACTTGTTACCTTCCGATGTAAACCATGGAATGGCCGGCAACTACGCCCGTACATTGGCCCAATGCCGCGGAAAATATATCGCCGTTTGCGACAGCGACGATATCTGGGTCGACCCCTTGAAACTGCAGCAACAAGTCCGCTTCCTGGAAGAAAACCCGGATTTTGGTGTGGTGTACACCGATGTGGAAACCATCTCCGAAAATGGCGAAATCTTTAATGACCCCGACCATGAACAAATCCGGACCGGTTATGCCGAAGGAGATGTTTTTTTCCAGTTACTGCAAGGCAACTTTATCAACCACCCCACCGCCGTGTACCGGCCGGATTTGCTGATCGGCCACCGTATTGACGTAGACCGCAACTATTACAACTACGACCATTTCCTGTGGCTGTATATCGCCCCGCAATCAAAAATAGGCTTCATTAACGCCAAAACAACCCATTACCGGAAGCATTCCAATAGCGTTACAAAATCCAGAATCAGTAACAGGCACAAATTCCAGTACCATTTGTGCGATATCCTCCTCGCTTTTGACCGCCATTATAACAAAGCCCTGAGCAGATCGGAACAGACCCTCATTTTCAAAAAAATGTTGTCGGTCCTGTACCGGAAAGAAAATACCCTGAAAATGAAGATCCGTATCCTTGGCCGGATACCCAAATATTTTCCGGGCCTAACAGGCCTGACGCAGGTCATCGTCAGCAAAATCAGAACAAAATACCCGCAGCAAGCGACAATTGGGTAACCCCAAACCTGTTCTTAAAAATTGAACCGCAACCAATCCACCGCCGCGACGGGTTTCCCGCCAGGCACCGGGTCGTGCACCAGCACAAAATAGAGGTCGTGCAGCGCATCATAGGCCGACGAACCCATTTTATCAACCGGCAATACCAATTCCTGAAGCCCTCCGGCGGCGTTGGCCGCCGGAATGGCCGCTGTGCCAACGAGGCGACCGCCGGGTGCGTCGAGATGTAGCTCGAGTCGCCCGCCGCCGGTGTACCGGCCCGTAGCCAGGTCGATTGCAAAACTGACCGAGGTGATTCCCCGCAGATCGATTTGCTGGAACGCCAGGAAACTCCCGGGCCTGAGCTCGCGCAACACGGCGACACTGTTATTCAAAGGACGCCGGGTCGTGGTCACGTCGCCGGAGCAGCTATCGGCCAATTCGGCTTGCTGGGTAGATAAACGCAGCAGGAGGGTTTGGCTGCCCGATAATGACATTTGGCCGGCAGGGGCGTGGTCTTTATAGTGGGCGTGAAATATATAGGCGCCCGCCGATCCGGATGTAGCGCCGGTATTCGCAGGCGGGGTGAGCATGTAGGCGCCCTGCAGGCTTAGTGGCCGGTTGGCCGGATCGCTCAGGGAGAGAATCCAGCGCACCATTTCCTGAATGTCTTTTTCGGGCTGCGGGTGTGCAATCATAGCCCGGTCGCTCCAATTGCCCGAACCGCCTTTGATGACTTTCTGGGTGAGCATGCGCAGGGCATCTTTATCTTTTTCATAACGGCCGGCAATGGCCAGAAAGGCCGGGCCGTTCACCTGGTGGTCGATGGCGTGACAGGCTTTACAATCGGAGCGGTCGATCAGCGTTTTTCCACGGGCAAATGGATTGGCCGGCGCGGGCAAATGGTACCTCCGCGCCAATTGGGCCGGCGGCGGTGCGGAAGTCCGGTATTCAATGGCAATAGCAATGGAGTCGGGGCTGATGCGCCCGTCTTCCAGCGATCCGTCTTCGGGGTCCGAAATAAGGACCTTGTAGTTCAACAGCTCGCCCGGCTGGTAAAAACTGCGATTTTTACCGCCAAAATCCCATTGCACACTCGGAGGGGAGTTGGTACCGGCCTGACTATTACCCCTGCGGTAATCGATCCGGCTCAGGCAGGCATCCGGGTTGTTGCCAAACCATTCAGTTCCATATTCCAATACCCATAGTGCGCCGGTTTTATCAATAAGCATGTCGATGGGCCGGAACATCCGGATCGACCCGGCGAGGGGCTCCATACTCGTCAGGCGGTCCAGGGAGTCTATCCCAATGGCCATCATCCAGTTGCGCATCCAGTCGTAGACGATCACCTTTTTATCAAAATTATCCGGGAAACGGGTTTCTGCCGGATACTGGTCGCAATAGTAGGTTGGGCCGGCCATGGCGCAACGGGTGCCGTTGGCCACCAATGGAAATTCGACGCTGCTTTTGAACGAGTACCAGATCAGCGGCGGCCGGGCCGGCGGCAAATTCCGGTCGCCGGTATTGTTGGGCGAATTATTGACCGGGTGTGCCGGATCGAAATACGGCCCCGACTGGTTTGTCTCGTAATGGTGATAGCGGTAGGCCTTATTGTTGCCGGTAAAATATGGCCAGCCATAATTTCCGGCCGTGCGGGCAATATTGATCTCGTCGTACCCCTCCGGCCCCATCAAACTGTCGGGCTTATTGGCATCCGGGCCCGGCTCTCCCCAGATCAGCAGGCGCCGCCGGTCGTCGTAGGAGATCCGGTAGGGATTGCGGCAACCCATGACGTAAATTTCCGGCCGCCCGTGCCCCATCGGGCGCGCGTTGGCCAGCTTCGGATAATCGGCGGCGATACTAACAGGAGGCCGCGCGGGCGTCGGCAACGGATCGTCGAACCGCACTTCCCTGCCCATAAACATCGTGACCTCCTTTTCCACATACAAATTACCCGCCGGGCAGCTATACGACCCGTCTGGCAGGGGTTTTATTCGCAGAATTTTACCGCGCAAATCCATCGAATTAGAGGCGGACCGCTGTGCGTCATACGCGCGCTTGCCCGGGCGCTCATCGATGCTGGAGAAACCCTGGTCGTCGTGGCTGGAGTTGTCGCCCAGTGAAACGTACAGGTAGCCCTGGGCGTCGAATTTCAACGAACCGGGGGCGTGGACGTTGTTCTTGTCGTGGTCGGTTGGGACCTTGAGCATGACCTGTTCCGAAGCGTAGTAGAGGGAGTCGTTCGCATATACGAAGCGCGACAAATAGATCGCCTGCTCCCGGTTTTCGGGTGAAAATAACAGGTAGATCCAATGGTTTTGCGCCCAATTGGGGTCGATCTCCATACCCAGCAAGCCTTCGTGGTTTTTGATATAAACAGCCAGCTCGCCTACTTTTTTGGTATCGTTTGTGGCCGGATCAAAGCGCTTGACGGCGCCACGGCGTTCGATAAACAGGATTTTTCCATCCGGGAACATGCGCATGGCCATGGGCTCGTACAGATTGCACACCAGGGAGGTTTTGACAAAACCCGTTGTACTGGCCGGTGCAGCCGGCGCGGCGCGCAGGGCCTGAAGTTGTATGGGATGGTTGTTGCCAATGGCATATTGCAAACCTCCGCGCAGGTGCTGCAAGAACGCAGGTTCGCTGTACGATGCCGTCGTATGGCCCATAGCCGTAAAAAAAGACCGGCCACCGTCGAAATCGTGGTACCAGGCTATGGGGTGCAAGCTGCCCATGGTGCCGCCCTGATAACTGTTTTCATCCAACGTCAGGAGCAGGTGCAGGTCGGAAGCAAGGTGGGTCAGGTTGAACCACTCGTCTTTGCGCTTCCAGGTCGCTCCGAGGTGACGGGTTGCCGGATTTTCCTGATCGCGCACCTGGAGGGTGGCGGCTTGCACTTCCGATTGGCTGTCGAAGCGGCCGCCAACCAGGTCGCCATACCATTTCCAGTTGTGCTCGGTATCGATGGCCGTGTGAATGCCCACAAAACCGCCGCCGGCCTGGATATACCGCTGAAAAACAGCTTCCTGGGTGGGGTTAAGCACATCGCCGGCCGTATTCAAAAAGATAATGGCAGCGTACTGGACGATATCCTTTTCGTTGAACACTTCGGCTTCGTCCGTGACGTCGGCACGCCAGCCGTTTTCGGCGCACAGTTTTTGCAAGGCCTCCACTGCGGCAGGCGTACATTCGTGGATATAGAATTCAGGCTTATCAAAAATCAACACCCGCGGTTTTTGGTCGCCCGACGCACAGCGTTGCAAGAACAATGTGAGCAAGCACAGGCAAATCAGCGCACTGGCAATACGGACAGAAAACTGCATGGCAGATATTTTCCTTGATTCCATGAAAATAAAAATCGGCTTCCATTCGGGCACGGGCTCGAAGCTATTTACTTGTCCAAAACCATACCGTCTTTGCAGTACTTACGCGTGCTTCGGCGGCTGTTTAAAAACTTTGGCCAAAATCAGGAATCAGTACCGGTTGGGGCGCCAAATGTACCGGCAAATGAAAGGAAGCGCCACACCGGCCGAACCAATTCGAAGTGAAAAGTTGTCGGTGAATTTTTGAACCTCCGTCGGGAAAGAAATCATCCTCCGCATATCGCTACTTTTACGCTCCTCCAAATCACGCGGTTATTCATTTCAGTAATTCGACAGGTTTTTACAAGCCATTGAAAATGAAACCTGTGCAAGAGGCGCTGTGTTTAAATTATCGGTGCCGCAACGAAGAAAGCGCTTACGGTATAGACGTGCCGGAAGCAGTTATAACCAGCAAACAGGATTCGTTAATTTTTTGGTACAGGTGCTAATCCTATTCCACGGGCTGAAATTGCCAAATTAAATTGTCGCCAACCCGCCTGATGCTATATTTTTATTTACAGCCATACTAAAATGACGGTACGTTTGGGTGCCCAACCCAATCGTCCTTTCGTGTATTCCAGATGTCCTCTTATACTAAGACTACCGCTTGCGGACCTTAGGTTATGCCATGAAACATGAAGATTGGCCTTTGCAATATCCTGACTGTTTAAAAGCCAATCATCCACCCAATTTAGCAGCGCGCGTGCTTATAGTACCCCACTGTGAGCTATCGCTTTTTGAAGCCATAATCCTGTAAGTATGAATAAGATATCTGACCTGATTGCCGCCGGTAAAATAAAGGAGGCATTAAAAAAACTAATGTACGCTTCAAAGACGCGCGATCCTGACATTTACCATCAAGGTATTCTGTTGTCGGCGCGGCTGGAAAAATACGAAAAGGAAAAACGGCTCGGGCTCCTGGAAAGCGATACGGAGTTAAGGAACATTGAACATGCCGTTTTGCAACTCAGTGAACAATTGACCGAAGAACTCCCGGGTGGCTTTTGGAAGCGGCCCCGGTCCGTTTTTGCACTGCCGTTTATGGGCCTTTTGGCTATAATGCTATTTTTTTCCGTCCGATATTTCATACTCCCAAAAACGACTTTTAACCAAAAGGGGAAACTGGAGCAGCTCAGGTTCACCGATGAAAGCATGAAAGTGATCGGCATCTACCCGAGCGATATATTTGGCATCGACCAAAAACTTGGGTTACATAAAGCGATGGAACACAGCGGGTTTAATTTTGAAATAATTGACCTGGATTTTCTGAGCTTTACGGAAATGAAAGCGGGTAAGATCCGGCCGCTCCTCGACACGTTACATTCCTTGCTCCAGCACCAAAATATAGCCTGCATCATCGGACCTTCTATCACTGAATGCAGCACAGAAATACTAAAACTGATGTTTGAATCCGAGTCGCGCGTGCCCATTTTTGTAACAAGTGCCGCATCGGAACAATTTTTGGATTGGAATTTTTATAGCACGTACCTGAATTTGTTCCGCACGGGAACAGGTATCGATACAAGAGCCAGATTGATCAATAATTTCTTGAAAAACGAGAAGATCCAAACCCGGTCTTTGTTTCTGGTTGAGCATAATCCTACCACAACCTCCTTTGGCGAATTGTATTTACAGGAACTCACGAACCGCTCGGAGGTAATTAATGCCGCTTTACAGGACGGAAAGATTAACACCCTTCGGTATGCATCTGCAAAAGACAGCGTATCGCACTTAATGAACACCCTGAAGTCTGTAATGGGCAATTATGATTATTGTTTTATGCTTGGGGTGGGCAATCAGTTTAAATTGGTGATTGACAGTTTTTACCGAGGCGAAAACAGTATAGAACACTTGCCTAAATTCGGTGGCTGGATGAATGGTTATACCTTGAATAAGGAACTTCAGAAAAGCCGGTCTGATATCCTGAACAACAAAATTTTTGAAATAACAGACATCGATATCAGCCGCTCCTCCGGCAATAACCGGAACAATGAGTACAAATACCTCACGCAGTTTAAACATGATTTTGATGCAGACGTGCATCCCGGTATGCGCGACCTTGCCATCACCTATGATGCCGCCATTTGCCTGATCGAAACCTACAAGTCTTTGATCAATACAGAGCATCGCGGTACTTTTGCCCGCAGCCTCCGTTTCGATCCGGCTACGTCTGCCATTCTCGCGGACCGGATGAAATCCATGGAATTTGAAGCGATCTCTTCTACGATCAGGTTCAATGATCAAGGTGTAAACACCGCAAGCGGATTATTCGGGGCTGTTTATGACTCCAATGAAAATAAATGGATCCCGATTGATTTGAATATCTTACTCAAAATATGATAAAACTAGCCAAACTAAATAACCAACCCGAAATATTCCATTCCATCCAGGGCGAGGGCAAAAACCTGGGACGCCCTTCGGTTTTCGTGCGCCTGTCGCTCTGTAATTTGTATTGCATCTGGTGCGATACCGACTATACCTGGAACTGGGAAGGAACGCGTTTCCCGCACCGTAACGACGCACTGGAAGGCTATACCAAGTTTAAGAAGGCAGACTATATCATCCAGTTGCCGAACACGGAGATCATCCGCTGTATCACGCAGTATAATTGCCCGAACCTGGTGATCACCGGAGGAGAACCGCTGGTACAAAAAAAAGACCTGCTTCCCCTGGTAAAAGCATTGAAGGCCCTCGATCCGGCTTACCACATCGAGTTTGAAACGAACGGGACCATCCTGCCGGGAAAGGAACTGGACGGCTATAGCGATCAATACAATGTATCCGTAAAACTATCCAATTCGCGAGTGGACTATGCCGATCGGATCATCCCCGACGCTATTTCCTTTTTTGCGCGTTCGCCAAAAGCCAACTTCAAATTTGTGGTGGACGAGGCATCCGATTTGGCGGAGATAATAGCGTTGCAGGAGGCCTTCGATATCGCCAGCGACAAAATTTACCTCATGCCGCAGGGCACGAAAGTCAGCGCCTTGCAATCGAAAGAAATGTGGTTGGTGGATAGCTGCAAGGCGCACAATTTCAATTATACCGATCGAATCCACATCCGCATTTTTGGCGATAAGCGCGGCGTGTGAGCCTTCCCGCAAATCGACCGCTGGGGGTCTTTCCCGGGGGTGCGCCAAAAGGCTGCTTCATGAAAAACGCGACAAAATTATGCCCCCTGGATGCACGGCGGCACAGCGTTCTAAGCGCTGTGCCGCCGTGCATCCAGGGGGCGTTAAAATATGCTGCGGCGGGTAATTTTGAATGCCGGCATTTGGCACAAACCCGGGGTACATCCGGTTATTCCGCCAGCACATTGCCCATGACCCCTTCCTGTACCCGCAGCCAGCCCATCAGCACGAGTACCAGGGCGCCCACGGCGAAGAACGAAGCGAAGAAACCGCCTACGAACGGGATCAACCCGATCAGCGCCTGGATAATGGCCAGCGGCATCGCTACCAGCAGCAGCATGGCGCCGCTTTTGCCTGTTTCGCCGATCGATTCGGAACCGCGCAGCCGTAAAAATCCGACCAGTTCAAGCGCGAACGCCCCGATGTACAGGATGCCGGCAAAGACCCACATCAGCGGGATCAGGTCGACAAATGAGGCGATGGCGCCGATGATGGCCGCGATACTCAGCAGGCGCACGGCGCCCTGGCCGTTGGCGTCGAGGCCCGTTTTCAGTTTGCTCAGGCCGGAGTAGAACAGGATGAACCCCAGGATGGCCACGAGGGTGGAGGCCCAGCCGCTGCCGATGCCGTTGAACAATTGCAGCAGCGCGCCGCAGAGGATAAAAGAGACCGATTGAATTGCTTCGTTGCGTTTCATGATAAAAGTGTGTTGAGTGGTGAGGACGAATGGTTGTCAACTTGAATTTCCCATTAGTACCCCCCGCATGCTGCCCGGTACCCACCCGAAAAGAAATTTTTTAAAAAATTTAAGCCCGCCCGAAAAGGCTCTTCTGAAACGTTACCTTCGCTAATATGTACCAAACATCCAATTGATCATGTCCCGTTGTTTCCTCTTGCTCTTGCTTCCGTTCTACCTGTCGGGCCAAAATATAACCGACCATCTGGAAGACAAGATGCGCAGCGCACGGCTTACCATCCGGGTTCAGTCCAATATTTTCAAGCAAAGGGACCTGGACTCTACCCTTGCAATAGCCTATGAATTGAAGGATTTGAACAGCCGTATTTTTCTTTCCTCGTCCATGGCTTCCAATGTCGTTGCCAATTGTTGGTGCGACATTGGAAGAATCTATTATCTGCAAGGGCGTTTCGACTCGGCTATCGTCGCCTTCGATTCCATGCTCCAGCGACATCTGGCGCTAAGAGATGTGACCAGGACGGTAAATTTGATCAATTGCTACAACAACCTGGCGCTTTGCTACGAAGCCAAATGGGATTTCAACCGGGCATTAGACTATTTCCAAAAGGCATTCGACCTTTCCAAAGGCCGGGAGAGTATCCTCATGGCGATGCCGTACAACAACTTGGGCGACCTGTACATGGCCATGGAAAACTACGACAAGGCCCTGGAATGTTTTGAGCACGCTTGGGCCTTGTATCAACCTGGCCCCGGCGGCGAACTGCCATCCGACGCCGCTTATACTTGTACCAACCTGGGCTGTGCCTATGATATGAGGGGCGAATATGACAAAGGGCTTGGGTTCCTCGAACGCGCCTTGGCCCTGCACCTCCAATACNAAAAGGCCGGGAGAGTATTCTCATGGCCATGCCGTACAACAACTTGGGCGACGTGTACATGACCATGGAGAACTACGACAAGGCCCTGGAATGTTTTGAGCACGCTTGGGCCTTGTATCAACCTGGCGCCGGCGGCGAACTGCCATCCGACGCCGCTTATACTTGTACCAACCTGGGCTTTGCCTATGATATGAGGGGCGAATATGACAAAGGGCTTGGGTTCCTCGAACGCGCCCTGGCCATGCACCTCCAATACCACGGTGAGAACCACCCCCAGACCGCCAAAGCCTACGATGACCTTGGGCAACATTATTATCACATGGGCGACTGCGACCGCTCCATCGAGTACCTCAACCATGGGCTGGCGTTGCGCCAGGCATTGCTCGGGCCCGACCATGGTGAAGTGGCCAATTCACTCAATAACCTGGGTTTGGCGTATGACTGTAAAGGAGACTATGACCGGGCCGTCGACTATTACCAACAGTCAGCGCGGATTTACCTGTCGAACGACCGCTCCGAAAACCCCTTCCTGGCGACCCTGTACAGCAACCTGAGCTCGACATATCATCATAAAGGCGACCTCGACCAGGCGGTAGGTTACGGCGAACGCGCCCTGGCCATGCGGCTGCGGTGGTTTGGGGAACAACACTCGCCGATGGCCTATTCGTACAACAACCTCGCGCAATTGTATGAAGACCTGGGCGACACGCTCACCGCCATCCGGTACTTCGAGCGGTCGTTGGCGATTTTCCGCACCGTATTGGGAGAAGACTGTGCCGAGGTAGCCACGGTATGCCATAATTTTGGTGTGCATTGCGCCAAATCCGGTTTGTACGCTCAGGCCCTGGAATACTTTCACCACGCCCTGGACATCCAACTGAAAACCGTTGGGCCCGATCACCCTTTTACGGCACTGACCATTTCAAATATTGCCGTTTGCACCGCTGCGTTAGGCGATATTACCGGGAGCCTCGACAACGAACAACAAGCCCTGACGATCCGCCTGAAAACATTTGGGGCGATACACCCGGAGGTGGCTGCTTCTTACCGGAATTTGGGTGATTTCTACCAAAAATCCGGCGCGTTTGACCGGGCGGATACGGCTTACGTCAATGCTTTAAAAGCGCTGAATTACCAGACTGCCGGCTCGTTTAAAACGGTCAATTCCGCGCCGGCGCTGCTGCATACCCTGGGCGCTTACGCCGCCTTCGAACGTCACCGCTACCAGGCCGGCGGCGACACAGCCTGGCTGCTCGCTTCGCACCGCCTGTATCGCGAAGCAATTGCCGTACTCGACGAGCAGTTCAAGCGCCTGGGCAACGATTCCCGCTATACCCTGGCTGCTTTTGCCGACACCCTGTTGAGCGCCGCCGCGGCCACCAACTTGCTCCTGCAAAAACGCACCGGCGACGACCGGTACGCCGCGGAATCATTCGGCTTTGCCGAACGCGCCAAAGGGTTTGTGTTGTACGAAGCGCTTCGGGAGGCGCAAGCCTTGCACGTCGCCGGCATCCCCGACAGCCTGCTCCAGCGGGAGCACGAGCTGCAGATCGAAGCCGCTTTTCTCGATAGAACCATCCAGGAAAAACGAAACGCCGGCCTCGGGCCCGGCGACTCGCTGGTGCTGACCTTTTCCAATCGCCTGTTTGACGTCAAAACGGCAGCCGGCGCCCTGCAAAAACGCTTCGAACAGGAATTCCCCGACTATCACGCCGCCAAATACGCCCTGCCGACCGCCAGCATCGCTTATATCCAGGACACCCTGCTGGAACCCGGGCGCTGCCTGCTCGAATACCTGGTGGGCGATAGCAGTATTTTCCTGTACCTGGTGAAAACGGACGCGTTGATCGTCCGGCAAGTGCCAAAAGATTTTCCCTTGGAACAATGGGTGGAGACCCTCACCCGGGGCGGCATTTACGGGTATTATGCCCTGCCCGACAGCCTGCAAACCCGGCGCCGCTTGTCGGAGACCATCGCTGCCTATACCCAAACGGCCGCGCAGCTGTACGAAAAACTGTGGGCGCCTGTCGCCGCCGACCTCGACAGCGCGGTAATTGTGATTCCCGATGGCGTGCTTGGTTACGTGCCCTTCGAGGCCTTGCTTACGGGCATGCCGGCGCAGACCGGCGTCTTTGCCGATTATCCATTTCTGCTAAAAACCTGCCGCATCAGTTATTGCTATTCGGCCACGCTGTTGCGGGAAATGCGGAACAAGCAATACCGCCACGCCCCGTCGAAACCCCTGCTGGCCCTGGCGCCGTTTGCCGGCAGCGAAGTCGCCGAATTGTTGCCGCGCGTCGACAGCGCCGACCTGGAATGGGCCAGCCGCAACCTCCGCGACGGCCTTCGGCCATTGCCCGCCAGTGGAGGCGAGGTGAGCGCCGTCGCTAAAACCTGGGGCGGCACGGCCTGGTACGGAGCGGAGGCTACCATGGCGGCATTCCTGAGCCAGGCGCCCGATTACCGTATTCTGCACTTGTCGACCCACGGCAAAGCCGACGACCGGTTGGGCGACTACGCTTATCTGGCATTCGCGACGCCAGGCGAGCCGGCTCGGTTCGACAAATTATTTGCCCGCGACCTCTACAACCTGAGGCTTCACGCCGACCTGGTGGTGCTCTCCGCCTGCGAAACGGGCATTGGCAAATGGAAACACGGCGAAGGCATCGTCAGCCTGGCGAGGGCCTTTGCCTATGCCGGCGCCAAAAGCATTGTGACGACCTTGTGGAAAGTGAACGACCGGCGAACGGCAGAACTCATCGGCTCGTTTCACGGGTATCTCAAGGTCGGAAAAACCAAAGACGAAGCCTTGCGCCGTGCCAAACTGGATTTTTTGAACGCCAACAGCGACCAGTTCGACAGCCTGCACCCGTTCTTTTGGGCTGGATTTATCGGGATCGGCGATATGCGGGCGCTGGAAACCGCGCAACATTAGGGCTTCTGTATTTTCCGCGCCTAGTGCCTCAATCACTAGTCCGCCGGGTGGCTCAATTTGGCCTTCAATTCGGCTGCTTTCGCTGCTTTGGGGTGGCGGTATTTGGGATCGGTGATCGCGGCAAGCAGGGTGTCCACCTGCTTGCGGTGTTTCGGATAGTCGGGTACCAGGCTGAGGAGCAGGTACCATTGCGCTTCCTGTTTGAGCGATGGGAGGTCGCTTTGGTCGGCCATTTTTTGGAATAACGCGGCGGCTGCAGCAAACTGCCGGTCGCGGTAGTAGGCGTGGGCGAGCAGTTCCTGCGCCTGTTCGTAGATGGCCGGGCCGTCGGCCGGGCCGATGGCGCGCAAGGTTTGGATCGCCCGTTTGGTCCGGCTGGCTTTCAGATCGGCGCGGGCCGATTCCAGGCTGGCGTTGCCGCCGCTGCCGGCTCCGTCGCGGATCTGGGGGCTCAGCATATCCGGATTTTCATAGGCGTTTTCGGAGTAGGCCAGGTATTGGCCCGGGTCGGGCGCCGGCTCGCCGGGGTTGGGCGTTTCGCCGGGCGCCGCGGGGGTGGTCTCCTGGCTGGCCACCGGTACGTTCGGTTTGGGCGCTGCCGGCGCGTCGGCGGGCGCCTGTTGCGAGCGAGCGCGCTCATCGCTGCGCCTGAAATACCACCAGCCCGCTGCGGTGAGCAGGCCGATCAGCAGCAACCAGCGGCCCCAGGCGGGCCAACCGGCTTTCCCGGGCGGCGGGGCAGGGGGCGAAGCCGTTTTCCAGGCCTGCATTTTGCCCCGCAGGTCTTCTTCGAGGAGGTATTCGAAGTGCTCCAGTTCCATCCGTTGCAGGGCCACAGCCTCCTCCAATTCCGGGTCGGCGGCAATCGCTTGCTCGAACGCACGGGCTTCTGTTTCGGGCAGTTTGCCCCGGACGTAGTCCTCTATTTTTTTGAGTAATGCGTCGTTCTGGTCCATAACGTTCAGGTAAAGAGTTGTTTCCAGCCGGGATTGTCGTCGAAAAACTGGCGCAGCCGTTGCCGGCAGCGGTAGGCTTCTTTTTTGGCCATTGCGGCGCTGCTGAGTTGGAGTTCGCGGGCCAGTTCTTCCATCGTATATTCCAGTTGATAGAGTTGAAACAGTTGCTGGCAGCGCGCGCCGGTTTGCGCCAGGGCAGTCTGAATGTATTGTTTTTTTTCGGCGTTCAGAACAAAAGCGTCGGCGCTTTCGGTTTCGGCCTCGTAGTGTTGGGGTTTCAGTTCCTCCGACGGGCGTCGTCGTTCCAGTGTTTTCCACCAACGGCGTTTGGCGATGCCGATAAAATAAGTGCCGAGTGCGCTTTTCCCTTCGAAATAGCCCAGGCGGATGTTCCGGTCGAACAGCACGAGGGTTTCCTGAAAGATATCTTCCCCGTCCTGGGCGTTGCCGCCGTTTTGGCTGACAAAATCGATCACCCGGCGTTCCCATCCGGATTGCTGGAAAATGTACTGCAGCGCCCGGTCCCGCTCGGCGGCGGTCCCGTTGATCGCTTTCACGATCCTGTCATCGGTCCATTGGTCTTTGCTCATGGTTTAGTTCCGTTTCACTGGCGAAAGGTACCCAGCCCGGTCAATATTTTTTTTAAATGGGTTTCGATGCATGCTCCAAACGGCCCACCAGGAAGACGGCGGGCGCTTTTTCGAGTTGGAGCGCCGGGCGTTTACGCCATTCCCGCACCGGCAGGCTGCGAATCAGCTCGCCGGCGCCGGTCAGGTCCTGGGCCAGGGCAAATGCGGTGTCGGGTTGCAGGGTTTCGAGGGCTACTTCGAGCACCATCTGGCTGCGGTAGGGGGTTTCGATAAAGAGTTGGGTTTGGTCGTGTTGGCGGCTGAGTTGTTCGAGCCGGCGCAGGTCGCGGGCCAGTTCGGGGCGTTTGGGAGAGAGGTAGCCGTGAAAGGCAAAGCGTTGACCATTCATGCCCGAAGCCATCAGCGCCAGCAGCAGCGAAGAAGGCCCCACGAGCGGCGCTACCCGTATGCCGGTGCGGTGTGCCAGGGCCACAATGGCCGCCCCGGGGTCGGCTACGCCCGGGCAGCCGGCTTCGGAGAGCAACCCGACGTCGCGCCCGGCTGCGATGGCGTCGAGAAATGTTCGTTCGGCAGCTGCGGTATCGCGGTTGTCGGCCAGTTCGGTAAAAACCAGTTCGGGCAGGGGCTTTTCCGGTCCGAGGCTTTTGATCAGGTGCCGGGCTGTTTTGGCGCGTTCGGCGATGAACACCTCCAGCCGCCGGGCAATATCCTGCACATATGGCGGAAGGGTATGGACGGCGTTTTCAGCGATGGGCGCGGGTATCAGGTAGAGTACGGGCATGGGCGATAATTACGGCAGAGCCTGTTTGCAGCCGGCGTATGTCAGGTTGAATAGGAGCCTGCCGATTCGCCAGCCGGCATCGGCCCGGATCGGGCGCAGGTTGCAGCGCCCACAAAAGTGCGGATTTTGCTTCTTGGCTCCAAAGCGGTATTCGAATTATGCCCGCCCTGCAGGTTGCCCCTGACCGGGAAGTGCGCCCCGCTTCATTACACCGGTTTGCCACTTCTCCGATTTGTGTAATTTTGTCCCCCCATTGACCCACATTAACCCCATTGACCATATTGACCACATTGACCACATTGACCACATTGACCACATTGACCACATTGACCACATTGACCACATTGACCACATTGACCACATTGACCACATTAAAAAAAATGTCCGACACCTTCACCATAAAACTCCCGGCCTTTGAAGGGCCGTTCGACTTGTTGCTGTTCTTTATCGAACGCGACGAGCTGGATATATACAACATCCCGATCGCGAAGATCACCGACGATTTTTTGGCCTACATGCACCACATGGAGGCCATGAACATCGACCTGGCGTCGGAGTTTATCGTGGTGGCGGCCACGCTGATGCGGATCAAGGCCAAGCTGCTGCTGCCCCGCAAACAGCTGGACGACGAGGGCAACGAGATCGACCCGCGCCACGAACTCGTCGAGCGCCTGCTCGAATACAAGCGCTATAAAAGCGTGTTGGAAGACCTGCGCCGCCTCGAAGAAGTGCGCGCCTTTATGAATCCCCGCGGCTTCGCCTCGGCCGAACTCCGCAAACTGGCGGAGCACGCCCTGGCCGACGCCGAGATGGAGAGCGTGACGCTGTACAAACTGTTGCGGGTGTTTGAGCGCATGCTGGCCCGTTTTGAGGAGGACCAAAAAGCCAAACGGGTACACACCGTGTACAACTTCAATTACAGCATTCAGGGCCAGCGGGAATACCTCCAGGGCCATTTGAAGCGGGGTGTTCGCACCTCCTTCGAAGATCTCTTTCTGACCCTGGACAACCGCATCCACGCCATCGTCACCTTTCTGGCCCTGCTCGAACTGCTCAATGCCCAGGAAGTGGCGCTGATCCAGGGCGAGGGCATGAACAATTTCTGGCTCACCCTGCCCGAGGAAGAAGCTGAAGACGGAGCCGGGGAAGCGCAGTCGGCCGCTTGAAGACACGGCGTGCCAACCAGGGCTTATTCGAGGAAATAGTCGGAGGCTTTCCGTTTCGATTGGGGCGCTTCCACCAGTTCGGTCTTTTCCGGATTTTCCATACCTTTTTTGCGGCTCGTGAAAGGCAGGGGCACCGCCCCTCCAATGCCGATACCCAGACCCGCCAGAAAAAGGAGGCAGGCGAGGCCAAGGAGCCGTACAATTTTTTTTACGTACTGCATGCTGCTGAAAATGGACCGGCGGCTGCCTGGTGTGGCGCCGGCGCGGTAAGCGTTCAGAAAAATTGGGTGAAAGCCGGTCAGCCGGCAGCAGCAAAAGGATCCGCGTCGGGCAGCTGCGGGAAGGTAGTATCCGGCCGGAAAATCACGGGCCGGCGAATGGCCAGGCTTTGGGCGTTCAGGGCGCGTATACGGGCGGCAAACAGACGGCTGTGGACCGGCAAGCAGGCCGTTGGTCGGGCGCTTCCCGAATGTAAACCGGCGGCGGGGTGTGCCGGCACGAATGTCGTAGGAGAGATAAGAGCCGCCCGCTCTTTCGGTTTGCCCTCCCAAACGCATTCCGTTTGATCCGCCCGGACTTGTTTCGCCGGTGCATACCCCGAATACCCGGTAGAGCCAAATACGCTGAGCAGCAGCGCAATGGCCAGCACGATTTTTGAACGGCTGTCATTTTTAGGCGGCAAAGGAACCATGATGCGGCAAAAATAGCGGTTCAATTGGAAACCGGGTAGCGCCTTGCATTGACGCTTTGAAAATCCCGGATTTCCGGCGAAATTTGCACGCATGGTCGATATACATCCCATCGAAAAAAGTTACACGATAGACGAATACCTCGCCCGGGAGGACGCCAGCGAATTGCGCCACGAATTTCACAACGGAACCCTTACCGAAATGGCTGGAGGAATATTGCCCCACAATGTGATCAAGGGAGAACTGTACACCCTGATCAATCTTGCAATTCGCGGCTCGAAAATGCCGCACATGATCCTGAACAGCGACACCAAAGTGCGCATCGAAGCAGAAAACCGTTTCGTATACCCCGACCTCACCGTCAGCGACGGCCAACCACAATACTACCGCACACCCGAAGGCGCCCTGCGTCGCGACATCATCACCAACCCGCTGCTGATCATCGAAGTGCTTTCGGAAGACACCCGCGCCTTCGACAAAGCCGAGAAACTGGACAGTTACTGCTCGATCCCCGGTTTCCGCGAATACATCCTGATCGAACCGGAAAGTGTGTGGGTTAAATCCGTGTTCCTGCACGACCCGGCCAAGCGCCTGTGGCATATGCAAACGCTGACCGATCGCGGCGGCAGCCTGAAATTGGAATCGATCAACGTGGAGATTGCGCTGGAAGCGGTGTATGCGATCCTGGAGAAGTTGCCGAAAGACGGGTAGCGGGTTCCTTAAATCGCCATGTTCCCCGACCTTTGCCGGTATGAACCGTGTCGCTAACACCGTACAAAACGGCAGTATTACCGGCCTTTGCCTTTTGGCCCTCGCCCTCCTCTCCGCCTGCTCGCAGCCCCCGCCCTTCCCGCCCGTTTCCCTGACAGCCTACGTGCCCGCCGATTCGTTCCAACTCCAATGCATCGCCGCCGAACCCCTGCTCGATGCGCCGGTCGCCATGACCTTCGACACCCGCGGCCGCGTGTGGGTGGCCGAAATGCGCGGGTACATGACCGATCTCGACAACAGCGGCGAGACCCGGCCCAACGGCCGGATCTCCATTTTGGCGGATACCGACGGCGACGGCGTCCTCGATACGCGCAAAACTTTCCTCGACAGCCTCGTGCTGCCCCGCGCCCTGGCCCTCGTGTACGGCGGCCTGCTGTATGCCGAACCGCCCAACCTGTGGTTTGTGGAGATCCGCAACGACCGCCCCGGCGCCCGCACGCTCGTCGACTCCGCCTATGCCACCGGCGGCAACGTGGAGCACCAGCCCAACGGCCTGCTGCTTGCGCTCGACAACTGGATCTACAGCGCCAAAAGCGATCGCCGCTACCGCCGCCTCAACGGCCGCTGGCGCTGGGAGAAAACGCATTTCCGCGGCCAATGGGGCATCACCGAAGACGCATACGGCCGCTTGTTTTACAACGACAACTCCAACCAGTTGCAGGGCGACTGGACGCCACCCAACGCCCTGCTGCGCAACCGTTTTTTTACCCCCACCACCGGCTTTAATGTGCAAATCTGCACCGACCAGCGTGTGTTCCCCCTGCAACCCACGGCCGTAAACCGGGGGTACGAAATGGGTATGCTCGACTCCTCCGGCCGTCTGCGCAACGTCACCTCAGCCTGTGCGCCGCTCATCTACCGGGGCGGCCAGTTCCCGCCCGAATATGCCGGCAACGCGTTCGTTTGCGCTCCGGAAGCCAACCTCGTCAAACGAAATATGTTCGAACCCGCCAACCCACGGTTACAGGCCCGACAAGCCTACGCCGGGCGTGAATTCCTGGCTGCGTACGACAAAGCCTTCCGCCCGGTCAGTCTCAACGAAGGCCCCGATGGCGCCTTGTACGTGCTGGATATGCACCGGGGCATCATCCAGCACAAGACCTACATGACCGCCTATTTGCGCGAGCAAATTCAGGCGCAAGGGCTGGATACGCTCACTGGCCGGGGCCGGATCTTGCGGATTACCTGTGCCGGCCGGCCCTGCCCCCCGGCGCCCGCGCTCGACCGGGCCGATGCGGCCCAACTGGTGAAGGCGCTCACGCACCCCAACGCCTGGGTGCGCGACCGGGCGCGCCAACTGCTCGTGGAACGCGGCGAAATGCGGGCAATCCCGCTGCTGAAAAAACAACTGGAACGCAGCGATGAACCGCAGGGCCAGATCCAGGCGCTCTGGGCCTTGGAAGGCCTTGACGCACTGGAGGCTGGTTTTTTACTACAAACGGCGAAAACGGCCCGGGACCCCTGGATAACTTTGTCGGGCCTGCAACTGCTGGAACCGCTGGCGGACGCAGCGCACGCCACCTCCGCTTTGGCCGTGTTCGAGGCGCTGCTGGCGCGGAACGACGCCACCGCCGACCTCGCCTTCAGCCTTTTTGCAGCATCCTGGGCGCCGTTCGCCCGCGAACCGGTGTATGCCGCATTGCTGCGCCTGTTGGAGCGTTATCCGGCGGATACCTTGTACCAGGAAGCGTTGGTGAGCGGCTTGAGCAAGCAGGAAGGGTATTTTTTGACCTTTTTGGCCGAAAAAACAAAACCCGGAGTTGCGCCGTATTTGAAAAAAATCCTCGCGCAGGCCACAGCGGCCCGGCGGGCGAACCGGCCGGCTGCATGGACCCTGGAGTCGGCCACCCCCGGCCGCGACGGCCTCACCGCCGGCCTGCTGCTGTACAACACGCGTTGCGGCGCCTGCCACGGCCCTACCGGACAAGGCACTCCCCACCTTGCACCGCCGCTCGACGGCTCCGAATTCGTGCATGGAAACCCCGACAAAATTGTCCTGATCGCCTTGCACGGCCTGAAAGGGCCTGTGCGGATCAAAGGTGCGGACTATGCCTTCAATGCGGGCATGCCAGGCCTGGGCGCCAATCCCGATTGTACGGATCAGGACCTGGCGGCCGTTCTGACGTTTGTGCGCAATGCTTTCAGCCGAGAACCGGTGGCTATTTCAGCGGAAAAGGTAAAAGCCCTGCGCGAAGTGAAGCCCCGGCAGGGCGATGCGTTTACGGTAGAAGAATTGCTGGGAAGGGTAGCGCAATGAGCCCACGGCCCACTAGCGGAAGTCGCGGTTTTCGGTGTTGTGTTCCCGGTCTTTCTGTACGCTTCGCGTGAGCGCCACCAATTGGTTGGCCAGGCGTTCGCCGTGCGATTCGATCATGTCGCGCAAGCGGCTGGTGTCGTCGGCGCCGTACTCGAGCAGCTCCGGGAACAGTTCCACGGCGGTGGCGTTGAGGTTGTCGATCAGGGCGTGCACCACGTCGTCCCAGGTAGGCTGCGCGTTGGGTTCTGCTTGGGCCGACAGGCGGCTCCAGTCGGCCTCGAGTTGTTGTTGGGCGGCGTTGGCGGCGCGGGCGCGGCGGGCATGCAGCCAGCCTACCCGCTCTTGTTCAGCGGCCTGGAGGTTGAGGTGGCGGTCGATATAAGCGCGCAGGAATGCATCCCAGTCAAAGTCGGCGGTTTCGAGCCGTTCGAGCCAATCGCCGTGCGCAGAAGTGCCTTCCGGCAGGAGGGTAGAATACAAAGCCGGTTGCTGGTGGGCCAGAAATTGCAGAAAGACATGGAGTTCGACAAACATATTGGCCATGGCTTCGGGTTCGGCAAAGGCCGGGCCGCCGAGGTCGAACCAAATAGTGGCGGACCCTTTGGGCTCGATTTCAAACCGGATATTGGCGATGGAATAAGGTGTGTTTTCCGGCATCGTAGTCTTTAACCCAGTGGCCATTTAGCTGTGCGTTTTCTTGAAAAATGGTAAGATAATGTTTCTCCCGCTGTTCCGGGCAAATCCCCGTATTTTTCGCCGCGAAGCAAAGCAATCCATGAGCAGTTAACCTCCCGTTGATGCAAGTCCATTTCTACCTCCACTACAACACCCAACCGGGTGAGTCCTTTTCGATCCTTCTCGACGACGGCCAAACGCTGGCACTCGAATACCTCAACGACGCCTATTGGCACGTGGCGGCCCAGGCGACGCCCGGTGCACGGGGAATGCTGGGTTATCAATACCTGTTTCATACCGCCCAAGGCCAAACCAAACTGGAGACCGACCCCGGCCGCTCCATTCCGGTGGACAACTCCCGGACAGGGCCTGTTGTCGCTTTCGATTATTTCAACCCCATCGGATTGATCGAGAACACGTTCACGACGCAACCATTTGCCAATATATTCTTCCAACAAAAAGCGGAAACGGCGCTCAAAACGCCCGCCCGTTATACCCATATCTTCCGCGCCAAAGCCCCCATGCTGAAGCCCGACGAAGCGCTGTGCCTGCTGGGCCATAGCAACGCCCTGCGGAACTGGGACACCCAGGCCCCTATCCTGATGGCGTATCGCGCCGGCTGGTGGGAAACATGGTTGGACTTGTCGGGCGAAAACTTTCCGCTGGGCTACAAATACGGCGTGTGGAATATCCGCACCAACCGGTTCCAGGGGTTTGAAGACGGCGGCAACCGGAGCATTTACAGCGCCCCAAGCCTGGCTGCAGGTGATACCGGACTGACGATCCACCACGATAATTATGCCCGCCTGCCCTACGCCCCCTGGCGGGGTGCGGGGGTGGCGATCCCGGTGTTCAGCCTGCGCAGCGCCAACAGCTTCGGCGTGGGTGAATTCTCCGACCTGCCCCTGCTGGCCGACTGGGCGAAAGCAGTGGGCCTGCGGCTGGTGCAACTGCTGCCCGTCAACGATACCTCGGCTACGGGGACCTGGACCGACTCGTATCCCTACGCCGCCATTTCGGCCTTCGCCCTGCACCCCCTGTTCCTCAACGTAGCCGAAGTAGCCGGCAAAGCCCAGGCGGCGCTGCTCAAACCCTTTGCCGGGCAACAAAAAACATTGAACGCGTTGGACGCCGTCGATTATGAGGCGGTTATGCAAGCCAAGTGGACCATGGTCCGGCAGTTGTTCGCCGTCCAAAAGGCTGATTTTCTGATCAATACCGACTTCATCCGCTATTTTGCCGAAAACCAGCACTGGCTGGTGCCGTATGCGGCCTTCTGTTATTTGCGGGATAAAAACGGCACCACCGATTTCAACCAATGGCCTGCTTACCAGGCGTACCAGGAAAAAGAGATCGAAAAACTCGTGTCGCCCAAAGCCGCCCATTACGACGAGGTGGCCATCCATTACTATGTGCAATGGCACCTGCACCGGCAATTGAAAGCCGCCGCTGATTACCTGCACGCACAAGGGCTGGCCCTCAAGGGCGACATCCCGATTGGCATTTATCGCTACAGCTGCGATGCCTGGGTGGCGCCCGAACTCTATCAAATGGACATGCAAGCCGGCGCGCCGCCCGACGATTTTGCCGTGAACGGCCAAAACTGGGGCTTCCCGACCTACAACTGGGCGCGCATGAAAGCCGACGGCTTTGCCTGGTGGCGGCAGCGCTTTCAGCAAATGAGCCTTTACTTCGACGCGTTCCGCATCGACCATATCCTGGGGTTCTTCCGCATCTGGAGCATTCCCATGGACGCCGTGGAAGGCATCCTGGGGTATTTCGTGCCGGCGATCCCGCTGACGGAACAGGAATTGCACGCGGCCGGCGTTGGGTTCGATTACGAACGCTTGTGCAAGCCGTTCATCCACGATGCGCTGTTGTGGGAATCGTTTGGCGACCAGGCCGGGGCCATAAGCGCCCATTTCCTGCAACCCAACCCGGAGGGCAGCGCCAGCCCGTATGCGTTCCGGCCCGAGTTCGACACCCAGCGGAAGGTGGAACGGTATTTTCAAACCCTGCAAAATGCTCCCGCTGCAAAATCGGGTGGAGCGGCTTCGCGAAAAAAAGCCGCCGCTGCCCCCGCCTTCGGACCGCAAACGGAACAAGCACTGCTTGCCCTGCACGCCAATGTGATCCTGATCGATGTGACGCCCCCGGGAGTGGCGAAAAACCAATATGCTTTCCGGATCGGCATGGAACGAACCGCCTCGTTCAGGTACCTGCCGGCGGATATTCAACAGCGCCTCCGGGCGCTTTACATCGACTATTTCTTCCGGCGGCAAGACGATTTCTGGCAACAGGAGGCCATGGATAAACTGCCCGACCTGAAGCGCTCGACCAACATGCTGATCTGCGGCGAAGACCTGGGCATGGTGCCACACTGTGTACCCGATGTCATGCAGGAATTGGGTGTACTCAGCCTGGAAATCCAGCGCATGCCTAAAGCGAGTGGCGCTACTTTCTTCCACCCCAAAGACGCGCCCTACCTGGCTGTGGTGACCCCGTCTACCCATGATATGAGCATTATCCGCGGCTGGTGGGAAGAAAACCGCGATCTGACCCAGCGCTTCTACAACGAAGTGCTCGGTCAAAGGGGCGAGGCACCCTGGTATTGCGAACCCTGGATCAACCGCGCCATTGTGGCGCAGCACTTCCAATCGCCCGCCATGTGGGCTATTTTCCAGTTGCAGGACCTGCTGGGCATAGATGGCGATCTCCGCCGCGAAAACCCCAACGATGAACGCATCAACATCCCTGCCAACCCCAAACACTACTGGCGATACCGGATGAACCTGACGCTCGAAGCCCTGCAACACGCCGACGGGTTCAACGCCGGGTTGCGGGATCTGTTGCGCGACAGCAAGCGATAGCTGAGTTTGAAGTTGATCGAACGGCTGATCCTCCAATTATAGGTCTGGAGCATCAAGGCTCCTGTCTGAAGGGACTGGACATTACCGTATCGGTTTCCATTCTTCCACGTATGATTTGCGGAGGAAAAGCAGCGACAGCCCTTCGCGGATGTAAATAAGGCTGACCCGGATGTAGCCGTATTCACGGAACCGGCGCGGCGAGTGATGTACTTTCAGCCGGTAGAGGTACGGGATCTTGCCTTCTTTGTGCAGGCGGTAGAACAGGTTGCAGTCTTCGCCGGCCACGATCTTTTCATTGTATCCGCCGATGCGCTCGAACACCGAGCGGCGCACCAGCTGACATTCACCTTTGGCCAAAAAAACGCCTACGGTGAACGACAGGCGGATAACGGCGTTCATCAGCACGTGGTAAATCCGGTCGGACCAAATGGATTCCTCCGGATAGACCCAGATCGGCGTCGTGAGCGCAACCACGGCCGGATCGTCGAAGGTGGCCAGCACCTTGGAAAAAAACTGCTCTTTGTTCGGGATGTGCACGTCGGCATCCATATGAAACAGGATATTGCCGCGTGCGGCTGCGGCGCCGAGATTGCGCCCGATGGCGATGTTTTGTTTGCCGGCGCTTTGGATCAGTTGCACGCGGTCGCCCCATTCCGCCTGGTAGCGCTGTACGATTTCGGCGGTGCCGTCGGAACTATTGGCATCGGAGACGATGATTTCCAGCTTATAGGGCTCGAGAAAGTCGCGGAATTGTTCGATTGTCGGGCCGATATAATTGCACTCGTTTTTGGTAGGGATGACGATGCTGATGCGCGCCTGTTCCATCCTGGCAAACCGGTTTTGGTCAAAATAAGGGGTGAAGGTAGCAGATTTAGCACTACCACCGGATTAAGAACGCGTTGAGGATTTTCTCGCTGGGTCGAAATAGTTCTTTTTTTTTAGTCATGTAACCCTCGCTTCCGATAAATTGGGGCAGATTCTGCTCCTTAAAAGATGGATAAACCCCGAAAAAGCCCTCATTTTTGGCTCCAGCAACCCCAACATGTTCCAGGTTTTGTTCCGCTGATTTGAGGGCCTGTTGGCATACAAACCAAACCCGTGTCGTCGTTTTGTCAGAAATGAGCCGTACGAGCGCAAAGAAATTGATGGGAACCCCTTATTTTACAAGCGTTTTTCGGTAACAAGTTCCGGCGTGTTTTGATTTTCGGGTAAATACACTGATGAAAACCCTGCAACGTACGCGGAACGCCGGCCCTTTTTCAGCTAATCTGCGTAAATATCAACCCTTTCCCTTTTCCACAATTCTAAAAATGCCTCTTATGTTCCGTACCCTTGTGTCGAGCCTGCGGCTGATGGTCCTGGCCGCTGCCATGCTCTTTATTACCCGGCCGCTCCTGGCGAATGACTACCAAAAAGCCTGGGAAGCCCTGCACCAAAACGACCGCAAAACGGCTCGCGAACTCCTGAAGAAAGCGATGAAGGACCCCGCTACGGCAACCGATGCCGCTATGACGATGGTGCTGCTCGATTATTTCGACAACCAAACCTCCGAGACTGCCGATTATTGGGATAAAGCATTGGAACGGATGACCGATCCGTATCCGTATTATTTCACCTTCTGGTTCAACGGCAGCGTGGCGGGCGATTACGGCCTGAAATCGAAAAGCCAACTCAAACTGCTCAAAAATCTGTTGGACGATCCCAAATGCTCCGGCTCGCTCAAGGCTGCAGCCCAGTACCAACTCGGCCACTACTGGATCACCCAGGGTAAATTTGAAGATGCCCAGGCCGCCTGGTTGCAATGCTCCAACGTGGGGCTTTGGCAGTTTGTAGGCCCTTTTGACAACGCCGCCGAAAGCGGGTTCGACAAAGATTACGAGCCCATCCGGAACCCCAAACCCGACGCCGTGTTTAAATCCGCTTTCCAAACCGATATTCAGTGGTTTGGGCCCATCGACCAGCCTACCGGCGGTTGGATCACCCCCGGCTTCCACGTTCCGTACCGCACGGCGATCGTGTACGCCCAATCGTTTGTAACAGCCCCGGCCAACCAGGAAGTGTACCTCGGCGCGGGTTTTACCGGCAATATCAAGATCTGGGTGAACGACCGGCTGATGATCAGCGAACCGGAGCAGCGCCGCACCGATTTTGACGCCTACCAGGTAAAATGCAGCCTGAAAAAAGGCGCCAACCGTATCCTGGTCCAACTGGGCTATGAAGACGAAGGCTACCCCAACTTCGCTATCCGCCTCACCGACGCCGCCGGCAATCTGATCCCCGGCCTCGTCAGCAGTAACAAGTACCAACCCTATACCGCCGACCAGAACAAGGAACAACCCAAACTGGTGCCGTTCTTTGCCGAAGCCTTTTTTGAACAAAAGATCAAGAAGGACCCCTCCAACCCGCTGAATTACTACTTGCTGAGCGACACTTACCTGCGCAACAAAAAGGCCCAGGAAGCCCTCGAAACGGTGGGTATAATACTGGAAAAAGCCCCCAACAGCAGCATCTTCCGCTACCAGCGCATCCAGTGCTACCGCAAAATGGAAAACCGCACCAGTCAGCTGCAGGATGCCCAGTTTATCAAAGACAACGACCCCGACGCCCTGATCGCCCTCGTGGCCCTGTACGCCGAGGCCAAGGACAATGAAAAATGGGACGAAGCATCGGACCTGCTAAACCGCCGCATCCAACTCTATGGCGAGGAGGAAGACACCTGGGAAGAAAAGATTCAGCTGGCCGCCCGCCAGCAAAAAGTGGAGGACATCCTGCGGTTTATCGATCAGGCCAGCGCCAAATACCCGGAATCGCCCTATTTCGCCCGGCTCCGCCACGACCTGGCCATCAACATGCGCAAAGACCCCCGCGCCGGCATGGCGATTTACGAGGCATTCCTGGAAAAGAACTTTAGCATGAACATCGCCGAAGCCCTCGTACGTGATTATTTCGAACAGGGCCAGAACAAAAAGGCGGTAAAAATGCTCGAAACCTTCGCATCCACCTACCCGGATGTGCCGGCCTACGCCGACCGCCTGTTCAACTACTACTACGGTCAAAAAGAAAACAAAAAAGCCCAGGAACAACTCGATAAACTGCTCCGGCTGGCGCCGTACGATTCCGACAACTGGGAAAACGCCGCCCGCCTGGCCGAGCAAATGGGCAACACCGCCGGCGCCCTGCAGGCCTTTCAAAAAGCGCTTCACTACAACCCGAACGATTTCGACAGCCGCCGCCGCATCCGCGAATTGCAGAAGCAGCCCGACCTGACCTCATACTTTCCGCAGAACGACGTGTATGCCCTGATCAAAAACAGCAAATCCGACGGATTCGAAGGCGAACACGATTTTTACTATGTGCTCGATGAAAAGGCCACGATCATCTACCCCGAGCGCACCTCGGAAACGTACCACACCCTGGCCATCAAACTGCTCAATGAAAAGGGCATCGACCGCTGGAAAGAATCCAGCATCGGCTACAATGACAACCGGCAGCGCCTCATCATCGAAAAAGCCGAAGTGGTAAAAGCCAACGGGGTGAAAATCGCCGCCGAACAAAACCAGAACCAACTCGTGTTCCCGAACCTCGAAGTGGGCGACGGCATCTACATCAAATACCGCCTGCTGAGCTACACCTTCGGGCGCATCTCCCGCGAATATTGGGATACCTACTCCTTCGACGGTACCATGCCTGTCGACCACTCCCGCTATGTGCTGCTGGTGCACAAAAATGTGCCCATTGCGAACCAGCTCGTCAATGCGTCCTATAAACCGGTCGTAAAAAACCTCGAGGATTTCACGATGTACACCTGGGAAAGCGACCACGAAGAAGCGGTAAAAGACGAAAAACTGATGCCCAGCTTTGCCGACGTAGGCAAAACCCTGCACCTGTCGACGCTACCTACCTGGAGCGAAGTGGCCAACTGGTACGCCGATATGTCGGCCACCCAGGCCAAGAGCGAGTATTATGTGCAGGAGGTGGTCCAGTCGCTGTTCCCGGCCGGGAAAACGTATTCGGAGACCGAAAAAGCGCGGATCATCTACGAATACGTCGTGAAAAACATCCGCTACAGCTCCGTGCCGTTCCGCCAGGGCGCTTATGTGCCCCAACGCGCGGCCAAGGTGATCCAGACCAAACTGGGCGACTGCAAAGACCTCTCCACCCTGTACGCCGCCATCGGCCGTCAGATGGGCCTCAAGGTGAACCTGGTGCTCATCGACACGCGCGACAACGGCGAACTGGCCATGGTACTGCCCTCCGTGGAGTTCAACCACTGCATCGTCAAAGTGGTGGCCGACGGCAAAACCTGGTACCTGGAACTGACCGACGAGCACTTGCCCTTCGGCTGCCTGCCCAACCACGACCTGCAGGCGCTGGCGCTCGAAATTCCGTTCGGCCAGCAAACCACCGACGCCAAGCTGTTCCACCTCGATCCGCCCAACCGCGTGCGCGACGTCCGGGCCCAGGTGGCGGAAGTGAACGTGGAAAAACGCGACCTGAGCATCCGCTCCAACGGCACGCGCAGCGGAACCCCCACGGTATTCCTGCGCGACAAATACCAGTCGCTCAGCAAGCAGAAACGCATCGAGGAAATGCAAAACGCCATCGCCAACGACTTTACCAACCCGGTGACGGTGAAAAACGTGGAATTCGGCAACCTCGAACAGCTCAACGACACCCTGCAATACGAAGTGCAGTACCAGGTGAAAAACGAGGTGCTGGAAATCGGCGACCTGAAATCGTTCAAAGTGCCGTACTACTTCGTTTTCCTCAAAGCCGATGCGTTCTCCGAAGAAAAACGCACCCATCCGGTCAGCTACTGGCGGTACGAGGACTGCGATGCCTACCACGAAGACCTGACGATCCATTTGCCGGCGGGCAAACAGTTCAGCGAGGTGCCCAAAGACGTATCCCTGTCGTTCAACGGCACCACGTACAGCATCCACTTCGAAAAGAAATCGGCCGATACCTTGCGCGTTGTCCGGGATATCCGCATCAATCGCGCCGACGTACCCACCAAAGACTGGCCTGCGCTGCGCGAGTTTGTGGAGGCCGTAGTGACAGCCGAAACCAAATACGTGGCGTTTAAGTAGAAACAGAATACGGAATACGGAATGCGGAATGCGGAATGCGGAATGCGGAATGCAGAATGCGGAATTTATACTATCGCGGTAATAATAGTTGTTTCATTACCGGGATCTAAAAATTCCGTATTCCGCATTCCGTATTCCGCATTCCGCATTCCGTATTCCGTATTCCGCATTCCGCATTCCGCATTCCGCATTCCGCATTCCGCATTCCTCCGGGAATACCCCTAAATTAACAAAAAATTTTCCGTTTGGGCACCCGAAAACCAATTGTTAGCGTTACTTGCGCAGACCTTAACGCAATACCAGCTTTTTTCATGCAACAGCATACGGATACCGAAGCGCTCAACCGGCAAATACACGCAGAAAGTGCCTTCCTCGACAAATTGACCGCCGCCACCGCGCAGGTGATCGTCGGCCAGCAGGCCATGATCGAACGCCTGTTGATCGGCTTGCTCACCCGCGGCCATATTCTGCTCGAAGGCATGCCCGGCCTCGCCAAAACGCTGGCCATCAAAACCCTGGCGCAAGCCGTTGATGCCCGGTTCAGCCGCATCCAGTTTACTCCCGATCTGTTGCCGGCCGACGTGGTGGGCACCATGATCTACAACCCGGCCAAGGCGGAATTCACGGTGCGTCAGGGACCCATTTTTGCCAACTTCGTGCTGGCCGACGAGA
Source organism: Saprospiraceae bacterium (assembly GCA_044230315.1). GTDB lineage: Bacteria > Bacteroidota > Bacteroidia > Chitinophagales > Saprospiraceae > M3007. Next base: position 117,877 of record JBGARJ010000011.1, read on the forward strand.
TCAACCGCGCCCCCGCCAAGGTACAGAGCGCCCTGCTCGAAGCCATGCAGGAGCGGCAGGTGACCATCGGTACCGAAACGTTCAAACTGGAAGAACCTTTCCTGGTGCTGGCCACCCAAAATCCCATCGAGCAGGAAGGAACCTACCCCTTGCCAGAGGCCCAGGTGGACCGTTTCCTGTTGAAAGTGAAAATCGGCTATCCTTCCCAGGACGAAGAACGCGACATCATTCGCCGCAACCTGAACAGCGATGCGCTGCATATTTCCAAGGTGATCCCGGTGGAAACCCTGCTGAAAGCCCGGGAAGCCGTGACCAAAGTGCTGCTCAGTGAAAAAATTGAAAAGTACATCCTCGATATCGTTTTCGCCACCCGTACCCCCGACCGCTTCGGGCTGCCTGAAATGGCGCCGCTGATTACGTACGGCGCTTCGCCGCGAGCCAGCATCGCCCTGGCCCAATCGGCCCGCGCCCTGGCGTTCATCCGCCGGCGAGGTTACGTAACGCCCGACGACGTGCGCGAGATATGCCTCGATGTGCTGCGCCACCGCATCGGCCTGACGTATGAAGCCGAAGCGGAAAACATCAGCCAGGAGGACATCATCGGGCGTATTTTGCAGACCATCGTCATTCCGTAGGAATTGAACGGAATCAACCCGACCTTATCCAGTTCATCCTGACCATCCTGTCGCCGACAACATGCAAACCGCCGACCTGCTTAAAAAAGTCCGCAAGATCGAGATCAAGACGCGGGGCCTGAGCAGCCACCTGTTCACAGGGGGCTATCACAGCGCCTTCAAAGGGCGGGGCATGTCGTTCAGCGAAGTGCGGCTGTACTACCCCGGCGACGACGTGCGGGCGATCGACTGGAACGTGACGGCCCGCGCCGGCGAACCCTATATCAAGGTGTTCGAGGAAGAACGGGAAAACACCGTCATGCTGCTCGTCGATGTGAGCGGTTCGGCGGTATTCGGAAGCCACACCCAGTTCAAGGAAGAATACCTGACCGAACTCTGCGCCGTGCTGGCGTTTTCGGCCATTGCCAACAACGACAAAGTGGGCGTGATGCTTTTCTCCGACCGTATCGAGTTGTTTATCCCGCCCAAAAAGGGCAAACAGCATATCCTGCGGATCATCCGCGAGATCCTGACAGCCAAACCCACCGGACGCGGCACCGATCTCGGCGGCGCGCTGCGGTTTATCCACAACGTGCTGAAAAAACGCAGTGTGTGTTTCATCCTGTCCGATTTCCTGGCCGACCAATACGAAGATGTGCTGCGGGTGCTGGCCCGCCGGCACGACTGCATCGGCATCCACTGCTGGGACCCCCTCGAGCGCGACCTGCCCGATGTGGGTGTGTTGCGCGTGGCCGATGCCGAAAGCGGCGAACAAATCTGGGTGGACACCACCAGCGGCGCCCTGCGGCGCAAATACCTGTACACGTTTGAAGCACACCGGGCGAATACGCAGAGCCTGTTCCGGCGCGCCGGCGCCGATTTTCTGAGCCTGTGTACCAATCAACCTTACGTAACGGCGTTGCTGCGGTTTTTTGCCCAGCGCTCCAAAACAGTTGCCCATGGATAAAACGATGTGTTTCCTCCGGTACGGCTGTTGTTTGGGCATCTTGCTGGGCTTGGGCTGGCCGCTGCGGGCCGGCGCGCAAATCCAGGCCAACGCCGCCTTCGACCGCAGCGGGATCGAAGCCGGCGACACCTTTTCACTGCGCGTGCTGGTTTCCGGCGCCCGCGTAGCGCCCAAGCGGGTCAGTTTTGCCGCCTGGAACCACCAACTACCGCCTGAAAACATCTTGTCCCGGTCGGAATGGAGCCGCTCCGGTGCGCAATGGGTGCAGCGCTTCACCCTGATCACATTTGACAGCGCTACGCTCGACCTGCCGCCCCTGACCGTGCAGTTGCACCTCGAAGATACCGTACAGACCAACCCGCTGCAACTCCAGGTCGGGGCATCGCATACCCGCGCCGAATTGCGCGATGCGGATGGCATACGCGACATCCGGCGCGAGCCCACCCAATGGTACGATTACTGGCCTTGGGCTCTGGGCGCCCTGGTCGTTGTATTCCTGGCCGCCCGCTATTTGCGCCGGAAGCGGAAACGCCCCAAACCGGCAGTCGTGCCCCTCGCCCCGCTGGCGCCTCCTGCCCCCCCGGCCCATGTGGTAGCGCTGGAAAAACTGGATGCCCTCGAGCAGCGCCAATTGTGGCAAAACGACCAGCTGAGCGAATATTATGCCGGGATCAGCCTGATCGTCCGCGAATTTCTGGAGCATCGCTATGCCATCCCGGCCCTCGAATCGACGACGCGCGAGATCGAAACGCTGTTAAACAATACCCCCTTCCCGGATAAGCAGAAAGCCCCGCTGAATCACTTGCTTCAACAATCCGATCTGGTCAAATACGCCGAAATACCGCCGCCTAAAAGTTATCACGAACAGGCCATGGAAAAAGCCAGAACCCTGGTTCGCCAAACCGCCTGATCGATTCGAAAGCCCAAATTACCCCCGGAGCCCCGGGGCAAACCTCAAACGCCACACTTCGAACTTCAAACATAAACATGGTTTTTGCCCAACCGCTTTGGTTACTTTTATTGTTGTTGTTGCCCTGGCTGATCTACCGGTACCGGCAGGCGGCAGGCCAGCGGCATGTGACCCTGCAGGTGTCGCGGCAAGCGGCCATGAAAGGCGTGAAGACCTGGGTGGTATATGCCCGCAACTGGCTGCAAGCCCTGCGCTGGCTGGTATTGGTGCTCCTTATCGTGGCGATGGCACGGCCTCAGTTGCTGTGGTATGAAGACAAAACCGAAGCCGAGGCGACCGATATCCTGTTGGTCATGGATATTTCGCCCAGTATGCTAACCCAGGACTTTGCCCCCGACCGGCTGACCGTAGCCAAACAGGTGGCCAACGATTTTGTGACCCGGCGCCCTTACGACCGGGTGGGCCTGGTGGCATTTTCAGGCGGCGCCTTTACCCAGTGCCCCCTGACCAATGACCGGCGCTTGTTGCAGGCCTTCATCAACAACCTGCAAGTAGGGAAACTGAAAGACGGGACGGCTATCGGCATGGGCATTGCCACCGCCGTTTTTCACCTCAAAGACAGCCCGTCGCCCAGCAAGATCGTGATCCTGCTCACCGACGGCGAGAATAATACCGGCGAGATTGGTCCGATCCGGGCGGCCGAAATGGCGCATTCCCTCGGCGTGCGGGTGTACACGGTGGGCATCGGCAAAGACGGCGTCGTGCTCTCGCCGAGCCGCCGCAACTACGATGGCACCTTCGCATTCGCTCCCCGTGAAATGCATTTCGACTCCACGCTCCTGCTCGATGTGGCCCGGCTGACACAGGGGCAGTTTTACCGGGCTTTCTCGTCCGACGACCTCCGCGGTATATATGCCCAAATTGACCGACTGGAAAAGGCCAAGGTTACGATCAGCAAAGTGGATCATACCACCGAGTTGTTCTTTTGGCTGCTCGATATCGCATTTTGCCTGCTGGTGCTCGAACTCTTCCTGCGCTGGGGCCCCTTGCGGGTAATAACCGTTTGACCATGAAATTTGAAAATCCCATCCTGCTGTTTTTACTCTGGATCGTCTTGTTGCAGGCGTTCCTGTTGTGGGTGTACTGGCAATGGCGGCGGCGCACCTTGCAACGCCTGGGGTCGCCGGCGTTGGCGCAACGGCTGTTGCTGGGATTTTCGGCGCGCCGTTTTTGGTTGAAGAATATCCTGTTCGGACTGGCCCTGGTGCTGCTGGTGCTGGCAATCGCCAACCCGCGGCGCATGGTCAAGCAACCTGCAACCGAACAGCAAGGCGCCGACATCCTCCTGGCCCTCGATATTTCCCAGAGCATGTTGGCCAAAGACGTGGCGCCGAGCCGCCTGGAACAGGCAAAACTGCTGGCGCAGCAATTGGTGCAGGCACTGAAAGGCAACCGCATCGGCCTGATCTTTTTTGCCGGCGATGCTTACCCGCAAATGCCGCTTTCAACCGACTACGAAGCGCTGGATATGTTCCTGCAGAACGCCAGCCCCGATTTCATAGCCAACCAGGGCACGGCCGCTGCTTCAGCTATCGAACTGGCAGGCCGGATGTTCGAATCCAACTCCACCGCGGGGCGGGGTATGATCCTCATTTCCGACGGGGAAAATCACGGCGAAAACGCGCCGGGCGCAGCCAGCGACGCACGCGTACAAGGCATCGCGTTGTACACGGTGAGTATGGGCACTCCCGAAGGCGGCAACATCCCGCTGGCCGGGGGCGGCTTCAAACGCGATGTCAGCGGACAAGTGGTGCGCACCAAAACGGACCGCGCCTTTCTGCACAACCTGGCGCGCGACGGCGGCGGCGTAGCGTACGACGGCAGCGACGCATCCGCTACCGTTCGGAGTTTGACGCGGGAGATGGGGCGCCTGCAGAAAAGCACCATCGAAGCGAAGGCCCAGACCGATTATGTGCTCTATTTCCAATGGCTGCTTTTGCCATGTCTGCTGTTTTTGTTACTGGAACAGGTGCTATGGTGGCGCCACCTGCCAGGTGGCGTAAAAAAAGACAAGAAAGCATAAGGAAAGCGATAGTACCGACGCCACCCCGCCGAAACCGCTTAAAACGACTTGGAACATGTTTGGAATGTTCTGTTTCACCTCGGCCCGAAAATCCAAACATGTACTTACAACCGGCCAATCTGAACTGGCATGAAGATAAAAAAAATCATACCCATCCTGGTATTGTCCGCCGCAACATACGCTGTGCAGGCGCAGTCGCCGCACAACGACTTGCGCAAAGGCGACCGGCTATACGACAAGCAGCAATACCTCGAAGCTGAAAATGCCTACCGCAAGGCCGAAACCGATCCCGTAGCCGCCTACAACGCCGGCAATGCCGCTTACCAGCAGGGCAAATACGCCGATGCGGCGGCGCAGTTCAAAAAATCGGCTGCTATTGCCAGCGATCCGGGGGCCAAATCCGACGCGCAATACAACCTCGGCAATGCCTTGCTCCAATCGGAAAAATACCAGGAGGCCATCACCGCTTACGAAACCAGCCTCCGGTTGCGTCCCAACCGTCCGGACGCCAAGAAGAATTTGCAAATAGCCAAAAACCTGCTCCGGCAGCAACAGGAACCGCCGCCGCCGCCGCCGCCCAATCCGCCTCCCCGCCGCCCCCTCCGCCGCCGCGGAACAACTATGTCGACCGCGCGGCCCAGCCGCAAAAAAAAGAGGTGGCTTCCGGCACGATGACCGCAGAAGCCGCTCGCGCGCAATTGAATGCGATCATTGAACAGGAAGAACAAAAAAACGCCCGGCAATACCGGACGCTGCCGCCGGAAGCCAGGCCCGCGCGAACCAAAAAGGACTGGTAGCGCTACAGCGGCTATCGCTGCAGGATCTTCAGTGCAATGCCCCGCCCGTGCCGCTGCATGATGGCAAGGTTGATCCAGCATAGGGCCAGTTGTTCCAACAGACTCACCTTGTCGAGCCCGCCGAAATCCCACACCTGCCCGAACCCGAGGTCCCGCGCCAACTGGGTGGCGGTGGCTTTGCCGCGCGGGCTATCGCCGGCTACGAACATATCGGCGCGCTGATCGCCATAGTTCGGGTCGAGCATGTTTTCAAAACCCGTGGTGTTGAAACATTTCACGACGTCTACGCTGTTGCAATTGGCCAGAATGGCGTCGGTGGTGTTGGCAAACCCTTCCGGGCGCATAAACACCCCGTTCATGGTATCGATGATCACCTTTCCGGCCACATCGCCGAGCGAACGGGCTACCTGGTCGGCGGTTTGGGCGGGGGCCGCCAGGATGATCACATCCGAGGCGTCCACGGCTTCGGTCAGGGGATGGGCGGTGATGTCGGGCGAGGCGTCGAGCAGGTTTTTTCCTTTGAAATTTTTCAGGTCGCGCACACCCAGGCGGATACGGTGGCCGGCGCGGGTCAGGCCTTGCGCGAGCGCGCCGCCGACGTTGCCGGTTCCGATAATGGCTATGTTCATGGTGTTGGAAAGCAATTAGATAGGAATGGATTCAGAAATGTTAATCGCGGTGTAATTTTTCCGGCAGAAAATACCAAACCGGGATAGCAATAAAGATCAGGTACGACAACCACACCGACACGAATGCCAGGGCCGCAGAGGAATAATACAAGGTGGTGCCCGCCAGGTTGCTCCGGTGGTATCGGGGGTGGTAGGGCATTAGTTTGGCCGTAACGGCCGCATAGTGCCGCAGGAAGGTAAAAGCGAGCGCATTGCCGCCGAGCACGATCCCGTAGAACATGCAGGCTTGCGGCAGCAGCGGATGCGCCGCCAGAAACGCCGTGGGTAAGGGAATTAGCGACATCCAGAACAATAAATGGTGGTTGTACCACACGAGTTTGGAGGTGCTGTGTTCGATGAGGTCGTACATCGCGTGGTGGTTGAGCCACATAATAGCCAGCACGACAAAACTCATGATGTAGGCGCCCAACTTGGGCAGCAAAACCAGGAAAGCCTTCCAGACCTCCTGATCGGTAAACCCTGCGGCCATTTCGGGCAGCTTCAGGTCGAATACCATCACTGTGATGATAATGGCGATTACGCCGTCGCTGAATGCCTCGATGCGATTCTTATTCATATACCGGATTCGTTTTGGTGCAAACCTACTTGATTCCCGTTGGAAGTTGGTATGTCAAATACGGCGGTCATTTTCTGTTTCAGATTATTATTTTGGTTACATTTGCCAAAACCGGAATAATAAAGGTTTAACTTTTATCAACACAAAACGAATCTCCACAGGTATGAAAAATACGGTACTTTCCTCCGTGATCACTCTGGTGGTCGGTTATTTAGCCAACAAATTCCTCCCGGCGGGCTCCGCTACCTGGGCCGTGCCGCTCATCAGCGCAGTTGCCGGCATTGTCATGAAACAAACACCCAAAGACGGCGCGCTCTCCGGTCTGGCCGGCGGCGGCGTGCTGGGTATCCTGGCCAATGTGCTGGGCGACGGCGGCCTGGGCTCGTTCCTGGGCGGCGTATTGGGCGATAATGCAAGTGGTTTGCTCGGCGGTCTGCTCGGAGGCGGTATCCTCGGCGGCGCCGGCGGCGGTATCGGCGGCTTCCTGCAAGGCATGATCAACAAAAGCCAGGCCGCTTCCTGAACGACAAGAATAGCAAAGCCGCCCGCCAGTTACCGGTAACCTGACGGGCGGCTTTGTTTTTGCTAAAAGCGATACCCAACCCATTGACCCCATTGACCTCATTGACCAAATTTCCACCATTGATCACATTTCCCCCATTGACCACATTGACCACATTTCCCCCATTGATCACATTGACCACATTGACCACATTAATAAAAATGGTACCCCAACCGGATACCCCCCCAGGGCGCGTATAACCAGCTTTGGTCGGTCCGGGATTGCAAGGCGATGAATGCCACCTCGACATTGAAGGCAAACCCGCCGTCGCTGATCAGTTGCACACCGAGCGGAAAATACCCACCCAAATAATGCTCTGTTTTCGGTTCCCTGAAAACACCAAACCCGGACACGTACAAGGGAATGATCCAATCCTGGATGTGCACGCCCGAGGCGCCGACATACGGCGACCAGTTCCACCAGTAATTGTAGCCAAAGGGGTGCCAGTTGACCCCAATATATTGCCCCCAGCCGACACCGGCTTCGAGGTCCAATACCGGACTGATGAAATAATCGGCCGAAACGCCAATTATTGCTGCCGTCCCCAGATTGGCGGCAATACCGAAGGGCCGGTCTTCCCGGTTGCTGCTCGATGCCACCCCGTAAGGTTTCTGTCCGGAGAGGGTCGTAATGTCGCTAAGGGGGCTGGCCTCGGGATAGGGAGAAAGCGGTTGTTGGGCACAAAGCCTGTTCGCAGGGATGGCCAACAGAAAAAGCAGATAAGATAAAAAGACCTTTTTCATGGCTTTTGCGTGTTGTATCGGTGAAATACAAGCGCTGCGACAAAAATGTACAGCGCAAAGAACACGACAAAAGCATCGTTTACCGCCCTCCAAATATACTGTTATTTCCGCAGATCTTCAACTTCATGCACTGTTTTCGGAATCGGTTTTCCCAGTATCCGGTGGCCGTTTTCCGTGATGAGCACATTGTCCTCGATCCGGATGCCGCCGAAGTCGCGGTACTTCTTCAACGCCGGGTAGTTAATGAACTCCGCAAACTGTTTTTTACGCTGCCATTGGTCGATCAGCTGCGGGATAAAGTACAGCCCGGGCTCTACCGTCAGCACAAAACCCGGCTCCAACGGGCGGGCCAGGCGCAGGTAGGCGGTGCCGAACTGCTGGCTACGTTGCACATCGGCGGAATACCCCACGTGGTTTTCACCCAGGTCCTCCATGTCGTGTACATCGAGGCCGATCATGTGCCCCAGGCCGTGCGGGAAGAACAGCGCATGCGCCCCCTGCGCCACCGCTTCGTCGAGGTTGCCCTGCATCAGGCCCAGCGCTTTCAAGCCCCCCGCCATGCGGCGCGCGGCCGCGAGGTGGACCGACTGGTAGGTGACGCCCGGCCGCAGCGACTGGATGGCATTTACTTCGGCATCGAGCACGATCTCGTAAATCTCGCGCTGCTTGGTTGTGAATTTCGGGCTCACCGGAAACGTGCGGGTAATATCGCCGGCATAATGGCTGGCGGTTTCGGCGCCGAAATCGCCCAGCACCATTTGTCCCCGTTGCAGGATGTTGCCGTGGTGGTGGTTGTGCAGGATCTGGCCGTGCACGCTGAGAATGACCGGGTACGAGAGGTTGCCGCCGGCCGACACCGCCATGCCTTCCACCAGCCCGGCCAGCTCGGCTTCCACCTGCCCTTCGCGGGCGGCTTTCATGGCAGCCACGTGCATGGCGCCGGTGACGTCGACGGCGCGCTCCATCTCGGCCACTTCTTCGGCCGATTTGTGCACCCGCTGGGCCACCACCGCCCGGATCAGGGCTTCGGAGGCGGCGGCTTTTTGGCGGGCCGGCGGTAGTTTGAGCAGTTGTTGCAGCAGCAACATATTGTCGTGCCGGTAGGGTGGGATGATGTGGATGGTGCGTCCGAGCCGCCGGTCGTTTTTGATGCGGTTGAACAGGCGTTTGAACGGGAGCGTGAGCCCGACGCCCACCTGTCCGGCCAGCGCTTTCATTTTGGGCATGGCGCCCATCCACACGATGTCTTCCATACTGAGGTCGTCGCCGAAGAGGATGTCTTCGCCGGAGTCGGCGTCGATGATGGCGGCCAGCCCGGGTTTATCGATCCCGAAGAAATAGAGGAACGTGCTGTCCTGGCGGAACGGGTAGGTGTTGCCGGCGTAGTTCATGCCGGATTCGTTGTTGCCGAGCAGGAGCACGACGCCGGATTTGAGGTCTTTGCGCAGCCGTTCGCGGCGGGCTTGGTACGTGTGGGCTGAAAACATAGAGCGGATACCGTTTGGTGGAACCGCGAAAGTCGGAAAATATCCGGGATTCTGGTACACGCGTTACAGGGAGCCCCTGCTGCCGGCACTATGCGGCAGCAGGGGTCAGGTCATTATTTTTTGATATCGGCCGTAGCGAGCCGGGGTTGCTTCATCAGGTAGGTATAAATCGCTTCCAGTTGGATATCGTCGAGGTGTCCGACATTTTTCCAGGGCATAAATTCGCCGTTGATCTCTTTCCCGGTAGGCGTAATACCGGTTCGGAGCGCCTTGATAAATCCTTCGGCCCCCCAGGCGGCCAGCGGGCCGCCGGGTGTGAGGTTGGGGCCCATGGGGGCGTCGGGATTGGGGTCCTTGCCGCCGTTGAGTTGCGGGCCGTGGCAGGTGCGGCAGCCGGCGGTTTTGACCAGGTAGTCGCCATATTCCACCGTAGCGGCCTTGGGCGGCGCATAGTGCGAAGGGGAGTTGTGGTCGATCGTTTCGGCATTGAGCGCATCGCCAAACGCGCCGGTCGCAAACAACACGTTGCACAGGAACGTGGTGTGGGTTTTCGCCCAGGTTTTGTCGACGGGTTGCAGGGTTTTCAGGTAGGCAATGATCTGGCCCAGGTGTTCGTCGCTGAGGTATTGGAAATCTTTCGCCGGCATCACGAGCAGGGGTCGCCCTTCGTTGTTGACGCCGTGCCGGATGGCGCGCACCCAATCGGTGTCGGCGTATTTATTGCCGATGCCGCCCACACCCGGCGTGAGGTTGGACGAACAAATGGTGCCCAGATCGGGCGAGTCGAAAATGGTACTGCCCTCCAGGTGGCTGCCGTGACAGCCGGTACAATAGATTTCCACCCATTTTTGCCCTTCGGCAATGGAAGCCGAATCGCCCGGGATGGCTACGGCTTTGGGTTGAATATCGTAGTGTTTGACCAGCCGGCTTTTAGCCGAATAGTTGAGGTAAGCTGCCGCGAGCGCCAGCAACAGGATCAGGGAGCCCAGGACGATGCCGGCCCATTTGAAGAATTTTTTCATGACAGTCGTCTCGATTTGGTTGAATGTTTTTGTTGGACAGGATCGGCCGGATGAACAGGCTCTTGAACCGGTTTGGAATGGTGTCGCCGGGCTGAAAACAACAAATTTCAGTTCATACGGCGTCAAATTTTCCGGCGGATTACCCGTATCCACCGCACCATAAAAATCCAAACACGTGCTTACCGAAAGCCAGCCTGGGCCAGCCGATCCTGCCGGCAGGTTTACTTACCCGGCATGGGCATCACAGGGGTGTTCTGCTCCTGGTCGATGAGCCACTTGCCGTTTTTGCGTACAAATATCATGGCGTTCACTCCGCGCCATTCCTGCTGTTTGCCGTCCATGGTAGACACGCCATTCAGGTCGGCTTGTACAACGGCTATATCGGGCGACAAAAAGCGCACGGTAGCTACGTTAAAATGGAAATTGTCGGGATTGGGTTTTTCGTATTGGAGCGCTTGATCCATACTGGCGCGGAGCGCTTCGCGGCCGGTGGTTACCGTGCCCATCCAGTCGATCACCACGGCATTGTCGGTGTACATCGATACCACTTTGGCAACGTCGCCTTGGAAGTAGGCATCCATCCCGTCGGTCAGAGCCGTGCGGATGGCTTTTTCATCGGCAGCGCTTTGGGCGCGGAGCGAGAGGGCGGCAGCGGCCACCAGGAGGAAAACGGAAATGCTTTTAACGAGTTTCATAGTAGAACAGCGTTTTGAAAATAAGGTGAACAATTTGGTTTACCGCATTCGCGGATTGGATGATGCAAAGATACTGCGCCAGCCGCCAGGCCGAGTTGCAACCGTGTCGCACAACGTTTCAATTTTGTCGCAAAACGCAATTCAGCGGGGGTAAAATGCGCTTTTGCGGCGATCGGCCGGCTCCGTTCAAGTAAAAATGCCCTGCTTTAGCCAAAGTACAAACAACGCCAGAACAAGGCATTCCGACCCGGCGGCCGGACGCGCAACGCGCTATTGTCCCAGTAATACCAGGTTGAATTTCGACCGGACGATCACTTTTTCGCCGGCTACTTTCACCTTTTGACCGGAGTAATAATCGCGGAGGATGGTCCCGTCGGCGAACACCCCGCGCACATCGATGGTCTTGTCGCCCGCCGGCAGATCGAGCCCCACCACCACGGCATCGGTATACGCCCCGTCGGTGTAGGTGCGCCGGAATACATATGGGGTTTTGGAGATCATGACGTGGCGGCCGGCGCCGACGGCCGGGTGCGCTTTGCGGAACCGGCCGAGTTTCTGCCAGTGGGCCAGCACCGCGTTCACGTCGCTGCCGTTGCGCACCGCGTGGCGGGCCAGTTCGTCCCAATTCATGAAGGAGCGCAGCGTGGCGTCGCCTTCGGTGCCCGGGATGTTCAGCGTGCGGCTGGTTTCGTCGCCGTAGTACACTTGCGCGGCGCCAGGGCACAGCAGCAATTTGACGCCGGCTTCGAGCGGCTTGACGCGTTCCTTGTCGAACGGGCCGCCGTCGTCGTGCGAGCTGATGTAGTTGAGCACGCTTTTGCCTTGCAGGGGGTTGTGCAGCAGGTCGGAGTATTTGGCAAAGATGGTTTCGTAGGGGCTGTTGGCGTCGCTCTTGAATTCGAAATTGATCAGGCTGTTGAAGCCTTCGGCAAAAAAGTTCACCTTGCGGTCGCCGAAATCGAACTGCCGGCCCGCCGAGATGCCGTAGTTGTACACTTCGCCGACCATGTAAAACGGCGTGTCGTCGAGCACTTCGGCGGGGTGGGTTTTCTTCCAGTCGGCGAACGCGATGTCGGCTTCCTTGCGCAGTTCGGCCCATACGCTTTCCTCGACGTGCTTGGCGGTATCGCAGCGGTAGCCGTCGACGCCGAATTTCCGGATATAGTCGGTCAGCCATTTGATGATGTAAAACCGCGGCGCGCGCGGGTAGCCGCTGTGTTGGAAAAAGGCGTCGAGTTCGGCCAGTTCGCGGTCGAGGCGGCCTTCCTGCTTCCATTTTTCCAGCAGGGCGGCGGGCAAATCGCTGGGGGCATTGCTTTCGGTTTTGACGTCGGGCAGGTTTTTCACCAGGGTACAGGGCACGGTGGTTTCATAATTTTTGTAGCTGCACTGCGGGCTGGTGCGCACCCAATCGGCTGGCCACAGGGGGTCCTGTTCGGTCACCGACCCGGTGTGGTTGATCACCACGTCGAGCACTACACGGATGCCGTGGCGGTGGGCCGTTTGTACCAGTTCGAGGAGATCGGCTTCGGTGCCGAAGTTCGGGTCGAGGCGGGTCCAGTCGCGTATCCAATAGCCGTGAAAGCCGTAGGTGCCGCCGGTGCCTTCGTTCACCTGGCCGTGTATTTGCTCCATAACGGGCGTAAACCACAGCGCGGTGATGCCCAGCCGGTCGAAATAACCGTCCTTGAGTTTTTTCGTGATGCCTTTGAGGTCGCCGCCCATAAAGCCGCGGAGTTTGCCGCTTTCGGCCGTCCGCCCGAAATTCACATCGTTGGCGGGGTTTCCGTTGTAAAAACGGTCGGTGAGCAGGAAATACAGGTTGGCATTTTCCCAGCGAAATGGCGCGGCAGGATGGCCGGAGCCGTTGTTTTGCAAGGTCGCGCATTGAAACAGGCTCAGCGCCAGGCAAAGGAGAAGCAGTCGTCTCATAATTATCGTGCAAAGGTGGAGGAAATGTAATTCAGTGCACAAAATAGCGAGCGCCCGACGCTTGCGGGTGGAAATATCGGTTTTCAGCCTTCTTTTAGCACGCGGGCCGGCGTCTATTCGTCGCGGAGCATCCGGCACTCCACCCGCCGGTTCTTTTGCCGCCCGGCATCGGTGGTATTGTCAGCGACCGGCTGGGTTTCCCCATAGCCTTTCCAGCGGAGTTGCGCTTCGGGGATGCCTTTACCCACGAGGTAATCGACCACGGCGCGGGCGCGGCGTTCGGAGAGTTGCTGGTTGTAGCCGGATTCACCCTGGCTGTCGGTGTGCCCGCCAATCTCCACGCGGGTTTGGCGCAGTTGCCCGAGGGCAGCCGCGAGCTGATCCAGTACCGTCAGAGCCGAGGGTTTCAGCGCGGCCTGATCGACGTCGAACAGCAACGCCGCGTCGAAACTGAGTTTTTGCTCCTCGCGCAGGGTTTTTGCATAGTCTTCACCGTGGAATTCCTCCACCACGAAATCATCGAAACAGTAGTAGGCGATCCGGATGGTTCTCGGTTGCAGGGGCGTGGCGGCCCGGTTGGCCGAATCGATACGGGCATTTTCGGCGTCGCCGAGGCTCGTTGGTGTGACGGCGTCGAAAAAGAAATTGCCAAACAGGAAATACCGGTACGGCTGATCGGCGCTGAACAGCATGGAAACCGTCGTCCAGGCCCCGCCCGGCGTTTCCACTACCGCTTCCCAATTGATCTGCGGCTCGATGGGAAACAAAACCCGGCTCTCAAAAAAGTTTTCATTGACGTTGATCCGGTTTTTGGAAAAAAAGAACCCGAAATTGCCGCAGCGCAGCGGCCGGATGTTTTGGGTGCGGCCGTAAATGGCGGCCAGGTGGCGCACGCCGATCGAATCGTCGGTGCGGGTGCGAAAACGCACCCGGTAGGTTTTGCCCGGCTCCAGCGGCCGGGCAAACGTGCCCTCGATGAGTTCGTGGAAGTCGGCCGCCTGGTTGCCATCGGTGGAAGGGTGGTACATGATCAGCCCGGTCATGCGCCGGCCGGTACGGGGGCGCGGCATTTCGGGGCAGAGCGCGGTGTCGTCGGACACCAGCAAGTCGGGCGTCATGTTGAGGTAGGTTTGCCAGCCTTCGGCATAGGTGTTGAAAATACCCGGGTTGCCCGAAAATGCACACACGGGGGCCACCCCGCGCGCCGAGGCGGGTTCGCGCTCAAAACTGCCGTTGACAACGTAGTTTTGGGAAAACGCCGGGGTGGAAAACAGGATAGCGAATGCAACGGTTTGAAGCATGAGGGAGGTTAATTAATTCCAATCAATAGGTGACGCGTGGTTTAAAAATGCTGCACCCGGGGTTGTTTTTTAATCGTTATTTAGCGCGGTTGAATGCCGGATGCGGCAATAACAGGTAAATTAACATGAATTCAAGCAAAAAACTTGCACTTACCTTGCTGGATCACTACCGTTTCGGCGCCGAACGCGCGGGCCAGTTTTGCCCTACCGGGTCGGGAACTGCGGTGCTGTTTCACGAAGATATCCAACACAACCCGGCGGCTATGACGTTTTATTCCTTGCGGCATGGAACAACAAATGCCGTTGGCTTTGAGGACGCCCATATCCGCACGATCCGGACGAGCAACCTGCCTTGGGCCGATCACCCCGGATCATTGCTCCTTTTTCGCTTCGATCGGCAAACCGGACTACTGTTTGACTCCCGGGCTGTTTATCTGTTCGAGCGCGGGCTTGAAGCCAAGACAATCATTCCGATCGAATCCCGGCTGCCATTGAACGAGAACGGTTTCTACCCCAGGCTGGGTCGGGCCGGCACTTCTGACGGCAACCTGATCCCGGTCGGGTTTTATTACCAGGCGGTCGGTACTTTGCGGCAATTTGCCCTTCTCGAAATTGACCTGGAACGAAAACGGGCTGCCTGGAAGCGTCAAACGCCACGCTGGCAGGCTTTTTTCGGAAGCCGGGAACCGCAGGTGGCGCACTTACACCACCACGACTATCCGCGTCCCTTCGATTCGTTCGATTATCCGCAATTTAGTGATATCATGCTGAAGAACAACCAACTGTATGTTTTTTGCACCGGACCGAACAACCCGGCCTACACCGGGCTGAGTTACAACGTGTTGGCGCAGATCGACGAAGGGGGAAATGTCAGGGAAATTTTATTTGGTGAAGGATCCTTTGCCGAAATGTCCGATCAAAAAAAACGCGGGAAACTGGGCTGTTTTTCCAGTTCCCAAGCATATTGTATCCTCCAACCGATTAACAACTCCCCCGAAAACTGGAACGGCCGGACCAAACTGTTCGATCTGGAGAACCGGGTGTTGATCGACATCGATCTGCCACGTGGTTTCGCAAAATACCAGGTCATCGATCACCTGGAGGATACCTTTTGGATCAGCTGTTTGGACCGCGATTACAGGTATATTGCCGCTTGTACCGGCAAATGGACGGCATGAACGTCCTGCCAAAATATCCAGTTCCGGCAAATGGCCTTGCCATTTTGACATTGGGCATCCGTTAAAGCCGCCAAATTTTCCGAAAAAACAAACTGTTTTGGAACTGGACGAAAATTTGATGCAACAAGGGTGCGCCTCGTGCGCCAACCGATTTCACCAACAACCCAATGCCGCCCGAACAACGCCGCCGGTCGGCAGCCGGAAAAACCAACCCAAACCATAGCACCATGACAT
Source organism: Saprospiraceae bacterium (assembly GCA_044230315.1). GTDB lineage: Bacteria > Bacteroidota > Bacteroidia > Chitinophagales > Saprospiraceae > M3007. The sequence continues at coordinate 133,647 of JBGARJ010000011.1, forward strand.
ACGATAACTTCACCATCAAAGCCCAGGAGGCCATCCTGCAAGCCCAGCAGATCGCCGCCGGCTACGAACAGCAAAGCGTCGACAGCGCCCACCTGCTCAAGGGTATGTTGAATGTGGACGACTCCGTCACCGATTTCCTCCTCAAAAAAGCCGGCGTCAATATGCCCCGCTTCGAACAGGAACTCGATAAACTTATCTGGGAAACCCCCAAAGTGGCAGGCGCCGACAAGCAATACCTCTCCAACGAAGCCAACAAGGCCATCGCCGCCGCCAAAACCCTGCTCAAAGACTACGGCGACGAGTACATCTCGCTCGAACTGATGCTGCTCGGAATCTCCAAAGGCGCCGACAAAACCGCCCGACTCCTCCGCGAACAGGGCGCTACCTTCGAGGCCCTGTCGACAGCCGTCAAGGAACTCCGCAAAGGCCGCAAAGTGACCGACCAGACGACCGAACAGGTGTACAACGCCCTGCAGAAATACGCCGTTGACCTGACCGCCATGGCCGAATCGGGCAAACTCGACCCCGTGATTGGCCGCGACGAGGAGATCCGCCGCGTGCTGCACATCCTCAGCCGCCGCAAGAAGAACAACCCCATCCTGATCGGCGACCCCGGCGTGGGTAAAACGGCCATCGTGGAAGGCATCGCCTGGCGTATTTTCCGCCAGGACGTGCCCGAAAACCTCCAGTCGAAAAAGATCTTCTCGCTCGATATGGCCGCCCTCATCGCCGGCGCCAAATACAAGGGCGAGTTCGAAGAACGCCTCAAGGCGGTGATCAAAGAGGTGGTCGACTCCGACGAGCAGGTGATCCTCTTCATCGACGAGATCCACACCCTCATCGGCGCCGGCGGCGGCCAGGGCGCCATGGATGCCGCCAACATCCTCAAACCCGCCCTCGCCCGCGGCGAATTGCGCACCATCGGCGCCACCACGCTCGACGAGTACCAGAAGTATTTTGAAAGCGACAAGGCCCTGGAGCGCCGTTTCCAATCGGTTTTTGTCGACGAGCCCAGCATGGAAGACACCATTTCCATCCTGCGCGGCCTGCGCGAGCGCTACGAGAATTACCACAAGATCCAGATCCTCGACGAAGCGATCATCGCCGCCGCCGAACTCTCGCACCGCTACATCAGCGAGCGCAAACTGCCCGACAAGGCCATCGACCTCATCGACGAGGCCAGCGCCAAACTGCGCCTCGAACTGAACTCGGTGCCCGAAGAGATCGACGAACTCGACCGTAAACTCCGCCAACTCGAGATCGAGCGTGAGGCGATCAAACGCGAGAACGACGCCCGCAAACTCGAGGCGATGAACAAGCAGATCGCCGACCTGCACGAAAAACTCGACAGCCTGCGCAGCAAATGGCAAAACGAAAAAGAGATCGTGGAAGCCATCCAGAACTGCAAACAGCGGATCGAGGAACTGCAACTCCAGTACCAGCGCTCCGAGCGCGAGGGCAACTTCGAGCAGGCGTCCAAACTGAAGTTCAACGACATCCCGGCCCAGGAAGCCATGCTCCGCGCCGCCGAAGAAAAACTCGCCGAACTGGCGCCCGAAAACCGCATGACCACCCAAACCGTCACCGCCAACGACATCGCCGAGGTGGTAGCGCGCTGGACGGGTATCCCGGTGGCCAAAATGATGCAGTCGGAAAAAGAACGCCTGCTGCACCTCGAAGCCGAACTGCACAAACGCGTGATCGGCCAGGACGAGGCCGTGGGCGCCGTGTCCGACGCCATCCGCCGCAACCGCGCGGGCCTGAGCGACCCCGACAAACCCATCGGCTCGTTTATCTTTTGCGGCCCGACCGGCGTCGGCAAAACCGAACTCGCCAAGGCCCTGGCCGACGTGCTGTTTGACGACGAAAAAGCCATCACCCGCATCGACATGTCGGAATATCAGGAACGGCACTCCGTGAGCCGCCTGGTGGGCGCGCCCCCCGGCTATGTGGGCTACGACGAGGGCGGCCAGCTCACCGAGGCCGTGCGCCGGCGCCCCTACGCCATCGTGCTGCTCGACGAGATCGAAAAAGCGCACCCCGACGTGTTCAACATCCTGCTCCAGGTGCTCGACGACGGCCGCCTGACCGACAACAAGGGCCGCACCGCCAACTTCAAGAACACCATCATCATCATGACCTCCAACCTGGCCAGCGACCGCATCCAGGAGGTGTTCGAAGACTACAACGAGATGCCCGACAAGCGCAAACACGAGGTGGTGGAAACGGCCAAAAACGAGGTGATGGACGCCCTGCGCCAGAACCTGCGCCCCGAGTTTCTCAACCGCATCGACGAGGTGATCGTGTTCCAGCCGCTGATGAAAACCCAGATGCGCGCCATCCTCGACATCCTGATGACCGACATCCGCGAAATGCTCGAACGCCAGGAACTCAACCTCGAACTCACCGACGCGGCCGCGAAACTCCTCGTGGAGCACGGCTTCGACCCGCAGTTCGGCGCGCGGCCGCTCAAGCGCACCCTCCAGCGCGAGCTCATCAACGAACTGGCCAAACACGTGCTGGCCGGCGATTACGTGAAGGGCGACACCGTGCTGATCGACGCCGACGCCGGGGGACTGCTGTTTGGCCGCAAAGCAGTGATGGAAGGGAAAGAAGTGGTGACGAAACAGCTGGCGGAGGTGTAATGGCCATAGTAACCTTGCCAAAATTTTAGACGAGATCGTAATTCTTTTTCCAAATACCGCCCGGCAGAGGTATGCACCCTGCCGGGCGGTTTTCGTATCAAGACAAAGCCATATCTTTCGGCGGATGATGGCAAGATAGAGCAATTGGCATAAGTTGTTCTTATAAGGCTTTTTCTATACCGACAATAACCTGCTTGCTATGCGGTATATTTGGTATTTAGTAATTATTCTATCTGGGCTGATAGCCCCTTATCGCCTGCCAGCACAGAATTTGCTTGAGCAGGCAAAAGCCTTGCGCGCATACGTAGAGCAAGAAAGCCCAGGCCAATATTATTTCACCAGATCGTTGGATAAAAGCCCACAATGCCTTGAATTGCTTACGGCAATTTTTGGGTCGCCAGATCCGGAAAAGCAATCCTTTTACAGCATTTTGGATAACTTCTATGGAAATCCATTGATTGGTGTTCAAAGAGGGGAATGCAAGATCTGCATTCCGTATGAATACGAAAACTTAATACCATCGGCTCAATTTCGGGCCGTAGCATCAAAGCCAGCTCTTAAGCAGTTTGATTTGAGCGAATTGCAACCTCCAATTCCTGATTTCTCCATACCCGTAAAAAAACAAAGCAAATCTTTTCTGGCTGACTTAAAAACAGCGCTATCGAAGGACGAATTTCTTAATGCTCTGTGCCCATCTACCGTTTTCGCTGTCAGAACCGTGGATCGCCTGGATCTGACAGACCGGATGCTGCGGCAGTCCTTCAGTCGTGATATGTACACACTTCGGTCTAATTTTAAAAACCTCCTGATCAATAATATTTGGAAACGCCACGGCAACGAACTTGGCGAATTCCTGGTAGGTAATTTGATTGATGCGTCTTCCTTTATTTCTTATGGCATTCAGGCCGATTCCATATTTGCCATGCTCGCCGCCAGCATAGACCTACAGCGATCCGATCTTCAAATGTCAGCAATAGGTGCGATCAATTATGTGCACCTGAAAGATTTGGCGGCCAGTTTTAAGGTAACCCAATTACTGTCGGAATCATTTTACAGCAGCGGCCCAGATGCTGTTTGGCTAGACCAATCCCTTTCGGACCAGGCTCTGAATGACGAGGCTACATTCTATCTGTACTTGGGACTTTTGTGGCAACATGGTGATAAAATATCCTTTAGTGACGTCACCCCTGGTCATCTTGAATCTTATTTGGGTAATGGTAAATCTTTTAGAGATATATTAAGCCAATTAACCAATTATTCCGAATTCCGCAAAGTGTTGAACTATTTCAACAAACAGGTTGAGGCAGTAGAGTTGGCGCAAAGTGATTACCGGCAATTGGCCCAGCGACAGGTTTTGAGGGACGGCACTGTTCCCTTCGATGTGTTCGACCGATATGTAAAAGGCATAACTGGTATGCTCGAAACGGGTGCATATATGCGAAACCTCTTTAGCATAAGCGGTACCGGGGAGGATACGGTGTTTAGTCAAAGCTTGTTGCATCTATTGTATTTCCAATATAATTGTCAGCAACGCGCCTACCGCGCGGCAGTGAACGAATTGGTACAAGTCTTGGACAACCTCAGCGTTCAATCGACAGAAGATTTATCAAAATATTTAGGCTTTATAGCCGATATCGCCGAAATAGACAACGCCAACCGCTCTGAAGCCTTGCCGTTGTCCAGCGCCCCCCAAACCCAGCCCGCTGAGCCGGAATCGGTGAAGAAAACTCCCATCAAACCATCCATCCAGCCGGCCAGGCCTGATGTCATGTTTGGGCCCCGTATTTGGGCTTTAATTGTGGGCATCGAGCGCTATGAGAGTGTTCCCGTGTTGCAGTTCGCCAAAAACGACGCTTACGAATTGTCGCAATTTTTGCTCAGTACTGAAGGCGGCGGCCTGCGGCGTGAACAGGTAAAGTTAATATCGGACAACAAGGCCAGTAAAACCGGTATTCTCAAAGCCATGCAGGAGCAATTTGGTAAAGCCGATTCCACCGACATGATCGTATTTTACTTTTCCGGACATGGTAGCCCTGGCGCTTTTCTGCCACAGGACTACACGGGCGCAGAATCCACAAAACTGACTCATCCGGAAGTGGCAGCCGCCCTTCGACACAGCCCGGCTAAATATAAAATCATTATTGCAGATGCCTGTTTCTCGGGTAGCTTTTCCGGTACGAAGGATTCGAGGTCTGTGGAGGCTATCCTCCAGTCATACTATGAAGGGCTTCAGGATAGCCAAGGCGGCACCGCTATTCTGACCTCATCGAAGGCTACGGAAATGTCAAAAGAAGTGGACAATAAACAACAAGGCGTATTCAGCTACTATTTGGTGGAGGGGCTCCGTGGTGCAGCAGATATAGATGGTGATAGTCAGATCACCCTCAACGAGTTGTTTGAATACGTGCGTGACAATACTATGATCGACACGGGGAATGCACAAACGCCAGTATTGCAAGGCAATTGTGATGGGAATCTGCCAATACTGGTATTGCGACCGAAATAATAACGCATTTTGGTTGTAGAAAAACCATCATTTAATCATTCCCGTACAATATGCGCCTCCTAGCCCTTACCCTTTACACCGCCCAACTTCACGCCCTTGTGGCATTTTACCGCGATATCCTGGGCCTTCCGTGCACCGAAACGCCCGACGCCGCAACATTCCAGGCCGGCGCTACTGCCGTCATCTTTCGGGAAAACCCTGATTTCAACGGCGTTTACCATTTCGCCTTCAACATCCCCTGCAACCGGATCCGCGCCGCCATGGCCTGGCTCGAAGACCGCGGCGTGGCCCTCATCCGCGACGCGGCCGGCCACAGCTGCCAGGATTTTGTCAACTGGAATGCCGAGGCGACGTACTTCTTCGATCCGGCGGGCAACATCGTGGAGTTCATCGCCCGGCGCGACCTGCACAACAGCAGCGAGCAGCCCTTCGGACCCGAAGCGCTGCTCGCCGTGAGTGAGATCGGCATCGCCACTTCCGATGTACTGGCCTGGAACGCCCGCGCGGCCCGCGACTACGGCGTGCTGCCCTTCGACAAAAGCCGGCCCGGCCCCGACTTCTCTCCACTGGGTGCCGACACGGGCCTTTTCATCGTGGTGCCCGAAGGGCGTAAATGGTTTCTGACCGATATCCCGGCCACGCGCAACCCCCTGGAAGTAGAATTTGAAAATGCGGCCGGCCAGCGCTTTGCGCTGCGCGAGCCTTAAACGGCTCAGTCCCACACCCGCGCCAGCATTTCCAGGAGCCATTCTTTCATGCGCGCATCCTTGAAGTCGAACCAGGCCTCGCGCGCCGGGGAGTCTTCCACGGTGGCCCGGAAATAGCGGAAAGGTTTCTTGCTGTTGAGCGCTTCGAGCAGGCGGTTGCGCAGGTGTTCGTCTTCTACGGTGAAGATGAAATCTTCCATAAAATGGTACGCGTCGCGCGGTTCCGGCGGGTCGATCACGACGAATTGGTCGGGCTCGGCGGCAGCGCGGGCCTTGACCGAATCGATGAGGTCGAGGAATTCGCTTTCGCTGTAGCGGCCCGGGTCGGGGTAGGAGAGGATTTCGTAGGTCTGGCGGTGGAGGTACACGATTTCGCCGGCGTCGAGCAGATCGATGATATCGAACAGGATTTCGTCGTTCATGGTAAAAAGCGCAGTATGCGGTGAGGGGCAAAACCCCGCGAAAAGTACGCCGAATTTCCCGGGCAGCCGGAAATTCGGCGTACTTTTCGCCGCAACAAGACCATGGAGATCAGCACCCTGTTCGACCTTTTCCCGCATCCGGGCCGCCTGGCCTGGATCGGCGTGCGCCCCGGGCGCCGCGCCCCGCTCCAGGCCCTGGAAGAGGTGGAGGCCCGCGCCGGCAGCGGCCTGGCCGGCGACCACTACAGCGGCGGCGCGGAGGGCAAGCGCCACGTGACCCTCCTCCAGGGCGAGCACCTCGACGCCGTGGCGGCTATCCTCGGCCAACCCCCCATCGACCCCGCCCGCACCCGCCGCAACCTCGTGGTGCGCGGCATCAACCTGCTGGCCCTGCACGACCGCCGCTTCCGCATCGGACCGGTGCTGCTCGAAGGCACGGGTTACTGCCACCCCTGCTCGCGGATGGAGGAAAATCTCGGCCCCGGCGGCTACAACGCCATGCGCGGCCACGGCGGCATCACCGCGCGCATCCTCGAAGGCGGCCTGTTGCGGCTCGGCGATGCGGTGCAATTGGAAATTGTTCCGTAGTTTTGTTGGCGCCCCCATCGTTTGTTCCCACAACTGATTTTAACGAATAACGCCGCTGCTCATTCAGCGTATTGGCCGAACCTAAATGGCTTTATATTTGGGTTCCGTCAGTTTATATAACCAAATAAAATCAGTAACCTATTCCACACCCAAATAATACTCCCTTGTCCTATGAAAAAACATCTACTCATTACCCTGGCATTCATATGCCTGTTTTCCTGCCGAAAGGAAAACAACGATCCGCCGATCCCTGCGGATGGCAACGCCTTTTATCTGGGCGCGCTTACCTTGAATGCTTTGCAGGTTTCACCGCTCGACATGAGCGCGGTGCCGCAATTTTCAGGGGCAGCGCTGCCCTTTGGCCTGCTCGTACGAAAAGACATTTACGATAGCGGCCATTTGAGCTACGACACGGTAATTCTCGGAAAAGTACTGGATATCCGTTTTTTCATAACACCCGACAAACCTGCGGGCGCTTACGTGTTACACATCCCGGCAGGCGGCAACGATTACCTCAATCTTGACCTGACCATACAATCGCCGGCGCCAATTGCCGATCCCGCCAGCTACCTGGCAGGGGCCTTGGACAGCCTATTTACGGCGGAAACAGAACTGGAAGAAATTGGAAAGGCACTTGAAGACATGCCCTTCGCAAGCAACTATGCCAAAGATATTTCAAGGTTGAAATACCATGCGAATGCCGCCCGTAATTGGGTGGCGGTATGTAATGAACAGGAAAAAGCGGTGGTGGCGAAATTTTTAAAAGCAAACGAGCAAATTTTTGCTTCAACATTCAATCCCTTAGACCTGATTGACTCCACCAACATAAACCGGTGCATTCATCCGCTCACCCGGGCGCAAGCGATTACCGTAACGAAATATTCCATCGCATTTGTTACTTCCCTTTTGGTTTTCTATGGAAGTATCGACCTGTTAGTGAAAAGTGGGATTGGAACGGTGGAGGGACTTGTGCTGGCCGCAATTGGAGGCGGTGTAGCGGTTTACTCTTTTAACAAGTTAAGGAGCATGCACGTCATTTCGCTGGATCAGGTGTGGGAGTGTTTTGGTGTGTATGTAGATGAAATACTGCCGAGAAACGGATTTGAACTACAAAGCAATAAAGACTATGCGCTGGTTACATCCGTCGAATGGCGCACGTTGTACAAAGGCGACCTTGCTTCAAGCGAACCGGTGGTCGTCGATTTTGTGGGCGCGATGAACCAGGCGCGCGATGCCTGGAACTTTTTGCAATCCGTCATACCCAAGTTTCTGGATAGTGCCTATCCCGGTCTCGAGGGCATAGAAGACTTTAAAGTAAAAAAACTGAATGAAGGCGCCACCTACCTTCGGGTCGAAAATGTGAGCAATCCGCTGGTCATCCTGAAAAAAACAAAAGTCGTCAACGATCAACTTGTCGTAACGTTTACTACGACCGCCGACACCCCCCAGGATTTTACGTTCGACCTCGTATTTGATTACGAATCAACCCTTTTGAAGAAGTCGGTAGCGGCCAAGATCATACCGATTGGCCTGCCCGTCGTCCAGACCCTCGCCGTGAGCAATATCGGCTCCTCGTCGGCGCAGACCGGCGGAAACGTAACGGACGACGGCGGAGCGGATGTCAGCGCCCGCGGGGTGTGCTGGAGCACCAGCCCCGGACCGACGCTTTCCAATAGCCATGACCAAAATGGCAGCGGAAAGGGTAGTTTCAACAGTACGATTTCAGGATTGACCGACAAAACAACCTACTATGTGCGCGCCTATGCCACCAACAATCAAGGCACCGCCTATGGGAATGAAGTGAGCTTTACCACTTCCAGCGGATGCAGTACCGTTTTGGTTTCAGGCGCTTCCTGTACCGACCCAAGAATTGCAGATTATATGATCGGGCAATACAATCTTAATGGAACTTTTAACGGAAAGCCGAGGTATACCCATCAAAACGGCAAAGTCCAGATTGTCTATGAATCGTCGGCATGGGTGATCTGGGCATATGGCCTATACGTCGGTGGAAGTGGCTCCACACCGGTTGGTACTGTTTACATTAATTACAGTACTTCGGCTACCATGCCGGAAAGCGGATGGGAGATGCTGCCGCTTTTTCAGGCTTACGGTTGCAATCCGGGTGTGAGCGTTCAGTGTCAGTAATGAATGCCTCGACACAGGTGGAGCAGTTCCTAAAACGACAACTCCTGCGCTATCATTTGGTATAAACGATAACATGTGAATGTCCAATGCCCAACAAGGAATTTCCAATGTCCAAGTATGCCAGAAGGCAGGTCTGCATGACTGAACCGAATCGCTCATTACGCGCGATCTAAACACTTGGACATTGGAATTTCATGTCCGGGCATTGGAAATTCAAAAAATCTTCCCAACCCCACACACATTCTGCCCCTTTGCTGCAATCAACCAGCCCGGCTGCTTAAAGGCGGCCTGCTGCGGCTGGGCGATGCGGTGCAATTGGAAATTGTTCCGTAGTTTTGTTTCCGCCCTCCATCGTTTGTTCCCACAATTGCGACCAATATGAACCTGCCAGAACCCATCTTCGAGGCGATCCGCAGCGACAAGCTGGTGCTCTGGATCGGCGCGGGTTTTTCACAGCATCGCCTCGGCCTCCCCGACTGGAACGGACTGGTCACAGAGATCGCCCGGCGCGGGCTGGAAGCATCGGAGCCCGAGCGGTATGCCTCAATAAAAACGGATTTGGAAGAAGGACGCCGGAGCGCGATAGCGGTGCTGGCCGAACTCGAACCGTTTGCGCCGGCGGCGCATGCCCTGATCGTTGAAAAGTTCCTGATCAACCGGGAGCGCAATGATCCGGCCTTGCAAGATTTTCATACCCTTTGGGACATCAGCCGCAAGATCATTACGACCAATTACGATACCGGCCTCGACCTCGCCAGACCAGGTAAGGTGCCAAAGGTTCAACCGCACCTGAACTACCAACTAAATCAACTCCTCAATCAATACGAGGGTGCGTTCTATTACAAACTGCACGGATGTGCGGAGGAAGATCCGGGGCGCTGCATCCTGTTCCCTAATCAGTACGACGAACTTTACCGCGGCACAAGCGAAGTGAATCTCGATACGCTGACCGATGAAGAAACGCCGGGCAAATTCCTGCTCAAACACCTGATCGCCGGCCACACCATCCTGTTCATCGGTTTCGGTATGGAGCCCGCGGCCCGGTACATGCTGGAGTATGGCCAACGCCTGTTGGGCGACTTGGGCCGGCCGCATTTCCGCCTGGTCAGAAAAGGCGCCGGCAACGAAACCTGGCCTTTTGTCCAAAACCTGGAAATCGACACCTGGGATGCCCTGCCCGCCCTGCTGGCCGAACTGGCCCGGGAAAAACGCGCCCACGTGCCGCCGCCCTTCCGCGGCGTGCACCCCCAAACCTTCGACCTGCCTTACGTGGGCCGCGAAGCCGACGTGGCGCACCTGAACGAGTTTTTCCGCGACCCGGCCCAAAACTTCCGCTTCCTGCACGGCATGGGCGGCGTGGGCAAATCGCACCTGTTGTGGACGGTCTGGCAAACGCTCGACACCCAGCCGGTGTACTACCGCCTCGGTCCGGCCGACTCGCTCGAAGGCCTGGCGCTCGAACTCGGCTACGGCGATATCGCCCTGCTCCCGCCGCCGGCCAAAACCAAGGCCTTCCTCGACGCCGCCGCGCGCGAACGCCAGCCGATGGTGTTCGACGACTTTTACGAGGTGCGCGACCCGCACCTGTACCGGGCGCTCCTCGACCTGCGCAACCTGCCCGCGGGCAAAACCCTGCTCATCTCGCGCAGCCTGCCGCCCGATTTTATCGGCGTCGACGTGCGCGACAAGGCCCGCGAGATCACCGACCTGCCCCGGGAGGCGTTTTTCAATTGCCTCCGGGGGTTCCACCAAAAGGTTTTTGCCGACAAATACGACCTCACGGAGGCCCTGCTCGACACCTGCTGGGAGCACTGCCGCGGCTATCCCCTTGGCGGGCAATTTCTGCTGGGCCTCAAAGAGTTCGACCCCGACTTCGACCTTTCCCTGACCCATATCGGCCGGCTCGACCTCGAGAGCGACCCCGAGCGCGAGGGCTTCATGACCCGCCTGCTCGACGTGATCCTGCAAAAAGGCACCGAGGCCGAACGCCGCCTGGCCCGCGAAGCGGCGGCTTTCACCGAGCCCTTGCCGCAGCGCGTGTACGAGCGCCTGCCCGCCTGGGACAAGACCGCTTTCCATACCCTCTGGCGCCGCAAGCACCTCTTTTTCCAGCAGGCCGGCGGGCTGTTTGGCGCTCACCCGCTGGTGCGCACCGTGCTGGAAAGCAAACTCGGGCTATCGGTACCGGCCCATGTGTGCGCCGGCGCGTACTACGAGACCCTATCGGCCGACGACCGCGACCTGCGGCTGAGCCGCCTGCAGAAGGCGCTGTACCACTTTGAGAAGAGCCGCAGCGAAAACGACGATACGCACTGGCAGGGCTTCGTGGCCCGGATGCGGCCGCAGTTTGTCGACCTGAACGTAAAACAACTGGTGGATGACAACGCCGAAAGTACCATCGAACGGCTGCAATTCCGCCTGGCGCTCAGTCCGGATGACCCTTCCGCCATGAACGAATTGGGTATGGCGTTTCGGCGGGCGGGGAAGTTGGAGGAGAGTATTAAGGTGTTGGAAAAATCGGTAGCCCTTGGGAATGTGCAATCGATGAACGAGTTGGGGAAAAGTTACCGGGAGGCGAAGGAACTAGGCAAGAGTATTGAGGTATTGGAAAAAGCGATTGAATTAGGCAATGTGCAGTCGATGAACGAGTTGGGGATCAGTTACCGGGAGGCGAAGGAACTAGGCAAAAGTATTGAGGTATTGGAAAAAGCAGTAGAGTTGGGCAATATCAGTTCTATGAATGAGTTAGGGATTAGTTACCGGGAAGCGAAAGAATTAGACAAGAGTATAGTGGTATTGGAAAGAGCAGTTGAGTTAGGCAGTATCAGTTCGATGAATGAGCTAGGGATTAGTTACCGGGCTGCGAATGAGTTGGGCAAGAGCATATTGGTATTGGAAAACGCGGTAGGAAAGCAGCCCGAGAATGTTATGCTGCTAAACGAGTTGGGGATCAGTTACCGGGAAGCCAAGGACTTGGACAAAAGCATATCTGTATTGGAGAAGGCGGTTGAATTAGGTAATGTGCAATCGATGACCGAGTTAGGAATCAGTTATCGGGAGGTAAGAGACTTAGTCAGTAGTGTAAAAGTATTGGAGAAGGCGGTTGAATTGGGCAATGTGCAATCAATGAATGAGTTAGGAATCAGTTACCGGGAGATGAAAGAATTGGGGAAGAGCA
>JBGARJ010000065.1:0-25899 GCA_044230315.1 Saprospiraceae bacterium
CCAAAGCGAATTTGCTCGCCCGGCAAGTCCATTGGCGAATACTTGGAGTGCTTGCAGTGGTAGGAGGCAAGCAGCGCACCCAAAAGCAGCGCAATCAAAGGAAATCGTTTCATCAGACAAAAATAACAAACAGTTCGAATGCGGAATGCGGAATGCGGAATGCGGAATGCATAATTTATTCCACCCCGGTAATACCTGCCTTGCACTGCCGGAATCAAAAAATTCCGCATTCCGTATTCCGCATTCCGCATTCGATTACGCCATGACAAGTGGTTGCGGTGCGGCGGCTACGATCTCTGCCTTGGTTTGGTCGGCGAATTTTTCAAAATTCTTGATAAACTCGGTGGCCAGTTGGTTGGCTTTGGCATCGTAAGCGTCTTTGTCGGCCCAGGTGTTGCGCGGGTTGAGGATCTCGTCCGGCACGTTGGGGCACGATTTGGGCATCGACAGTCCAAATACCCGGTGTGTACTGTAGTCCACATGATCGAGGTCGCCGTTGAGGGCGGCCGTAATCATGGCGCGGGTATAGGCCAGTTTGATGCGGCTGCCGACGCCGTAGGAACCGCCGCTCCAGCCGGTGTTGATGAGCCAGACATTGGCTTTGCTTTTGCGCAGTTTTTTGCCGAGCATATCGGCGTATTTGGCCGGGTGCAAGGGCAGGAACGGGGCGCCGAAGCAGGCGGAGAACGTCGTTTTCGGGTCTTTGATACCCACTTCCGTACCGGCTACTTTTGCTGTGTAGCCGCTCATGAAGTGATACATAGCCTGTTCGGGCGTCAGTTTGCTGATCGGAGGCAGCACGCCGAATGCATCGCAGGTCAGAAAGAAGATATTTTTCGGATGACCCTGGGCATTGCTGGTGGCTACGGCGTTCGAAATAAAGTGGATCGGGTACGACACGCGGGTGTTCTCCGTAATGCCGCGGTCGGCGTAGTTGACCGTCCGGGTGCCTTCCAGAAACGCGATATTTTCAAGGATCGCCCCGTGGCGGATCGCGCGGAAGATATCGGGTTCTTTCTCTTCGGTGAGGTCGATCGTTTTGGCATAACAGCCGCCTTCAAAGTTGAACACTTCGGTGTCGCTCCAGGCGTGCTCGTCGTCGCCGATGAGCGGGCGGTTGGGGTCGGCGCTCAGGGTGGTTTTCCCGGTGCCCGACAGGCCGAAGAACAGCGCAATGTCGCCGTTGTGGCCCACGTTGGCCGAGCAGTGCATGGGCAGGGCGTTGGTTTTGGTGGGCAACACGAAGTTGATCACCGAAAAAATGCCTTTTTTGATCTCGCCCGTATAACCGGTGCCGCCAATCAGGAGGCGTTTCTTCTTGACGTTGATGATGGCGAAATTGTGCTGACGCGTGCCGTCCACAGCCGGGTCGGCTTTGAAACCGGGTGCGCAAAGCACCGTCCATTTCGGGTCGAAGTGCAGGAGATCTTCCTTGCCCGGGCGGCGGAACATGTTGTAGGCAAACTGGTTGCTCCAGGGATATTCGGTAATGACGCGGATGTTCAGGTGGAACAACGGATCGGCACTGGCGTTGGCCATCACGTCGCGCACATAGAGGTCTTTTTTGCGCAGATAAGAACATGCCTTGCGCCAGAGCTGGTCAAACTTGCGGGCATTGAAAGGTTTGTTGACTTTTCCCCAATGTACTTTATTCCGCGTAATGCTGTCTTCCACGATAAAGCGATCCTCGGGGGATCGGCCGGTAAATTCGCCGGTATGAATGGCCAGTGCGCCGGTATCGGTGAGTTGGCCCATGCCTTTGCTTAAGGTATGCTCGATCAGTTCTTCAGGGCTGAGATTCCAAAAAGCGGTTTTGTAACCTTTCAGCCCGAGGGTATCGAGCGAAGCGGCCGGGTTTTTAAGTCCAACTTCTTGCATGAGAGACATTTTAGATGGTTAGGCAATATGTGAAGAGTGGTGGTGGCTATGACGATAAACGCTTAACTATCAGGAAAAACAGCGGCGCTCGCCAATCTGGCGCGAAGATACGGCAGGGCGCGGCGTTTTGCATCGCTAAGGGGTGTTTTTTAGAATTTGTCAAAAATAACCCGCAAGAGGATGTTTGGCATTTCTAAACCACCAGTACAAATTACCGGGAGAATTACAAACAAATTGACCTGCAATCCGAATAAAATTTCATTCCGGTCTTGTTTTCAAAGCCACCGCCGGGTGCGTTGCCGGTAAGCCGCCCAGCTATCGCCGAACAGGCGGTTCAGCACCGGCTCTTCATACCACAAGATCCGGAAGTGAAAGGCCAACGCTACGATGCCGGCGTACCACCCCAAGGCCGGAACGCCGGTAGCCAGAGCCCAGCCGCCAAGCAGGAGCAAAACGCCGACATACATGGGGTTACGGCTATACCGGTACAAGCCCGTGGTGACCAAATGTTTCGGCGGGCTCCAGGGGGCAAGCGTGCCTTTGCCGGCCACATAGAACTCGCGCACGCAGGCCAGCAAGATCAATAAACCAATAGCCAAAAGCACCCAGCCGGCCCGGTATCCGGCGACTGTAGCGGGGTTGCTGCGCAAAATCAAGTACGGCACCACGCCGGCGACAACGCCGGGTAAAGCCAAAAATGCGAACAGGGCGCGGAAGAACATGGCGATTTTTTATTCGAAGATACGGCAGAAAGAGGGTTGCCGCAACGCCCATTTTTGTCATTCCACCAACTTCCCAATGTGCAGCGGTTGAAATTTAAAGCCGCGCCCGCTTACCATACCAACCGGTTTGCGCGTTATTTTCAGACATATCCAATGCTGCATGTCCTTATGAAAATCCTGGCATTTTTAGTTCCATTTCTGCTAGCCCTCGCTTGCTCGTCCGATGCCGTCCAGACGCGGCTGCAATCCACCGCCGGCGCGGCATTACCGGTTTCGATGGACGCCCTCACGGCGCGCGATGTACTCGATGAAGTAAACGCCCTGCGGGCGACCGGGTGCAAATGCCCGGGCGGCAAATACTTTAAACCCGCCGGCCCTTTACAATGGAACCTGCAACTGGAGCAAGCGGCGCAGGCGCATGCCGACGACATGTACCAACGGCGCTATTTCAGCCATGAAAGTATCGACGGCACCGAGTTTTCCGGACGCATCAGCCGGGCCGGCTACGACTGGCAGGCCGTGGGCGAAAACATCGCCAAAGGCTATCCTACCGCCCATGCCGTGGTGCAAGCCTGGCGCAACAGCCGCGACCATTGCCCCAACATGATGAACCCCAAGTTTCAGGATGTCGGTGTCGGGAAAGCCGGCCCCTATTGGGTGCAGGATCTGGGCCGCCGCCGGTAGTGGTTCCAAAACCGTACCTTTGCACCCACTATGCCACAACGCGATCTGGAACAACTCACCCGCCATGCGAACCTGGCGGTACTCGAAACGGCCGAATTTCTCCGCATGGAATTCGGCCGTGTACCACCCGGACAGGTGGAGGAAAAACACCTCAACGGCCTGGTCAGTTACGTCGACCGGACGGCTGAGCAAATGCTCGTGGAACGCCTGCATGCCTTGCTGCCCGAGGCAGCCTTCATCACCGAAGAAGATACGGTGGAACAGCAACCGTCGGCCGACTTGCAATGGATCATCGATCCGCTCGACGGCACCACCAATTACTTGTACGGGTTGCCTCACTATTCGGTAAGTGTGGGCTTGCGCGCCGAGTCGGAAATGATTCTCGGTATCGTGCACCATGTGCCCAACAACGAACTTTTTTATGCCTGGCGCGACGGCGGCGCCTGGTGCAACGACCAACCGATCCGGGTGAGTGCGCGGGATACGATGCGGCAGGCACTCGTGGCCACCGGATTTCCGTATCACAACTTCAGCCGGGCCGATGGCTGGTTCAAGGCGCTGCGCCACCTGCTGAAGGAAGGCCGGGCGCTGCGGCGTTATGGCTCCGCCGCGCTTGACCTGGCTTATGTGGCCTGCGGGCGCTTCGATATATTTTTTGAATATGGCCTCAATGCCTGGGATGTGGCGGGGGGCGCGCTGCTGGTACACGAAGCAGGGGGGCGGGTGAGCGATTTCCGGGGCGGCAGCAATTTTGTTGATGGCGGTGAAATGCTGGCCTGCAATGCAACCGTTTACGACCAGGCACTGGCGATCATTCAGGATTCTTTTTGAAGAACAATTGCAACATTGCCGCTGCAGCGGCAAAGGGCGATATCCGTCCGGCCAGTACCTCCGGTTCGAGGGCGGCGCGTTTCGCCAGTACCTCGGGGTGCCGGTAAAAAGCCGCGCGCAGCCCGGCGTCCAGCGCTTCCTCAAACCAGTATTGTGCCTGTTGGCTTCGGTTTTGCGCAAAAAAACCGCTGGCCCGGGTCTGGCTGCAATAGCTTTCCACTTCAGCCCAAAGTTCGGCAATCCCGGCGCCCGTTTGTGCGCTGCAGGTCAGTACCCGGGGCGCCCAGCTACTGGCTTTGGGCGGAAGCAGGTGGGTAGCATTGAGGTAAAATGCACGGGCCTGATTGGCCAGTTGGACCCGGTCGCCGTCGGCCTTGTTTACCACCAGGATATCGGCCATTTCCACAATGCCGCGTTTGATACCCTGCAGTTCGTCGCCGGCGCCGGGGAGTAAAAGCAAGAGAAATATATCGGTCATCCGGTGAACGGCCGTTTCCGATTGACCCACGCCTACCGTTTCGATAAGTACCGTGTCGAAACCGGCCGCTTCAACCAACAGAATCGTTTCGCGGGTTTTGCGGGCCACTCCGCCCAGCGAATCGCCCGACGGCGACGGCCGGATAAAGGCCTGGTCAGAAGCGGAGAGTTGTTCCATGCGGGTTTTATCGCCCAGTATGCTCCCTCCGCTGATCGCGCTGGTAGGATCGACGGCCAACACCGCCACTTTTTTTCTTTGTCCGACTAGGTACATGCCGAGTGTCTCAATAAACGTGCTTTTGCCTACGCCGGGCGCTCCGGTGATGGCGACGCGAAGGCTGTTTTGCTCGGCATGAGGCGCCGGGTACTCGAGGAGTTGGGCTATAACGGCCTGCGCCAACGCCTGATGTTCGGGGCGAACGCTCTCAACCAGGGTAATGGCCTGGCCGAGCATGACCCGGTCGCCGGCGCGAATACCGGCCACATATTCATCAACGGAACGCAAGGGACGAGGCATGGTCGCAGTTCGTGGCTTTCCGGCAAAAGTGCAAAGGTTTGACCAAAACCGAACGCCCCGGTAACCGCCTCTGGGTTAAAGTTTTTAAGAATACGGTTGAAATGATATTAACATTTTTTTTAAAAATCTGCAAACCAGACACTTATGTGTTAACCCGCTTAACACAACAATCCGGTGCGGTTAAACTTGACTTAACAGGAAAATGCCCCTTGCACAGGCATTGTCGGTAGGGTTAGTATTGTTGCCTATTGTTAACCAAGACCTGTTAAGTTATGAAAAGGAATCTTCTGTTTGTCGCCGCCCTGCTGTTCCTTGGCAATTGCCGTTCGTTAAAAATCAGCGATTTTCACCAACAAAGTCCGGTTTCCAACCCGGTGCCGCCGCTTGCCCTCAAAGTGCATACCGAAAGTTTTGCCGCTCAGTTTGCAGGCGAAATGCTGGAAGACGCGGTCACCAACGCCGCTGTAGCCGGTGTGGTTTGGATCCCTTCGCCGTACGAAGTGTACACGCAGGTAGGCGAGCCCCTGCGCGACGTGTTCACCCTGCTGGGCAATGAATTGTCGGATAATATCATGGAAACAAGCGGCGCGCGCTACGGGCAAGTCCGGTTCAAACTGCTCTATTACAACAAGACCGCACCCGGGTGGGGCTGGATTTTTCCATCGCTGCTTACCCTCAATATCGCCAACCTGGCGGGCATGCCGTTCACGAAATACCGCACCGACCTGGAACTGCAGATGGAAATTCTGGATGCCAGGCAGCAGGTTATTGCCCGCTACCGGGCCCCGGGCTCGGGTAAATCGACGGTAGCGCTTTACTATGGTTATTCCGGGCCCGACGCTTTCCGCAAGGCTAACCTGTTGGCTTTGCAGGAGGCTATGCGCGGCATCCGCCAGAAAATGGAGCCCGACCTCGCCAACCTGCGGGATAATCTGCTGGCAACCGGGCCCGAAACAAAGTGACCGCTGCCAACCAGGGTAGTAAAGGGTTTATACCGCCGGGTATAAACCCTTTTGTTTGTTGTATTGTTAGGCAGCAAATCCAATCTATGAAATCACTGTTTTACCTGGCTGCCTTTTTGGGCCTGTGGAACCTCTCCTGTAGCCCCGACAAACGCACCCAAACCGCTACTACCGCAGGCAAAGCCCCGCAACAGGCGGCCACCGATACCGCAGCAACCGCCCGGCATAAGACGATCGTGTTTTTTGGCAACAGCCTGACAGCCGCCTATCAACTCTCGCCCGAGCAGGGTTTTGTGGCCCTGATCCAACAAAAGATCGACAGCCTCGGCTGGCCCTATCTGTGCGTAAATGCCGGTTTGAGCGGCGAAACTACCGCCGACGGTAAAAACCGGATCGACTGGGTGCTCCAGCAACCGATGGATATTTTCGTCCTGGAATTAGGCGGCAACGATGCCCTCCGCGGCCTCCCGGTGGAAGCCTCTGCAGAAAATATGCAGGCGATTGTCGACCGGGTAAAGGTTAAATATCCGGCGTGTAAAATTGTGATCGCGGGCATGTTGGCGCCCCCCAACCTGGGGCCGGCTTATACCAAGGCCTTCCATAATTTATACCCAGCCCTCGCCCGGAAAAACCAGGCGGCCCTGATCCCGTTTCTGCTGGAACATGTAGGCGGCGACCCGGCGCTTAACCTGCCCGACGGCATCCACCCGAATGTGGAAGGGCAAAAAATAGTTGCCGAGACGGTCTGGAAAGTGCTGAAACCGTTACTTTGAGCAGTTTCAGGGTTGCCCGCGTATTTGCATGCCGGGTGCGGTCCGGATTTAAGGCGACCCTAACGTCCTTTAAAAAATTCTTTACTAAGCGCCGACGTTAATGGGATATTTCCGGCAAACAACAGCCGGAGCATCATCAACCCGCCGAATATGGAATTGTCACAAGCACTGGCAGCGATCAAGCAACTTATCAGCCAGGGCAACCTGGAAGAGGCCTACGATCAATTGCTCAAATTGCTCGATGCATTCGCCGAATACGGCGAACTCGCCGATATTGCCCGCATCAATCAGGCCGACCTGTACCAACTCAAGGCGCAAACGCTGAAGGGCATCGTTACGGCAGAAGACGCCAAACTGAGCACCAATCAGTTGGCTAATAATGCTTTGCAAATCATCCGGCAATTGGAAACCGGAAAAATCAGCTTCGAGGAAAACATCAAACCCAACAGTTCAAAAGCCTGGCGCTATTATGTCATCGGGGGGGTAGTTGCGCTCGCCCTGGGGCTCTCCGTCTGGCAGTTGATCCGCATTTTCGGGAACGGCGACGATTGTCCAAAATTTAGCGACTCCGTCGAACTGCGGGTGGTCATCCTGCCCTTTAAGCAAACCGGTAAGGAGAAAAGCGCGGTGCGCCCTGAGTTCGACATCTCGGACGATCTGAACGATTTGCTGGACCAAACACCCGGCCTGCATACCAAGGCGCTTGCCGATGTGTATGAAAAATATGATATCGACAAAGACTACCCAAACTCGGCCCAAGCCGTTGAGATCGCCCGGCACTGCCAGGCCCAAATGCTGGTTTGGGGGAAAGTCAATCAGGCCAACGAAAAAGACTACACGCTGGATGTGCGCTACCGCCTGCTCGACGCCGGCGGAGTGCGGTATGCCGGCGACACGACCATCAGCCGCCTCCTGTCGGTAACCGAAGAGGCCGGTTGGACCAGCGATGTGAAAGCCATTACCCGTTTATTGTACATGGTGTTAGCCAACCGTATGCAAGTGCCTATCGCAGCGGATGTGCTCAAACAACTGGAACCGGTCGCGGTCTCAGCCCTCCCGGCGGGTTCCGTCCCGGCGGTCGATACCTCTACCCGGTTGATCCTGGCCGACTATTTTATCTTGAAGAAAGAGTACGACAAGGCCATTGCCGAATACGATTCGGTATTGACCTACGACCCCCAAAACAACGCCGCGCGCACCAAACGGGGCGCCTTGCTTTTGCAGAAAAAAGACTACCGTGCGGCAGCCCTGGATCTGGAAGGCGTCGAGCCGGCCGACAGCAAAACGGCAAAAGCCATCCACATGGCGCGCATTGAAGCCTTATTGAAAAGCGACCAACCGGAAAAAGCCAGGCAGGAAGTGGAATCGGCTCAAAAAGAAAAAAGCGTCGACGGCGCCTGGCTCGACCGAAAATCGCAGGAAGTGCACGACAGTACGGTGGCGCTGCAAGTCCGACGGGATCAATTGGAGCGCGCGGCGACCAGCACCAAAACCACGGATGCGCGGGTAGGCGCCGCCCGCGCGAACCTCGGCCTTGGCGAAACCACCGAGGCGTTGCGCTTTGCCAACGACGCGCTGAAGGCTGACCCCAAAAACCTCGAAGCCGTGACAGTCGCCGTGGAAGCACACCTGCAAAAAGGCGATACCGCCAGTGCAACCAAGACTATACATGCAGCCGAACGTGCGGGCGCCAATGTTAAATCGATTACACGCTTCCCAATTCGCCAGCGCATTTTACCCGATAGACAACATTAAAAAGGCTCGGTATTACCCTTCAAAAAGTGAGCCCTGTTCGGCAAAGCGCCGGGGATTTTCATGGCGCAGCAACGCCATTTTCGTGTCCAATCCATAGAAATAACCGCGGAGTTCGCCCGCCTTCCCGATAACCCGGTGGCAGGGCACCACAATAGCGATCGGATTATTCCGGTTGGCCAACCCTACCGCACGCACCGCTTTGGGATGGCCGATGCGGTTGGCGATATCGGAATAGGCTACTGTTTCGCCGTACGGAATTTGCAGCAGCGCCGCCCATACCAGTTGATGAAATTCAGGCGTGCCACTCCAGTCTATTTTGACTTCAAATATTTTCCGTTGTCCAGCAAAATATTCCTCCATTTCGCGTTTGCACACCGCCACCGGATGGTCGTCGGGCACATCGGCGTCAACACCGCAGGTTTCACAACGGTGCACGGTGCGCACCCCAAAAAGACTGCCTGTGATTTCAAAACAGCCGATGGAAGAAGTGCAGTACATTTTCACCAGCATCATGGGCAAACAATTTTGAGGGAACATAGGCCATCGCCTGCTACAGTCGCGCTGTTCAGGGTATCCAGCGTTTTTTATCCGCCAGCGGGCCAAGTTGTTCCCATGTCAAACGAAAATCGGTGATCGGTATCTTGTCCGTTGATATTTCAAACCAATTATAAGCGATGTGAAGCCCTTCAGGCAAAATAGAAACATGGAAGGGCATGGGCGGAGCATCGAAGTTCGAATGCATTTTCGTCTTGAGTTCGCTGATGGCATTCAACCCCAATGTTTGGCACAGGTGCTTTTCCAGTAACGGCCGGAATGCGGCAGTATCCGACATAATATCGGAAACCGTTATGAACCGCCCCAATTGAAAGTCATAGGTTTTGAGGTGGCGAAGCGAATACTCGCTCCCGGGTATGGCATTCATAGTTACCGACATTTCAGCTGTCGCGATCCGGGTATTGATAAGCGGTATATCGGTCACCAATTGCTCTATCCAATTGCCCATATAATCCAGGTGATGCCGTTTGTAACTGATAAACCCTTCCACAAACATATCGGCGGCCGAGCTGATACTCGGTTCAAAGGGCACGTTGGAGGGCCCTCCCACCAGATTGGTCATGTAGTTATCCAATACCCCCTTGAACTTCGCCATGGATGCCGAATCGCCCCCCGTGATCGAAGGGTACATGACAATCATATCGACGCATTGGTTGTCATTTACGCAGTAACGCCGGTTAAACGACATGGTTTCGACTTTAAAACCGGAAGGAGGAGTGGATTGATTCTTGCAAGCGAACAGCCACAACAGCATACCGGCACACAGCAGGTATCCAACTTGATATTTATTCATAAAACTCAAACAGCACATTTTTTCCGGCAAAGGTAAAGCCGGCAGCCGGTTTATTCGACCATGTCGCCAGCCGATTGTTTTTCAAACAACTCGGCGTAATAACCGCCGCGGGCCAACAATTCTTCATGCGTGCCGGCTTCGGAGATCCGGTGATTTTCGAGCACGATGATTTTATCAAACTGCAGCATCCCGTAAATCCGGTGGGTAATCACAATGGCTGTCTTATCAGAGAGCGCCTGTTCCAGGTAGCCCAGGATCTGGCTTTCGGTATGGGTATCCACGGCTGAAAGGCAGTCGTCGAGCAGCACGATGTCGGGGTGCTTTGCAAACGCCCGGGCAATACTCACCCGTTGTTTTTGTCCGCCCGACAAGGTGACGCCGCGTTCGCCCACCATGGTATCATAACCTTTCGGCAACCCCATGATATCATGGTGTACCGCCGCGCTTTTGGCAAAAAACTCGGCCTCCTCGCGGTCGAGGCCCTCGCGGCCAAATGCAATATTGCCGGCCACGGTATCGGAAAAAAGAAAAACGTCTTGCGGAACGTACCCGATATGCCGCCGCAGCTGATACAGATCGTGCTCCCGAAGGTCTTTGCCGTCCAGCAGGATGCGCCCCCCGGTAACGTCGTACATCCGGAGGAGAAGATCGGCAATCGTCGTTTTACCTGCCCCGGTGCGGCCCACAATAGCGAGTTTTTGGCCCGGCAGCACCTCAAAAGATACCCCGTCCAACGCCATGATGCCCGTATCGGGGTATACAAAAGACACGTTGTCGAATACGATATGGCCGTGGTACCGGGATGCCGGCGCGGGAACCTGCCGGCCATTATCCTGCTTGCCCAGCGGGGGTGCGGCATCGGTATCGTTCGAAGCGGATTTCGGCGAAACGATCGTCGGCTGGGTTTGCAAAAATTCATTGATCCGCTTTTGCGAGGCCGCCGCCTGCTGGGTAAGCGAGGCGATCCAGCCGATCGCAGTAACCGGCCAGGTGAGCATATTGATATAAATCACAAACTCGGCAATGTTGCCGGGTGTAATGTTGCCTTTTACCACTTGCAGCCCGCCGACAAATACGGTGATGATCGTGCTGGCGCCCACCATGAGCATCATAAGCGGGAAGAAAAAAGCATCGATCCGGATCAGTCCGAGCGATTTCTGCCGGTACACTTCGCTTTGCTCGGCAAAATGCCGGCCCATCGCTTCCTCCTGCCCGTAGCTTTTCACTACCCGGATGCCACTGTACACTTCCTGTGCCGTACTGGTGAGCACGGCGAGTTGTTGTTGGATCTTTTCACTCCTTTTGTTGATCATGGTACTGACCCAATAAATGGAAATGCTCAAAAAAGGCAGCGGCAACAACGACCAGAGCGTGAGCGGCAGGCTCACTCGCACCATGGATGAAATGGTGAGTACAAAAAGAAAGGTCAGGTCGAGCCCGTACAGGATCGTAGGGCCGAGGAACATGCGCACCTTGGAGACGTCTTCCGAAATGCGCGACATGAGGTCGCCCGTACTGTTGCGTTTAAAAAAAGCCAGGTCGAGTGTTTCGTAGTGCGCGAAGATTTCTTTCCGCATGTCGTACTCGATCAGGCGACTCATCACGATAATGGTTTGCCGCATGAAAAACATGAACAAGCCCATAGCCAGGGCCAGCGCAATCACGGCGCCGCCAAACCACGCGATCTGGTTGCCCAATTCCTGAAAGGCTTCCGGGTGCGCAGCGATGCCGCCGGTCTCTTTGTAATGGCGCACCTGCACGATCACCGTGTCGAGGGCATTGCGAATGACCTTGGGTTGCCATACGCGAAACCAGTTGGCAAATCCGACAAACACGATCCCGAGTAAAAACCGCCAGCGATATTTCCAGAAAAATTTGTTCAGGTAAGCGAGATGGCGCATAGTTGTTGTTTAGGACAGGGCAGCCACAGGAGTATGGCTGAAAAATGGCTGCCGGCAAAAAAGGAATTTCAACAAAAACAGGCAGTAAAGAGTTGCAAAGTTAACCGAAAGAATCGGAGCCTGGTGGGATAAGAAACAATGCCCGGCGCATATCGTACGGCTGAAAACAATGCGACTCGACCAACATGGAAGTTTTGCTTAATTTTGTGCGGTCAGCCTGAACGGCAGTCTGCGCCTTAACCGCCGCGTTTTTTCGTCCCTGCAACTGCACCCGGACGGATTTCGGCAAAACAAATGATCCAATTCCACCACCCACCTATGGCTACTACAAAGAAAATGGCAGAAAACGGCATACCGGCCCCCTTCAACTCACCCGGCAACCGCATCGTAACCCTCGACGAGTTTATCATCCGCTCGGAAAAAGACTTTGACTATGCCACGGGCGAACTGACCGGCTTGCTGCGCGATATCGGCGTGGCGGCCAAGATCATCAACCGTGAGGTGAACAAAGCCGGCTTGGTCAATATTCTGGGCGTAGCCAACAGCGGCGACAATGCCTCTGGCGACAAGCAGCAAAAACTCGACGTGTACGCCAACGAGAAACTCATCGAGTGCCTGAAAAACAGCGGCGAATGCTGCGCCATCGCGTCGGAGGAGAATGACGATATTTTGCAGGTGCCCGCGGTCAGTTCCAAAAAAAGCAACTACGTTGTCATGTTCGATCCGCTCGACGGGTCTTCCAATATCGACGTCAATGTATCGGTGGGCACCATTTTCGCGATTTATCGCCGCAAGAGCGATCCCGCCGGCCCGGCTACCAAGGAAGATTTTTTGCAACCCGGCCACAAGCAGGTAGCCGCAGGGTACGTGCTGTACGGCACCTCCACCATTTTGGTGTACACCACCGGGCGGGGCGTCAACGGCTTCACGCTCGACCCGAGCATCGGCGAGTTTTGCCTCAGCCACCGCAATATGCGCATCCCCGAAAACGGCCAGTTTTACTCGGTCAATCAGGGGTATTATTCCAAGTTCGACCTGGAAATGCGCCGCTATATCGACAATTGCAGCGACCAGAACTACGGCCTGCGTTATATCGGCTCGATGGTGAGCGACATTCACCGCATCCTGATCCAGGGCGGTATTTTCCTCTACCCCAGCACCCGCAAGTACCCGAAAGGCAAATTGCGCCTGTTGTACGAATGCAACCCGCTTTCGATGATCGTGGAGCAGGCCGGCGGCAAATCCATGAACACCCAACTCAAACGCATCCTCGATGTGGAACCCAAAGAATTGCACCAGCGCTGTACCATCGCCATCGGCTCCCCGGCCATGGTGGACGAACTCAAAGCGTTCATCGAACGGTATTCGGCACTGCCACTTTAAGAGGCTGTCTGGAATTTCATGGCATACGGCATTAAATGTTTCGGCGGATTGCCCGCATATGCCTGCAAAACTGGCCTGGTCTGAACTAAAACTTTTCCATTTTCGCCTCGGCATGAAAATGCAAACAGACTCTAAAACCACCACTGTCCATGATTCGCGCAGAAAATGTGTTTAAAACGTTTGGCGACCAGCAGGTACTGAAAGGCATTTCATTCACCTTCGAAGCCGGCAAATGCAACCTGATCATCGGCCGGAGCGGCTCCGGCAAAACCGTGCTGATGAAAATCCTGGTCGGCCTGTTTCAGCCCAGCAGCGGAACGGTTTGGTACGACGATGTGAACTTCACCGCCCTGAACAAAAAGGAAGTCCGCAACATCCGCATGCAGGTGGGCATGCTGTTCCAGGGCTCGGCCCTGTTCGACTCGCTGACCGTGGAGCAAAATATCCGCTTCCCGCTGGATATGTTTACCCATAAAACGCCCAAGGAAAAGCTCGACCGGGTGAATTATTGCCTCGAACGCGTCAACCTCACGGGCAACAACCAGAAGTACCCTTCCGAGCTCTCCGGCGGTATGCAAAAACGGGTGGGCATTGCCCGGGCTATTGTGCTCAACCCGAAATACCTGTTTTGCGACGAACCCAACTCCGGGCTCGACCCCAAAACAGCGCTGGTGATCGATGAACTGATCCGCAGCATCACCATTGAGAACAACATGACGACCATCATCAATACCCACGACATGAACTCGGTGATGGAAAACGGCGACAACATCTGTTTCCTGTTCAACGGCCTGCTGGAGTGGAGCGGCAACCGCGATGAAGTGCTCCAGAGCGACAACGAAAATCTGCAATCGTTCATTTTCGCCTCGCCGTTTCTGCAGCGCTTGCGGGAAGCGGCTCTTCGGTAGTTACGGCGCGCCGCCCAGTTCTTTCACAGCCAGCCAGGCCATCAGTCCCATGCCGGTTTCGAGCGCCGACTCGTCGATATCGAAGGTGTCGGTATGGATGGGCGAGGTGATACCCCGCTCGGGGTTGCCGGTGCCCAGGCGATAAAAGCAAGCCGGCATTTCCTGCGAATACCAGGCGAAATCCTCTGCCGTCATGCGCATAGGCAGGTCGGCCACCCGGTCGGCCCCCAGAAATTCGACCGCCCATTGGCGGGCACGCGCCGTGAGCGCTTCGTGGTTGAACAGTACCGGATAACCTTTTACAATATTGAATTCGCAGGCGCCGCCCATGCTCCTGGCCATGCCTTCTGCGATCCGTTTCATCCGCTTGTGCGCTTCGGCACGCCATTTTTCGTGCATGGTGCGAAAGGTGCCTTCCAGTTTCACTTCGTTGGGGATGATGTTGGTGGCGCCTCCGGTTGAATTGATCTTGCCGAAGGTCAGCACCGACGGCGTGCCGGGATCGGAGTACCGGCTGACGATCTGTTGAAGCGTCACGATGATCTGCGCGGCAATGACCACGGGGTCGATGCATTCGTGCGGCATGGCGCCGTGGCCGCCGTGGCCTTTCACCGTCACATAAATTTCATCGGCCGAGGCCATGTACATGCCTGCTTTGAAGCCCACCATGCCGGCGCGCAGGGGCGGATGCACGTGCTGGCCGAAAATACTGGCAGGCGCGGGGTTGCGCAACACACCTTCCCGGATCATAATACTGGCGCCGCCCGGCAGGCGCTCTTCGCCCGGCTGGAAGATGCATTTCACGGCGCCGCCAAACTGCTCGCGCAGGCTGTGCAGGATACGCACTGCGCCCAGCAGCGAAGCCGAGTGCACATCGTGCCCGCAGGCGTGCATGACGCCTTCATTCTGCGATTTATACGGCACAACATTGGCCTCGCGGATGGGCAGGGCGTCCATATCGGCGCGTAAAGCCACCACCCGCTTGCCCGGCTTTTTGCCCCGGATCAGCGCCACCACCCCGTTGCCGGCCATCCCGTGTTTGTACTCTACCCCCCAATCGCGCAGTTGACGGGCGATGTATTGCCCGGTTTGCACTTCCTGGAAGGAGAGCTCGGGATGCATATGCAGATGCCGGCGGCAGGTTACGGCATCGGGGTGGAACTGAGCGGCCAGGGTGCGGATATGTTGTTGCATACGGTTGGGAGAAATGGGGCATAAAGGTAGTTTTCGCAGCCGATCTGAAAAAATTGACCGCAAAAGTTTACCTTTTTTATGGCGAGCCGATGATAGTTGTAACCGGGCGATGCGAAAGCCCGGCGCCCAGGTTCCCTGGTAACGCCTATCTTATTTCCTGACCATTCAATGCCAAAAATCATGAAACGCAATGTCAGCCTGCTCGCTATCTTTTTCGCGCTTTCCCCGCTCGTCACCGCACAAACCAACGAACTGCCGGCCCACCTGACCAAAGGCCGTATCCTGACGGCCGGAGGTGAAAAATTAACCTTCACCAACCTGACTACCGGCTCCGGGGTGTACCAATTCACCAACACGGCCAATGCAAAAACGCAAACGATCCCTGCCGATAACGTACTGAGCATCGAACGTCAAACCGGCACCGAAGCCGGAAAATGGGCCTTGCTGATGGGTGGCGCCGGCCTGCTGGGGAGTGTGATCGGCGTACTGAGCGCCAAACGCGATGCAGGGGCCTACGGCGGGCAAATTGATGATTCGAAACTCATCCCCATCGTATTGGGCATCACGGCCGCTTCGAGCCTTATCGGACTGGCCATCGGGTCGGGAAAGAAAAAATACAGCCCTGTTTATACAAACCCGAAGTACGACACTTCATCCCTCCTGCCTGCGCTGCGCATCGGCCTGACCTGTTCGGCCCAGCTGGCGCCGGGGCTCGCCTTGCACTATAATTTTTAGCACATAAGATCGATCCATTCACCTAAAGAACAGCATTGGGATTTCATCGCTGGACTGTCAACGGAGAATTTTCCTTCCTACCGCGGCGGATGGCCTGCATGCGTCTGCAAAATTTGCCTGATCGGCACTAAAATTTTCCCGTTTTCGCCCCAGCATAAAAATCCAAACCTGTTCTAAAATACAAACAACCATGATCCGCAAATTTCATTTCAGCCAATTCCTTTTTCTTGCCGCATTTACGGCCCTCCTCGCCGCCTGCTCCACTGCCAAAATTACCGATCAGGAAGCGCAGCGACTCCGCTCTATGACACCTGCTCCCGGAACCGCCCTGGTGTATTTCGTTCGCCCTATGGCCGGCGCGACAATCCGCCGGTTTCGCGTTACCTGCGACGGCAGGCCTATTGGTTTGACAAACGGAAAGCGGTACATTTATACGATGTTAAAACCCGGTAAGCACGATTTCATTTCCAAAGCAGAAAATAAGGACGAACTATCCATCGTGCTAAACGCCGACAGCACCTATTTCATCGAACAAATACCGCAAATGGGATTATTCTCGGCGCGCAATGTTATCAAGCGGATGGATGAAGTAACGGGCCGCAAAAAGCTGTCGAAATGCAAACTATCGGGCGATTGCCCGGCCTATACCAACCGATAACGAAACCATCAGCCATGCGAAAACACATCTTGCTGACTGCCTGCCTGTGGGCCATCACCATCTCCGCTCACGCACAATGGCAAAAAATGTCGGGTCCAGGCCACTACCTCGTTTCCGGTTTTACCCAGTACGGCGGCCGGGAATACGCCTCCAGCCTGGAAGTCATGTTCACCCGGCCTGTGGGCACTGACGACTGGCAATCGCTAACTGCCGTGCCCGATACCTTTAACCCCGGCGTTTTTTTTCAAATTGGGAACACCTTGTTTTCGCATTCCGTTTTGGGACTGTATCGCTCCGGCAATGGCAATACCTGGGATGACATTACACCCCGGTCCGGTCGGCTTATCTGGTA
Source organism: Saprospiraceae bacterium (assembly GCA_044230315.1). Classification (GTDB taxonomy): domain Bacteria; phylum Bacteroidota; class Bacteroidia; order Chitinophagales; family Saprospiraceae; genus M3007. The sequence goes on from JBGARJ010000065.1 coordinate 17,079, forward strand.
TCAGGCCGAGGATAGTTTAATTTTTGGCATCGAGCGGTTTCAAATATCCAACTCAAAGGTTTACCGGTCGGCCGATTTAGGGTATACCTGGGATACGGTACTGGTTACCGGCAACATTCAACAATTTTACTTTTTGGGAAAGGTCGGCCCCAGTTATTACCTCTGGGTGCAGGTTCCCGGAAACAATCCGGCAAAGATTTTTAAATCGAATGACGCCGGAAAAAACTGGATGGACGCCGGAACCCTGCCTGCCGGCACGGGTACCGACGCCGTTCAAATCGGCGACACCCTTTTCGCCTCCAATACCGCAGCACCCGGCGTCAAAATTTCTCCGGACGGGGGCCTGACCTGGTCGCCGCTGGACAACGGCCTGCCGGCCCAGTTGCAGGGCGGCTATTTGTTCCGCAAAGGCAATTCGGCATTTCTCATGAGTCAGTATCAGGGCCAGCGCGTGCTGTATCACATAACCACAAGTGATGCGGCCTGGGTCTTATCTGCGGCTACACCGCCTGTTCATTACAAGGCCCTGGCCACGGATAGCGCGATCTACCTCATGGCCGACTTTAATCAATTGTACCGCTCAACCGACGACGGCCAAAGTTGGTCGCAAGTCAACTTCCCGGTGGCAAAAGACTTTCAGCCGAATTATGCCTGGCAGTCGGGCAACCGCGTGGTGCTTTACGGCGAAGGCGGACTGTACTCATCTGCCGACAACGGTTTGAACTGGAAACTGGAGCGGAATGGCATGACGCCACACGAACTGACCGTAGAACAAATGACCGTTCAAAACAACCAGGTCGTTGCCGGATGCAGCCCCGGCCTGCTCCGCTCGGCCGATCAGGGTGCGACCTGGGCCTTGCTGCAAAACGGCATCCCGCGCCTGCCCTATTTTTTTATTTACCAGCGGCAGGTGTTGATCGCGCCCAACACGATGCTCCTGGCCACGCCCGAAGGGATTTTCCGCTCGACCGACAATGGAGCCGATTGGCAGCAAACGGAATTTAAAACGAATTTTCCGCTGGAAACACCCTGGATACTCACCCGCCAAGGCGCAGCCGTCTTCCTGTGCGCATCGTCGGAAAAGATATTCCGCTCCGACGACGACGGCCTGAGCTGGAGTTATGTATCCACCCTGCCGGGCACGCCTGCACATACCCTGTATTTCCTGCTTGCTTCGGGCGATACGCTGATCTGTGGCGGTATAACGACTTATTTCACTTCCACAAATGGTGGCGTCAGTTGGGCGCCGCATGCCTATACGGGCCTCACGGGCTTGTCGGTGTGGAACATGACCCTCGATGCGGGCAAGTATTACGTCGGCGGCTTTGCCAATAATAATCCATTTATCGGCATGTCGGAAGACCTGATCAATTGGAAAAAGATCACGGTTGATCCCACGGGGCCCGGCCGGCAGTGTTATACCATACTGGCCAAAGACAATATATTGATCGCTCCTTTTGCCGACAGGGGTATTTACCTGTCCAAAGACTACGGCGACACCTGGCTGCGGATGCCCGGATCAGACGAACCCGAACTCAATGTGATCTACACGATGGCAATGGATAACGATTATGTGTATGCCGGATCGGCCTTTTACGGGGTATGGCGATATCCCTTGTGGAACATTATTGATGCCGTAAAAAACGCGGGCCCGGCTGCCGTGCATTCGCTGACCCTTTATCCCAACCCGACCCAACGGCAAGCCAGCTTGCAATACAGCCTGGAGCAGTCCGCCCGGGTGCGCGTCGTGTTGTATGATCTATCGGGCAAAGAACTCGCCGTGCTCGCGCAGGGCCGCCGGGAAAACGGCCTGGTGCAGGAGCAAATTGAATTCCCGCCGGGCCTGTCGCCCGGCCAGTACCGGGTGTCGGTCTCCGTTTTGCAGAGGGTCGCCTCCATACCGGTTATGCTGAGGTAAGCCACTCTTTTACAGCACACTGGAAACAGATTTTTCCTAGCTGCGCCTGCCGCGGCAGCTCCTTCTATTGCCTTTTAAGAAGGCATGTTTGCCCTACCCCATGCTTTGGTCACCAATTAAAACGCATAAAAATGAAACAGACCTTGTTCTTCCTCCTGCTCCTTTTACTGCCAGACTTAAACCAGCGCCTGGCCGCCCAAACCCAAACTGCCCCTGCCGACACCTTTCGCCAGGAACGTATGAAAACTTACTACGGCCAGGAACGCCTGAAAGACCAGGCCCGCATCGACAAAATCCTGTTGTCGATCAACGATCCGCACGTCAACGCCGACCTGAAGGCGGCCAAATCCCTCGAGCCGTTGTACTGGATACTGGCGGTCGGCGGCGCAGTGATGATGGGTGTGGGCGGGTATAATTCCATCAGCGGCAAACTCAACAACGGAGGGCTGTATGCCGGCGGCGGCGCGCTTATGTTGGGCAGCGGTGTGGTGGGCTGGATCGGCTCCAACCACCGCAAGAAGGCCTTTACCCATTTCAACGAAGCCCAACGGGCCGCATTGCCCGTGCAGCCGCCTATTGCAACCGCCCTGAGGCCAGCCCCTGATTCCAGCGCCGGTCCCCAAACCCCGGCGCCGCAATTTCGCGCGCTGCAAACCGCGCCGGGGCATGGCGGCATTTCGTCGGTGTACGGCCCCGCGACGCTGGGGTTTGCATTTGGAATGGGCCGGTCCAAACAACACATCAATTACGAAGATGCCTTCGACGGCGAGTTTCTGCCGGCCCGGGTATTTTCATTTGGCCTCCAGTATGGCAAACCGATTTCGGAGCACCTCGCTTGGCAGATCGAACTCGGGCTGACGCAACACGGATTCCGGTTAAAACAAACTTCGTATAGCTATGGTGTAAAAGTCGTCGCCAAAGCCGATGCACGCGTCCGATACCTCGAGCTCCCGTTTTCGCTCCTGTACCACCAGCCGGTAGGCAAAAAAGGCCTGACGCTGGCAGTGGCGCCGGGTTTCAGTCTGGGCTATGCAACCAGCGCCAAGATCGTAACGCGGGCCAGCGGAAAGAATGACGTCCGGAACGTGCATACCAAAATTGAAGACAACGTATCGCTGAAAGGCACTGCCTTCGGCGACCGGCTCGATGCGGCCCTGCAGTTGGGCGCCCGCGGCGAATACCCGCTGAAACCCGGAAAAGTATTCCTGGAACTGCGTTATCACCTGGGCATATTAAACCTGGACCGAAATACCGGCGATTCGCAGGACAAGACCTTCAACCGCAGCTGGCTGTTGCGCCTGGGGTACTGCTACGCATTAAAGTAAGGCCCTGGTTAATCCGATAAGGCCGGCAAATTCGAAGGCAGGAATTGGCGGCTTGGGGGCAGTACAAAATATTGTAACTTGCGCCCCACTACAAACCGCCGTACTGAACGTTGAAACACTTCCTGCCACATTTTATCCAGGAAAATTACCGCCAAGGCCATTTTCAAGGCGAGCTGCATGCGTTCACCATGTTTGTGGACCTGAGCGGATTCACGCGCCTGACCGAAAAACTGATGCAAAAAGGTTCGGAAGGCGCTGAAGAGCTCTCCTATATCCTGAATCACATTTTTCAGCCCACTGTAAAACTGGTATACGAACAAGGCGGCTTCATGCCCTACTTCGCGGGCGACAGTTTCACGGCTATTTTTCCCATCCCGAAATCCACACAAAAAAAACCGGTCGACAGCGGGGTGGAAGATATCCTGAAGACCGCTCAGGCCACCTTGCGCCGTTTTGTGCACGAACAGCAGGAGGCCGAATCGCTGCTGGCCGAGCATAAGATCGGGATCAAAATCGGCCTCTCGGAAGGCATCGTGGAGTGGGGCATCGTCGGCAACCGTCGCAAGGGGTATTATTTCCGCGGCATGCCGATCGAAGGATGTTCGCAGGCGCAGGTGCAAGCCGGAAGCCTCGAAGTCGTGTGCGACGCCGGGTACCTGGCGTTTCTGAAAGACCTGCCGGTACCGTCCGAACCGATCGGACTCGGTTTTTTCCGGCTGAACCTCGATGCCATCGCATCGGCCAAACCGAACCCCGGCAGCCTGAAACTACCGGCTCCCGACCCCGCCCTCGTCGCCGAATTTTTGCCCGAAGAGACCTTTGCCGAAGGCAATGCCGGCGAATTCCGCAATGTGGTGAGCGTGTTTTTGTCCTTTTCGGGCGTCGACACCCACGAAACACTCGACCATTTTGCTACCCTGGTACTCGACCAAAGCCTGAATTTTGGCGGCTATTTCAAGGAAATTGACTTCGGCGACAAGGGCGGGCTGATGTTTTGTCTGTTCGGCGCGCCGGTGTCGTTTGAAAACAATACCGAGCGGGCGCTCGAATTTATCGCCGCCGTGCAGGAAGAACTGCAACACCTCGAAACCCTCACCGGCGCGCGGTACCGGATCGGTATTTCCTCGGGCCTGGCCTTTACCGGCGTGATCGGCAGCGCCGAACGCTGCCAGTACGCCGCTGTGGGCGCCCGCGTCAACCTCGCCGCCCGCCTGATGGCAAAAGCCGATTGGGGCGAAGTGGTGGCCGACGAAAACGTGCAGCACAACCGCAATTTCAAGTTCATTTTTCGCGGCGAAGAAGCCTACAAAGGGTTCGAACAGAAGATCCCGACGTACCTGCTCAGCGGGCGCAACCTTGCCGGGCGCTCCTCGTTCAGCGGCGAATATTACGGCCGCGCCACCGAGCTCCGTATCCTGCAGGAATTTGCGGCGCCGCTGCGCGAAGGGCGTTTTGCCGGCGTGGCCTTTGTTTTTGGCGAAGCCGGCATCGGCAAAAGCCGCCTGAGTTATGAATTCCGGCGGTCCATGCGCGACACCATGGCGCTGAGCTGGTTGAATTGCCAGAGCGACCAGATCCTGCGCAAACCCTTTAATCCCTTCATCTACTTCCTGAAAAACTACTTCGAGCAAAGCCCGGACAATAGCATAGCGCGCAACCGCGAACTCTTCGAGTCCAATTTCCTGGAGTTGATGTACGACCTCTCCGAAAGCCAGCACCCGGAGGCCGATACGATCCGGCGCGAAATTGCCCGCACACAAAGCATCCTGGCCGCCTTGGTGGGTATCCACTACCCCAGTTCGCTGTGGGAACAACTCGACGCCCGCGGGCGCTACCAAAACGCTTTGTCGGCTATGGCCAACCTGTTTGTAGCCGAATCGATCCTGCAACCCGCGGTGATCGAACTCGAAGACACGCACTGGTATGACGACATGTCGCGCGAGTTCCTGGCCCAGATTATCCGCCGCTCCCAGGGATACCCCTTGCTGTTCCTCGCCACCAGCCGCTACGAAGACGATGGGAGCAAGGCCTATATTTTCCGCCCCAACGTGTTGAAAGAACTCCAGGTCGCCTCCTGCGAGATCGACCTGAATTTTCTGCAACCCGACGACCTGCGGGCCTTCGCGGAAGCCCGGCTGGGCGGGGCGCTGCATGCCGACCTGTTCGAATTGCTCCAGCGTATGACCCAGGGCAACCCTTTTTACCTCGAACAAATGGCCGACTATTTCCAGGAGGCTCATTTGTTGAAAAATACGAACGGCGTACTCCAACTCAAGAACCAGGACATCCAGGTATCGGACTCCGTCAAGCAGATCATGATGGCGCGGATCGACCGGCTGAGCGGCCTGGTGAAGGAAACGGTGAAAGCGGCGGCTGTGATCGGACGCGAGTTCGAATTGCCGGTGTTGTCGGCGGTCATGGCCCGGCAGGAGGAATTTGCCCGGCGCAACGGCGACCTGGACCGGGTGCTGCGCGAGCAGGTGCAAACGGCCGAAAAATGGCAGATCTGGCACGCCATGAACGAGCTGCGCTACATTTTCCGCCACTCACTCCTGCGCGAAGCGGCGTACGATATGCAACTCCGCACCCGCTTGCGCGAGCTGCACCAACTCATCGCTGAAGCCATCGAACATATCTACCCCAATTCGGAAGAACGGTACGTCGACCTGGCTTTCCACTATGAGCAGGCTGAAGTAACCAAAAAAACGAATAAATACCTGGAGAAAGCCGCCCGTTACGCGCAGCGCAACTTCCTCAACCGCCAGGCCCTGCAGTTTTATGGCAAACTCATCGGCAGCATGGGCGAGGGTTCCAAAAAAAGCAAAAAACTCGTCAAACTCCAACTGCGCCAGGGCGCCGTACACGAGCTCATCGGGCAGTGGGAGGAAAGCGAACAAGAATACCGCAGCGCACTCAAACGCGCCAAAGCCCTCAACGACTGGTACCTGATCGGACGCTGCAACCGCCGCCTCGGCCAGCTCCTCATGCTGCGCGGCAACTACGCCGAAGGCAAAAAACACCTCGATGTAGCCGTTACCTGTTTCGAACTCGCCAACGACCAGGTGGGCATCGCCAAAACCTACGGCAACCTGGGCACCTTCTTCTTCCGGCAAGGGAGCTACGCCTCGGCCCAAAGCTGGTTTGCCAAAGCCATCGAGATCAACCGGTCCATCCAGCGCGACGCTGAAAACGCCGTCATCGTGGCCAACCTCGGCCTTATCTTCATGAACCAGGGCCACTACGACGAAGGCATCCGCTGGCTGGAAGAACAAATCGATATCGCCGAACGCGCCGAAGACAAACAAGGCCTGACCACCCTGTACACCAACCTCGGCATCATCTACCTCGAAAAAAACAGCCTCGACAGCGCCCTGCTCTGCCTCGAAAAAGGCCTGACCCTTTCGGAAGAGCTCGGCAACAAACTTTTCATGACCATCTGCATCGGCAGCATCGGGTCGGTTTGGGAAAAGAAGGGCGACTATGCCAAAGCCATGGAAATGTTTGAGCGCGACCTGGCCCTGTGCCAGGAACTCGGCGACAAGCAGGGGCTGGCCATTGCCAGCGGCCTCATCGGCGACCTGCTGTCGACCATCGGCGAGTTCGACCGCTCCACCGAATACCAGGAACAAAACCTCGCCCTGTCGCGCGAGCTCAATTACAAAAAAGGAATTGCCAAAGCCCTGAATACCTTGGGCGACAACTGGTACTTCAAGGGCAACCTCGAACGGTCGATCGGCTACTACAACGAAGCCATCGAATACGCGCGCGACATGGGCAACCGGCTGGTGCTGGGCAACTCGCTCATCGAAAAAGGCACCGTCCACCTCGAGGCCGGCGATCTGTCGGCGGCACGCCAACTACTGGAAGAAGGCCGGGATATCGCCCTCACCCTGGGCAATGCCGAACTGACCTTCTCCGCCAATGTGTTGCGGGCTCAGATCATCCTCGCCGAAGGCAATCACCCGGAGGCCCTCCGGCAATTGTCGCAACTGCAGGCTCTTGCCCGCACCGAACGCGAGGAAGCCGCCGTTCAATTTGAGTTGCGTAAAATTGCCGACTCCCCTGCGCCCTACCGCGAACGCGCCTTGGCACTTTACCGTTCGCTGTATGCCAAAACCCCGCAATACGTGTACAAAATGCGGGTAGAGGAGTTGGAAAAGGAAACACCATAGTTCTGCTTTGTCAAGAACTGTATTTGCGTAGGTAGCAAAAAGTGATTTTTTTCACACTGGGGCACAGTTTTTCAAATAACGTTCATTGTCAAATGGTTTTTGGGTAGTCACGACGGCGAATATTTGGCGAATTAGGAGGTTAGCCACTGCGATCAGGGCCACTTTGACGGGTTTGCCTTTTGCACGCAGGCGGTCAAAAAGGGCTTTACAGGCCCTGTTCCCTCGTAGTGCAGACCAAGTAGCGCAGTAAAGTGCTTTTCGCAAAGAGGCGCTTCCACTTCGGTTGATGCCGCGCCGACCGCGCACGGAAGTACCGGAAGTTTTTTCGGTAGGCGCGATGCCAGCGAACTTGGCTAACTGCTTGTGGTTGTGGAATTTTTTGATACCATTGGTTTTGGCCAGGATGACGTTGGCAGTTTTGTCGCCAATGCCCTTCACAGTGGTCATCAGTTGGTGGGAATTGTCCAGGTCTTCATCATGGTTGTCCAAAGATTTGAGCGTTTCATAAAGACCATCAATCTGCTTATCTAACTGATTTTCAGTATTTTGATAAGTTTGCAGAATGACTTTTTGCTGCTGTTGGAGCGGGAGTTGTTGGTAGGCATGACGTTGGTTGCGCACCTGTTGACGCATTTTTTCCAACTGTTCGATGGTGTCGAGCAATTGCCGAAACTGCACCTGTTCTTGGCTAGGCGGGGCGTAAAACCGCAACTCAGCGGCATTGAACGCCCCATATTCAGCCAATAGCCGAGCGTCCGATTTGTCGTTTTTGGTAGTTCGGTGCTTCATGGTGGCAAAAGCTTTGCTCTGCATGGGGGTAATCAGGCTGACCTTCACGCCCGCCTCACAAAGCGCAAGAGCAATTTTGCTGCTGTAAGTGCCCGTGTACTCCACGATGCAGCAGCAGTTGGGATGTTGAGCCCTCAGATCAGCCGCAAATGACTGGGCTTCGGGCCAGGTGTTGACCATGTTGCGCATTACCCATTCCGAGCCCTTGCGCCAAGCTGCGTCCAACTTATCGCAACTGACGTCTATGCCCACAAAAACTGAAAAAGTGGATTCAAACATTTGATTAACACATTAAAAATGAATAATTTAGAAATACAACGGCGCATCATCTATCTTCGTGATTCAGGCTCGAAGCCTCTTGAACTGTCCAGATTGGCGTCGGAGTAAAACTGAAGGAGGCTCCACACTTGACAAACGGTTTCTCACCTAATTAGGATCGGAATATCCTCCTCCTTTTCTTTGCTTCACAATTATACGAATTAGGATATTAACGAAGGCCACCAACACCTTTGCAACCCGGCCGGCTAATCCGTGCTGAATGGAGAAGCCGGCAAACCTGCTTTGTTGTATAAATTGGCGCCCACCGGATTGTCGGCCCAGGCATAGCGGACAACAAC
>JBGARJ010000066.1:0-24725 GCA_044230315.1 Saprospiraceae bacterium
CGCTTCAAAGCCCTGATGGCGAAAAACTTCCCGCCGGGCTGGGAAAGCCGCTGAATGTGAATTCTTGATAGATCCTGATAAAAATCGGTTTAAAAAAACCATTCGCATGAAAACCCAAGTCTTGTTCCTGCTCCTCTTGCTCCTTGCCGCCGCACTTCCCGCGCAGGAACCTAAAGGCGTCACGCCCCTCGCGTCTCCCGCTCCTTCAGGAGGGGGCCGGGGGGAGGTCCGTGCCGTGGTGGTGGGCATTTCCGATTACCAGGATCCCGCCATCCCGGACCTGCAGTTTGCCGACCGCGATGCGGAGGCCTTCGCCAACTTCCTGCGTTCGCCTGCGGGCGGAAGCCTCGACGGTGACCACCTCAGGCTGCTCATCAACGAACAGGCCACCGGTGCACAACTGGCTAAGACCCTGGATTGGCTCATAGAAGTCACGAAGCCAGACGACCGGGTAATCATCTATTTTTCGGGGCACGGGGACGTAGAAACCAACAGAATTTCTCAACCCGGTTACCTGCTTGGCTGGGATGCCCCTTCGAGGGTATATTCGGCAGGGGGTGCCATGAACGTCCGGGACTTTCAAGACATCATTTCCACGCTTTCCGTCCAAAATAAGGCGAAAGTAGTGGTCATCACCGACGCCTGCCACTCGGGGAAATTGTCGGGAAGCGATATCAACGGCGCCCAACTCACCGGCCAGAATCTGGCCCGGCAGTTTAACAACGAGGTAAAAATCCTCTCCTGCCAGCCCAACGAATACTCGATCGAAGGCGAGCAGTGGGGTGGCGGCCGCGGCGCTTTTTCCTATAGCCTCGTGGACGCCCTCTACGGCCTGGCCGACGGCAACAACGACCTTTTTGTCACCTTGCAGGAAGTGGGCCGCTACCTCGAGGACCACGTCACCGCCGAGGTGGCCCCGGTCAGCCAGGTGCCCATGGTCATCGGCAACCGCACCGAGCGGCTGGCCAGCGTCGACGCCCAACTGCTGGCCGCTTTGCGTTCTGGCAAAACCAGTCAGATGCTAATGCTCTCACCTGTCGAAAACCGGGGCATGGAGGATGAGGTACTCGCCGGCGTGGACACCACGGTGCGGGAGCTGTACCGGCTTTTCAAACAAGCGCTGAAGGATAAGGTGTTCCTTGAGCCGGCTACTGCCTGTGCCGATACTTACTACGAGCGATTGATAGCGGAGCCCCAACTGGCCCGCCTGCACTCCACCTTGCGACGTAATTACGCTGCGGCACTGCAGGACGACGCTCAACAGGTGATGAACAAATGGTTGAAAACCGATTTAAACGAACTTAACCTTTCCAAGTTATCCCAAACGCAAAAATACCAGGTATACCCGCGTTACCTCGAACGCGCGGCCGCATTACTGGGTGAACGGCATTACATGTACCCGATTCTTCAGGCGAGGAAATGTTTCTTTGAAGGCTACCTTTTGGCACTGTCCAATCGAAATCCGGATAATTACGTAGGTGAAAAAGCCTTGGTCGCATTCCGTCAGGCGCTTCAATGGCAGGCAGAGCAACCACAGGTATACTGGCAAATGAGCAATGTGTTCGGATTCAACCTTCTCCTGCCCGATTCGGCGGAATATTATGCCCGGCAGGCGATAGAGTTGTATCCTTCCTGGACATTACTATATTCGGATTTGGCTTTTTTACTTTCAGACAAATTCGTTCGTTATGATAATGCGAGGAAGTATTTAGAGCAAGGGAGTCGTATCGATTCCAATTCAGTCGTTATTTGGAATGCCCGGGGCGTTTTTTATCGCCAGCAAAAACAATATGCCGAATCGGTCCGGCAATACAAAAAAGCGATACAATTAGATTCAACCTATACCATCACCTACAGTAATCTGGGGCTTGTCTACCGGGATATGCGCCGATATGACGAGGCGGAACGGCAATTGAAAAAAGCTATTCAGCTCGATTCAAATTATTTTATAGCCCACAACAACCTGGGACTTATTTATCACGAAACCCGCCGCTATTCTGAAGCGGAACAACAGTGCAAAAAAGCCATTCAATTAGATTCCAACTTTGCCAATGCCTACATCACGCTTGGTATGATTTACAATGAGACCCGCCGCAATGCAGAGGCGGAACAACAATACAAGATTGCCATCAAACTGGATTCCAATTTTGCTCTGGGCTATAACAACCTCGGCACGGTTTACCTGAACACACGAAGGCTGGATGAGGCTGAACAACTGTACAAAAAAGCCATAGAGCTGGATCCGGGTTTAGCTTTGGCCTATAATAATCTTGGGCTTGTTTACCGGGGTGTCCGCCGCTATCCTGAAGCGGAACAACAATGCAAAAAAGCCATTCAATTAGATTCCAACTTCGCCAATGCTTACTTGACACTTGGTATAATTTACAACGAGACCCGCCGCAACGCAGAGGCGGAACAACAGTACAAACGTGCTATTCAACTGGATTCCAGTTTAACCATGGCTTATAACAACCTGGGTACGGTTTACCTGAACACTGGAAGGTTGGAAGAGGCTGAACAACTGTACAAAAAAGCCATTGAACTGGACCCGGATTTAGCTTTGGCCTATGACAATCTTGGACTTGTTTATCGTGGCGCCCGTCGCTACCCTGAAGCGGAACAGCAGTGCAAAAAAGCTATTCAATTAGATTCCAGCTTTGCCAATGCTTACGTGACACTTGGTATGATTTACAATGAGACCCGCCGCAATACGGAAGCGGAACAACAATACAAGACGGCCCTCAAACTGGATTCCAGTTTAACCATGGCTTACAACAACCTCGGCAATATTTACCTGAACACGCAGCGCCTCGACAAAGCCGAACAGCAATTGGGAAAGGCCATTCAATTGGACTCGTTTAATTCCGTGGCTTATGGAAACCTGGGGCTTGTTTATATGTATACCGGTCGCTTTCCAGAATCGGAACGTCAATTATTAAAAGCCATTCAACTCGACCCGACGGGCGCCGGCAATTACTATAATCTTGCCTGCCTCAGAAGCCTTCAAAAACAGGTTGAACATGCATTTGGGGCCCTCGAACTATCACTGAAAAACGGATGGTATGATTACGACTGGATGCAGCAGGACACCGATCTCGCGGCCCTGCGGGAGCGGGCGGAGCAGAGGCAAAAAGAGCAGGTTTTCAGGGCAGACAACCCGTTTTTCGAAGTTCATAGTGGGGAACTATGGACTGAGAAAAAGGGGAAGTATGGCTTGAAAAAATGCCTTTTTGACCTGACAAGAATAACTCAAACAACTTCTAAAATGTCGGCGAAGCGGTTGAACCCGCCAGGAATTCTTCGAAATTCTCCTGGTGTACCACCGACCACTCCGAACCAGGATAAGCCTCTGCAAAGGCGCGGGGCATACGGGCGCTGCGGGCGGCGTTCCATTTGAACTCGAAGGCAGAGATCTTGCCCCCGGCATCCTCCACGTAGTCAATTTCCTGCCCTTCGCTGGTGCGCCAAAAGTAGGCGCTGTGCAGGTAAGCAGCATAGCTGTTGCGTTTACGGCGCTCGCTGACGAGGAAGTTTTCCCAAAGTGCGCCCCTATCCTGGCGGAGGTCGAGGGGGTTGAAGTTGTTGATGAGCATGTTTCGGATGCCGTTGTCGTAAAAATAAATCTTGCGGGAAGTGGCGATTTCCCTGCGGAGGTTGCGGCTGAACGACGGCAAACGGAAGATGATAAACGATTTTTCGAGCAAGTCGAGGTAGCTGGCGATGGTCTCCTTGTTCACTTTGAGCAGGTTCGCAAGTTCGTTGAACGACACCTCATTGCCTAATTGCAGGGCAACGGCCTGGAGCAGTTTTTCGAGTATTTCGGGGCGACGGATGTTGCCGAAGGAGAGCAGGTCTTTGTACAGGTAGCCGCTTGCCAGTGACGTAAGTATGGCAGGCTCGTCGCCGGGATTGTTCAACACGTCGGGGTAGGAGCCGTAGAGCAAGCGCTGTTCGAGCCCCCGGTTGGCTTCAAGCGGGCCGATGTGCCCCACCCACTCCTGCCAACTGATGGGCATGAGGTGAAACGTGAACAGCCTGCCGGTCAGCGGTTCGTTGATGGTGTTGGCGAGATCGAGTGACGAAGAACCGGTAGCAATTACCTGTTTTTCAGGCAGTTGGTCCACGAGAATCTTGAGTGTCAGCCCGATATTGGGCACTCGCTGGGCTTCGTCAATGACCAACAGTTCGTTCGTCCCGACCAATTGCCGCAACTGGGCGGAGGAGGCGTCGGTCAGGCGCTGGCGGTCAAAAGGCTCGTCGGCGTTCAGATAGGCAGATTTACCTTCGTACCCGGCGATGATGCTTTTTACGAGGGTGGTCTTCCCGGTCTGCCGGGGACCTAAAATCAGGATGGCTTTTTTACTGCCAAGGCGCAGTTTGATTCGTTCGGTCAATAATCGGTCTATCATGTGAATTTGTGTTTGATGCTGTTTTTCAACATCCAAATATGGCTAGATTTGGCCGTTTAAACCGCCAAATATAGCCATATTTGGCCGTTAGTATTTTTGTTCACCCGGTTTTTTCATCAAAAACATGAAAATCATTCCGTTCGTCCTGCTCCTGTTGCCGTTTTGGGCATTCGCCCAAACAACCTCACCTAACCCCTCCGACGATAGGGAGAAAGGCGTCACGCCGCTCGCGTCTCCCGCTCCTTCAGGCGGGGGCCGGGGGGAGGTCCGCGCCGTGGTGGTGGGCATATCCAATTACCAGTCGCCCAAAATTCCCGACCTGCAATATGCCGACCGCGACGCCCTGGCGTTTGCCGACTGGCTAAAGTCCGCCGGCGGCGGAAATGTGCCGCCGGCCAATATCACTTTACTGCTGAATACGGAAGCCACTATGGCTAATTTCGCCACGGCCCTCGACGGCCTGTTGAGCGACAGCAAGGAGGGCGACCTGGCCGTCGTTTATTTCAGCGGCCATGGCGATGTGGAGCGCAAAACCCTGAATCAACCCGGCTTTCTCTTGTGTTCCGACGCGCCTGCGCAGGTGTACATGGCCGGCGGAGCCTACGGGTTGGGATATTTGCAGGAAGTGGTGTCGACCTTGTCGGTGCAAAACAAAGCCAGGGTGCTGGTCATCACCGACGCCTGCCATGCCGGCAAACTCGCCGGCACCGATATCGGCGGCACTCAACTGACCAACCAAAATCTCGTCCGCCAGTTTGCCAACGAAGTCAAGATCATGTCCTGCCAACCCAACGAGTTTTCCCTGGAGGGCGAGCAATGGGGCGGTGGACGGGGCTGTTTTTCGTACCACCTCCTCGACGGCCTCACCGGCCTCGCCGACCGCAACGCCGACGGCCGCGTTAGCCTCCTCGAACTGGACGCTTACCTGAAGGAAAAAGTGTCGACCGATGCCGCGCCTGCCAACCAAATCCCGCTTGCGGTGGGCAGCCTGACGGCCGAGATCGCCCGGGTAGACCCATCCGCCCTGGCGGCGCTGAAAAAAGCCAAAGCCAGCGAACCCGATATGGCGCTCGCACCGGGCAATTCGAAAGGCATGGAAACCGCCGTTCTCCTCCGGCAGGATTCAAGTACGAAAAAAATGTACGCCGATTTCCAACAAGCCCTGCACGACGGCAACCTCCTGCAGCCGGAAGGCGCCAGTGCCTGGGATTTGTACGTCCTGTTGTCGGACAACCAGGACCTGCAACCCCTGCACGGCCTCATGCGCCGCAACCTGGCCGCCGCCTTCCAGAACGAAGTGCAGCAGGCGATCAATGCCCTCCTCGACAGCGACCCGTACGAGGTGAGTAATTGGCAATTCCACCCTGGTAAATACGCCCAGTACCCGCGTTATTTGGAACACGCCATAGAACTGCTTGGCAAGCAACATTACTTATACCCCGCTTTGCAGGCTAAAAAATGCTACTTCCAAGCCTACCTGCTGACGCGCAACAATCTGGCCGCCCAAAAGGATTCCACCCATCTGCAAGGCTTGCGCCGGCAGGCCAAGGACCTGCTGCTAGAAGCTATCGGGCTCGACAGCAACGCGGCTTACCTGTACCACGCCATCGCGGTGCTGTACCAGTTCAACTATCCCGCAGCGACCGACTCGGTGCGGTACTATTGTCAGCAGGCAATGGAAAAAGCGCCGAACTGGCTGTTGCCTTTTCTGGACTTGTCGTACGAATACAGCCTTGCCAAAAACGATTACCAGACGGCGGAACAATGGCTGCTCCGGGCCCTGGAAAAAGCCCCCGATTCGTATTTAACCCTCGAGCGCCTGGCCTGGCTGAATCAATGGCGCAACCAAACGGATGACGCCATCGCCATCTGCCTGAAAATGATCGATATGAAGCCCGAACTGTTCAACGCGTATGCCACCCTGGGGCGCACGTACTGGATCCGTTGCGAGCCGGAAAACCAGGAAAAGTGGGCGCACCGCTCCCTCGATTTCAACCCTTGCTCCTGGGCAATTGCTGATTATGGCGAGGCCTTGTTTCGGCAGCGCCGTGCGGCGGATGCGATCCGGTTTCTAAAAGGAAAGATCGCCGAATGCACCGGCTATGTATCCGATGCCAGTTGGAGTGAATCGATTGCGGGATTGGTCAGCGGCTTAATCCTTTTTCGGCATGACGCCGAAGCGCTGACCTACATCCGGCTGGAGGATTCCCTAAGGATCACTACCTTTTATCATGTCTGGACCCAAACGCTGTATGGTAAACTGTTGATCCTTCAGAACCGGGATGCCGAAGCCGAAAACGTGTTGCAGCACGCCCTGACGATCGACCCCACCCCAAATGCCTTACATGGACTGACCTATGCCCTGCTGGGCGTGGTCGAGCAGCGTCGCGGCCGCCTGCAAGCCGCGGAAGATTTTTTTGAAAAAGGCACCCACTACAACGGCGATGCGTATAATGCCTATATGGATGTATTTACGCCGCAGGAAGAGGCGCACTACTTGTATGGCCAGTATGGCCTGGCGCAAAACCAACCCGACAAAGCGGCCGCGTTGTTCGAACAAGCCAATGACTACCGAAACCACCGCAGCTACCTGGCGCATTATGGCCTCGCCTGCCTGCATGCCCGGCAGGGGGCGCATGACGCCGCACTCGACGAACTGGAGAAAGCCCTCGCGTTCGGGTACCCGATCCCCGAACCCATTTACGAAGAGCCGCTCTTCAAAAAAATAAGAAAAACCAAACGCTTCAAGGCGATGCTGGCGAAGAACTTTCCGCCGGGCTGGGAAAACCGCTAATTGTAGCATGATCAAAACATTCAATCGTATGAAAACCAGGCATTTAGTACTGCTTTTTCTCTTGCCGGGTTTCGGGCTTTTCGCCCAGGAGTCCGGCAAAGGCGTGGCGCCGCTTGCGTCTCCCCCTCCTTCAGGCGGGAGCCGGGGGGAGGTCCGCGCCGTGGTAGTGGGCATTTCCGACTACCAGCACAGCGCCATCCCTGACCTGCAATTCGCCGACCGCGATGCGGAGAAATTTGCCGAATGGCTGCAAAGCAAGGCCGGCGGCAGCATACCCGCCGACAATATAACCCTGCTCACCAACGAGAACGCCACGCTGGGCAAATTTGCTATGGCCCTCGATGCGCTGCTCGACAATTGCAATGCCGGCGACCAGGCCATTATTTATTTCAGCGGGCACGGCGATGTAGAGCGCAAAACCATCAGTCAACCGGGTTACCTGCTCTGTCGCGATGCGCCCGCCACCTGTTATATGAGCGGCGGCGCCTTCAATCTGCGCGATTTACAGGATGTGATCACGACGCTTTCCCTGCAGAAAAACGTGCATGTATTGGTCATCACCGACGCCTGCCATGCCGGCAAACTGGCCGGAAACCCGGTCAGCGGCACCCAGATTACCAGTCAGCACCTGACGACGCAGTTCGCCAACGAAGTCAAAATCCTGTCGTGCCAGCCCAACGAATACAGCCTGGAAGGCGCGCAGTGGGGCGACGGGCGCGGCGTGTTTTCCTTCTGCCTGATAAAGGGGCTTACCGGCCTGGCTGACCGAAACAACGACGGGATGGTTACCCTGTTTGAAATCGGGCGCTACCTCGAAGATGCGGTGCCGGCAGAAACGGCACAATCCCAATTGCCGCAGGTCGCCGGGGAGAAACAAACCCTGATCGCCCGGGTTGACGCGCCCACCCTGGCTCAACTGCTCGTCGCAGAAAAAAACCAAAGCGGCAGCCTGGGCAGCGTCGGCATGAAGGGATTGGAAACGGATGTGCTGGCCAAAGCCGATTCCAGCGACCGGCGAAAGTACCAAGCCTTCAAGGCAGCGCTGGCAGCCGGGAACCTGCTCGCCGCGGCGGGCGATCCGGGCGCCGGCTGCGCCGATCTTTACTATACCCAATTGATACGCCAGGAGGTATTCGCTCCCCTTGCCGGCGTCATGACCCGAAATTTCGCCGCTGCCCTGATCGACGAGGTGCAGCAGGCGATCAACGCCCTGCTCGACAACGACCCCTACGAAGCCAACAACTGGCAGTACCGACCCGAAAAATACAGCCGCTACCCCGACTACCTCCAGCGCGCCATCGAGCTGCTCGGCGAAAACCACTACCTGTACCGTTCGCTGATGAGCAAGAAGCGGTATTTCGAGGGCTACAACGTAGCCAAAACCCTGGCCTTCCTGGAGAAGGAACCCCTGCGCCGCGATTCGCTCCGGGAAACGGCCAAGGCGCTGTATCTCGAAGGCATCGCTTTCGAACCCGACGCTGCGTATTTGTACCACGCCATCGGCGATATGTATTTCAACAACAACCCCTTCCGGACCGATTCACTCGTCTTGTGGTGCGGCCGGGCAGCCGAGCGGTCGCCGGGATGGATCGTGCCCCTTTTGCGCATATACGATGAATACGTGTCCGTGCAGGTGGATAAGGAACAGGCTGAAAAATGGCTCCTCCGGGCCTTGCAGATCCTGCCCGATTCTTACCTCGCACAGGAACGGCTCGGTTTCCTGCGCTATTACCAGGGGCGGCGCGATGAAGCGCTCGGGGTGGCACAAAAAATGATCGCAGAAAAGCCCGAATTGTTCAATGCGTATACCCTGATGGCTTGTATTTATTATTATCTGGATGGCGATTATCCGGCCGCGGAGCGTGCTGCGGAAAAAAGCGTGGAGCGCAACCCCGCGCCCGGCAATTGGGTGTACAATTTTTGGGCGGGTTGCTATGCCTATCTGCATCCGCTTCCGGAGGCCGTGGATTGGCTGAAACAACGGATGAACGTCAATTCGGGCGTGGAAAGAGGGTACCAGGGCGCCTTTCTGGTCGAAGCGCTTTCCCGGGCGAAACGCTACGACGAAGCAGAAACCTATGCCCGACAGTTGCTCGCCGAAAACCTGCCCTTCCTTGGCCCAACCGCTGTTTGGTACGCCATGGGTAAAATGCGGATGCAACAGAACCGGGTACCGGAAGCGGCCGATTGTTTCCAAAAATCGCTGGCGTCCGACCCCACACCCGATCCCATCTTTGTTGCTGACCTCGCCTGGCTCGGCGAGATCGCCTACCGGCAACACCGCGACGCCGACGCCCGGAGTTTTTTCGAAAAAGCAGTGGCGTATGATAGCGGTTTTGGCGAAGAATGGACCTATAAAGAGGAAGCCTGGTACCGGTACGGCAATTTTCTGCTGCGTCGGCGCCAGATCCCCGAGGCTGCTGCCTGTTTCCAAAAATCGCTCGACCTGCGCAGCAAAGGGTTTTGGGGCGAGTACGGATTTGCCTTGCTGGCCGCCCAAAAAGGCAGGGAAACGGAAGCGCTCGACTGGCTGGAAAAAGCGCTTGATAACTTTTATCCCGATTTGGAATCTATATGGATGGAGCCGCTTTTTAAGAAGATAAAAAAGACCAAACGGTTCAGGGAAATGCTGACCCAACACTCCCCGCCCGGCTGGGAAAACCGGTAGCCTGAAGCACCCGTTCAAGTCAAATTCGTACGAAAATCAAACCATAAATGTTGCAATGAAAGCCGTTCTGCTCACCTGCCTGCTCGCCCTCTGCTTCGGCATGACACCCAACGCCCAAACCACCACCCTCCGCTTTGGCAAACTGATCACCGGTCAGGGAAATGTGATCGCAGACGCCATCGTGGTAGTCGAAGGCAACCGGATCAAAACAGTGGCTTCCGGTGCCGAAAACATCCCCCCCAATACCGCCCTCATCGACCTCCGGCCCCTCACCGCCCTGCCCGGGCTGATCGACGCGCACACCCACATGACCTTTTACTGGGATAAAGCGCCCGGCACCAATCCCTGGAAGACCTACGAGCGCTTGTCGCCCCCTGTGATGGTGTTCCTGTCGCAGGAAAGCGCCCGCAAGACCCTGGAGGCGGGCGTAACCACTGCGCGCGATCTGGGCTCCTGGGCGGGCATGGACCTCGCCATGCGCGACCTGATCAACCGCGGCGCCATGGTGGGCCCCCGTCTGTTCGTAGCCGGAAACGGCCTGCACGTGTCGTTCAAGGCCCCTGACCCGTGGTATACCGAATATGACCCCGGCCAGGCCGACAATGTGGCCGAAGTGTGCAAAGCCGTCCGCCAGCAGATCGCCGCGGGCGTCGACTGGATCAAACTCTACGGCTCCACCGGCAGCGCCAGCGACGTGACCGGCTACCAGACCTACACGTACGAAGAAATGAAGGCCGCCGTCGATATCGCCCACCAGGCCGGCAAACGGGTGGCCATCCATTCTTACGGGCCCGATGGCGCCCGCGACGCCATCCGCGCCGGCGCCGAATCGGTGGAGCATGCCACCGGCGTGGATCAGGCCACCTTCGAGGAAATGGTGCGCCGGGGCACCTTTTATGTGCCAACCGTAGATCACAACCGGTACTATGCGGACCACCGGGAGGAATACGGCTATGACGAGGACGTGGTGAACAACCTGCAGGCCTATACCGCCCGCAACCTGGAAACCCTCAAACTGGCCGTACGGTTGCAGGTTAAGATCGCCATGGGCTCCGATGCGCTGTTCAGCGGGTTTGGCGAAAATACCCGCGAGTTGGAGTGGTTTGTGAAAGCGGGGATGACGCCGGCGCAGGCCATCCAGACCGCCACGGTCAACGGCGCGGCCCTACTGGGTAAAGAAACCGAACTGGGTGCTGTGGCGCCCGGTTTTCTGGCCGATATTGTGGCAGTTTCGGGCGATCCCCTGCAGGATATCCAGGCCGTGATTCACGGCGTGCGCTGGGTAATGAAAGACGGAAAGGTAGTAGTGGATAAGCGGTAATAGAAATAGACAACCACATGCAGGAAACGTAATTTTGAGTGAACAAGTACCGGTACATTACGGAACGTCGGTTGGTACAGGAATAAATTGCCGTGTCAAAAATCACCTTGGAGCGGCTGCCCGGTTTGTAGCATTTTTAGTACGGATTGGAGCGGAAGTGCCGCGCCTTGCCTGCTTCAGATCGAAGGAACAAACGGCGCAACAATTCCTTGAACCGGCCAATTGTATGTTGTCGACGCTATCGCCGACAGCAAAATGTACCGGACTATTTGATCATTGATAAACAATGCCTAGCGCCCATCTCAAAACTGGCGTCGGAGTCAAAATGAGTGGATTGAAGTCGAAGCAGTTTTTTGAATCGTAGCGGGGTTCCACGTTGAAAAAAACTAACGCAGTATTTGACCTATAGCCACCATTTTGGCCCGACAGGTAGTTTTGAGATGGGTGCTAGCACCCTTAACCTTGTCATGGCCTGTTGTGCTCCTATTGACATGAATTAATGACATCTGACATCATGAAGACCAGGCCTTTTCTATTGCTTATGCTCTTGGCGGTACTCCGGATTTCTGCCCAGACTCCTGCACAAACGCTCCAAAAGGGGCAGGAAGGCGCAATGCCTATCCCGAACGCCGCCCTCCGTTCCGCGGCCACTGGACAATCGATAAGAGCCGTGGTGGTGGGCATTTCCAATTACCAGCATACCGCCATACCCGACCTGAAATACGCTGACCGCGATGCCGAGGCATTTGCCGACTGGCTCCGGTCGCCCGCCGCCGGCAGTGTCCCCGAAGAGAACATAGCGTTGTTGCTGAACGACAAAGCCACGGCCGCGCAGGTGATCAGCGCGCTCGACGGCCTGGTGGAATCCTGTAATGCCGGCGACCTGGCCATTCTTTATTTTTCGGGTCACGGCGATATTGAACGGGCCACCAACCGGCAGAACGGCTACCTGCTTTGCCACGATGCTCCGGCCACTACCTATCCGGCCGGCGGCTGCCTGCCTCTGGGCTATTTACAGGATATCGTATCCACGATTTCCGACAAAAAAGCGCAGGTAATCGTCATCACCGATGCCTGCCACGCCGGCAAACTGGCGGGCTCGGGCGCCAACGGCGTTCAAACCACCAACGCGGCCCTGGCCCGGCAATTTGCCAACGAGGTCAAGATCATGTCGTGCCAGCCCTCCGAATTTTCGCTGGAGGGCGCGCAGTGGGGCGGGGGTCGCGGCGTGTTTTCCTACCACCTGCTCGACGGGCTCATCGGCCTGGCCGACCGGAACACCGACGGCGCGGTCAACCTCTTTGAAATCGGCCGCTACCTCGAAGATCATGTGACGGCCGAGACCGCCCCGCACGCGCAAACCCCCTTTGTGCTCGGCGAACGCAGCTTCACCGTGGCGCACGTAGACGCCGCCAGCCTGGCTGAGTTGCTCAAAAACAAACAATCCGCCGGTCAGCCCCAACTCGCCCGTACCGACATGAAGGGTTTTTCCGAGGCGCTCCTGGCCGATTCCGACTCGGCCACGCAGCGCATTTACCGCGCGTTTCTGGCCGCGCTCGAACGCCGCGATTTCCTCGAACCGCGCGGAGCCTGTGCCGACGATTATTTTGAACAGCTTCAGCAGAACGAACAACTGAAACCTTTACACAGCCTGCTTCGCCGCAACTATGCCGCCGCCTTGCAGGATGAGATCCAGCAGGCCATCAACGCCCTGCTCGACAACGATCCCTACGAGGGCAACAACTGGCAGTATCACCCCGAGAAATACGCCCGATACCCCGAATACCTGAAGCGCGCCATCGAACTGCTTGGCGAAAACCACTACATGTACCGCTCGCTGATGAGCAAAAAGCGCTACTTCGAAGGTTACAACCTCGCCAAAACACTGGCCGCGACAGAAGTGCAGCCGGCCCGGCGCGATTCGCTGGTAGCGGCGGCCAAACGCCTTTACCTCGAAGGTATCGAATTTGAACCCGAAGCGGCGTATCTGTACGATGCCATCGGCGATCTGTATTGGGCCAACAACCCCTATCAAACCGATTCCCTGGTGCTGTGGTGCAGCCGCGCCGTAGAGCGATCGCCGGGTTGGGTGACGCCTCTCCTGCGAATACATACCGAATACGCGAGTATGGAAAGCGATATGGAGGAGGCCGATCGCTGGCTGCAACGTGCCTTAGAGATCCTTCCCAACTCCTACCTGGCACAGGAAAAACTCGGCTTTTTGCGGTTTTACCAGAAGCGCGATGATGAGGCGATCGCCGTGGCCCAAAAGATGATCGACGAAAAACCCGACCTGTTCAATGCCTATGTCATCCTGGTATTTGTCCAGTATTTTGAAAAAGGCGACTTCGCGGCCGTGGAAGCCAGCGCACAGCAAAGTGTGGAGCGCAACCCTTCGCCCAACAACTGGGCCGTCAACTTTTGGTCCTTGTGTTATGCCTACCTGCACCCGGGCCCGGCTGCGGTACCCTGGATTCGCCGGCAGATTGAAGGCAGCACCGAATCACAGCGCGGCTACCGGGCGGCAGCGCTGGTGGATGCGCTCGGTTTGGCGGGACAATACGAGGCCGCTGAACAAGCGGCCCAACAATACCTGGCCGAAAAACTGACTCCGTTTACCCAGACCTGTATTCTGCACATGCTGGGGAAAGTCCGGCTGGCGCAAAACCGCTTGCCGGAAGCTATGGCTGCTTTTGAAAAATCGCTTGCGTCCGACCCGACGCCCAACCCCATGTTTATCAACGATTTTGCCTGGCTCGGTGAAATCGCCAGCCGGCAGGGCCGCTACGCAGCGGCCGATTCGCTGTATCGGCAAGCCATCGATTATAAAAGCGGTTTCGGCGAGGAACGCTCGCACAAGGAAGAAGCCTGGTACCTCTACGGCAAATCTTACCTGCGCCAAGACCGCCAGCGTGAGGCCGCTGCCGCTTTCCAACAAGCGCTCGATATGCGCCCGAAAGGCTTTTGGGGCGAATACGGCTTCGCTTTGCTGGCGGCCCGGAACGGGAAGACCCGCGAGGCCCTCGATTGGCTGGAAAAGGCGCTCGACAACTGGTTTGGCGACGCCAGGGCCATTTTCCAGGAGCCGTTGTTCAAATCGCTCCGCAAAACGAAACGCTTCAACGCCTTGATGGCCAAGCATTTTCCGCCGGGTTGGGGTAGCGAATAGCCGCACCGGAAGACTGCCCCGGCTAAGTGGACAAGACGGCCTAATACCCCATAAACTACCGCTGCCCCCAAAAACCAGGTGACCCCTGGAATCCGGCGCGGCGGTGTGGAACACAAACGCTGGACCAGGTATTTTTCGACAACGATTTGCTATACTATGCGAAAACAAATTGCCCTTTCCTTGTTCTATGGCTGCCTATGGGGTTGTTTGGCGGCTCAGGACCCCAAAGGCATCAACCCCGTCATACCGGCTGCAACCCCTGATGCGGGCCAAACCTACGCGGTGGTGGTAGGGATATCCGACTACTGGGACCCCGCCATCCCCGACCTGCGCTTTGCCGACCGGGACGCTGAAGCCTTCGCCAACTTCCTGCGCTCGCCGGCGGGCGGCTCGCTCGACGGCGACCACCTGCGCTTGCTGGTCAACGCGCAAGCCACGGGCGCGCAGATCGTCAACGCGCTGGACTGGTTGCTGGAGGTGGCGCAGGCCAATAACGAGGTAGTGATCTACTTTTCGGGACACGGCGACGTGGAAGGCAGGCGGATATCCAATCCGGGCTACCTGCTGGGTTGGGATGCCCCTTCCCGGGCTTACGCCGCGGGCGGAACGATTAACGTCCGGGATTTTCAGGACTATGTCACCACGCTTTCGGCGCAAAACAACGCCCGGGTAGTGGTCATCACCGATGCCTGCCATGCGGGCAAGTTGTCGGGCAGCGATATCAACGGCGTGCAACTGACGGGCCAGAGCCTGGCCAAGCAGTTGGCCAACGAGGTGAAGATCCTGTCCTGCCAGGCCAACGAGTACTCGATCGAGGGCGAGCAGTGGGGTGGGGGTAGGGGCGCATTTTCCTATAACCTGGTGGACGCGCTGTACGGCCTGGCCGACCAGAACAACGACCTGTACGTGACCTTGCAGGAAGTAGGGCGCTACCTGGAAGACCACGTGACGGCGGAGGTGGCCCCGTTGAGCCAGGTGCCGGTAGTGGTGGGCAACCGCACCGAGCGACTGGCGGCGGTGGATGCCAGGCTGCTGGTCGACCTGCGGGCTGGCCGCACCAGCCAGATGCAGATGCTCTCGCCCATCGAGGTGCGGGGCATGGAAGAGGAGGTGCTGGCGGGCGTGGACACCACGGTGCGGGCGTTGTACCGCTTGTTTAAGCAGGCGCTGAAAGACAAGGTGTTCCTGGCGCCGGCGGGCGCTTGTGCGGATGCCTATTATGAAAAGTTAATCGCCGAGCCGAAGCTGGCGCGTCTGCACTCGACGCTGCGGCGCAACTACGCCGCCGCGCTGCAGGACGACGCGCAGCAAGTGCTGAACACCATACTGAAAACCGGCCTGACCGAGGATATATTGTCGAGTACCAAAACGGGCGTATTGTACAGCCAATACCCGCGTTACCTGCAGCGGGCGGCCGAACTGCTGGGCGAGGGGCATTACATGTACGCGGTCTTGCAGGCGCGTAAATGTTATTTTGAAGGGGAGATAGCGACCACTTATAGTGAAAAGCGACGGGCATACCGCGCCGCGCTGCAGTGGCAGCCCGACATGCCGCACGCGCTGGTGGGAATGATGTACACGTTTGGGGCAGCACAAGCCGATTCGGCCTATTTATATTTCAGCAAAGCGACGGCGCAGGCACCTGCCTGGATTGTGCCCTACCTGGCACTTTACGGATATTACCATTGGAGGACAAAACAGGACGACAAAGCCGAAGAGATGCTGAACCGGGCCGGGCAGATAGATTCCACATCGGTGCTGGTGTTCTATGAGAAGGCTCGATTTTATACGGTCCTAAAGAAATATGAAGCGGCGGAATATTGGTACCTCAAGACGATATCAGGTGCGAGTACAGATATTTGTTTTCCTTGCGCTTATAATAGCCTGGGGATATTCTACTGTGATTATGTTCGCCGGTATGTCGAGGCGGAAGCCGCATTCAAAAAAGCCATCCAATTGGATTCGACCAATGCCTCATACTACTACAACCTGAGCAATGTATACCGCAATACAGGGCGGTATACCGAGGTAGAGATTGCATGCAAAAAAGCGATTGCCCTCGATTCAACCATGCTCGAAGCCTACAACAATCTGGGGTTTGTGTACGGCGCAACCCGTCGCTACGAGGAGGCCGAGGCTACCTATAAAAAGGCGATTCAGATCGATTCGACCTCTTACGATGCCTACAACGGCTTGGGGGTGCTTTACTGCGATAAACTACAGCGCTATGCCGAGGCAGAGGCCGCATTTAAAAAGGCGATTCAGATCGATTCGACTGCGGCAAACGCCTACGGCAGTCTGGGGAATACGTACCGCAATGAGGGACGCATCACGGAAGCAGAACAAGTGACCAAAAAATCCATTGAGCTCGATCCAAACGATGCCAATAAATATTCTATCCTGGGGTCTATTTACCACGATACTAAACGTTACGAAGAATCCGAGGCCGCATACAAAAAAGCGATTCAGGTTGACTCAAACTTTTTCAGAGCGTATACTAATATCGGAAACCTGTACCTCGAAACCGGCCGGTACGAGGAGGCAGAGGCTTCTTTGAAAAGTCTTATCCTACTCGATCCAAACCATATTTCGGCCAACAGATTATTAGCATCGGTTTATATGCATACCAACCGGTATGCTGAAGCAGAACAGGTATTTAATAAGGTGCTGCTCCTTTTGCCCGGTGATCGATCGGCCTGTTACGATCTGGCTTGTGTGTACAGCCTGCAAAATAAGACAGACCAGGCATTCGAAAAATTGGAGGCGGCCATTCAGGCGGGATATGATAACTACCGGTGGATGCAGGAGGATACCGACCTGGCGCATTTACGCGAACAAGCAGCACGCTGGAAAGCGCTGATGAAAAAACACTTTCCCGAACAGGTAAAAGACTGAGACTCAATCCGGCCCCCGGTCCAAACCAGCCAGGGCAATCCTTTTTTTAAAACGGATGAAAATGAAAAATGTGCCGATCCTTCTCGCCCTGCTGCTTGCAAGCGGGCTGTGTGCCCAGGAAAAGGGCGCCACGCCGGTTGTACCCTCCGCTCCCGGCCCTTCGCCTTCGGCCACCTACGCGGTGGTGGTAGGGATCTCCGACTACCAGGACCCCGCCATCCCCGACCTGCGCTTTGCCGACCGCGATGCCGAAGCATTTGCCAACTGGTTGCGCTCCCCGGCGGGCGGCAGTTTGCCGGGGGACAACATCCGACTGCTGCTCAACGAAAACGCGACGCTCGGCAAACTTGTCACCGCACTCGGCTGGCTGATAGAGGTGACCAAGGAAAATGACCAGACCATTGTCTATTTTTCGGGGCACGGCGACGTGGATGCCAAACTGTACGGGCAGCCGGGTTTCCTGCTCGTATGGGACACGCCTGCGCAGATGTACATGGCCGGGGGCTACGGGCTGGTGTATTTCCAGTACGTCATCACCACGCTTTCCGAAATAAAAAAGGCAAAAGTCACCGTCATCACCGATGCCTGCCACGCGGGTAAACTGGCGGGCAGCCCCGATGGAATCGGGAGCGGGGCGCAACTGACTAATGCCAACCTCGCCCGGCAGTTTTCCGGCGAAATCAAAATCCTTTCCTGCCAACCCGACGAATACAGCATCGAAGGCGAGCAATGGGGCGGCGGACGGGGCGCTTTCAGTTACCACCTCGTGGACGGCCTGTACGGCCTGGCCGACGGCAACGCCGATGCCGCCGTCAGCCTCTCCGAACTCGACCGCTACCTCGAAACCAACGTGACCCGCGAGGTCGCCCCCATGCAGCAGACCCCAATGGTAGTCGGCGACCGAAAAGCCTTGCTCGCGCTGGTGTCGCCCGAGGCGCTGGCGCAGTGGCGGCAAGGTAAGCAGGGGCAGCCTGAGCAGTTCCGCTCCATCGAAAACCGGGGACTGGAGGAGGAGACGCTGGCCTTGGTGGACACCAGCATCCGCAAGCTATACCTCGCTTTCAAGCAGGCGCTGAACGACAAGGTTTTCCTGGAGCCTGCCGACGCCTGCGCCGATGCCTACTACCGAAAGCTGCTGGCCGTGGAAGCCCTCGAACCCTTGCGCGGCACCATGACCCGCAACTACGCCGCCGGGCTGATGGACGAGGGGCAGCAAGTGACCAACAAGCTGCTCAAAACCGACCCGCAGGTGGTCAGCGATGCGCTGTCGAGATCCTTCGTGTTCGACCACATCCACCGCTACCTCACCCGCGCCGGAGAACTGCTGGGGGAGGGGCACTTTTTTTACAAACCGCTCATGGCCCGGCAGCGCTACTTTGAAGCCAAAACCTACCGGGCGGAAAACTACCCAGACTGGCCTGTCGACTCGCTGAACGCTACCTACCTGCGCAAGATGAACGAGGGGCTGACCTTCGATTCAACGGCGGCTTATATTTATCTGGAGTTGGCTATGTATCACAGCTTCACTACGTATAAACTGGATAAAGCCGAAGCGTATGGCAAAAAAAGCATTGAATTAGCCCCCCATTGCGCGGTAGCGTACTATATTACAGGCTTTGCATCTGCCGAAGACGAGGCAATTCGGTATTTTGAAAAGGCGGTGGCGCTTGACTCTACTTTTTTCCCCACTTATGTCTTTTTAGGATTGGCTTATGACCATGCTGGCAAACATGAAAAGTTCTTGTATTTCCTGGGAAAGTATGTTCGGAGCATAAAGGAACTTATTCGTTTAGACCCCGATGCGGTGCCGGTTTTTTATTACAGCCAGTTGGGAAATGCTTTATGGAAACTCGGGCGCGTCCGGGAAGCCGAAGCCGTTTTACTGACGGCAGAAAAACTGTCGGAGGGTCAGTCCCAGAACACGTATTTAAATCTGGGTTTGGTTTATTTGATTGAGGGCAACTGGGAGAAAGCCATACAAGCAGTTATCAGAGGAAATGAATTATCAGCTGGGTTTACGTGTGAAACTCTGGGATTTCTTTACAGCCAGGCAAAACAGCCATCCAAAGCTGAAAAAATTTACAAAAACTGCATCCAGGAGAAAGTGGGCGATACGCTCAGCATCTGCTTTTATTACCGCTTGCTGGGGGATTTGTACCTCGCCCAGGGACGGCGGGCTGAGGCAGAATCCTTGTTTCAGAAAATCATAAAATACTATCCCAATCCACCGAATGCTATGATAATGAACTTTGTGGGCAGGGCGCAGTATGTCCTTCACGGTCTGGAAGCCATGGAGCGAACTATTAACAGGACTATTCGAGCAGCGCCCGACAATGGGGAAGCGTACCGCCAGGCGGCTTGCCTTTACGCCCTCGCCGGAAAAGAAACAGAGGCTTTGGAGTGGCTGAAGCGGGCATTGGTGAAAGATTGTAGCAATGTGAGTTATCGCACACTCGCAGATTATGACCTTCGACTCCTCCACCATGCCCTGGCTTTCCAATCGTTATTGAAACAATACTTGCCGGAATTGGACAAAGACTAAAACCCCGCCCAGCCACCCGGTGGCTGGGTTATTTAAAAATTAGCGCAATGAAAAATCTGCTTCTTTTCTTCGCTTTCCTTACTGGTTCCTCCCTTTACTCCCAGCAGAAAGGCGTCGCGCCCCTCTCACCTGCTCCCGCGCTCGCCCGCTCACCCGCTGCGACAAGAGCCGTCGTCATCGGCATCAGCGACTACCAGGACCCCGCCATCCCCGACCTGCGCTTTGCCGACCGCGATGCGGAGGCCTTCGCCACCTGGCTGTCGTCCGGTCAGTCAGGATTGCCCAACGCCGCTGTCAAAACGTTGCTGAACGAACAGGCCACGACCGGAAACATCGTCGCCGCACTCAGCGGACTCATCAGCGCAAGCAAAGCCGGCGACCTCGCCATCATTTATTTCAGCGGACATGGCGATGTGGAGCAGGTCACCAAATACCAGCGCGGGTATTGGCTGACCTACAACTCACCGCCAGCAGTGTACGCTGCAGGGGCCTTTTCGCTGGTGTTTTTGCAAGACATCGTCACTACACTGGCCGAGGGCGGAGTAAAGGTTGTAGTTATCAGCGACGCCTGCCGGGCAGGCAAACTGGCCGGCAGCGAATTTGGCGGCGCACAGGCCACGGCAGCGGCATTGTCCAAACAATATGCCAATGAGGTCAAAATATTATCCTGCCAACCGAACGAGTTCAGCCTGGAAAGCGAGCAATGGGGCGAGGGCCGCGGCGTATTTAGTTATCACCTGCTGGACGCCCTGTACGGTATGGCTGACCAGGACGAAGATGGCCGTGTCACAGTTAAAGAACTTGGCCGTTACCTGGAAGACCACATTGCTGCGGAAGCAGCGCCGCACCGGCAAAACCCACTCGTTCTGGGCGACCGGGAAATGCAGCTCGCACGGGTCAATCCAGAAGCGCTGGCTCAAAAGCGAAAACAACTTGCAGGCGATCCGGTGGTGCTCAAAAAGATAGACTCCCGCAATTTTGAAGACCTGGCACTGGCCAAAGCCGATTCGAGTCTGCGTAACTTGTACGAGGCGTTTGTCACAGCGCTGGAACGTGGCAACCTGATGCCCACCGATTCGACAGCGGGTCAATCTGCCAACGACTATTACGAGCGGTTAATCAATGAGCCCTCTCTGGCTGATCTGTACGGGTTAATGACGCGGAATTTTGCAGCAGCCCTGATGGATGAAGGGCAGCAATTCATCAATAAACTGTTGCAAACCAACCAATTGTTAATTCAGCAGGTACTTGGGGCAGAGTTTGATTATGAAGACATTGCCATGAAAACCGCAAAAGCGGCGGCTTTACTGGGCGAAAAACACTTCGTTTACAGCGCGCTCAAAACAAAGGAAAACTTTTTCAGGGGGGCCGCCGCCAAGAATAAGCAGGATTTCTCAAGCGCAAAACAGTTCGGCCTCGAAGCCCTGCGCTACGACCCCGAGGCGGCATATGTCTATTTCTTCATGACTACCCTCTGCAAGGGCGACAGCCTGAAGATGATGGTAAATAAGGTCGATGAACTGTCGCCGAGCTGGGTTTTCGGGCAAGCCGCCGTGGCGATGAGCCTTTTTGCCAACCAAGAATACCGTCTGAGCCTGAAACACTCCCTGAAAGCGATCAGCCTGGATCCTGATTTCCTGATCCCCTACGGGCGGACGATGGCCAATTATTATGCGCTTCACTTGCCGGATAGCGCCCGGATTTGGGAAGCCGCCCTGGGCGAAAAGGTATTGAGCAAAGTAAAAAACAAAGCCGAAAAGATTTATCCTATCGAGTGCCTTTTCGGCGGGTCCAGCCTGTCCACGATGAACAGGTTCAGGGATGCCGACCTTGTGTTTAAAAGAGGCCTAGAACTCACACCCAATCCGAATTACGCGCTTCCGATGCAATGGAATATGGCATACAATTACGCAAACCAGGGGATGTATTCCGAGGCCGTCGCCATCCTCGACTCAACAAAGCATCAATTTGTCCTTCCCCTCTTTCAAAAATGGGTGATACTCTGCTTCTATTTGGCCAATGATAAAATGAGCCTGAAAACAATGCAGGACCTTCTCCCAAGAGACGACCTGTCCATTGGAATGGCGGTAAAGCTGTCCATATCCCTGTTGAAGGGAAATCAATTTGCCCAGGCGGACAGCCTGGTTCAACCGCAGTTGATAAACAATCCGAACGACGCGCAACTGCTCTTCCAGTATGCGGCATCCAGACAAGGCTTGGGGGATCACGAAACCGCTACCCGTTGCTGGCGCCGAATTTTGGATTCGACCCAAGTTGAGTTTTACCGAAAGGAAAATAGCTGGCCGAATTATCTTTTCCATTTATTGGCCATGAATCGCCTCGGGCAAAATTTCGAGGCGGATGCCCTCGTGGAAAGAGTAAAGACCGCTATGCCTGGCGACGGATGGGCCTATTTTTGGTTAGCTTGTTATTACGCTCAAATGAATGAACTGCCAATAGCCCTAAAATACCTCGAATTATCCGAAAACGCTGGATGGGTGCCCAATCCGGCAGTACGCTTGGAAGGCACCGTCAAAGACCCCTTGCTCGACTCCCTGCGTTCGCTACGCGAATTCCAGAGTTGGGAGAAACGCTGGAGCCCGCCTTACCAGGATTATTCACTAAAATGACTTCTGACCGACCCTTTGTTGTTGTTTATGTCGATTTCCCAGTTCAATATGAAACCCAGTCTTGTCTTTTTTGCTTTTGCTTTCACCACAGCCTTCCTTCACGCCCAAGAAAAAGGTATCACGCCCCTTAGTCCGCCCTCGGAAATCAACAATCCGCAATCTACAAGGGCGGTCGTCATCGGCATTTCCGATTACCAGGACCCCGCCATCCCCGACCTGCGCTTTGCGGACCGCGACGCGGAGGCCTTCGCCAATTTCCTGCGCTCGCCAGCCGGCGGCTCGCTCGACGGCGATCACCTCAAATTGCTGACCAACCAAAACGCTACGTCCGGGCGCGTGGCCGAAGCCCTGGACTGGCTGGTGGAGCAAACCAAGGAAAGCGACCAGGTCGTCATTTTTTTCTCCGGCCATGGCGACGTCGAGCGCAAAACCATTTCCCAGCCGGGTTTTTTGCTTTGCTGGGACGCCCCGGCCCACGTCTACATGGGTGGGGGGACGTACTCGCTGGCGTTCCTGCAGGAAATCGTCACGACGCTGTCGCTGCAAAACAAGGCCAAGGTGGTGGTCATCGCCGACGCATGCCACGCCGGTAAACTTTCGGGCAGCCAGATCGGCGGCAGCCAACTCACCGCCGCCAACCTGGCCCGGCAGTATGCCAACGAACTCAAAATCCTCAGTTGCCAGCCCGATGAATTCAGCCTGGAAGGCGAACAGTGGGGCGGGCACGGCGTGTTCAGTTACTACCTGGTGGATGGCCTTTACGGCCTGGCCGACAGCGACGAGGACGGCCGGGTAACGCTCCTGGAGATTGGGCGCTACCTGGAAGACCACGTGAGCAGCGAGGCGGCCCCACAGCGCCAGCTCCCGCTGACGATGGGCAACCGCAACGAACGCCTGGCCACCGTGTCGTCAGAGGTATTAGCCGACCTGA
Organism: Saprospiraceae bacterium; assembly: GCA_044230315.1. Taxonomy (GTDB): domain Bacteria; phylum Bacteroidota; class Bacteroidia; order Chitinophagales; family Saprospiraceae; genus M3007. The sequence goes on from JBGARJ010000066.1 coordinate 23,360, forward strand.
AAAAGTTCAAGTCGGGCCAGTTGCCCCAGTTTGCACAGGTGGAACAACGCGGGTTCGAAGAGGACGTGCTCGCGGGGGTGGATTCGAGCATCCGCGAGCAATATTTTGCCTTTAAAAAAGCCGTGGCCGAAAAGCGCTTTTTTGAGCCGGCTGGAAACTGCGCGGAGGATTATTACGCCCAACTTGTTCAGTATGAGGCGCTTGCCACCCTTCGGGGCTTTATGAAAAGAAATTACGCCGCCGCCCTGCAGGACGATGCACAGAGCGTCTTGAACACGCTGCTAAAAAAAGGAGTCGACAAAACCCTGACTTCGGCCGAAACGGATGGACATGAGTACTCGACCTACCCGCGATTGCTGGGGCGCGCGGCAGAACTCCTTGGCAAAAACCATCATTTTTACAGCGACCTGATCGGCCGGAAATTACTTTTTGAAGCCTTTCTGGCCACCGACAAAGCATCAAAAATGGCCAAATGCAGGGAATCGTTGACCTACATCCCCGATTTCCCGTTGGCGTATTGGTGGATGGCTTATACGCAACGCTGGAATTTTGCTGCGGTTGATTCGTCGTTGATTTACCTGAAAAAAGGCATCGAAGCGGCGCCTACCTGGACACGGCTCTACTGCGACTACGCGCTGTACGCCGCGAACCGCGATACCGCCGAAGCCTACCTGGACAAGGCCTTCGAATTGGATTCTACCTCCGCGGTGTACTGGTACAGCCGCGGGCAGGTGTATATGCAATACGCAGAATTGGATTCCGCCGCCCCGGCCTTCCTTCGGGCAATCAATGCGGCAAATCAGGACGGAATTTGCTTTCCATGCGCCTATATAAACCTCGCCAACTATTATAAAGAAAGGAATGACTTCAATCAGGCTATTTTTTATACTACAGAAGGTCTTAAAAGTGACTCCACCAACATCGCCGCTTTAAACAACCTGGGTTATTATTATTCCCAACAGGGTCAGCCCGAAACAGCCATCGCCTGGCTGAATAAAGCGTTGGCGATCAAGCCCACCTTTTTAAGCGCTTGGATAAACCTAACATATGTCTACTACCTTTCAAAGCGATATACCGAAGGCGAGATTGCCTGTATTAAAGCCCTGGAATTGTTGGAATCCGGCAAGGCGGAATATAGTAGATTAAGTCCGGCCGACCTTTACCAGAATTACGCCGACATTCTGGACGCAATGGGACGGAAGGAGGAAGCATTGACGTATTACCGCAAGGCTTTTCAGATGTTTGTTCAGTACGCCGATTATGTAAAAGTCATCCAAACGGGGAAAAAATCACTGGCGCTCGACTCCACGCAGTTAGAGGCCTGGGAACAAACGGCATACGCCTTTCTTCAGACAAATGATCTTCA
>JBGARJ010000067.1:0-25196 GCA_044230315.1 Saprospiraceae bacterium
TTTGCTGCGGTCCTTCATGCGCTTGCAGGGTTTCAAGAGGTTTCAAGGTTTCAAGAGGTTGCAAGAGGTTGCAAGAGGTTGCAAGAGGTTGCAGGGTTTCAAGAGGTTTCAAGAGGTTTCAAGAGGTTGCAAGAGGTTTCAGGAGGTTGCAGGGTTTCAAATGTCCCCAGCAATTAATTGCTTGACTTAATTTCAATCTATGGTTGTGAAAACCTCCTGAAACCCTCTGAAACCCTGAAACCTATTGAAACCCTGAAACCTATTGAAACCCTGAAACCTTGAAACCCCCTGAAACCCTGAAACCTCTTGAACCCCTGCGCGGGCTTCCTGAAAAAAGTTGGGCGCCTCCGTTTCCGGAAGCGCCCCGCTATATTCCCAATTCGAAAAGAAGTACAACTATTTCAGTTCAAAGCGCACGTTGTCGAAACAGGCATTGACGTGCGAGGAGCCGGCGTTGAAGGCTACGCCGAAGTCTTCAGTGATGTTCGCCAGGTTAGGTATTTGCTTGGTGCCGTCGCTGAATTCGGTGAGCGGAATGGATACGGTGATCCAGCCGTCGGTCTTATACGATCCGGTGGCTTCCCAGGGCTTCCAGCGGTACCAGAAGTCGCCGTCGGAGCCTTTGAGCCGCCAGGCAAACTCGCCGCCGGTGATCGGCTCGAGGATATTGACGTCGAACTTGAGCACATACCCGCCGATATTGGTGCCGATGACCGGACCGGGGAAGTTGTTCTGGCTGTTGCGCCAGAAGAAGCCCGTCCAGCCGTTGCAGTCTTTGTTGACGTGGAGGTAATTGGTGCCATCCAGCGTCAGGCCCGGGTCGTTCTCCGGCGCGCCGGCGTCGTTCCACCACAAGCCCAGGTTGTCGAAGTTGAAAAAGACCAGGCTCGGATCGGCCACCGGGTCGACCCCCTGGATATTGATGGGCGGCGAGGTGATCATTTCGTTGTTCACGGTGATCAACGTGAGCGTGCCCACGCCTTTTTTGGCGTTCAACGGCACGACCACCTGGATCAGCGTGGCCGATTTTTGCCCATACATGGTGGCCGATACGCCTACCGGGAACACCACTTCGGTGATCTCGTCGAGGTTTACCCCGACAATATTGATCATCTCGCCGGGTTTGGCCATGGCCGGCATGTCGGTAATGGTGGCGGAGGTGGACGCCAGGATGGTGAGCGATTGGCTGGAGCTGATCTGTGTGCCGTTGGTCGTCACCAGGGTGATGGGCCCCGACTCGGTGCCCACCGGCACCGCCACTTTTACTTCACTGGCCGTGGCGCCGCTGACCGTCACTTCCTTGCCGCCTGTAAATTTCACTTTGGCCACCAGGTCGAGATCGCTGCCGCTGATCGTGATCTCGTTGTTGAACTGCACATCCAGCGGCGCGATGCCCGAGATCACGGGTTTGACCAGCGTCAGGGTCCCGGACGACACGGTCTTTCCGGCTGCGGTGGTAAAAGTGACCGGGCCTTCGGTCGCGTCGACAGGCACGTGTACCGTAATCTGCGTGCCCGAACCGCCCATTAATTGGCCGTCTTTGCCGCCGCCGAAGGTAGCTTTCGTGATGAGGTCCAGATCGGCGCCGCTGACAGTCAGGTCGGTACCGTTCTTGGCGGGGTTGGGCGCGATGCTGCCGATCGTCGGCACCACGAGGGTCACGGCGTCGGCGCTGGTCACCTCCACCAGGGAGGCGGCTACCAGTTTGACCGGGCCGTCTTTGGCGTCGGCAGGTACGTTCACCACCAGCTTGGCCGGGTCGATGCTCACAAAGCTGGTTGCTTTGGAGCCTCCGCCGAACACGACTTCTTTCGTCAGGTCGAGGTCAGTACCTTCCATGGTGAGCGCCGTGCCCGCTTTGACCGGGTTGGGCGTTAATGTACTGACGGCGGGCAAGGTCACCGCGAGCGGGTCTTTCGATTCCACGAGGATCGGGTCGGCTTCGCCGTTGGACACGACGATGAGGCCGGTTTGCGCATCGGCGGGTACCCGCACTTCGATCTTCGTTTGCGACTTGCTGACGAAAGCCGTGTCGCCCACGATCTTTTTGTTGCTGAAAAGGACCGCTTTGACCAGGTTCAGGTAGGTGCCGTTGATGGTCAGTACCTCGCCGGGCCGGATTTTGGTGGGGCTGAACGAGGTAATGGCGATCGGTTCCGAAATGGTGAGGATGGTTTTCGTGGTAATGTCGCCCTGCGGCGTTTTCAACACGATTTTGCCGGTTACCGTGGCGTCGGGCACCGTGATGACCAGGAGTTCCGGCGTTTTGGTCTTAAAATCCGTGACCTGTACATTGCTGGACAGCACGATTGCCGTCACCTGGTCGAGGTGGGTGCCGATAAACCGCAGGTCGCCGCCCCGCAGCACCGGCGAGGGCCCAAAGCTGAGCAGCTGGATTTCGTTGCTGGTATCGTCGTCCTTTTTACACGCGTTAAAAAGGAGGCCGACAGCCAGGGCGGCTAAAAGCAGCGTTCGTATGGTTCTGTTTATATTTTTCATTGCCAAGTTGATTTAAGTTTATTTTGAAACGATCCGGGGGTTGTCGATACATACGTACACCGGATTGGTACCGTTGGCCGGCCCGAAAAGCATCATCACCACATTGGTCAGGTTCGACAGGTTGTCGAGTTTTTTCGTGCCGTTTTCGTCGTTGTCCGCGTCGTCTCTGCCGTATTTGAATTCCGACAGCGGGATGGTTACCGTGATCCAGCCGTCCGTTTTATACGGGCCGTTTTTCCAGGGCTTCCAGCGCGCAAATACGGTTCCCGCCGCATCGCGGCCGTGGTCTTCGGCATACGGACCAAAAAAGATCTCCATCCGCACGTCTTTCCATTCATCCGGCACGTTGCATTCGAACTTGAACACCAGGTCGTTCACATTACCCGTGGCTACCGGCACATTCCCCCGGCCGCGCGGCGCCCAGTATTGCATGGTCAGTTCGTTGGCCCATTGCCAGGCGCCGTCGGAAGCGGTTTTGAAATAGGCATAATTGCCCGAGCAAGGCGCCGGGTCGGGGTTCGAACTGGCTTGTGCAATAGGCGCCGTCCAGGTTTCGTGCAGTTTGGTGTCGAAGTCGAGCAGCACATTGCGGTCGTCGCGGAAGAGGAACGCCGATTTGGCCTTGCCGAAATTGGTTTGCACGGTAATGGCGCCGGCGGTGGCGCCCTGCGGCACCGTTACTTCCAGGTGTGTTTTGCTCAATGCGGTGATATCAGCCTGGATGTCACCGGGGAAAAACACCTTGGGTTCGAAGAAGAAATCGCCGTCCAGCACAACGGTGCCACCGTCGGGCACATATTCGCACTTGATCGAGTTGAGTACCGGCGCGGGCACATTCACCTTGAAGTCGTACAACAATTCGCTGCCGTCGGCAAACACGAAGCGCATTTTGTCGGTGACGGTGCTGGGTACGGTGCTCGGCACGTTGACGAGGATGGATTTATCGGTGATGTAGGTCGGGTTGAGCGTGGCCTTCTGGTCGTTGAACCACAACTCGCGGGTGCCGCCCAGGTTGTCGCCCACGATGGCGATCAGGCTGCCCATGAAACTGCCCACGAGCAGCGAATCGGACAACCCGGGGTCGGTGGAACGGATGTAATGCACCACCGGGTTGCCGCCGTTGGGCTTGGAGTCGTCTTTTTTGCACGACCAAACGCCAATCAGCAGCGCGGATATGATCAGGAGTGCGCTATATTTTAGCAGGATTTTCATACCAATAGAATTTTGATCATTTTTTAATGTTTGCGGCTTGCTAGGCCAGCGGCCTTACTGAAAACGGTATTCTTCCGCGGGCACGCCGGAGCCGAGTTTCGGGTTGACCTGAACTTCGGCGCCCGGTACCGGCAGGAACATCTGCCCTGCGCTGATCTTGATCGGACTGGGCGGCGGCGTGAGCGTATACCCGGCGATCGAGTTTTCGTCGGGGGCATTGGGCGTGGTGATCCGGTAGTAGACGTATTCGCGTTGCTGGGCGTTCAGGTGGGCGAGCGCGGCAACCGGGTCGCGATAGTAGAACCGTTTGATATCGAACCAGTAGAGGCTTTCCATGCCGAACTCCACGCGCCGTTCCTTGAGCACATCCATGAACGTGATCGAGGATTTGGCGGCCAGGCCGGCCCGCTGCCGGATGGCGTTGAAATATTGCAACGCCTTGGCGTCGCTGGTGGAAGCGCCGGCGCCGACCGCCGCTTCGGCATAGATCAGGTACACGTCGGCCAGGCGGAGCATATACTGGTTAATGGCCGTAGCCTGCCCGGTAGACACTTTCCCGCCGGTGTCGTCGGCGCTGCCCACGATGTATTTTTTCAGGTTGTTCAGCACCGGCGCCGACCCTTCGAGCGTGATGTTCGGATCGTTCGGATCGCGGGTCACGAGGTTGTAGGTGTAGCCGCCCGCAGCCTTGCGGATCTCCGGATAATGGTCGTTCAGTACCATATAGATGGCCGGCTGGCGTTTGTCGCCGGCTTCCACGGCCTGCACGAGGTCGTAGCTGGCGCATTTGCCGCCGCCCCAGCATTCGCTGTTGCCGGTGATGAGGCTGCTCCGCGCCCAGTTGGCCTGGCGGCTGTTGCCGAAAGCGTACGAGCCTTGCATCCATTGGAGGGCGAAGAGCGACTCGGCGTTGTTGTTGTTTTCGATTTTGAACAAGTCGGCGTAGTTCGGCATCAGCGCCAAGCCGCTGTTTTCGATCACGTCGGCGGCGTATTGTTTGGCTTTGTCAAAATTGGCCGACGATTGCGCGTCGCCCAGGTTTTGCGCCATCGTGAGGTGCAATTTGGCCAGCATGCCTTTGGCCGACCAGGCTGTCAGACGCCCTGCCGCATCGGATGCGGGCAGGTGTTCGGCGGCAAAAACGAGGTCGCGGCGGATAAATTCGTAAATACTGGCGCGGGTATTTTTGGGCAGGAACAGGTCGTTGTTGACCACCAGTTCGGTCGAATTTTCCACAATCGGCACTTCGCCCCATAGCTCGGCCAGCAGGTAGTAGGCCATCCCGCGGACGAAGCGCGCTTCGCCCAGGGCTTTGTCGATCACCTCCTGCGATGCTTTGCCGGCGGCCAGGCGCGGCATGTCGTTGATAATGGAATTGGCGTAGGATACCACCCGGAACAGCCCTTTCCAGCCCGCCGAGAGGTGGGAGTTGCCTTCGGTAAAGGAGAAAAAGAAAAACTGACCTTCCTGGTCGTAGGTATAGTACATGTTGCCCGACATGCAATCGCCGACCAGCCAAAAGAACTTGTCGTTGAAATCGAACCAGGGGAAGCCGTACAGCGAAGCCGTGGCGGCTTTGATTTCCGTTTCGTTGCGATAGAAATTGTCGATCGTCAACCGGTCCTGCGGCTCAATTTCCAGAAACTCTTTGCTGCACGAACTCAGCAGGAGTACGAAAGCCAGCGAGAAGAGATATTTCATATTCATTGCGATAGAAGTTTAGAATGAAAAAGATAGCGCCGGTCAGAAGTCCACATCGAGGCCGAACGTGTACACCCGCGGGGTGGGGTAGCGGCCCATGTCGACGTTTTGGAGCAGCGGGTCCTGGTTAAAGGCGCCGATCTCGGGGTCGTAGCCGGAGTAGTTGGTAAAGGTCTTGACGTTCTGCGCGTTGACGTAGAGCCGCAGTTTTTCGATCCGGAACCGCTTGGTCAGCGTGTTGGGCAGGGTGTAACCGAGCCGCACGTTTTGCAGGCGCAGGTAGGAGCCGTCTTCGATAAAGCGGTCCGACATGCGGTTGTTGCGGTTGTTGTCGGTCGTCGTCGGACGCGGGATGTCGGTACCCGGGTTGGCGAGGTACACGTTGGCCGGGTCGAGCTCGGAGCCGTTCGGGTCGCGCAAGGCGTATTGGGCGCGGTCGAACACCGTGGCCGCCTGGTTGGCGTACACGTTGGTCATGCCTTCGATCTGCACCCGCGAATAGTTGAGGATATCGGCGCCATAGGAGCCGGTGAAGTACACGATCAGGTCGAAGGGCCCCCAGGAGAACGAGTTGTTGAACCCGAAGGTGAAGTCCGGGTTCGGATCGCCGATCACGGTTTGGTCCTCGGTGGTGATCTTGCCGTCGCCGTTGAGGTCTTTGAACTTGACGTCGCCGATCCAGATGCCGGCGCGTTTGTCCACGAAGTTTTTGCCTTCGCCGTTGGGGTCGAGTTGCACGGCGTGGCTCAGGATGTCGGCCTGATCCTTAAAAATACCCTCGGTGACGTAGCCGTAGAACAGGCCGAGCGGTTGGCCGGCCAGGGTTTGGGTAGCCGTTTGAAATTCGCTGTACCAGTAGAGGTTGCGGTAGTACACGCGGTTGGCGTCGTCGAGTTCCTTCACTTTGTTGCGGTTGCGCGAGAAGGTCAGGTCGGTGCCCCATTTGAATTTCCGGCCTTCGAAGTTGTGCGTATGAATGGTCAGATCGAAGCCTTTGTTCTCCATTTTGCCCACGTTGGCATACGGGGCGCGGATGTCCTGCCAGCCGGTGCCGCCGAGGTAGCTCGGTATGGAGAGCTGGAGCAGCATGTCGTTGGTTTGTTTGTTGTACACGTCGACCGACAGGTCGATCCGGCCTTTCACCACCGACAGGTCGAGCCCGGCGTTGAACTGGCGGGTCGCTTCCCACTTGAGTTTGGGGTTGGAGATCTTCTCCAGCCGGTAAGCCGTGCCGAAGGGCGAGTTGATGGCCAGCAGCGAGGAGCCGTAGAGGTAGTTGGCGATAGCCTGGTTGCCCACCTGGCCGTAGCCGAGGCGGAGTTTCATGTTGGTGTTGAGCCCCTGCATGAAGCGTTCTTCGCCGATGCGCCAGGCAAATGCGGCGGAGGGGAAGTAGCCCCAGCGGTTTTCCGGGCCGAATTTCGACGAGCCGTCGGCGCGCATGGTGAACGTGAACAGGTAGCGGTTGAACAGGCTGTAGTTGAAGCGTCCGAAGTAGGAGGCGATGGAAGCGGCGTCTTTCCAGCCGTTGGTGCTGGAGGTGGCGTCGTCGCCCTCGCTGAGCACCTGGATGTCGTTGGACGCGAAGTTCTTTTTCGTGACCAGCGACCCCTGCCACGACGACTTTTGCGCTTCCTGGCCCACCATAGCGGTCAGGTTGTGCACGTCGTTGGAAAAGATGTTGTAGGTCAGGTAGTTTTTCCAGATCCAGAAGAAACTGCCTTCCTCGCGCTGCCGCAGTTGGTTTTCGGTATTGATCAGCACGCCCCAGCGGTAGGTGGGGTGGAAAGCGACGTTGAGGGCGTGGTTGTTGTCGAAACCGATTTCCGAGCGGAAGGTCAGCCCCTTGAACAGTTGCACGTCGCCGTACACGTTGCCCATCAGGCGTTCGCGGTTGAGGCGGTTGTTGCGCTGCAGGGCTTCGGCCACGGGGTTGTAGGTGGCTGCGGTGAACATCTGCTCCGGCCCGGCGTAGTTGCCGCTGAGGTCGCGCACGGCGATATCGGGCTGGCTGAGCAGGGCTTGCATGATGACCCCGTCGCCGCCGTCGTTGAGCGTAATCTTTTCCTTTGTTTTGGCATACGCCAGCGAGCCGCCCACCTTGAACCAGTCTTTGACCTGGTTGTCGAGGTTGATCCGCGTGGTGTAGCGGTCAAAGTCGGAGCCGATGATAATGCCGTCCTGCTTGAAATATCCGCCGGAAACGGCATAGTTGGTTTTATCGGTTCCGCCCGCGACGGAGAGTTGGTGGCTTTGCATGCCGGCGGTGCGGAAGATCTCGTCTTGCCAGTTGGTGCCGGCGCCGAGGAGGCTGGGGTCGAGGTAGCGCTGGTTGGGCGTCAGGCCCAGGTCGTTGGAGATCTGGAGTTGATAATCGGCGTATTGCTGCAGGGTCATCATGTCGAGCCCGTTGGGCAGCGACTGGCTGCCGTAGTAGCCGCTGTACGAGATCTTGCTTTCGCCTTTCTTGCCGCGTTTGGTGGTGATGAGCACCACGCCGTTGGCGGCGCGCGCGCCGTAAATAGCGGAGGCGGAGGCGTCTTTCAGCACTTCGATGCTGACGATATCCTGCGGGTTGATGGTCGAGAGGGGGTTGACGCGGTTTTGCCCGTTGGCGCCGCCGGCCCAGTCGAAGCCCGATACCGTGACGCCGTCGCCCTGGAAGGGGATGCCGTCGATGACATACAGGGGTTCGCTCGAGCCGGTGATCGAGTTGGCGCCGCGGATCCGGATGGAGGCTGCGCCGCCGGGCTGGCCGGAGTTTTGGGTGACCTGCACGCCGGCCACGCGGCCTTGCAGGGCCTGGTCGAGGTTGGTGGTGACCGAACTGCGGAGTTCTTCGCCCGAGACGGAGGAGACGGCGCCGGTGAGGTCGCTTTTTTTGACGGAGCCATAGCCCACCACGACGGTTTCGTCGAGGATAAGGGAGGAGGGCTCCAGCACGATCTCGACGTTGGTTTCATCGCCGAGCAGGACGTTCCGGGTGTTGTGCCCGGTGTAGGCGATCTGGAGGGTTTCGCCTTTGGCGGCTTTGATCGTGAAATGGCCATCGACGTCGCTGATGGCGCCCCGGTCGGGGGCGTTTTCCACGCGGATGGTTGCGCCGATCAGCGCGTCGCCTTCCGATGAACGGACGTTGCCGGTAACGGTCCGGACCTGCGCGCTCAGGCAGGCTGCGGAAAGCACCCAGACAGCGGTGGTCAGCCATCTTCGGAGGGTGATTGCAGAAGTAACAATTTTCATAGATGAACCCAATTTTGCTTGATGTACGAAGAGGAAGAATGTCTTTCGATTCCAAAGGTCTGAACGCGGTTTCGAAACAATAGGGGAATGACTTTGCAAATTGGGGGGGCATTTGTCACAGCGCAGGAGAAAGCGCCGAATGATGTTTGCAAAATAAAAAACGCGTCTTCCGGGTCGCAGGGGCCGTTTTTTTAATTTGGCATTAAAAAAACGGCTAAGTAACGACGAAATAATAAGCTCGCGATTTGGAAGGCGTAATTTGAAGCCATGCTGCGTTGCTCATCAGTTGCGTAGCGCTACTATGCGCCTTCTTCGCGTCTTGCCTGACTCCAAATTTCGCTCCTCTAAATCGCGAGCTTATTATTTCATCGTTACTAAGGGCCGGATAATCAGACGGGTATGAAAATGATCGGGGCGCTGCGTCGTATTTGACCTTCGGCCGGAGCGCTTGTATCGTTAGTTTTGTTTCGGGCAACGGTCCGCTCCTTTCGTACCGCCTAAAGTTGAAATATGACCTCTTTTACCCGAACGCACCCGTGGCGCGGGGGGCATTTGTCGCGGTTTCCCGGTTCTCCTGTGCCTTATTGTTCGGTCAACCGCCCTGCCCGGTTAACACGCCCGGCGCCTCTGATGGCGAAGCCATCTGGTGCATGCCCTGCAACCTGAATGGTTAGACCGGTTCTACCGGCGGCTTTCCCCGGCCCCGACGGCGATCCCCAGTTCTGCACGACGGTGGAGAATGTGCAGCATGTTCCGTTTATCGGCAGCGCGCCCAACATCACTATTATTATTACCCCCATGGATTGTCAGAATGGCGACGGGGTGGCTGCCGGTCTTATCCTAAAAACAAAGCCTCTGCCCCCGAAAACGAAAAGGGAGCAGAGGCACGTGTTTGATAAAAGTTATCGGGAGCCTCATTACCGCTTCAAAAATAACCGTTTTCCCGCAGAACATGTTTGGAATTTTATCTCCGGGCTCTGGCCGGGAAAATTCATTTCCTGTTCCCTTAAATTTTTCGCCGCAATGCCCGCATCCACCTCCAAAAGTTGCGCGCTTTCAATCCGGCACTGAAAATGGACAATCGTTCGGTATACTAAGATGATGGCGGGGACGCCAACAGCGGCGAAAACGCCAACAACAGCGGCGAAAACATTCCGCACAGTTGTAGCGAGGACGCCAACAGCGGCGAATACATTCCGGACCCGTTCGTCGGGGTAGTGCGGCGGATTCAAATTCTTCCGTTTTGCACACAGTTCAAATCCCTTACTTTTGCCGCGCTTTGGGAGCGCACGGTACACACAAAAAACCGCTCCCGCCCGTATAAACACATGCACAAGTACAATTTTTCCCCCGGCCCGGCCATTTTGCCCGCGCCCGTCCTCAAAGAAGCCGCCAAAGGCGTGGCCAACTACAACGGCATCGGCCTGAGCCTGCTCGAACTGAGCCACCGCGGACCCGAATTTACCGCCATCATCGAAGAAGCCACCGCTTTGCTGCACGAACTGCTGGACATCCCGGCCGGTTACCAAGTGGTTTGGCTCACCGGCGGCGCCAGTACCCAGTTCTTTATGGCGCCCATGAACCTGCTCAACGACGACGATACCGCGGCGTACGTGGATACCGGCACCTGGGCCAGCAAAGCCATCAAAGAGGCCAAGGGCTTCGGCCACGTGCAGGTGCTGGCTTCGTCGAAAGACCAGAACTATTCGTACATCCCCAAAGGCCTCAAGATCCCCAAAGGCGTCAAATACCTGCACCTGACGAGCAACAACACCATTTTCGGTACGCAATACCAGCGCTTTCCCAAGTCGCCCGTGCCGATCGTTTGCGATATGTCGTCCGATTTTCTCAGCCGCCCGGTAGAGGTGTCTGCGTTCGGGCTCATTTACGCCGGCGCGCAAAAAAACCTGGGACCTGCGGGCGTGACGGTGGCGATTGTCCGGGAAGACCTGCTCGGGACCGTCAGCCGCCATCTGCCGGCCATGCTCGACTACCGGACGTTTATTAAAGAGAAATCGCTGTACAACACCCCGCCGGTGTTTCCGATCTACGTGTCGATGCTGACGCTGCGCTGGCTGAAAAAACTGGGCGGCCTGAAAGCCATGCACCGCCGCAACAAGGTCAAAGCCAGCCTGCTGTACCGGGAAGTCGACGCCAATCCGCTGTTCCGCGGCACCGCCGCTACGGCCGACCGCTCGTTGATGAACGCGTGCTTTGTGATGGCGCAAGGGTATGAAGCGCTGGAAGGGCCGTTCCTGAAAGCCTGCACCGAAAACGGGTTGGTTGATTTGAAGGGCCACCGCTCGGTGGGCGGATTCCGCGCCTCGATTTACAATGCCATGCCCAAAAAAGGCGTTCAGGCGTTGGTGGAAATGATGCAGGATTTTGCCCGGCGGCATGGTTGAGCCCCGGCGGAACGGAACGGCGGGAGGCCTGCATGTTGTTGCGGATATCGGACCGGCAGGGTACCGGCGCTACAAGTTTTATATGTTAACGTGCGTTTTTGGATAGATCGACACTAAGAAGTTGTTTGAGTTATTCTTGTCAGGTCAAAAAGGCATTTTTTCAAGCCATACTTCCCCTTTTTCTCAGTCCATAGTTCCCCACTATGAACTTCGAAAAACGGGTTGTCTGCCCTGAAAACCTGCTCTTTTTATCTCCAGAGCCGCTCGACTTCTTCTAACAATTGAACACTCTCACCTCGGGGCGGCCCAGCGTTTGTAGCATAAGCCATTCATCGTCAATTTTGGACTCAGACTGGCCTAACGACTGTTCATTCTTCCACCGAATACAAACGTTAGGCGCTCGAAACATATAACGGATTGTTTCTACTGCAATGTTGGGCCTCTCCGAGGCCAAAAATCGACGCTTATTGACCAATTCTTCTCGATTGAAGTATGTCGTTATCCAAAACGCACGTTATTTTATCACTTGATTTCGGATCGGCGCTCAATACACTGCCCAAAACGCACGTACTATAGCCGTTAATTATCTGCCGGCGCCCGGGGTGAAACCGATGAACGGTTTTTTACGCCGGCCGCCGGCCAGCGTTACGATGAAACCACAAAAATACAGCGCACACATCACCGTCGACGGCAAGGAACTGCCGGTGGAAGTGGTGTTCGAACACCGCTGGGGACACCGGTACAGCATCACGCGCAAACGGATCATCCTGCGGTTGCCGCTGGGCCTGGCTGCGCCCGAGGTGCAGCGGCAACTGCAGCAACTCCAGGATTGGGTGGGCAAAGTGGCCGCCAAGAAAACGGCGCTGCTCGAACCCTTCACCCCCAAGTCCTACCGCAGCGGCGACCGCCTCGTCGTCGGCCCGCGCCAGTATATACTCGATATCACGGTGGAAGACCGCGGCTCGCATACCGGCAAGCTCATCGGCAACACCATCGCCCTGCAACTCAGCGCCCGCGTGGCCGAAGCGCAGCGCAGCAAAGCCATCAAAACCCTGCTTTCCCGCATCGTTGCGGGCGATTTCCAGGGCGAGATCGAACAACGCGTCTTCGCCTGGAACCGCCGCAGCTTCAACCGCCCCATCAAAGGCGTTTTCCTCAAATACAACCACTCCAACTGGGGCAGCTGCTCGCACAACGGCAATATCAACCTCTCCACCCGGCTGCTCTTCGCCCCCGAACCCGTGCAAGACTACGTCATCCTCCACGAACTGGCCCACCTGCTCGAACTCAACCACTCCGACCGCTTCTGGTCGCTCGTCGAAACCTATATGCCCGATTACCGCGAAAAAGAAAAATGGCTGAGCCAACACGGCAACACCTGCGATTTTTGAATGCGGAATACGGAATGCGGAATACGGAATGCGGAATACGGAATACGGAATGCGGAATACGGAATGCGGAATGCGGAATTTTTGATCCCGGATATTGAACCCAATCTTCCCCTCTTCGAATCTAAAAATTCCGCATTCCGTATTCCGTATTCCGTATTCATTATGTTACACGACATCACCACCCGCGCCGACATAGAGCGCCTGATCGACACCTTTTACGAACGCGTAAAAGCCGACCCGCTCATCGGCTATATTTTCAACGAGGTGGCCCGGGTCGACTGGGCGCATCACCTGCCCATCATGTACGATTTCTGGGAGTTCCTGCTGCTCAGCGGCGAAAACTACCGCGGCAACCCCATCCAGAAGCATTTCGACCTGCACGCCAAACACCCGCTCCGGCCCGAACATTTCGACCGCTGGCTGGCGCTGTTCCAGGCCACTGTAGACGAACTTTTCGCCGGGCGCCGGGCCGACGACGCCAAATTTCGCGCCTACGCCATCGCCGAAACCTGGAAGCCGAAATTCTCAGGTTGAAATAGAGGGCCTATCCGGTCACCTGCTGGCATCAGGCTCCGGCCGGGGCGGGCTTGAACCGCCGGCGCGAGGCGCTTCAAACGGTACTGAAAACATACAGCATCTCCCGGGCGATTTGCCGGCAGCGGGCGTCGTAGACATCCGCTTCTCCGGGCGTGCCGTCGGCGGCCTTCGGGTCGTCGAAGGGCAGGGAAAAGCGGCGGGCGGCGCCGGGTACGAACGGACATTCCGCTTCGGCCTGGGCGCAGGTCATCACCGCCGCAAAGCCAGACCTCGGGTTGGGCGGCTGGTCGTACACCTTGGAAAACGCGGCCAGCGGCGGCACGCCCGCGGCGTATTGGAGCAGGTACACGGGGTTGTCGCCGCCGGTGATCCGCTGTGCGGATACGCCGGCGCGTTCGAGGGCCGCCACGGTGCGGGGATTGCAGGCCGTGGCCTCGGTGCCGCCGGAAAAGCACGCCACCGGCCCCACGCCGTAATACTGCGCGGCGGCCTGCGCCCACAGCTGCCCGAAGACGCTGCGGCGGGAATTGTGCGTGCAGATGAACGTGAGATGAGCGGGCCGGCCGGCGGCGTGCTCCTGCCGGATAAAGGCCGCCAGGGCATCCAGCACCGCCCGGCGCTCGGGCGGAAGCGCGGCAAAATCAGCGCAGGCGGCCAGGTAGTGCTTTACTTGATCGTACATGTCGGAGGATGCTTGGGTCGGCCGATGGCGCCGGTTCAGGCAGTTTGGCGTTCGGGGTAGTAGCGGTTGCGCAGCCGGGCCGCCACCTGCACGAGCAGGATCAGCGCCGGCACTTCCACCAGCGGCCCGATCACGCCGGCAAAGGCCTGGCCCGAGTTCAGCCCGAACACCGCCACCGCCACGGCAATGGCCAGTTCGAAATTGTTGCCGGCGGCCGTAAAGGCGATCGAGGCGTTGGTGGCATACGCCGCCCCGGAGGCTTTGGCCCAAAAGAAACTGATGAAAAACATCAGCAGGAAATACGCCAGCAGCGGAGCTGCCACCCGCAGCACATCCAGCGGGATCTGCACGATCAGTTCGCCTTTTAGGCTGAACATGACCACGATGGTGAACAACAGGGCGATCAGCGTCAGCGGCGAGATCAGGGGGATAAAGGTGTCGCGGTACCAGGCCTCTCCTTTCCAGGCCACCAGACCGAGCCGGCTGATTACGCCGGCCAGGAACGGAATGCCGAGGTAAACAGCCACGCTTTTAGCAATGGTAGCGATGGAGATATCCACCAGCGCGCCGGCATAGCCGAACAGCGGCGGCAATTTGGTGATGAATACCCAGGCGTAAAAACTGTACAAAAACACCTGGAACAGCGAATTCAGCGCCACCAGCCCCGCGGCGTACTCGCGGCTGCCGTCGGCCAGATCGTTCCACACCAGCACCATGGCGATGCAACGCGCCAGCCCGATCAGGATCAGGCCGGCCATATAGTCGGGACGGTCGGGTAAAAAGACCAGCGCCAGTGCAAACATGAGCAGCGGGCCGATGACCCAGTTGAGCAGCAGCGAAATGCCCAGCACCCGCGTGTTGCGGAACACCTGCGGCAACACCCGGTAGTCGACCTTGGCCAGGGGCGGGTACATCATCAGGATCAGCCCGATGGCAATGGGGATATTGGTAGCGCCCGACGAGAGCCCGTTGATCGACGCCGGCACGGCCGGCACAAAATACCCCAGGCCGACCCCCAGCGCCATCGCCGAGAAGATCCAAAGGGTCAGGTTGCGCTGGAGAAAAGACAGTTTTTTTGTTGCGGAAGCCATGCGAAATCAGTTATTCGCAAAATTACGAAATACCGGCCCGCACGCAGATGATTTAAGATTTAAGATTACATGATTTCAGATTTTAGAAGTTTTCCGAGGTGACATCGGATTTCAGCCATCGCCCAATTCAATCAATAATCTTAAATCATGTAATCTTAAATCTTAAATCTATAAAACTGAACAAGTCTTTCAATTGAATTCAAAATTTTAATGCGCTTGCCCCGGGCGTGTAGCGGGCTCTCCATGACCGGGGAGCAACGAAGGATCCGTCAAAAAGAGGCGTTCAGACGGTTTCTATGTGCCGCCATCACATAGGCATTCATCATTGGGCAAATAAGCGTTCATATCACCTGAACAGACTGGTGATCACCCGGCCCATATTGCCGCTGGGCTCCTGGATGCGGAGCATGGCCGACAGGGTGGGGGCGATATCGGTGATGTCGACGGGCGCTACCGTGCTGCCGTTGGGCAGCTGCCAGCCGTACCAGAGCAGCGGCACGTGGGTATCGTAGGCGTACGGCGAGCCGTGGGTGGTGCCGCCGAGGCCGAAGAACCTGTCGTCGGCATGCCAGGCGGGATCGAGTTGAAAGAGCACGTCGCCCGAGCGGCGGGGGTGGATGCCGCGCCGGGTTTCGGACACGTAGGGGTAGTCGGCTGGCAGGGCCGAGAGCGTGGCGCGGTCCCAGGCGTCGTACACGCCCGGCAGGCTGCGGAGGTATTCCGTGAGGGCGGCTTCGGCGTCGTCGGGTTCGATGCCGGCGTCGGCGAGGGCCACGGGGTCGAGCCACACCTGCTGGTTGTCGACGGCCAGCACGAAGTCGCCTTTTTTATCGAAGGCCTGTATGATGGCCTGGTTGAGCGAGTCTTCCAGCCGGCTTTCCGCGAACACGCCGGCGGGCACTTCGAGGTCTTCGAGGTGCAGGGGCGTTTCGGCGGCGCCGTGGTCGGCGGTGAGGAACACCAGCACGTTGTTTTTGCCGAATTTTTGATCGAGTGCGGCGAGCAGCCGCGCGAGGTCGGCGTCGAGGCGGAGGTAGGCGTCTTCCGTTTCGGCGGCGTGCACGCCCCATTGGTGGCCGATGTAGTCGGTGCAGGAAAAGCTGAGGCAGAGGAAGTCGGTAAAGGCGTCGGCGCCGAGTTCCATTTTATCGATGGCTTCGAGGGCGAAATCGAGCGTCATGGTGTTGCCGAAGGGCGTAAAGCGCAGCACGCCATAGCCCATTTTTTTCTTCAGCGCCGGCAGGTCGTGCGGGAAGCCGCCGGGCATCTGGGTGGTGTACTGCCCGCCGTCGTATTTGCCCCAGCCGGCGAAGCTTTCCTCGTAGGGTTGCGGCCCGAGCGGCGTCCAGGGGGCGGAGCAGTATTTATCGGGCACGTGTTGGGCGTTGAAATCCTGCACCCACTGGGGCAGGCCCAGCGAATCGGGGTAATAGGTGGAGGTGATCCAGTTGCCCGTCTTGTCGTCAAACCAGTAGCAGGCGTTGGGGAAATGGCCGGCGGGCAGGATGCTGCCGCGGTCTTTGAGGCAGATGCCCACCACTTTGGAGCGGAAGTTGGAGAACAGCCGCAGCTCGTCGGTGACGGTGGTGCTCAGCAGCACGCGCGGCGAGTGCTGGCCCACGCGGCCGTCGGCGCCCACGGTCTGTACGGTAGTGTCGGCGGTGACGTAGCGCATGCGGCCCCACTCGGGGTCGTACCATTCGTTGCCGATGATGCCGCTCACGCTCGGCGTGGCGCCCGAATAGATCGCCGCGTGGCCCGGGGCGGTATAGGTGGGCACGTAGTTGTAATGCGTTTGTTCGCAGGAGAAGCCCTCGCGCAGGAGGCGTTTGAAGCCGCCGGGACCGTATTTGGCCTGGTAGCGGTACAGGTAATCGTAGCGCATCTGGTCGACCACGATGCCGACGATCAGTTTCGGGGGGGCAGGCGCCGTTTGGGCCGGCAACACGGCGGGGCATAGCAGCGCCAGCAGCGCGCCAAGCAGCAGTTGTTTGTTCATATGCGTCGGATTTGGATTTCTGCGTTCACGCGGCGCAAAGATGCACAAACCGCCGCGTTTTCACCAACCCGGTGAAAACGCAGCGGAAACAGGGGCCCGGAACGGGTGGAGAACGGGTTAGGGGGGGAGGTTGGAGCCTGCTTTAGCCGGACAATGATTTAGAAGTAGACATCCAGCATGTTGTTGTAGGTTGGAAGTCGTGTCGCAATCCTGCTTTAGCCGGACAATGATTTAGAAGACCTCATTTTTTATCTCAATTTAATTTTATACCCAGGTCGCAATCCTGCTTTAGCCGGACAATGATTTAGAAGTCCTGCAAAAATGAAACCCGGACGATAACCCCAAAAGTCGCAATCCTGCTTTAGCCGGACAATGATTTAGAAGGGATAAAATTAGGGTATTCTTTTGCTTTTCAAAGCATTACCCCTGAATTTCTTTCGCAAATTATGCGCCTCAACTGTTAGGATTTTGTTAAAAAACAGCGCATTTACGCGTTGAAAGGGCCGGATTTTGCCGGGTTGTCGCAAATATAAAGAATTGAAAAACAAGGCATTGTCTCCTCATATTACGCCGTGTTTGCAGGTGTTTGGTTCAGCGCGGGCATGTCGTGGAAGCCCGGTGGGCCGCCCCAAGTTCGGCGGATGCTGCGCAGCAACCGAGGGCGGGGTGGGGTTGGAGCGCCGGAGCGAAATCGCAAACATCGCAGTTTGCCCGGCGCCATGCCAGATGGAAAGTATTTATCGCGACACTCGAACATCAAGCGCAAGGTCGCAATCCTGCTTTAGCCGGACAATGATTTAGAAGTCGTATTGCGGATTCGGAACGATGCCAGACGGACAGTCGCAATCCTGCTTTAGCCGGACCATGATTTAGAATCTGGCAAAAACAAATCGGTAAACGAGGAGTAGCGTGTCGCATACATGTTTACTGACAGTGATTTAGAAGTTTTCGCCGCACCCAATTTCGCTTTTGCCCAAGAAGTGTCGCAACTGGTTTAGCCGGACAATGATTTAGAAGAACTCACAGTGTGACGGTCTATGACCAGAACAACTGGTCGCAATCCTGCTTTAGCCGGACAATGATTTAGAAGGCTGAAGGGGCGGAATTTACATACGCTCCGACGGGTCGCAATCCTGCTTTAGCCGGACAATGATTTAGAAGCTGTGTCAACCCGACACGATCGAAGGCATCTGGGTGTCGCAATCCTGCTTTAGCTGGACAATGATTTAGAAGGTGACAAGTATAGCGAATGGCACCGCGCCGTTCACGTCGCAATCCTGCTTTAGCCGGACAATGATTTAGAAGTCATCGGATATGTGCAAGCCTACGACAATGCCGATTGGTCGCAATCCTGCTTTAGCCGGACAATGATTTAGAAGACATAACCCCAAGACAAATACAAAACCAAAAGGTGTCGCAATCCTGCTTTAGCCGGACAATGATTTAGAAGCCGTTACAATTTTCTGAAAGTGTTTGGGTGGAAATGTCGCAATCCTGCTTTAGCCGGACAATGATTTAGATTTAGAAGACGCACTACAAGTGTGATTACGTCGGCGGAAATTTGTCGCAATCCTGCTTTAGCCGGACAATGATTTAGAAGTTTAAGGAAGGGAAAACATGGGAAGCGCCCATATCAGTCGCAATCCTGCTTTAGCCGGACAATGATTTAGAAGCACGAGTTGGGCCACGCCTGTGGTGCGTTTCATCCGTCGTAATCCTGCTTTAACCGGACAATGATTTAGAAGAGGCGCCACCGGTGCTCGTGGAGTTGCTACAACCATGTCGCAATCCTGCTTTAGCCGGACAATGATTTAGAAGGCGGATCAGTTTTTCCGCTTGGTGCCAGCATGGTGAGTCGCAATCCTGCTTTAGCCGGACAATGATTTAGAAGAACTTTTCCTTTATCGTCAAGGTTACGATGACATGTGTCGCAATCCTGCTTTAGCCGGACAATGATTTAGAAGCAAAATCTGCCGTTATGTCCGACAAAAAATATGGGTCGCAATCCTGCTTTAGCCGGACAATGATTTAGAAGCTGTAGAAGACGTTCGGAAGTACGCAACTTCCAAGTCGCAATCCTGCTTTAGCCGGACAATGATTTAGAAGAAGTATATCTATCTGTGGAGCGTAAAAAAATAGCGTGTCGCAATCCTGCTTTAGCCGGACAATGATTTAGAAGGAATGAGGATTACAAGTGCTTTATTCCGCATGTGAGTCGCAATCCTGCTTTAGCCGGACAATGATTTAGAAGTCTTTCGAGAAGGTGAAGGTCAAGCAGAAGCATGGGTCGCAATCCTGCTTTAGCCGGACAATGATTTAGAAGCGAACTCCTACTGTTATTGCAGTACAGGCACATATCGGTCGCAATCCTGCTTTAGCCGGACAATGATTTAGAAGGGATAAAATTAGGGTATTCTTTTGCTTTTCAAAGCATTACCCCTGAATTTCTTTCGCAAATTA
The DNA here is from genome assembly GCA_044230315.1 of Saprospiraceae bacterium. GTDB lineage: Bacteria > Bacteroidota > Bacteroidia > Chitinophagales > Saprospiraceae > M3007. The sequence continues at coordinate 19,221 of JBGARJ010000067.1, forward strand.
TGCGCCTCAAGTGTTAGGGTTTTGTTAAAAAACAGCGCATTCACGCATTAAAAGGACCGGATTTCTCCGGGTTGTCGCAAATATAAAGAATTGAAAAACAAGGCATTGCCGCCTCATATTATGCCGTGTTTGCAGGTGTTTGGTTCAGCGCGGGCATGTTGTGGAAGCCCGGTGGGCCGTCTCCGGGTTCGGCGGATGCTGCGCAGCAACCGATGGCGGGGTGGGGTTGGAGCGCCGGAGCGAAATCGCAAACATCGCAGTTTGCCCGGCGCCATGCCGGCGGGGAAATGGCGTTTTTTACCGCGCAATACCGCCGCCGCACCAGGCCCGTTGTTCCAAAAACGCGTAATTTTCCAGCGTTACCCACACCTGTTCACGTTCGCAACTTCCTTGCCATGCGCTATTTGTTTCTCCTGCTCCTTGCCGCAGGCTGCCTGCAACCAAACACGAAGCCGCAGCCGGCGGCCCTTCGCCCGGCCGACCTGTTGGCCAGCGGCCAATGGATCGACCTGACCTACGCGTTTTCCGACTCCACGCTGTACTGGCCCAACAACAAGATCACCTTTCACCTCGACACCCTCGCCAACGGCATGACGCCCGGCGGCTTCTTCTATTCGTCGTACCAGTTCTGCGCGCCCGAGCACGGCGGCACCCACCTCGACGCCCCCATCCATTTCGCGGCCGGGCACTGGAGCAGCGACCAGATCCCGCTGGACCGCCTCAACGGCGACGCCGTGGTGGTCGACGTGTCGGAAAAAGCGCTGCCAAACCGCGATTACCTGGTCGGCACGGCCGATCTCACCGCCTGGGAAGCCCGGCACGGCCCCATCCCGGCCGACGCGATCGTGTTGCTGCGCACGGGCTACGGCCGGTTTTACCCCGACGCGGAGCGGTATTTCGGCACCGCCGGGCGCGGCGCGGCCGCCATACCCAAACTCCATTTTCCGGGTCTCGACCCCGCCGCCGCCCAATGGCTCGCCGACCAGCGGAAGGTCAAAGCCGTCGGGCTCGACACCCCGAGCATCGACTACGGACAGTCGGCCGATTTCAAAAGCCACCAGGTGCTGCTGGGCGCCAATATCCCCGTGTTTGAAAATGTCGCCCATCTCGACCGCTTGCCGGCCACCGGCAGTTTCGTCATGGCCCTGCCCATGAAAATTCAGGGCGGCAGCGGCGGCCCGCTGCGGATAGTGGCGTGGGTGGCCAGGTGAGGGGACGATTTTATGCTCGCACCGATGTTGCACAGCCTTTTCTGCGCAACATCGGTGCAGGTTCTAAGGCAAAACCTTTACGTGTTTTGTAGCGTCGCGCCCTGCGGGTTCAATCCCAACCCCACCCCCCCCCGACTAAAGTACGGGGCAGGCTCTCCCCAACGGGGAAGGGAGCGCCAGAATGAAGATTAGTCGATTAATAACCAGGATGTTGTGATTGATCTACGGCTCCCCTCCCTGTTGGGGAGAGCCTGCCCCGTACTTTAGTCGGGGGGTTGGGGGTGGGGTTGAACCGCCGGAACGCGATCTTAAACTGCCACAAGTATCTTCCACAAGAAATTGCTGGTAAAATCTGCGCCTTTTGCTGCGTAGAATCGGTGCGGGAAAAACCACCCGTTGAGCGGAGTCAAATAATTGCCCGTCATCCATCAAACGATGGCATTCAACCGCACTTCCGAACAGACGCGGTTGCGCACGGCAACGGGCGCTTGTCCGCTTGTTTCAGCGCGATATAAGTTTGCGGCGCGTCGATTTAAGCGCACGGCGGCGCGATTTAAGTTTACCGCAGCGCGCCGTCGATTTAAATCGCGCTGTTGTCAGCTTATTTCAGCGCGAAATAAGCTTACGGCGCGTCGATTTAAGCTTACGGCGGCGCGATTTAAATTTACCGCGGCGCGCCGTTGATTTAAACCGGGCTGTTGTAAGTTTATTTCAGCGCGAAATAAGTTTACGGCGCGCCGATTTAAGCTTGCGGCGGCGCAATTTAAATTTACGGCGCAGCGCCGTTGATTTACACCGGGCTTTCGTAAGTTTATTTTTGCGTGAAATAAACTGACGGCGCGCCGATTTAAGCTTACGGCGGCGCAATTTAAATTTACGGCGCGGCGCCGTTGATCAATATCGGACCTCCGTACGCTTATTTTTGCGTGCAATAAACAGCCGGCGCGCCGATTGAAGCGTACAGCGGCGCGAACCCCGAAGCAGCCGGCCGTCGTCCGGACCCTGAAAATCCAATCCGCTGCTGCGCGCCGCTCCCGGCCGCAACCGGCGGCAAAGCCCCGTATCTTGGCCCGAAAATACCCGCTCATGCGCACCCGTGTTCCGCTCCTCCTGCTGTTCCTCGCCGCCGCCGTGTTTGCCCCGGCCTGCGCCAACCTGCACTGGCAACGCCAACGCCTGGCGCCGGGGCTCGGGTGGCGCCACACCCACACCCAACAGCTGTTTCACTCCAAACAAAGCATCCAGGTGCTCGACATCGACACGCGCAAGCGGCGCCTGTCGCTCGCCTTCGTGACCGATACGTTCCTGCCCACCAGCCGCCTGGCGCAGGACAGCGGCGCCCTGGCCGCCGTCAACGCCGGGTTCTTCAAGATCAGGGAAGGCCGCGGCTCGGCCACCTACCTGCGCGTGCGCGGCCGCACCGTCGACGATATGCCCGCACAGGGCCACCCCCGGCTCAACGGCGCCCTGATCCTCCGCGCCGACGGCCACGGCGCGCCGGGCATCGAATACGCCCGGCCCAACGCCGCATACAACGCCGACACCACGGGCCAAACCGTGCTCGTCACCGGCCCCGTGTTGCTGCTCGACGGCAAGGCCCAGGCGCTCGAACCCGAACCCGAGTTCAATGTCAAGCGCCACCCCCGCACCTGCGCCTGCACCCGCGGGCCCAACCGCCTGTTGCTCGTCACCGTCGACGGCCGCCACGAAAACCAGGCCGACGGCATGTCGCTCTTCGAACTCACCGGCCTGATGAAAACCCTCCGCTGCCGCAACGCCATCAACCTCGACGGCGGCGGCTCCACCACGCTGTGGATCCGCGGACAGCCCGACAACGGCGTGGTCAATTACCCCTCCGACAACAAAAAATTCGACCATTTCGGCGAACGCCCGGTGATGAACGCGCTGCTGGTGCATTGAACCGGAGCGGCGGCGGCGGCATTTTTTGGGACTGAACCATGCCCCCCATAGGGTATTGCCGTAGCCCTCAGGCCGGCCGGCGCAGCGCCGCCGGCGTTTTCAACGGCGCCCGCTCAACCACTCCCGGCAAGCGGGCCGGACGCAACGTAAAAAAGCAGGCGCCGGGCTTGCCGGGCCGCAGGCAGGGCAGCATAAAAACGTTGGGGTGTCGCCTTTTCGACAAAATATTTTACCAAATCCGCGGTATCTGCGTACAACTTAGCCCGCCTTGCCCGTACATTTGATCGCCTATTTGAAATGCCGGTTTTGCGCCGGCGTAATCCGTTTAATCCCGACTGTGTGGCAAGGGCAGTTCCTGGTGGCATCTGAAACATCCGCTTCGCTCCTTCCCTTCCTGCTGCGCCAAATCCCGGGTCCCCCGGGGAGCGCCGTTTTTCAGAACGTTCAATGCCAACGGCGCCATTCGGTGTTTACCGGCGCCGCTGTTTTCGTGTTCGCGCCTGGGTCGCCGGTACGCCGGTTGCCGGGCAATTGGTCATTTGCTTGTAATCCTTCTGGACTCACAGCCGGCAGCCCCCCGAAAGGCGCCGGCGCTCCAAAACTTATTATCGTCTCTTGAATTCTAATCCATTGGCCCCGCGCAGGGGCGGCCTCGCGGAACCCCGTTCCCGACGCCGGCTGCGCCCGGTATCGCCCGATAGTATCGCCTGCACCCGGCCCGCCCACGCGGCAGCCGGCAGCGCGCCGTTTTTTCCCACCCGTTTTGTCCTTGCCCCCCGACGCCCGGCCCCGGCCGGCGCAGCCAGCTTGCTCTTCGCCTTGTACTGCGGTTTCTTTTACACTCAAACCGAAACGATATGAACCGAAATCTACCAACAACCACGCGTGCGATGAACCCGGTACGCGAATCTGAAATGATTCATTTGGAGAGAAGAATAGCTAGCAAGAGAAGTCGAATTTTGCGTGTATGGGTTTGGATTTTGGCCGTAACAGCGGCAAGTTTTGGAATTGTCCAAGACCTTAAAAGTCAATCGCAAACGTATTCTACTCCAGGAACATATACATTTACAGTTCCTGCAGGTGTAACTAGCATCGTTGTGTCGGCTTGGGGCGCAGGTGGTGCTGGTGGAGGAGTGAGCGCTAATTCTAGTCGAGGGGGTGGAGGCGGAGCAGGTGGGTCATTTGCAAGAGGTACTTTAACCGTTACGGGTGGAACCTCCTATACGGTTACAGTAGGGAGCGGGGGTAGTGGCGTAAGCGGCGCTAACGGGACTGCTGGTGAAAATTCATCTTTTGGTTCGTTAATTATTGCATTAGGAGGGCCTGGAGGAAATGTGGGAAATACAAGTGATCCTTATGGAAACAGTGTTACTGCCCCAAATTCTGGCAACACTGTTTCAGGTACATCTACGGTAAGTACATATGGTGGAAATGGAGGTGGAGATAATTCAAATTCCAACAATAATAGTGGAGGTGGAGGTGGTAGTGCTGGCTCTGGAGGAGGAGGAGGAGATGCGAATAGTGCCGGTACTGGAGCTGCTGGAACAGCCGGGAGCAGTGGAGGTGTCGCTGGCGCTGCTGGAATAACTAGTGGGTCAAATAGTGGAAACGCCGGCGGAAACCCCGGAGCAGGTGGGGGAGGCGCAAGAAACAGCTCGAGTACTTCTGCTAAAGCAGGTGGAGATGGCGGTGACGGCCAAATTACAATTACTTGGAGCTGTTCTACACCCAGCCTTTCAAACCTTAGTACTTCCCTATCCCCCACGACAATCTGTTCTGGCGGAACGACTACAGTGACCTTGAGTTCTACATCCGTACCGAGTGGCGGAGGCCCTTATACCGTTTATTATAATTTAAGCGGTGGAAATACCGCTACCGCTAGATCGGCAACAGTCACCTTTAGCACATCAACCACTCGCACCGCAACCTTCGCTATTTCTTCCTCGGATTTAGTTAATACAGGTACCACTACGGTAACAGTAACTTCTATTGGCTGCGCTGTACCAACAAGTGGAAATACTGCCAATGTAACCGTTGTGGCAATTCAAAGTGTGACTGTTCAACCGGCAGATGCTACCATCTGTGTTGGGGGTACTTATGCTCCCACTGTTACAGCTACTGGCGGAACGCCATCCTTAACCTATCAGTGGCAATATTCTTCTGATAACTCAACTTTCAATAATGTAGTAAACGGTACACCTGCAAATGCAAGTTACTCTGGACAAACCTCAGCCGCTGGATTCTCAGTAACCGGTAATATTGCCGCGGGCACTTACTATTATCGTTGTGTAGTTAGCGCATCGGGTTCTGGATGTGGTTCGGTAAACAGCGATGCTGGCACTCTAACGGTTGTAGCCGATCCGAACGTGACTGTTCAGCCGGTAGATGCAACCATTTGTGTCGGCGGTACTTATTCACCGACAGTTACGGCGGCAGGTGGAACGCCATCATTAACGTATCAGTGGCAGTATTCTGCTAATAATAGCACATTTAATAATGTAACAAACGGTACTCCTACTAATGCTAGTTACACTGGACAAACTACATCTTCAGGATTTTCAGTTACTGGAAATATCGCTGCTGGTACGTATTATTACCGTTGTGTTGTAGGAGCTACGGGTTCTGGATGTAGTTCTGCAGTAAACAGCAATTCCGGTACACTGACGGTCGTAGCCGATCCGAATGTGACTGCTCAACCAGCGAGTGCAACGATATGTGTAGGAGGTACTTATGCCCCCACAGTTACTGCAACAGGTGGAACGCCGTCCTTAACGTATCAATGGCAGTATTCTTCTAATAATAGCACATTTAATAATGTAACTAACGGTACTCCTACTAATGCTAG
>JBGARJ010000012.1:0-140919 GCA_044230315.1 Saprospiraceae bacterium
ACAAAGCAACCTGCCGCGCAAATCGAATACCTGCAAGGTTTGTTGTTGAGCGGCTGCCGGGTACGCCAAGGTGATCCATTCGGCAGCGGGGTTAGGGTAAATGCGAATGGGGCTTACGGCCAGGGTAGGCTGGACCGTAGCGCTTGTCTTACCGGGGCGTTCCATCGCGCCGTGGCAAGGGGGTAAAGCGTCGATTCCGTTGCGCCACTAGTGGCTTGGGCACTAAGTTTTGGATAGTTTGAGCAGGCCCTTTGGGGCTGAAATAAGGCGCGACGAGGGAGTGTAGCGGGCTCTCCATGACCGAGGAGCAACGACATGTCAGTCAAAAAGAGGCGCTCAAACTGTCTAAAATTTAGTGCCGAAGCCACTAGTATACCGGCCGCCCGTTGAGCGAGGTCAACGGTTTCCGTCCATTTCGCAGTAGGCGTTTGGTGGAAATTTACAAAAATCCGGATGTAATAAGGTCCTTCATATTCCGTATGCGGGCCGAGAATCTGATAATTCGGCACTTGTGCTCGCGAAAACAAAACGGCAAAAAAACATGCAAGGAAAGCGATCAACTGGAGCTGTTTTTTCATCGCTATAAGATTGAAGGATGGAATGCCTAAATTTAAGATTTTGGCGGGATATTTTTTGATTTTGCATACCTCAACATCAAACACGAAGAGCCGTACGTGGTCAATCAATTGACCTGGGAGATGTTTGGGTAGAAAAATCTTGCCACAACCACCGACTACTTCCCTGCCCGTACAAGCGCCACATGCCTGCGGCCATCAGCAGGGTGCATGGAAATGCCGAACCGGCGCCCAGCGGCGCGATGCACAACAAAAAGACGATACCGCCCACGGCGCCCACCCGGAACAGCCTTCCATTGGCCAGCATGCCCAGGGCGATGCCGGCCTGGCCCGCCGCAATGGCCAGCACGAGCGGCGCCGTGTGTTGCGCGAAAAAGCCCAGGATAAATTGCCGGTACCAACCCACGATGGCGTATTGGGCGTACCCCGTATAAATGGCCGGCGTGGCGAGCACGGTAGTGGTGTTGAACCATGCCGCCCAGGCGAAAAGCAGCATAAACAGCGCACGGGCTACGCTGGGCTTTTTCCAACTCGCCCACAACAACAACAGGGCGACGAGGTTGGACAAGGAGTAGGCGATCCAGACAAGGTGGGTGGGCATGGTTCCGGTTTTGATTGAAACAGTGCCCAAAAATGTGCCCGGCGAAGGCCGCCGGAAAATGCGCTGCATCATTCCGGCGGGTGAGGGTTGTTTTTACCGATAAAAATGCAGCGCTCGGCCAAGAAGTTTTGTCTGTTGGGTTGGCGAACAGAAAATTGACGCCCGATTTTAATGCATCCAAGTGGCGCCCCATGTTCAGGATATCTTGCGCGCTGCGTTCAAAATTTACCCGCTTCCTGCCGGAGTTTCGGGCGGAGCGAAATATTGGGAACTGATTCGCAACCTGCATTAAGTACTTGGATACAAAACAACCCACCTATTCACATGAAAAAATCCGCCCTCCCGTTTCTCGCCCTACTCCTTGCCGTTTGTTCCTTATCCGCCCAGGTTTCTGTTTCCGGAAGCGTCACCGACGAAAATAACCAACCCGTTGCCTTTGCCACGATCGCCCTTGTGGCTGCGCCGGATACCCAGCTCGTGAAGGGCGCGCTGAGCGACAGCGCCGGCGCCTATACTATCCCGGCCGTGCCCCCTGGCGAATACCGGCTGATGACTACCATGCTGGGCTATGAAATCCACTTCACCGAGCCGTTCACCATCCGGCCCGACAGCAAGAGTGTGACCGCCGACCTCAGCCTCCGGCCCGCCGACAACCTGCTCCGCGAAGCGGTGGTGGTGGCCAAGCGGCCGCTGTTTGAACAAAAGGCCGACCGCCTGATCATGAACGTGGAAAACAGCCCCATCGCCAGCGGCGGCACCGCCCTCGAAATGCTGCAAAAAATGCCCGGCGTGCTCGTCGTGCAAGACCAGGTGACCCTGGCCGGCAGCCGCAGCGTGCAGATCTGGATCGACGGCAAACCCTCCCAATACGCCGACATGAACGCCGTGCTGCGCGACCTGCCGGGTGACCAGATCGACCGCATCGAACTCATCACCCAGCCCGGCGCCAAATACGAAGCCTCCGGCGGCGCCATCATCAACATCATCCTCAAGCGCAACGCCGACCTGGGTTTCACCGGCACCGCCGCTCTTACCCTCGGCGGCAGCCGCTACGACCAGTCGGACGCCGGCACCGACGATCGCTACTACTACCGACTCAACCCCTCCCTGTCGCTCAACTACCGCAGCGGCCAGTGGAACCTCTTCGGTTCGTACAGCCATTTTCGGCGCACCTCTTTTTCGGTGATCGACGTGGCGCGGTATATCGACCAGGAAACCTACCGGCAGATCAACTATTCGCCCAGCTTCACCAGCGCGCATAACTACCGCTTTGGCGCCGATTTTTTTGCCTCGAAAAAAACGACTGTCGGCGTGCTGTTCCGCGGCTTCACCCGCACGGGTGATACCCGCGCCAACAACCGCACCGATGTGTTCAACCGCGACGAAACCCAACAACTCGGTTCTTTCACCACACTGAATACCTCTACCAACGACCGCTCCAATTTCCTGGGCAACATCAACTTCAAACACGAATTCGACGCCCAAACGGGCCATACGCTCAACTTCGATTTCGACTACAGCCAGTATGCTATCAGCAATATCAGCCAGCTGAATATTTTTCAAAACGAACCCGGCAGCCCCGATTCGCGCTCCGAGCAAAACGTGGACCAACCAATCCATATTTACGTCGGTCAACTGGATTACGCCCTGCCCATCGACTCTACGTTCAAGGTGGAGACCGGAGCCAAGGCCAGTTTCGCTTCCATCGACAACGACCTGAAATTCCTGCGCGAACTGGTGATCGATCCCGCCCGCTCGAACGCTTTCCTGTACCGGGAAAATATCAACGCGGCGTATGTAAACCTGTCGAAAAAGCTGGGCCGATTCGACCTCGTCGGCGGCCTCCGCGCCGAACAAACCGTAGCCAGCGGGGAAACGGACGGCGCGCAGGTACTCGACCGCAATTACCTGCAGTGGTTCCCGAGCGCCAGCGCCCTGTACCACGTCAACGAGCATTTTGCCGTACAAGGCGCTTATAGCCGCCGCGTCAACCGGCCCGGCTTCCAGCAACAAAACCCCTTCGCGTTTTTTATCGACTCGCTCACCTACACGCAGGGCAACCCGCAGCTGCGCCCCGAGGTGGCCAATACGGCCCAATTCACCGTTACGTACGACAACCAGCCTTTCATTCGTATTTCATACGGCAAGACGGACGATGTGATCATTGAAAACGCGCCGCGGCTCGACGGCACGATCACCTACACCACCTCGACCAACCTCGCGCAGTACGAGCGCTGGGCGTTCGAACTGAACTTTCCGGTCAAATACAAAAAACTGATCGACGGCTATGGCGGCAACCAGTTCATTTACAACGGTTACAACGCCGATTACGAGGGCGTCCGGTACGACCGCAGCCGCTGGAACTGGCTCGTATACTGGCAAGTAAATGTCAACCTGCCGGCCGAATTCAAGGTCGAACTGGGCGGCTGGTACATGACCCGTTTTCTGGAAGAGTTTTTTGACATCAATGCGATGGGCGGGATGAACCTGGGTGTGTCCAAAACATTCTGGGACAAACGCGGGCGCCTGTCACTCTCGGTGAACGACCTGCTGTACAGCCAAAAGCAACACTTGCAGGTGGATTTTTCCAATGTGCTGGTGGATTTTTCACAGCGCAACGATTCGCGCAATGTGCGCCTGAGTTTCAGTTACCGGTTTGGCAATACCGAATTAAAAAGCGCCCGCCGCCGCAGCACGGGTTCCGACGATGAGTCGTCGCGGGTGAAGGTGGAGTGATTTGCAGCTCGAAGTTTGGTTTGGTCCAGTAAAGGGCTGGGATTAGTGGAGCGTATTTTATGGGTTTGGGCCATCCTGGTGCGACGAATGTAAGACTATACGTGTCCTACGCAAAAAACTACCATGCGATACGCGATTGTTTTGTTTTTCGCCTTGGGAGCTGCCCTGTTCTTCGCCGGATGCTCCATGCATATGTCGTTGAATGATGCCCTGAGATCAGGCAGCACAATTTACCCGGTAAAGGGCCGGCAGGGCTGGTTGCTCAACCAGCATTTGTCCTTTGGGCCGTATCGTTCGGGAAAAGTGCACCGGGGCTGGACGGAATCGTACGACATTCCGCTGGTGGTGCGTTTTCAGGGAGCCAAAGAGAAATTGCGTTTCGAATTGAGCGACACCACAGCGCAACTGCGCTCGGAAGTCTTCTGCGTGGGGGAGGTCAAACGCAATGAACTGCCGGTACTGAACGACATTTTTCGCATACCGCTCAAAGATATGGATGTATTCACGGCGTCGGTGTACCTGCCGGAGCGCCGGGTGCATTGGGATCTGGCACTGTACGATTCGAATAAAATGGATTTCGGCGACGTATCGTCCGGCGTATTGCAAAATGGCGCCAGCGAGTCGATCCAACTCCGGGAAGTGCGCCGCACGGAAAAAGGACACTCCAATTGGGGCGGCCAACCATTGGGTTATGAATTCGTCCAGAACGATGCGGTTATCGGCGCTGTGGAGATGTTGAACAACGGCCGGGTATTGCTGAGAAACGAAGTACCTGCCGAACTCCGGTTTGTACTGGCCAATACGGCTGCGGTATTGCTGCTTAAAACCAACCTGGGCCATCAGCTCAACTGATTGCGGAAGAAATAACTTGCATATTCTGATCGGGGTGCTCAAACGTGAGGGCCCCGATTTTGATTTTAGAGCGGCCGGCAAGAAGATGGATGTACGAACATATTTGAAGCCGGCAATAAAATTCCAGATATGTTCCTAAGGCCATGCCACCCAAAAAAAACGCCCCCGATACCGTCTTTCTCGCAAAGGTTTCCAAATTTTGGCGCAGCCAAATCAACTTGTTATCATGCGCCATCTTCTTTTCCTCGCCCTGGCCCTAGTGCTGGTGTCCTGCAAAACAAGCGTGCGAACCACCGCACCCAATCCTGTTCGCGTTACGTTGCCCAATGGTTGGTCACTCACGCCAGCCGGCCGCAGTCTTCCGCTGGGCGATCTTCCGCTCAACATGATCGTTTCGCCCAACGGCCGGTACCTGGCCGTGACCAACAACGGCGTAGGCAGGCAATACATCCAACTCATCGACGTCAAAACGGAAAAGACCCTGGCCGAATACGACATGAGCAAAGCCTGGTACGGCCTGGCGTTCAGCGCCGACAACCACTATTTGTATGCCTCCGGCGGCAACGACAACCTGGTGGTGCGCTTCGCGGTGGAACAAGGGCAGTTGCGTCCCGATACGCTGATCCGGCTTGCCACCCCACGCCCCATCCGCTGGGCGGGCGCCCTGGCCCTCGACGACGCGCGGCGCCGTTTGTGGGTGACTACCAAAGAAGACTCCTGCCTGTGGGTTTGCGATGTGAACACCCTGAAAGCCGAAAAACGCATCCCGCTGGAAACCCCGGCGTATGCCCTGGCGCTTTCGCCCGATGGCGCCGCCTTGTATGTGTCGCTTTGGGGCGGCCGCCAGGTAGCGGTGTTCGACCCGCAGACGCTCCAACGCCGTGGCGAAATAGCCGTAGGCGACCATCCCAACGAGCTGCTGCTCAGCAAAAACGGCCGCTGGCTTTTTGTGGCCAACGCCAACGATAACTCGGTTTCGATAGTGGATACCCGGACGCAAAAGGCGGTGGAAGTACTCAATGCAGCGCTTTATCCCAATGCGCCGGCCGGATCGACAACCAACGGCCTGGCGCTCAGTCCGGATGAAAAAACCTTGTACGTAGCCAACGCCGACAACAACTGCCTCGCGGTGTTCGATGTATCCGTGCCAGGTGAAAGCCGGTCGCGGGGCTTTATCCCCACCGGCTGGTATCCCACCTCGGTGCGCACCCTGGGCAACAAAGTATTTGTAGCAAACGGGAAAGGGGCGAGCAGCAAACCCAACCCTTTGGGCCCGCAGCCCATTGAGAAAAACGCAGATGACCGGGCCGCGCAATATATCGGCGAATTATTTCTCGGTACCCTGAATGTATTTGATGCGCCGAACGACGAACAAATGATCCGCTATTCCAAACAAGTGTACGATAACACGCCGTATAGCAAAGAAAAAGAACAAACAGCGGAGGGCGAACCAGGTAACCCTATTCCCATGCATGCCGGCGACCTGTCGCCGATCAAATATGTATTCTATATCATCAAGGAAAACCGTACCTACGACCAGGTGCTGGGCGATATACCCGAGGGGAACGGCGATTCCAGCCTGTGCTTGTTTCCTGAAAAAGTGACGCCTAACGAACATGCGCTGGCGAAGGAATTTGTCTTGCTCGACAATTTCTACGTCAACGCCGAAGTCAGCGCCGACGGGCATAACTGGAGCATGGCCGCCTATGCGACCGATTACGTGGAAAAAACCTGGCCGACCAGCTACGGGGGCCGCGGCGGCGGGTACGATTTCGAGGGGGGCAGTGCGTTGGCCTTCCCGGGAGGCGGGTATATTTGGGATTATTGCTGGCGCGGCGGGGTGAGCTACCGTACGTACGGCGAATTTGCCGACGATTACAAGGCCAATTACAAAACCCTGGAAGGGCACGTCTGCCCGGGGTATTCGTCCTGGGATTTGAGCATACAGGATATCGTGCGCGAAAAAGTTTGGGAGCACGATTTCGATTCGCTGCTGGCCCTGAACCGCGTGGCCCGCCTGAACACCATCCGCCTGGGCAACGACCATACCAGCGGCATGCGAAAAGGGTCGTATTCGCCCGAGGCCGCCGTTGCCGACAACGACCTGGCCGTGGGCCGACTGATCGAACACCTGTCGCACTCAAGCCTCTGGAAAGAAAGTGTGGTATTTGTATTGGAAGACGACGCCCAAAACGGCCCCGATCACGTGGATGCCCACCGGAGCATTGCTTTTTTGGCCGGGCCGTATGTCAGGCGCAATTACGTTGACCATACGATGTATTCTACGGCCGCCATGTTGCGTACGATCGAGCTCATTCTCGGGCTACCGCCGATGAGCCAGTACGACGCCGGCGCTACTCCGATGTGGCGTTGTTTTACAGCCCGACCCGATCTCACCCCGTTCACTGCCCGCGAAAACCAAATCCCGATCGATACGCGCAATGCCGCCCTGGACGATTTGAGCCGGATATCCGAAACATTCAACCTGGCCCAGCTGGATGCGGTGCCCGAACGCTTGTTCAACGAGGTGCTGTGGCAAGGGATAAAAGGCCGGCACAACCCGATGCCGCCACCGCGCAGAAGCGCATTCGTCAAAATTTCAGCTGCGGAAGATGACGACTAGTGGGTCGAGTGGGCTCTCCATGACCGAAGAGCAACGAAGTATCAGTTAAAAAGAGGCGTTCAAACTGTCTAAAATTTAGTGCCTCGACAGCTTGCGACGACCCGTTTTCAACAAAAAAAGCCGCACCCGCAATTCGGGTACGGCATTGGTCGCAAAGGGTTGATGGGGCCCTGGCTTAATGGAGGGTTTTCCGGGGGCCGGAAGCGGTGCGGAGTAAAATTTGGAATTTCGGCGTTTTGATGAGGTTATTGGGTTTTTCGGGGTTTTGGGGTTCAAGGAGGATGTATTTTGGCGGGCACTGGGATTACCAACTGTTTTTGGGGTTCAGGCTTTTGTGGAGCAGGATGCATTTGGTTTCTCGTTTTCTGCATGGCCGTTTATTTGTTTGGGACCGGGGTTGTGGTTGTTTGCTGGTTTTGTTAGATTAGTCGACGCTTGTTGGAGTGTCTCAACTGTTTGGAAGAAAAAAATTATTTTTTTTTGACATTGGACCGAACGGCAGCGGCCTACCCCGCTTGGGTTAGTTGTTTGTTTGTGCAAAATCCCGTAAAGCCGCAGGGCCGCTTGTATATTTGCGCCAACCCTCGGTATTCGTACCATCACCCCCTTTCCTTCGGTTTCTACATGAATGATGCTCAACTGATCCAAATGATCCTGCAAGGCGGTGCTCCCCGGGAGCGCGCGAACCGGTATTTGCAGGACAAATTTTTTTACCTCATCCGGCAATTGGGCGTGCGGCAGCAGCACCTTAATTATGAAGATGCGCACATGGCCTTCAACGACGCCCTGGCAAAACTGGATTGGAAGATCCGTAACGGTGAACCTATCGATGATTTGGGCAAAATGCTCTACACCCTGGTGCACCGCCGCGGAGTTGACATCATTCGCGAACGGACGACTAAAGAATCAGATCCTTTGGACAAACCGACAACAAACACCGGATTGCCCGATTGGCTGGTCGATATTTTACAGAACCTCGATTCGGATCATGTTTTGAACCGATTGCTCGAGACCGACGATGAAAACGAACGCTTACAACGACAAAAACGAATATTGGCCTGCATATTAAATGGCCTGGACCAGATGCCGCCCAAACGGCGGGCTTTGTTAGTGAACAAACTGGACGGATACGATTATGAAGAACTCAAACAGTTGCATGGATTTAAAACAGAACGCGTAGCCCATGAAATGGTGTCCAGAGGCCTGGAAAGCCTGCGAGAAACATTAAAAACCCTTTGTCAACAAGGTGAGCCGATCTGCAGAGACCTGTGCGCCTGGCTTAACCGAAAAGCCCAACTTTAATCATTATGGAAAACCCGCAACACGCAATCATTGAACAATACCTGGATCATGCCCTCTCGCCGGAGGCGAGGGCGGCATTTGAAGCAGAACTGACCGCCAACCCCGAGTTGGCGCGGGCGCTTCGTTTGCACGAAGTATCCCGTGCAGCCGTGGAAATGCAAGCCCTGCTCGACCGGCGCGACCGCCTTTACCGGCGCGGACAAATGAAACTTCGCTGGCGAAAAATAGGATGGCAAATACTCGATGCGTTCGAACGCATGTTTGTACGGCAGCGCGCCGACGGCTCCAAGCGCACCCGCTGGGAAATACTGGCGCCCGCAGGATTGGCCACCATAGCACTGTTGTTATTTTTGATCAACCCCGGCCTCTTTTTTCCGGAACCCACCATCCCCAAACCCCGGGCCATTCCCAGGGAAAATGCCATGGTAGCCTTCAACGCGCATTTTAAACCGGTCGATATCTCCAATACGCTCGGCGCCGGATCGGATACCGATACGCTTTGGCGCACCGCCTGCAACCAATATGCCGCCAATAATTGCGCGGGCGCCATACCGCAGTTGGATTATCTGCTTCAACAACCCGATTTTGACCGGAAGCCCAAAGCGTTGTTGCTCAAAGGCACCTGTCAGATAGAATCCAACGAGATCGATGCAGCCATCCGGACCTTGCAGCAAATCCCGCAAACGGCCGCTACCGTGTACGCCGACGCTCAATGGTATATAGCAATGGCCTACCTCAAGCAGGCAAACGTAGAGCAGGCGGCGACCATCCTGAATGCCATTGCGGCTGATGAAAGCAGCGCCTACGCATCCGAAGCAAAAGCGATCCTCGGGCTGTAGTAATGCGGCCTGCCGGCAGGAGGCTTATGCAGGAGGAAATTTACCGGCAGGAATTGTAACCCTTTTGAAGGGCTCAGGCAACACTCAACAGAACAGGCCACACGATAAGAACAGTTGGCGAAAATTGTGGCCATTATTACATGACGGAGGCACAAAGACACAGATAACACATTGACTAACAATCAATTATATCTGTGCCTTTGTGCCTCCGTCATGTAATAATTGAAATAATTCACGGCGGGTAATCCACGAAAGCCCCTGCTGAGGGCAGTCTTTTTCGTTGGGTTGCGTTCTACTCTGGGTTGCCAACCGGTCTAATTGAGTGGGTTGTTTTTGTAGTCTGGACGCATAGCCTGGAAATCACCGGATATCGCGCAAGAACAACCGGGCGATAGGATCAATCATCAAAAACTGAATTCTGTGCTTATCCTGAAATCTTGCCTGTAGAAAAACACGTTGCTTTTCATGCAATAGCTCGGTAGGTTTTTTGCAAGCAACTGAAAAATGAATCTTGGCAATGTTGTTGGCGAGGGCGGTAACACGCCAGATAGGCTCAATTTGCAACGTGATGCCGTTGGCGTTCTTGTCAACAACAAAATGTGCCGGATCGTTGTGTCGTTGGCGGCTGACAAAAAAAGACCGCGGGGGATTTCCTCCGCGGTCTCGACGTCTTTGGGAGACGGTCGTATTATTAAATCGGTACTTGGCAATGGCTGGAATCTCTCGCTGTCATCGAACGAGGAGCTTTCCGGAGGCTACCGGCCTACCCTTGTCGGTGGTAAGCCGGTAGAATAACATTCCTGCCGGAAGTTGGTGTCGGTACAATCGGAAAGAGGGATGATTAAAATCTTGTTGGATTAATTTTTTTCCTTGCAGGTCGTACACTTCCAGGAGATAACCGGAAGCTTGCACGCCGCTCACTTCGAAGGTGGCGCTTTCGTCAAACGGATTGGGATATACCTTGATATCGGCGCCGGCAAAGTGAATGTCTTTGGTTTTGACCACCACAAAGGAGTCAAACTCACATACCGTATGGAAAGTCTGGTTCGTCAGAACCGGAGCGTTGTAATCGAAGTAGATAGCAGCGCTGTTGAGGATTTTGGTTTCGCATGGTTTTTCCGGTCTTTGGGACACGCGAAACTTGACAAAACCCTCACTTGCGCTGCTACCAGGCACGAGATTAAGGTTGGAGAGTGTAAACTGCACGATGCCGTTGCCGTACACATCAAAATCGTACGGATGGCTGGCAGCTCCAGGGTGGACCGTAGCCGGGTCGAGGAAAGGCGACAGGGTGTCGCGCACAATGACCTGGTGAACGGTATCGGTTGTTGAGTTTTGGAATTGGATTAAAAACTCCAGATCGGTTTCCGGGCGCACATAGTGCGCGGAGTCGTAGCCTTTGGGATGGCCCCTTTTCAAATTATCCGGATTAAAATCGATTTTATTGCTTTCCTGGCAGTCCGACGATTTAAAGGCGTCGACATCTTCCGGGAACATGGTATAGTAACCAATGGTAAATGAACTGCTGTCGGGCGCCCGGCAACCTTCCACGGCAGCCGTCGCGTAGTTGGTGCCCGGGTAGCCGGGCGTTTGCTTGGCAATGATGCGGTAGGTTTTGCCGGTGGCCTGTTGCGACCACACCGTGGTATCCCCCTGGGTCTTGAGCTGTATTTGGTACATCGGGTCGTTGGGCGCCGTAAGCATGATCACATCCTCAGCGATGACAAATCCAACCGGGGTAGTCATGTCGCCCGGACCCACATTCTGCAGCGACAGGTTGACCGTATTATTTTCGCATTTGGCCTTGGCCACCACGATCGACCCATCCCAATTGATGGCATGACAGAAGGAATCCGGGTAAATATGCGCGCTTACGCAGTGTGTTTGTCCGTCGATCGTGTTGTCGCAGTCGAGGTTGGCTACCAGTGTGAAACTGCCGCATTTCCCGTTTTCGAGGAACCCGATATTGAAGGAGTAGGTGTTATCGCTCAACTGAACGGCCTGAATCGAACTGCTTTTCAGCGTGAGGTACGGGTCGAGCGTAACTTCAATCCGGGTATTCAGCGACGGAATGGTGCCGGAGTTGCAATAGCGCACGGTGTACGTGTTATCGGCACAACGGCGCAATACGGGTGTTGCCACATCCACTTCGTTGCGGGGGCAGGCCGAGCGGGCGTGCACCGGTATGTTCACCGGGAAGGTATCGGCAAAGCTGCTGACCAACAGGGTGGTGACGGCATCGCAGGATTCCCAAGCGTCGTTCGGGGGGTAAAGTTGAATTTTGTAAGTGCCGGTATCGGCCAGAATTTCAAAATCCCCGCTGGAATTGGCCGCAGCATACCGGGTGTAATTCGGGCTTTCGATCCGGACGATCCAATCTTCCAGGCCGGGTTCACCGGCATCCAGTTTGCAATCGGAATTGAAATCGTGGAAAATATGACCGTTGATATAACTGGTAAAAACGACGCAGTTTTTGTCCATTTTCACCAGGTACGGCTTCTCTTCGTTGAATGGGCCGACGAATAATTCGCTGGAACCCGCGGCGACCACACCGCCGTCGGGTGTCGGTAAAATCGCTTGACCGCGGTCGACGCCAGCCCGACCGACCGAGCCTTCACACAAGATATTGCCTTTCGAGTCGGTGCGAACGACATACAGGTCTTCCTGGGCATCGGTCGTAGGCCGGTTTCCGGTCACCAGAAATCCGCCGTTTGCCGTTTTGGCCAACCCGTAAAAATCGGCCTTATCAAATATTTTTAACCAGGTGGTGCTATTATTCCCGCTTCCGTCGATTTTCAGCAGCACGCTGCCGTCTTCGATCACGGTGCTTTTTCCGGCGATTACAAATCCGCCGTCATTGGTTTCGACAATATCCCGCGCAATATCGGCTGCGGGACTGCCCGAAGAAACCTCGTATAATCCGTATACGTTTTCCCAAATCACGCTGCCATTATTTCCATCCAGGCGCACCACATAAATGTCCTGCACGGGGCCATTGCGTTTTTCACCGGCCACCACGAGGTCGCCATTGCCGGCCTGCGCAATGCCGAAGCCTTTTTCCTGGTTATTGGCGTCGCCTACTGTCTTGGTCCACAACAAATCGCCATTGGCGCTTGTCTTCATCACCAGCAGGTCCTCTTTGCCCGCCAGGTCTTTTTGGTATCCGCAGATGGCCAGGCTGCCGTCGGGCATTTCCAACAGGTCGAAGGCTTCTGCGTCAGCGGTAATTCCGCCATAGGTTTTGGACCACAGTAAATTGCCGGCCTTGTCCGTTTTCAGGAGGTAAACCTGCCGGTGGTCATTGCCGGATGTTCCGGGCAAGAAAAAACCGGCTATGGCATAGCCGCCATCTTGCGTAAGCGTGATCGCGTCGCCCGATGCAAGCGGATTGCCCTTAAATTTCTTCGACCATTGCAAAAATCCGTCGGCATCGGTTTTAATCAGGTACACCCAGCTCACGTTTGCATAATAGCCTACCATGATATACCCGCCATCGGGCGTCGCCGCCATATCCGACATCATGCCACCGCCGCCGCCATCGTACAAACGCTCCCAGCCTTGCCCCGAAACGGAGCCGGCTGTAAGAAAAAGAGAGAGTACCAGAAGAAACCTGAACATGGGTGTAAGGATTAGCGAATGCCGTAGATTTTTTAAGACGTTACAAAAGTGCAGCGCGAATCTTGTGCAGGAAAAGACAAAAATTTGCATTTGTTGAACCGTTTAGTTAGGCTATTTTTGTCCAAAAATATTCAATGTTTTTATTCGTTCTTGTTTAAGTCGCTGAAAAACAGTGTCATTTTGGGCTATATTGCCATTTTATGTTATTGACTATTTTTTACCGTTTGTTGATTAGATAAAAAATTAACCTCATGCAAAAAAGCGTGTTGGTCGAAATCGTGCGGTCGTTGAGCCGGAAAGAGATTCGCGACGTACATAAATGGCTGCAATCACCGGCGCACAATCAACGCCAGGACGTGATTCATTTGTTCGATTATCTGACCAAAAGTTTGACGGCCGATGACACCGATGCGGGAAAAAAGCGCGCCTGGAAGGCGGTATACTCCGGGGAACCGTACGACGATGCCCGGATGCGACAGGTGATGTATTTCCTGTTAAAGGTAGTGGAAGAGTATTTAATTTTTGAAGAGTATGTCGGCGACCAGGTACAGTTCCGGGAAACATTGACCCGAATTTACCGGCTGCGGAAATTGGATAAAGCGTATCGCCAGGCATACCGCCAGGGGCGGGAACAATTGGAGCGTCAACCCTTGCGCAACGGTTATTACCTGATGCATGCTTATTTTTTTGAGCTGGAAGAATACAATCATCGCCTTCCGATCTCGCAAAACGCACCGGTCAACTTGCAGGAATCGGCGGATTCGCTCGAAAAATGGTTTCTGGCCGAAAAACTGAGCCTGGCCTGCGGCATGATCGCGCACCGCAATGTTTTTCAGAAGATCAACTACGAAACGGGGCTGTTAGACGAGGTGTTGGCCTATGTGCAGGACAGAGATCTGTTGCACGAGCCGGCTATCGCCTCCTATTATTATGCCTACCTGGCCATTACAAATCCGCAGGAGGAATCTTATTTCGATCAATTGGAACAATTGCTCCACCACGAAATTGAACGTTTTCACCGTTCAGAAGCACGCGTGCTTTATATAGCGGCCCTCAACTATTGCGTTCCAAAAATCAACCAGGGGCATCTTGATTTTGCCCGCCGGGCATTCATGTTGTACAGGACCGGCCTGGAAACGGGTATCTTACTGGAAAACGATACCGTATCCCGTTATACTTTTGGCAATGCGGTAGGCGCTGCCCTGCGCGTTGGTGAATATGGTTGGGCAGAACAGTTTATCGAACAATTTCAGCACCATCTCGAAGAAAAAGAACGGCAGAGCATTGTCAACTTCAACCTCTCGCGGGTGTATTTCGAAAAAGGCGATTACAACCAGGCCCAGCGCCTGCTTACCCACTTCGAGTACGACGATATGCTGTTCAACATCATTGCCAAAACGATGTTGCTCAAAATCTACTACGAACAGGTCGAACTCGATGCTTTCGAATCCCTGCTCGAAAGCATGCGCATTTACCTGCAACGCAAGGAAGCGCTCGATCCTACCCGTAAAAGCGCCTACAAAAACATGATCAGCCTCATGAAAAAGCTGCTCAACCTCAACCCCTATTCCAAGGCCCAGACAGAGCGTCTGCGCGCCCTGGTACAAGCCACTCAGCCCCTGATGGAGCGCGACTGGCTGCTGCGGCAACTCGAACAGCGGAAGTAGATCGCCGGTACACGTTTTTCCTCAAATTAGTCGTTTCTTTGCACTCCCGCAGCCTGCCGGCTTTTTCACGCACAAAAACCACGGCCGTTGAAACGATCGTATCAAGTTATAACTGTCATTGCCCTGGTGCTCCTCCTCGACCAGGCGCTGAAATTTTACATCAAGACGCATTTTTGTTACAACCAGGACCTGTTGTTGTTCGGGCAAGACTGGGCACGGCTCCATTTTGTGGAAAATGAAGGCATGGCCTTCGGCATCACATTCGGCTGGGAATACGGCAAACTGCTGCTGAGCCTGTTCCGCATCTTGATGGTGGCCGGCCTGATCTGGTATATCCGGCTCCTTCTCCGAGCCGACGCCCCCACCGGCTTCCTCCACAGCGTAGGTCTGATCACCGCCGGCGCTCTTGGAAATATTATCGACAGCGCTTTTTACGGCCTGATCTTTACCGATTCGCCTTACCACGACTGCATCCCGGCCCAGCTCACCGCTTTCGGCAACGGCTACGGCAGCTTCCTGCACGGTAAAGTGGTGGATATGCTGTATTTCCCGATTTCCTGGGTGCACATGCCCGACTGGCTCCCCTGGCTCGGCGGTGAGGAATATCTGTTTTTCAGCCCTATTTTCAACGTTGCCGACGCCTCCATTACCTGCGGCGTGTTGAGCATTCTGCTGTTTCAACGCCGCTTTTTCCGCGAAGGGCTCTCCCACCATCCGGACGGCGATATCGAGCCGGAAGCCGAAATCGACGTGCCGGCCGATGAAATCGATCCCAACCCGGTTGAGAGTCAGGGTGATGCTCCGGATATCATCCTCGATGAAGCTGCCGGGCTTTCCACTCGCGAAGGCGCGGCTTCCGACGTTTTTGACCAGCATCAACCCACCGAGGGAAACCCCGAGCCGCGCCCAGGACACAGCGACAAAGACAACTGATTTTCGATATCCATTAATTTGTTGATCGTCAAGTGGTTAGAACACGTTTTTCCCAACTAAAAAGTGTCCGCTTTCCTTCCGAAACCGGGTATTTTTTCGTACCTTTGCGCCCCTATGAAAGAAGAATTTGATTCTGTAGCAGATCAGCAAAAAAAAGCCGCCGCGAATGCCGGCGATTATGGCGCCAGCAGCATTACCGCCCTTGAAGGACTGGAGGCCGTGCGCAAGCGCCCCGGCATGTATATCGGGAGTACCGATACCAAAGGCCTGCACCACCTTGTCTGGGAGGTGGTCGACAACTCGATCGATGAACACCTGGCGGGCTTTTGTACGCATATATGGGTAACCATCCACCCCAACAACAGCATCACCGTGCGCGACAACGGCCGCGGTATCCCCACTGGGATTCAACCCAAACTGAAAAAATCGGCACTGGAGGTCGTCATGACCGTGCTGCACGCCGGCGGAAAGTTTGATAAAAACACCTATAAGGTATCCGGCGGTTTGCACGGCGTAGGCGTTTCCTGCGTCAATGCCCTGTCGATCCACCTGCGTGCCGAAGTGCACCGCGAAGGCAAAATTTTTGAGCAGGAATACAAACAGGGCAAACCCCTGTACGACGTGCGCGAAATCGGGGCCACCGACGACCGCGGCACCATCGTGACCTTCCTGCCCGACCCCGAAATTTTCGAGACCGACGAGTACAAATTCGACATCCTCGCCCACCGCCTGCGCGAACTGTCGTTTCTCAACAAAGGCCTCCACCTGGAACTGGTCGACGAGCGCGAAAAAGAAAACGGCGGGTTCAAAACCGAACATTTTTACTCGGAAGGCGGGTTGCAGGAATTTGTCCTCTGGCTCGACGAAGCCAAAACCCCGCTCATCGAAAAACCCATTTACATTACTACCAACGAAGAAGGCGTCGACGTAGAGGTGGCGATCATGTACAATACCTCGTATTCCGAGAACGTCATCTCCTTTGTCAACAACATCAGCACCCGCGACGGCGGCACCCACGTGAGCGGTTTCCGCCGGGCGCTCACCCGCGAATTCAAGAAATACGGCGACGACAACGGGTTTTTCAAAAAGATCAACTTCTCCATCAGCGGGGAAGACTTCATGGAAGGCCTCACCGGCATCGTGTCGGTAAAGGTACCCGAACCCCAGTTTAAAGGCCAAACCAAGGGCGAACTGGGCAACTCCGAAGTACTCGGCATCGTGAGCCGCAGCGTCGGCGACGCGTTGAAAATTTTCCTGGAGGAAAACCCGGGGCAATCGCGCCGGATCATCGAAAAAGTGGTGCTGGCGGCCACGGCCCGCAATGCCGCCCGGAAAGCCCGCGAAATGGTGCAGCGCAAA
Source organism: Saprospiraceae bacterium (assembly GCA_044230315.1). GTDB lineage: Bacteria > Bacteroidota > Bacteroidia > Chitinophagales > Saprospiraceae > M3007. The sequence goes on from JBGARJ010000012.1 coordinate 17,106, forward strand.
GGCGCCCTCACCGGCGGCGGCCTGCCCGGCAAACTGGCCGACTGTTCCAGCCGGAACCCGGAAGAAAGTGAAATTTTCCTCGTCGAGGGCGACTCCGCCGGCGGTACCGCCAAACAAGGCCGCGACCGGAACATCCAGGCCATCCTCCCGCTCCGCGGCAAGATCCTGAACGTGGAAAAAGCATTGGAGCACAAGATTTACGAGAACGAGGAGATCAAAAATATGTTCACCGCACTGGGCGTCTCCGTGGCTGAAAACGACGATGGCCACCGCGTGCTGGTCACCGACAAACTGCGCTACCACAAGATCGTCATCATGTGCGACGCCGATATCGACGGTAGCCACATCACCACGCTCATCCTGACCTTTTTCTTCCGCTATATGCGCGAACTGATTGAAAAAGGGCATATCTATATCGCGCAACCGCCGCTTTTCCTGGTGAAAAAAGGCAAAAACCAGCGCTACTGCTGGAACGAGAAAGAACGCAAAGCCGCCCAGTTCGAATTTTCGGGCGGCCGCGAAGACGACGACTCCGTGAAAGTGCAACGGTACAAAGGCCTCGGTGAGATGAATGCCGAACAACTTTGGGAAACCACTATGGATCCCAACACCCGCATTCTCAAACAGGCCACCATCGACGATGCCGCCGAGGCCGATCGCATGTTTGCCATGCTCATGGGCGACGAAGTGCCGCCGCGCCGCGCCTTTATCGAGGCTAATGCCAAGTACGCCCGCATCGACGCCTGACATTTTTTCTTGCAGCCGGTATGCCCCGTGATTCAAGGTGTGGGCGACGCTATAGTCATTCCGCCAAAATTGCGGCAATTATTTCGCCACAGCGGCGCGGAGGTTCAACTTTTTCGAAGAACGCAGCTCCGTGCCGCTGTGCCTCCGCGGTGAAATAAATGACGGCAGACATTCTACGCAAGACCCTCCCGCCACAGCCTCCTTTTGCATAAAAAAACCGGATTGTGACCAAGGTCACCAAAGTCACTGCACGGCAGGGGCCACCTTTGCTGTATGAAAAACAAAGCCGTCAAATTGATTCTGGTTTGCATCACCTGCCTGACGTTGGTGGCCGGATTGGTTTGGGCTATTCAATCAGCTTTCCACCGCTAAAATGAACAGATCATGAAAAAGAACATGAGTAATGCCGACCGTATCATTCGCACCCTGGTGGCCATCGTCATTGCGGGGCTCTATTTCACCGGTACGCTGACCGGCCTGGCCGGGACGGTTCTGCTGGTGCTGGCCGTCGTTTTTGCTGCGACGAGTCTAGTCGGTTTCTGCCCGCTTTACACTATTTTTGGATTGAGCACCGGCGCGAAAACGGAACAATAACGCAATCCAAAAGGTATGCAAAAAAAGGAGGGGCGCAAGTGGCAAATGGCTACTTTGCGCCATCTTTTTTCAACACGTTCGCCGTGAAAACACACCTTATCCTGTTGACATGCCTGGCGGCCGGCTACCTGACCGCACAAACCACACCCCCTCCGGCCCGGCTTGCGGCCGGCCTCGAACTCGATTTTTTACCCTACGCTACAGGCGGGTATTTCGGCGCAGCCTGGGTGGGCAAAGGGCACTGGCGGGGCCGGTGCATCGTAGCAAAAGCCACCAAGCCCGATTTTTTATTGCCCGACGGATATTCGCACAATACCATTCGGGCATATGCAGTGCTGGCCGACTATTTTCCGCGCCTTGAGTTCTCGGGCTGGTGGCTGGCCGGCGGCTTCGTGTACTGGGACGCCAGCATCCGGCTGGACACCCCGGCAGAAACCCGGCCGTATAAAAGTTACCTGGCATCGGCGGGCGCAGGATACAACTGGAAATTTTACCGGCACTTTTACCTCAGCCCCTGGGCAGGCCTCCATGTACGGGTGGCCGGCGACGACAGCGTCGATTTTCAAACCCGACCATTCAAACCGCCGTTGTTCAACCCGGAAGGCTCGCTGAAAGTGGGTTGGTATTTTTGACCTTGCCGGCGATGTCCGCCACGATCTGCCCCGCGTGCACCCGCGAGTTTTCGATAAACCAAACATGTGTGTCCATCCCCCCGCAGATCACGCCGGCCAGATAAAGGCCCGGCTGGTTGGATTCCTGGGTTTGGGGATCGTACGCCGGGTACCGTTTTTCATCGTCGGACAATCGGATGCCCAGCTTTTCGAGAAAGTCAAAATTGGGCTGGTAGCCCGTTGCAGCGATAACAAAATCGTTTTCGAGCGTAAGCTGGCCCTCGCGGGTTTGTATATCCACTTCGTTTGGGCGGATTTCGGTGAGGCGGGCGTTGAAAAAAGCGCGGATAGCGCCTTCTTTGATCCGGTTGACCACATCCGGCCTTACCCAGTATTTGACCCGCTCGCCGATATCGGATTCCCGCACCACCATCGTCACTTGGGCGCCTTTGCGCCATGTTTCCAGGGCGGCGTCTACGGCAGAGTTGTTGGCGCCGACCACCACCACCTTTTGCCGGTAATAGGGGTGCGGTTCGGCGTAGTAATGGGTTACTTTGGGTAAGTCCTCACCCGGAATATTCAGTTTTACCGGGATGTCGTAAAACCCTGTAGCCAGGATCACATAATCGGCCACATAATGATCTTTTCCGGTGCTAACGACAAACCGGCCGGAATTTTCCCGCCGGATACCGGTTACCGGCTCGAAGAGATGCAGTTCCAGCCGGTAGGTTTCGGCCACCCGGCGGTAATACTCCAGCGCTTCGGCACGGGTGGGTTTGGCATTATTGGAAACAAAAGGCACGCCGCCGATCTCGAGTTTTTCGGGCGTGGAAAAAAAGGTCATGTTGGCCGGATAATGATACAGCGAGTTGACCAACGCACCTTTTTCCAAAATACAGTACGAGAGACCCGCCTTTTGGGCTTCGATACCGCAAGCCAGCCCGATGGGGCCGCCGCCTACAATGAGAATGGTATAGTGTTTCATAGTCGGGTGCAAAACAACGCGGCCGGCCGTTCGGTTGGCTGGGCCCCCGGCTACCGGGCCGGAACGAGTGCTGCCTGCAGCTCCGTCGCCTGTTTTAACCGTTGAAAAAGTGCGTCATTGAGTACCCTGTTGACTTCGTGGATAAGGGCGCACAATTTTTCCAGGTTGGTGCGGTGGGCCATATTTCCATAAACGTATTCCCGTTCGGTTGCCAGGAATTCATCCAAATGCGCGCGCACGTTGGGGTCGGCCCAATCGGTTTGTGAAATTTGGCGAAACACGCCCTGCAGTGCCGGAACGTGTGTTGCCTGGATTTTGGTGGCATGGCTGCTGAGATCATTGTTGGCCAGTTCAAAGTCGGCGATGCCGAGGTAATGGACGATAATCAGCACTTCCTCGGCCGGAGGGTCAAACGCCTTTTTTAGCCGAAGCACGGTGTACAGTTCGCGGTATGCATCGAGAATGGGCCGGCCGGCCGACGGATTGTGCGCAAGTGCAACACCGTAGAAAAAGCGTACGGCGTCGGCATCGCGGCGATTCTGCTCGGCCAGCAAGTCGGCGGCTTCGGCTTCCAGCCGGGCTTTGATTTGCGGCGCCTGGGCGCCGGGGTATTTCTGGCCGTCAAAATCAAAGGTTTTGGTATCAATTTGCCCCCCGGCAATCGCATCGAGGGTGTCGATATCGCGTTGCAGCACCGCCATGTCGAGGCTCAGGTTTTGCCGGAACAAGGCGTCGAACGCTTCCTGCGAAAAAACCTGCGGGGCGGCAGCCTGTTCGATGGCGTCCAGATCGGCTTCCGCGAGGTAGTGGTTATCGTAATAGCCGTTGAATATTTTGGGCAGTTGCCGGCCGGTAACGGTTCGTTTGAACTGTTCGCCGAATTCCTGTGCATCCAGCGCTTTGCGCCCGGCAGGGGTATCCACCTCGCGGTACAGGTAGTCGGTAAGCACCTGTTGCCAGCGTTCGGGTTGGCGGAACAACGACCATGCGGGGGCATCCACTTCTTCGGCCAGGAGGTTGAGCCGTTGCAAATTCGCTTCGCGCTCGATATCGGTAGGGTGCGACGCCCATTGATTCTTGAAAACAACGCGGGCTTGCCGCTGGCGCAGCACAAAACCGGCGGTAGCAACGGGCAAATCGTGTTGCAAGGGCAGGTCGTTGGCACCGGCAAAGTACACGGCTACCGTGCGCTGGCTGCTGTAAAAATTGGCCGGCGCTGTGTTCTGGTTGAGGAGTTCGTTGCAGGCATCGATGGTTTGCTGGTAGATTTGGTTCCCGATCGTCACCTGCCGGAGCGCCTGGGCCATATTGTTACTGCCGGCCACGCTGGCGGCAATCGTGTCGGCATGAAATTCCATTTCTCTCGACAGGCTCATGTACTGGCGGTTTACGATCCCGTACATTAACCGCAGCACCCATTGAATACGCAACACGATCCACACCCCCAGTTGCGCAAACAAGGCCAGCACGGAGTGGATACGGGCAATCGTATCCACGGCGCCCGCCCAGCCGGTATTCTGATACAGCATGTTATAAATGGCCTGGTTGACGTAGTACACATAGCTGCCCAGACGCATGCTGTTTTGGGAAAAGTGTCCGAATTCATGCGCCAGCACCGATTTTAGTTGACTGATATTCAGCGAATTGACCAAGCCAAGTCCAATGTTCAGGTTTTTGCGGATCGGGAAAAAGAGGCTCCAAAAACTGGACGGGTAGAAGACCGACGCATTCACCTCCGGGATCAGATAGACGTTTTTGGGATAGTGCGTGCCCACTTCGCCTGCAATGCGATGGATAAATTCAAACAATTGCGGCTCGTCCGGTTCATTGATCGGGATACCGCCCGGCGTCTTGCCGTCGGACCGGGCAAACAAAAATTTGATCAGGAAAAATGTCACCATCACACCCATGAACATGATGCCGAAGCCGAACAAAAGGGTCCACAACGACGGGCGGGCGGCGATAATGCCGAGCCCCAGGAGAACACAAGCGACGGTAAACAGCAGGGCCAATACCACCAGGAGCAGATACACGAGTACAAACAGGGCAATAGCCAGGACCACTTTGCGGATTTCCCGTTGAAAAGCGGCTGAAGGTTGAAGGGCTTCTGTCGATACCTTGGAAGGAGCGGCAGGATAGAGGAGTTCCATCAGGCGTAGTTTAGTGCCAATAAAGATAAAGCTCTGCCGGAAAATTCCGGTTGCTGGAAGGCGCTTCCTGCGGCCGGCCGGTTGTCCGGCGGGGCGCTGCGACGGAAAAAGGGGTTAATGCCGGTTTTCAAATGCGGGCCAAACCCGTTGGTCGGTTCCCTTCAAAAAAAGAAACAGGCCGGCCTATTTTGGCCGCAAAAATTGTAAACGCATGAAACGATTCTTATTGCTGCTGCTTTTGTGCTTCGGCATTCGGGCTGTACAGGCCCAAGACCTGCCCTCGGCGCTGAATGATTACCGGTTTACGCCGGTGAAAAAAGTTGCCGCCACACCGGTGGAAAATCAGAACAGATCGGGCACTTGTTGGGTGTACTCCGCCAATTCGTTTTTTGAAAGCGAGTTACTGCGCATGGGCAAAACACCGGTCAACCTGAGTGAAATGTTCATCGTGCACGCCGGCTACCTCGAGCGGGCCCAAAACTACGTCCGCCGGCAGGGCGCTGCCGCCTTCGGGCAAGGCGCCGAAACGCACGACGTGCTGAACATCGTCCGCAAATATGGCTTGATGCCATATTCGGCCTATTCGGGCTTCCCGGCCGGACAAGACAAACCGGTGCATGGCGAAATGGAAGCCGTGCTCAAGGCTATCGTCGAAACCCTGGTTAAGGTACCCGACGGCAAATTGAGCGACCAATGGATGAAAGCCTACACCGGGGCATTGGACGGATACATGGGCGCCCCACCTGCAACATTCAACGTGGGGGGCAAAGACTACACGCCGCAAACCTACTTTCAAAGCCTGGGGATCAACCTCGACGACTACGTAGCGCTGACTTCGTACACGCACCATCCGTTTTACAAAGCGTTCGTACTCGAGGTCGCCGACAATTGGTCCAACGGCATGTTTTACAATGTACCCATCGACGAACTGGTACAGGTGGCCGATAATGCCGTTGACAACGGGTTTTCGGTGGTATGGGCTGCCGATGTGAGCGAAAAAACCTTTTCGGCCAAGGAAGGCCTTGCCGTGTGGCCCTCGACGGGCTGGGAAGACATGAGCGCCGACGAAAAAGCCAGTTGGTTCAAAGCGCCGGGTAAGGAAAAATGGGTAACACAGGAAGAACGCCAACACGGCTTTGACGAACTCACCACCACCGACGATCACGGCATGCACATCACCGGCGCCGTCACCGATCAGAACGGTACGCGGTACTACATCGTCAAAAACTCGTGGGGAACTGCGGTAAACAAGGATATGGCAGGGTACCTGTATGTATCGCAGCCGTATTTTCGTTGCAAAACCATGTCTGTTTTGGTGCACAAAGACGCCATTCCGGCAGCGCTGCGGAAAAAATTAGGGTTGTAAACCGGCATTGTGGTTCGGTTGCCCTGCAGGGCCAAACAAAAAGGGAGCGTCATGTCGACGCTCCCTTTTATCTTGCTGTTTATTGTTTCCAGGTTTGAAATTAGTCCAGCGATTGGTTGGCCACGTTGGCGCTGTTGGCCATTTGCTGGTATTCTAACGGCGTCAGATTGTCGAGACAGAAGTTGATAGGGTTGATAGGATTGCCCTTGTAATGCACTTCGTAGTGCAAGTGTGGAGCGGTGGAGAGGCCGGTGTCGCCTACCTCGCCGATTTTTTGGCCTTTCTTCACATGCTCGCCGGGATGCACCACCATTTTGTTCATGTGAGCATACCATGATTCGTAGCCGTATCCGTGGCTGATACGCACGCAGTTGCCGTATCCGTGGTGCCAGCCGGCCTCCACCACGACACCGTCGCCGGTAGCCTGAATGGCCGTGCCGACGCGGGCCGGGAAGTCGACCCCTTCGTGGAATTTTTTGATTTTATATACCGGGTGGATGCGATAGCCGAACCCGGAAAGGATGTTCATGCTTTTCTGCAATTTATCTTCCCGGACGGGTTTGACACTCGGGATCGAAGCCAGCATTTTTTGCTGGTTATTGGCCAGTTGTTGGATCGTATCGAGTGATTTGCTCTCGAGGGTCAACTGCCGGCTCAGCAGATCGATTTTTTCAACGGTGGCGCGAATGGCACTGCGGCCGTATTTGAAAGCACTGAGCTCGGGGTGGGCATCATGGCCACCGACCCCGCCGTTCCAAACATCCTGATCGATCGGGTCCATGCCAAAAACGGCGCGGTGAACGTTGGCGTCGCGTTCCTGGATGTTGTGCAACACTTTGGACATGACGGTCAGTTGTTCATCCAACTGACTGTACTTGTAGTCCATCTGCTCAATCTCACGGATCAGTTCTTTTTCGCGTGGAGAAGGGAAGTAAGAATACAGGAGGGCAAGTAAGGCAAACGATGTGACCAAAACCACGGAAAAAAATCCGAATGCTTGCCAAATTCTGGTTTTAAAGGGAACTACGACTTTCTCGTACGTTAGGGTGTGAATGTTGTAGACAAACTTTTCTTTCCTGCCCATACATTAGGTGTTTACCTGGACCATCAAATCGATTCTGAATGCGGGGTGTTTTCGTTTTGAATCAATGTTGCGAATAACCGAAGGATTAAGATTGCTTTCGTGTTAAGAGCTATTTGGGGCTAAATGGTATTCGCAGGAGATGTTCCCGGTCTGTTACGCCGGGTGGTACTTGAACCAGCCGGCGCACAAAAGTAGTAAAGCGCTGTATACTGACAAAACATTTTGCCAAAATTTGCAATATGGGCGGTTTTTTGAGCGAACAATGCCGCCTTTATTGCAATTTCTTTGGCGTTCCTGCCGCTTTTCCCGTATTTCTGTCGGCAGGGGCTGCGAATAGTAGCAGGCTGTTTTCCGACAAACCGGGTTGCGAAGAAACAACATTTGGTCTAAGGAATTGGATTGGCGGGCAGATTTAACATTTATACGTCAGGTACCCGACCGGGCTCCACGGCTAAATCAAGGATCATGATTTTTTGCCAAATTTTGCCCGACAGACTTTGCGTGAGCGATTCCATGTCGTTTACGGCGTTCAGTACGACTGGGTCGTCCATGTTTTGCGCAAACAAGGCGGCGATTTTACTGTCGAGTGCCAACATTTCGGAACAATAGTCGAGGTACCGCATCAATTCGTAACGCGTGAGGCGGCGCTTGGGAGAGGCCGCGGTGGGGGAGCCTTGATAGCGGGAAAGTAAGAGGGCAGGGTCCTTGGTGAGTTGGTGCATGTCGACCACGTGCGCGATCGAGCGCAATCGATGGAGAGCCTGCAAGGCGAAATGCCGTTTGATCCGGGTTTCCAATCCAACCAGAAAAAAAACCGCCAGGCCCAAAAAGATCAGTTCGTTGATGCCGGCCTCAGTGGCTTGCAGCAATTCGGCAATATCATCGGTATTGAGGGAAAAGCGCTCCGCCAGGACGGAGGCCGCGCCAAATGCTACGAAAACGAGCATTGCCGCAGCAACAATAGCCGCCAGCCGCACAGGCCAGATCGGCGGCCCAAGCCGCCGGGCCAGTTTGTCGGATTGAACAGCCAGGTTGTGAAATTCTTGACACACCGCCAGCAAGCCCGATTCCGGGAACCGGTCGGTGATCCGTTGTTCGAGCCGGCTGATGGTCAGCAGTATGCTTTCGGGGTTGAGGTCAGTGAATTTGCCGTCGGTTTGGCTTTTGTCCCAAAACGGGAATAACAGGCTTTGCCAGTTCATTCGCGTGAAGTTTGAAGTTTGAAGTTCGGCTAAAAATAGCGCTCTAAACAGTAGTCAGGATTCGCTGAACCTTAATTTGCGCTAATTTCCCCTTAATTGGTTACTTCAAACCTCAAACTTCAAACGTTATGGCTTAGGCCACTTTGGCGTATTGCACGTTGGCCTGAATTTTTACTTCATCGCCAACAACGGCGCCGCCGGCTTCCGTGAGGGCATCCCAGGTCAGGCCGAACTCCTTGCGTTTGATTTTGCCGGTTACTTCGAAGCCCGCTTTTATGTTGCCGTAGGGATCTTTTGCGATACCGCCGAATTCGACCTGGAACGATACCGGTTTGGTAATGTCGCGGATCGTCAACTGGCCTTCCAGTTGGTATTGGTTGTGTCCCAGCGGTTTCATTCCGGTACCTTTGAAATGCATGGTCGGAAATTTTTCGGCCGCAAAAAAATCGTCGCTGCGCAGATGGTTGTCGCGAAACTCCACCCCCGTATTCACAGAAGCCGTATCCACGCTGAACTCAATGTTCGCGTCGCTGAAATCCGCAGCGCCATTCTTGGTCAGCGAGGAGGTAAACTGATCGAACTTGCCCGTCACGGTGGATACCATCAGGTGCCGTACACGAAACTGGATTTCAGAGTGCGCGGGGTCGAGTTGCCATGAATTGTTCGTTGCCATTGTAGTTGTATTTTAGAACGGTGAAACAATAGCAGTTTAACAAGGGTGTTTTAATATTGTTGTTAAAACACTTAAAATTTTAACACTTAAATTTTTAATACCTTTCTCTGTTCGACTTATGCACTTGCGCATATTGGCTTGGCAGGTGGCGGTACCGGTATTTCACCTGCCTAAATGATCGGCCAAATTGGGTTGAAATGCTAAAAAAACCGGTATTTAGCTGGCATTAGCAGACACTCAAACCATATAGGTATGCGCTACAGGAGATTTGGCCGGACCACGCTTCAAACTGCCGAAATAGGCTATGGCATGTGGGGGCTCGGAAGTTGGCCCGACACCGACCAACAGGAAGTAGACCATGCGCTCGACCGTGCGGTGGAGCTGGGCTGCAATTTTTTTGATACGGCCTGGGGCTATGGTCGCGGCAAGAGCGAACAGATCCTGGGCCGGTTGCTAAAGAAACATCCGGGCCGCGAGATTATCGTTGCCACCAAAATTCCGCCCAAAAATTTCAAGTGGCCGTCGAGGCCGGAATATCCCTTGTCCGACTGTTTCCCGGCCGACCATATCATGGAATACGCCGAAAAGAGCCTGCGCAACCTCGACACGGATTGCATCGATGTGCTGCAATTCCATGTCTGGGAGGACGGTTGGGCGGATCGCGACGAATGGAAAGAGGCTGTACAGAAACTCAAACAATCGGGCAAAGTCCGGCATTTCGGGATCAGCATCAACCGCTGGGAACCGGAAAACGCACTGCAAACATTGCACACGGGCCTGATCGATACCGTACAGGTAATTTACAATATTTTCGACCAGGCGCCTGAAGACGAGCTGTTTCCGCTGTGTCGCGAACTGGATATTGCGGTCATCGCCCGCGTACCATTCGATGAAGGCACCCTTACCGGCACGCTTACGGAAGACACCGTTTTCCCGCCCAACGATTGGCGCGCCACCTACTTTGTACCGGAAAACCTGCGGGCCAGCGTGGCCCGTGCGGAAGCGCTGCGGCCCCTGATCCCGGATGGTATGACCATGCCGGAAATGGCCCTTCGCTTTATTCTTTGCAACGACGATGTGCATACCGTCATTCCGGGGATGCGCAAAGTGGCGCATGTGGAAGCGAATATTGCAACCAGCGATGGTCAACAGCTGCCGGAAGACCTTCGAAAAGCCCTGAAACAACATCGCTGGGACCGCCGCCCCACCACCTGGTCACAATGACAGGCTTTTTCCTCCGGAAGGGTTACATGCGGTATTTGACATCCTGCTCCGGCGCGGCCCCGGTGCGTATGCTTTCCAACACGTCGCTTTCGGGAGCGGCTCGCGGTGCAGTGGGTGCTGCGGCGAATAATGGGCAGTTTTTCGGGTCGTCGAACCAGTCGATCAGCGCTTCCACGCCGATATCCGGGACCGCGCCGGAATCGTAGGATTCAAGGTCGGTGACGCCTAGGAGATCGGCGCCGATATATTGTCCCAGCTGGTAATAGGCCTCCCATTGAATGGGATCGAAAAACTGATCGCTGGTAGATTCGTGCGGGAAATCAGGGTGGTAAATTTTGTACTTGTACGTGCCGTATTTGAGCGGGGCTTCTTTTTCATCCAGGTATGGCTTGCCCGCCGGCGCCGTCACCGACGATTTCACATAAACAAAGGTACCCACTTTGCGCGGCCGGTCGAAGTTGACGATTTCACTGCGTTCGGCCTGTGTGGCGGGGTCGATGACTTTTTGGTCATCCCACCATTGAAAGATATCGGCGATAGCGTAGCGTTGTTTGGAATACACCTGCGAGGGACGGGGGCGGATGATTTCTTCCGGTTGCTGATCGTCGCGGAACCGGATTTCCAGACCCAGCTCGTTTCGGGCGCGGATGAGGAGGTTGTTCAGGTCGGTAAAGGCGTAGGCTTTGTCTTCGCCGGCATCGACGGCCAGAATCAAACGGCAGCCCCTGCGTAGGAGCTCGTAGGCGCCCAAGTTTTCGATATGCCCGCCGTCGGAAATATTGACCATGTGGTTGTTGGTACCGATGCGGCCGAGTAGTTCCCGGAAAAAATAAAGCGGCCACCATACCACGGCATAAGGCTTTCGAAGTACGAGCGGATTAGACACCCAGCAACCCAGCCGGAAGTTGAAAATGGTCATCAGAACGCTGAGCAATTTGCTGGAGTACATGCCCAAACCGGGGTTGGCTGCTGCAGCCGAGATCGTGACCGCCGCTGGCAAAGTCATGTTCCGGTAGTCGTCGAAATAATCGGTAGGCACGTAGCCCGTCAGTTTGGCGCCGCAATAAAGGGGGCTGAGCAGAAAGTAATCGCTGGCCTTGGAGCCTTTGAATTTGTCGTCGCCGCCCGGATTTTGCAAATTAAGACAGGTATTGATCAGCGGATAGGGCGCCAGGTATTGTTTGGGATCGGCGGCGTTGGCGTTGAAAACATCTTTGAGCGGCAGGTTCCGGTAGCCGTCGGAAAAGCGGAGAAACAGGTCGGCGAGTTGTTTGCGGTAATACCGGTGAAAACTGATGGCATTGGGGTTGTTGTAAAAGCCCAACACAAATAGCGTGACCATTTTGAGCAAGGCGTCGAGCAGCCCTCCGGTATAACCGGCGCTGCTGCGCAAATCGGCAATCAGGATCCAGCCATACAACACCATGGCCAACAATGCCAACAGAGCCTCGACGCGGTTGAATAATTTGGACACCCCCAGGCTAAAGTTCAGGTACACATTGGTCAGAAAGTGCAGGGCAAAAACCCCGCCGCCCACATACAACACCCAGCGGGCTATGCCCGCTGCAGGCATTCCCGTTTCGGCAAACGGATTAACGCCCACCATACTGGCCACCACACCATAGGCATAATATACAATCCCCCCGACGATGAGGGGGCTGATAATACTCATGCACCAACTGATCACAAATGCGACGGCCAGCAAAAATGTATTCGCAATTTTCCAGATGCCTTTGCCCGGCGTCAGGTACTCCCCGTGTTGGCGCATGGCCTGGATCTGGCTTTCCGTAAAAAGTTGTCCCAGGCTACCCGTCTGTTTGGTCGTGGCCTGGATGTAGGCATGCGTATACCCGCCGCCCGACACACTGCTCAAATAATCCGCTTTTTGCAGAATACCGAATCGGTTGAGTGTTCTCAAAAAACCCAGGTTGATCGTGGCCGAACGGATACCGCCGCCCGAAAGAGCGATGCCGAACCAGTTTTCCTGTTCCGGCGTGCCATGTTCCATTTTCAGCTTTTGACGGCGCTGCCGCAGTTGTTCTTTTTCCCGTTGAATAACGTCGCGAAAGGAAATCGTTGCCATTTGTAAAAGGGTGGAAATGGTTAAGAATAAGCACCAATGCCTTGCAATCGGATATACTTCGGTTCGTTTTGGGGTAATTCACCAAATTTGTCGCAAAGTAGGGCGAAATTGCAGTGTTTATTTGTCATTCATCGCAATTACACCCATAATTACACGGCCGAATCCTCCGGCCGGTTCAACGCACCAGTTTTCACCCAATGCAAGTCGTCGTATTTGGAAAACAATATAAGGATAAAGACCTGCCATCGATCCAGGCTTTATTCGACGCCCTTTTTGCCGAAGGAATCACTACCTACGTCTATACCCCCTACCTGGAAGATCTGGAAGACAAGGTACAATTCCCCGGCCCTCACGCCGCTTTCGACGGGTATCGCGATTTCTTGGTGCACCGGATCGATTTTGTGATCATCCTGGGCGGCGACGGCACCATGCTGAACGCTGTAACGCTGGTGCGCGATGCCGGTGTGCCCATGCTTGGGATCAACCTGGGCCGGCTGGGTTTTTTAGCCAGCATCGACAAGCATTATATCGCCGATTCCATCCGGAAACTCGTCGCAGGTCAGTACACGATCAATGACCGGGCTATGTTGTACCTGGAGAGCTCCCCGCCCCTGTTCGGCGAGATTCCGTTTGCCTTGAACGATTGCACCCTGCTGAAGCGCGACACCTCTTCCATGATCACCATTCATACCTTCCTCAATGGCGATTATCTGAATTCGTATTGGGCCGACGGAATCATCATCGCGACGCCTACCGGGAGTACAGCCTACTCGCTGAGTTGCGGCGGGCCCATTGTGCTGCCCAATTCGGGCAACTTTGTCATCACGCCGGTCGCCCCCCACAACCTCAACCTGCGGCCGATCGTACTATCCGATCAATCGATCATATCGTTTGACATCGAAGGCCGGGCCGAGAACTTTATTTGCACCCTCGATTCCCGTTTCGAACTCATCGGGACGCAACACCAATTGGCTGTGCGCCTCAACGACTTCTGCATCAAACTCGTCCAACTCCAGGATGCCTCCTTTTTACAAACGCTTCGGGAAAAACTGACCTGGGGAACCGACATGCGCAATTAAGCGCGTGCTTATTTTGGCTTGGCCGCTTCTTCCATCGCCATCCCGATCGCATAAATGCCGGGCAGGGAGTCATGCCGGGAATACTGTTCCAGGGTGATGACATAGGTACCCGGGTCGTTAAAATAAGTGTGCTCCTGGAGCAGCATATGCAATTTACAGCGCTGGCCGCTGCAAGCACCCAACGCGGCGCCCCGGGCATCAAAAAGATCGACGGACTTTTGCTTGGCCAGGCGTTTCCCATCCGGAAACAGCGTGTGCAGCCGCAGGTACAGATTCTGTGTGGGAAACGAATCGGCGTATTCTACATCCAGGAAGAGGTTATAGGTTTTGGAGGTATCCGGCACCTCAAACCGGAAATCGACGGTATCCCGGTAGGTCCACAGGCTGTTTGCTATTTGTTTGCGTTCCTTATAAACGTAGTGGGAACCGCAGGCGGTCTGCAGCAAAACTGCAAAGATGATGCACACAAAGGCCGCGATACCAGAACGGGAAACCCGCCAGTGTTTCGGCGCCAGCCAGGATTTGTTTTTCATAAAACGGTCATTGTTTTTCACAGGAAACGACAAACGCAGGCGGGATATTCAATGGGATGAAATCCACGTTGACATTACCAAATACCCGGCGGTAGAAGTGTACCATAAATGGTGAATAATGAAACTGGATGAACAGCCCGCCTGGGCGCAGCCAGCGTTTGCACTCGCCGGTTATATTTTCGGCCAATGTTTCGGGTAGCATAACGAAAGGAATGCCGGAAACGAAGTAATCGACCGACTCGATACCCAATGCGGTGAGGTATTGCTGGAGGTGCTCCGCCGAATCGTGAATGAGGGTAATTCGGGGGTCGGGGAAGGCCTCCCGGAGTTTGTCTATAAAAACGGGGTTGATTTCAAAAACGAGCACTATTGTTTCAGGGAGCAGTCGTTTGAGAATATAGCGGGTAATGGCGCCGTCGCCGGGACCCAGTTCGACCACAACTTTTGCCCGTTCCGGTTCGATTTTTCCGGCAATACGCCGGCAAAGAAAGCGCGAGCTTCGGGCCACACTGCCGGTCGTTTTCAGGTTCCGGATACTTTCGCGGAGAAAATCGATGCGCTGATTCAATAGCGTTAGTTTTTAACAAATGCTGCAAGATCAGGATACTTTTTCAGCATACCTACGGCCTCCGCTCTCGAGATGCGGATACCGTCGATATAAGCAGCTACGATGGCGTCGGGAAACCCCTGACGTTGCAGTTCGCGCCGCAAAGCATCGGCATCGGCAAAATGGCGGAACCAGCCAGCCGTATAACGATACGAACCTGAACCAGGCTGGCTTTCAATCATCAGATCGTTGTACATACCCAGGGCATCATTGGTCAGGATCTGACGGGCGCTCACGGCCTCCACTTTAAAAGAAAGCCCCTTGAATCGTTCCTCCAAACTGGGCACTACCCGAACACTCATTTCTTCCGGGACAGGCTGGCGCTGCAGGGAAAATTCCAGGGGGAGGGGGCCTTCAACGTCGGCCAGGGTAATCTCGATCCGGCGGTTCAGGCGTTGCCCTGTCGGGTTGGGCACGGTTTCCAGCACGTTTTTAGCCACCGGGTAGGCCGACCCGAAACTCTGGAGTGAAACCCGGCCGGCCGGCACTCCCCGATCGGTGAGAGCCTTCCCAACCAGCTCGGCGCGCTTGATCCCGTAATACAAGTCAAATTTCGCCGGGCCCGTTTCATCCGTATGAACGGATATCAGCACCTTTACTTCCGGGTAATAACGCGTCAGACGGGCTACTTCATCCAGCGCAGTGCGGTTTTCTTCGCTCAGTACATCCCGGTCCGTATTGTAATAAAGTACCGGGAGACTCACCTTCTCCATTGTTTTTATGCCGGGAAAACCGGTATTGGAGTTTCCCGGACGGCGTTTCCCATTGTCGACAAACAAACGCTGATCGGCCAGTTGCCCGGCTTGCTCCTGTTTGAAATACGCCACGTACACGTCGCGGGCGCCAAAGTTATCATTGAGCCGGTCGGAGGCGAAATAACCCGTCAGGCCGTCTACCGAAAGCCGGAAGAAGGCGTCATCGCCCGGCGAATTGATGGGTTTGCCCAGGTTTTCAGGAGCCGACCAGGCTTGCGTGGCTTCATCGAACACTGTTTTATAAATATCGAAACCGCCCATGCCGGCGGTATTGTTGCTGCTGAAATAAAGCGTTCGGCCGTCATGGGCTAAAAACGGCGTGGTTTCATCATAAGGCGAATTGACTGCAGGCCCGAAATTGCGTGGCAGCGCCCAGCCGCTGTCGCTGCGGATGGCGTAATAGAGATCGAGACCGCCTTCGCCGCCGGCCCGCCGGCTGGCAAACAACAGCAAAGAGTCGTTGACCAGAAAGGGTGCCTGGTCGCCGTCTTCCGGCTGCATAGGGGTAGCAAAGGCGGGGGGTGTTACAGCGTACTCGTCTTTACGGCCTGCGGTATCGGCAAATATTTGACCGCTGAATAGCGTAAAACCGCGGAAAAAATATAAGATCTGGCCATCGGCGCTGAACTCAAGCGCTACTTCATGCCGCGGGGTGTTCAGCAGTTCGCCGAGCAAGCCGGCATAGTTCCAACCGCTATTGGTTTGGTCGGTAAAAAACATATCGCTGCACCAATGCCCGGTTTGTTGATCCTCATAACCCTGGTCGTTGCGCATGCCGCCGGTGCAGTTTTCGCGCGCCGCTGAAAAGTAGAGCCGCCCCGGGTGGTTGACCGAAGGAAGCGGCGCAAACTCGTCGCCGGGCGTATTGACCCGGTCGCCGAGATTTTCCACCAGTGCTACTGCGTCATTCGAAGGGATACCGAGGCCGCTTACGCACCGCCGGATATTGTCCAATGCATTGGCATACCAAGGGTGTTTCTCGCCGGCCACACGCAAAAACCCTTTATACGCTGCGATGGCTTGTTCGAAATTTTGCTGGCCGTGCAGCGTCCGGGCCAGGTAATAAAATGCATCCGGGTCCGTGCTTTTCGGGTTTTTCTGCAATACAAACTCCAGGTATTGGCGGGCTTTGTCGGCCTGATGCAGGTGGTAATGACAGATGCCGAGTTGGGTCAGCACGTCGGGGTCGCCGGGTTTGTCCTGTTGGTATTGGTTGAGAGAAGTAAGCGCTTCCGTCCATTGCTGGTTGGCAAATTGTTTCTCGCCAAGCCGCTTCAGTTCAGCCGGTTTTTGGGCCGTCAGCCCGGAGGTCATAACCAAAAAGAGGAACAAAAAACAAACGCTGTATAGCCGGGTCATGGTAGTCGGGTTGATCTATTACGCTGGTTGCCGGATTTTAGGGGCAAAAGTATTGCTTTTTCGGCCGCAAGGCTTTTTTTGGACAAACCGCTGCATTTTAACCGCCAGTCAACTTTGTCGAAATGCCTTCGGTTCACAACAATTTCCGCAACTTTGCGTCCTTTCGTGAACGGTTAACGAAATAACGGTCAACGAATAACGCTCTCGATGCCCAATTTTTCTTTTCAATACCCCGCCTGGTTTCTGATATTGTGCGCCCTGCTGGGCCTTGGCTATGCGCTCCTGCTATATTACCGCGATACTACTTTTCGCGATCAGGCCCCTTCCCTGCACCGTTGGCTGGGGGTGTTGCGTTGGCTCACGGTGACGCTGCTCAGCGCCTTGTTGCTGTCCCCTTTGCTTAAAAATATCCAGACGGAGACTAAAAAACCCGTTGTGGTCATGGCGCAGGATGCGTCGGAAAGTGTGGGCGCCGAACTGCAAGGCCAGAAGCTGGACCAATACAAACAGCATTGGCAGGACCTCCGCCAAGCCCTGGCTGAAAATTATGAGGTACACGAACTGACCTTTGGCGATGCGGTGCGCGAAGGCGTTGATTTTACATTCCCCGATAAGGTGAGCAATCTTTCCCAAGTGCTCCGCGAGGTGTACGACCGTTATGGCGCGCAAAATCTCGGCGCCGTGATCCTCGCTTCCGACGGCATCTACAACGAAGGCAGTAATCCCGCCTACTCGGGCGCTCAGCTCGCTGCGCCGGTTTATACGGTTGCATTGGGCGACACTACCCCAAAGAAGGATCTGCTGATCAAGCGGGTGTTTAACAACAAAATTGCTTACCTCGGCGATAAATTTTCGGTCCAGATCGATATCGCTGCGGTCAATTGCTCGGGCACACAAACCGTGTTGACCGTCAGCAAGATCGACGGCGACCAGGTGAAGACCATCCAGTCTGTTCCGATCGGCATAAACAGCAAAGATTTTTTTACCACCAAGGAGGTGGTGTTGGAAGCTGACCGGCCCGGTGTGCTGCAATTCCACTTGTCGGTCGCTAAAGTGCCCGGCGAATCGTCGGGCGCCAACAACAGCCGCGACATTTTCATTGACGTGCTGGACGCCCGGCAAAAAATCCTGTTGCTGGCCAACAGCCCGCACCCAGATCTTTCGGCACTGCGCCAAACGCTGGAGGGAAATAAAAACTACCAGGTTGCCGTAGCCTATGCCACTGATCCGGGCGTCGATGTAACAAAGTTCGATTTTGTGGTACTGCACAACCTGCCCTCCATTACCAACGATATTTCAGGCATCCTGAACACCCTGAATAACAAGGGTATCCCCCGGCTTTTTCTCGCGGGTCTGCAAACCAATTACGCCGCCCTGGCACGGGCGCAGGGGCTCGTATCCATGCAAAGCAATGCCCAGCAAAGCGACGACGTGCAGGGCAAGGTATCGCCCCAGTTTTCGGCCTTCACCCTCAGCCCGGCGGTATCCGACGAATTGCCCAAATTCAACCCGGTGACCAGTGCTTTTGGCAACTTCGCCGCTACTCCACAGGCACAAGTGGTACTCTGGAAGCGAATCGGCAAGTTGGATACCGACCAGCCGCTCCTGGCTATTGGCGAAACAAACGGCGTAAAAACCGGCATCTTCCTGGGCGAGGGACTATGGAAATGGCGCCTGTTCGACTATTTGCAACACAATAATCACGATATTTTTGAGGAGCTGCTCGGCAAAACGATCCAGTACCTGACCTTGAAGGAAGACAAACGAAAATTCCGCGTAACGCTCGATCAAAATATTTTCAACGAGAACGAACAGGTGACATTTGGAGCCGAGTTGTACAACGATAACTACGAACTCACCAACGAGCCGGATGTGGCTATGTCGATCCGGAATAAGGACGGCAAGGAGTTCTTGTACACCTTCAACAAGTTGGGCAAAGCTTACACCTTGAATGCCGGTATTTTGCCGGTTGGCAACTACACATTTCGGGCTACCACCGTCTTCAACAATCAAAACCTGGTGTACGAAGGTCGTTTCAGCGTGCAGCCCATTCAACTTGAGTTGTTTGAAACCACAGCCAATCATGCGGTACTGCGTCAACTCAGCCTGCAATACGGCGGCGAAATGGTGGCCGCTTCCGACCTGGCCGGCATTGCCGAAACGATCAAATCCCGCGAAACGATCAAACCCGTAATCTACCAAAGCACGCATACCCACCCGTTGATCAACCTGAAGTGGATCTTTTTGTTGCTGGCTGTTTTGTTGTCGGTCGAGTGGTTTTTACGGCGGTATTTTGGCGCGTATTAAGAAAGGCCTATCGAAATGGAAACCCGTGCCGCAACAATATTGCATAAAAAAATCCCGGCTGAAACAGTTCAACCGGGACCCTGGCTGCGCCAAACAATGTGGGAAAACAGCAACAGCCTGTTTTTATAGCGGAAAACCGCGGAACGCTGAAGGCCTTCCGGTTGGTTTTTGCGTATGCAGCAACTAAGACGATCAGCGCTTATCTACTTTCTGGGTCTTTAACACCTGCCTGCTGCGGTCCAGAATTTGCACCAGGTACATCCCTTTAGGCAGGTCGGCAACGAATAAATTCTCGCCTTTCACAAAGTCAAATTGCTTGATTTTCTTACCAACCAAATTGAACACGGCAACGTATGCGACCTGGTCGCTATTATCGCTTACCGAAATATATTCCGTAGTGGGATTGGGGTAAACGGAGAGGTCTGCTTTGTTGGAATTTTGGGCCCGAAGCGCCACACCGAAGAGCAGGAAAACGAAGAAGGGTAAAAGAATTTTCATCGGCACTGATTATTTAGCACGAAAAGTAGGAACATTTAACTCACGAAACAATCGTTGGTTCGGCAATTGTGAAAAAATTAACTACTCAGACACAATAAATGGGCAAAAGGATGCACGGCAAAGGGCCGTCTTTCAATATTTTCCGGGAACATTTCGTCGCTGGTTGGCCACATTTCAACGGCCAGGTTCATTTTTCGACTCCCGTACGCAATGAAATTTGCCGGGAGTCTCTATTCCCTTCCAGTAAATCGGCGTAGCGCATGCGCGCCAACCTGTTTTCAACGATCACCTGGGTAATGCTGACCGTGCATACCCGCCCGTGCCGGTTCATAATAAAATCGTTTTCGGGGTCGCCGACGCTGCCTGTGCGGTGAAGTTTAAGGGCGCTTGCGGGCAAGCGTTTTTGGCTGGCCGGCGGGTGTTGTTGCAGCCAGGTTTGGAATACGCTTTCGCGTTGTGCCTGCATGGCCGGCGGGTAAAGAGTGGCGGAGCACCAGAAGTGGGCCTGGCCGGCCGGCAGGTCGCGGCGATACCGCTGTGCACCATCCCAACGCAGTTCGGTGACCTGGTGCGGATGAAAATATAAAAACGTAAAAGGTTCGATGCCGTCCAGCGGGTATTGGCTGAAAAAAACGTCGGGTTCCGGCCAATCAAAAAAATCGAGCAACACCAGCCCCCGGCTGCGCCGGTATGGCGGTTGGTGCTGGTGTTTTACAAAAGCGCCGTTGAGCAGGCAGGCGGTACGACCGCTGCACGCAGTAGCCACCCAGGCCCCGCCGGCTTTGGTATCTTTTGGAAAAATAAGCGTGTCGGCTCCGCGCACTTCCCGGGAAATGGCGTGTGGCGATCGGGTTGGCGCTTCGTCGCGGTTGTGTGTCAGGACAAAGCCGTCGCGGTACGGGAGGTACGTCACGGTGCACATAGCGGATCGGGCGGCTGTTACTTTTTTCGGTACATGGGCAGATTGACGAGCCCCAGGCGCTGTAAAAAATGGTTGACCGAAACTCGCAATACGCCCAAACCATACTTCATGCTTCTGCGGAAATTGATGCTGGAGGCTTCTTCAAAATATTTCGTCGGGCAGGTCACCTCGCCGATGTCGAAGCCGGCAAAGACGATTTGCGAAAGCATTTCATTGTCAAATACAAAGTCATCGGAATTCTGGTTGAAATTGATACTTTCCAGCACGGCACGGCTGAACGCCCGGTAACCGGTATGGTATTCCGACAGTTTATAGTTGATCAGGGTGTTCTGGGTGAAGGTCAGGAAGCGGTTGGCAATGTATTTATACAGCGGCATTCCGCCTTTTCGGGCGCCCATGCCCAGAATGCGCGACCCCAACACCACCGGGTACAGGTCTTCCCCGATGATGTTTACCATAGAGGGTATGAGTTTGGGGGTGTATTGGTAATCGGGGTGCAGCATGATCACGATATCGCCCCCGATATCGAGCGCTTTGTTGTACAGAGTTTTCTGATTACCGCCGTATCCCTGATTTTTTTCGTGGACCAGCACATGCTGAATGCCCAGTTGGCGGGCCAGTTCGGCTGTATTGTCGCGGCTGTGATCATCGCACAAAATCACCTCGTCGACCAAATCAAACGGAATTTCCCGGTAGGTTTTTTCCAGTGTTTTGGCGGCATTATAAGCGGGCAGAACGACGACAACTTTTTTTTCTTTGTACATGGGTGAAGCACCATCCATTGGTCGGGAACGCGCCCGCAACGGAGGTATTAAGTGATGCAAAATCAGGTGGTTTCTTCCGCTTGTTCCGGTTCGGCGGTCTGCGGCGCGTCGGCAACTTCGGTTTTTACCTCGTCAAAAATGCCTTTCTCCCGCATGAAGTTGAACCATTTGATGCACTTTTTGATGTCGTTGATATGCACGCGGTCGCGGTCGTGTTCGGGCAAAATTTGGGCGAAATAGTTGCGGAATTCGGTGCTGGTAGCATTCACGGATACCGGCGGCAGCGCCTCAACCTGATCGAGCATTTTCTGGAACACTTCGGCCAGGGGTACCGTGCCGTCGTCGGTATCGGTATAAATGGCTACTGTACCCAGCGGTGTGATCTGATGCTGCCGAACGGGTACGAACCGCGTGCGGCCCTCCTGGCGGTCTTCAATGACAAGACCATTGCTGCGGGTGGTGACCAGTTTGTGCACGCCGGGCACACCGGCGATGACGAGAAAATTGTCTAAGTTCATATTCTTTGCAAATCGAAGGCACGCAGCGGGGGCGGCCCGGATGAATTTCGGTCGGGCAAAATGGGCTCCTATACCGTCATGATCTCTTTTTCTTTTGCCGAAACAACCTTATCCACCTGTTCGACATACTTGTTGACCATTTCCTGCAATTCGTTTTCTTTTCGCTTGCCCATATCTTCCGGCAGGCCGTCTTTTACGGCCTTTTTGAGCAGGTCCAGCGCTTTGTGGCGGGCGGTGCGGACGCCCACTTTGCTTTCTTCGCCGGCGTGTTTGGCTTTTTTGACCAGCTCCTTCCGGCGCTCTTCCGTGAGCGGCGGCACCGACAGGCGGATCACCTCGCCGTCGTTGGCCGGGGTAATGCCGATATTGGAATTGATGATGGCGCGTTCGATAGGCCCGAGCATGTTTCGTTCCCAGGGTTGGATCACTATGGTGCGGGCATCGGCTACCTGAATATTGGAGACTTGCCCGATCGGTGTGGGATTGCCATAATATTCCGCCACTATGTCTTGAAGGATGGCTGTGGAGGCTTTACCGGTGCGCAATTTGGTCAACTCGTGGTCGAGGTGTTCCAGTGCTTTGTCCATTTGGGCCTGCGCTTCGGCCATAATTTTACTGACGTCTTCCATAACGTACTGGTTAGTGCAAGTAGAAACCCGGATGCGGGTATGGTTTGGGTCGCAAATTTCACAAGTTTTCCGGGTTTAATAGAAAACCGACCCTGAAAATGTGCGGATGCCCGCCATTCCGTTTGTTGAAATATTTGGGAAGCATCCTGTTTTTCCGAAATGTGCGTACCTTTTCGCTGAAAATAAAAAACAACACTTACGCGCATTTTGCTGCACGCGTCGCAAGCTCATTCATGCCGGAATTACAAGAAATTAAACGGACCCTGACCCGCATCGACAAACTGGAACGCGAGGTCAACCTGAAGCAGTTGCAGATCAACAGCTTGCTGGCGATCACGCAAGCTATTAATGAAAACGTATCTTCGGAGGGCTTGTTCAATATGTACAATTCCTTTCTCCGCTGGGAGATCGGGATTCGAAAAATGGCCCTTTACTTCAAAGAAACCGGCCAGTGGGAATGTAAAACCGCGCTAGGCATAGACGAACAGCTCCTCGCTTACGATATCAATGAAGAACTGCCGCAGTTCCGGTCCACCAGAGGGGTGGAGCACGCCGAACACCCGCTGATCCGCGAATTCGACCTCGTGGTGCCGGTCATGCATAAAGACGAACCCATTGCGTATGCGTTTATCGGAGGCTTTTTGGACGACGACGATGTGTATAACAAAGTACAATTTGTTACCACCATCACCAATGTGATCGCGGTGGCGATCGAAAACAAGCGCCTCTTCAAAACGCAGTTGCGCCAGGAAGTGCTCAACCGCGAGGTGGAACTGGCGGCTGAGATCCAACGCACGCTGGTGCCGTCGCGGCTCCCCTCGGGCGACAATTATGAATTGTCGAGCATCTACAAACCACACTTTGCCGTTGGCGGCGACTATTATGATGTGGTCGAGTTTGCTGATGGAACTATGGCCTTCTGTATCGCCGACATCACCGGAAAAGGTGTTTCCGCGGCGCTGCTCATGGCCAACTTCCAGGCTAATCTGCGCAGCCTCGTTACCCGCTGCCAAACCCTGGAAGAGATCGTACACGAAATGAACATCGCGGTACACCGGGTGACGCAGGGCGACCGGTTTATCACGCTGTTTCTGGCCCGGTACGACGTACATTCCCGCACCCTGCATTACGTGAATGCAGGCCACACGCCGCCGCTCCTGCTGAGCAATGGCGAAGCCATTCCACTGAAGAACGGCTGCACCGTACTCGGTTGGTTGCCGGAACTGCCATTCCTTGAAATCGGCGGGGTATGCCTCACCGATGCGGCCACGTTGTTTACGTACACCGACGGCCTAACCGATGTGCGGAACGATGCCGGAGAAGAATTCAGCGAAGCCAAATTGGTCGATTTTCTGTTAAAAAACGACCGGCTAGGCGCCAAAGAATTGAACATCAAATTGCTTGAACACGTAGAAGCGTACCGGGAACGGCAGCCATTTCCCGACGATATCACCGTGTTGACCTGCAAGGTTTTTTAAATCACTTTACCGTGAAAAAGGATCCGTTCAAAATTGTTGTTAACGGCGGGCAATACACTTTCGAAATTATGCCCGAACAAGCGCAGGACCTCGACTTGATCCCCAATGGCGAAGCCGCTTTTCACCTGTTACGCAACAACCAGGCCTACAGCGTCGAAATGTTGTCGGCCGACACTGCGGGGCGCAACTATGTTTTGCGTGTCAACGGGTCCGTTTTCACTGTCGACATTGCCGATTATTACGATCGCCTCGTCCAACAACTCGGGCTGGCAGTCGGGGGCAGCCACAAAATCAATTCCGTTAAAGCGCCGATGCCGGGGCTCGTGATCAGTATTTTGGTAACGCCCGGCCAAACGGTACAAAAAGGCGATCCCCTGGTAATCCTGGAAGCGATGAAAATGGAAAACGTCATCAAGTCTGCCGGCGATGGCGTGGTCAAAAATGTGCATGCCCAGAAAGGTCATCCCGTGGACAAAGGGCATATGTTGCTCGAATTCGAATAATTGGTTCCCTGTTTTCTTTTGGCAATTGCGGAGTCGGCAGCAGCCGCCCAATCCTGATCGGGCCTCGTTGCCCGGTTACCTGGCGAACGAGCAAGCCCGAAACAACGTGTTTGCTGAAAAATAAAAAACAAAAAGTTTTATAAACAAAACTTGTTATGTTAAATTTGTCCCGCCAAATTACGCCTGCCTTATTCACGGATTCCGATTATCCGAGAACTTGATTGGATTTTCCCGTTTAGGCCGCAGCACGAAAATCCAAACAGATCTAAAACCAACGCATTAAAAAAATTCCACGCTATGAAAATTCTTAAAATCATACTCTACATCGTCTTGGGCTTAGGGGCGTTGTTGGCCCTGTTGGGGCTTTTTGCCAAAAAAGACTACCATATCGAGCGCAGCATTGACATCGACGCACCAAAAGAACTGGTGTTCGAGTATGCGCGCTATTTCAAAAACTTTGACCAATGGTCGCCCTGGTCGGCCCTTGATCCGAAAATGCAGGTTACCATTTCCGGCAACGACGGCAACGTGGGCGCCGTACATCGCTGGAGCGGCAATGACGACGTAGGTGAAGGAGAGCAGACTATCACCGCCATAACACCCGACCGCATCGATATCGAAATCCGGTTTAAACGACCATTCGAAAGCACATCGCCTACCTTCATGGCGTTTCGCGAAAACGGCCAAGGAACCAAGGTCAACTGGGGGTTCGACATGCATATTGCCTTTCCCTGGAATGGCATGGCCATGTTCACCGACGTGGATGCCGGTGTTGGGGCCGACTATGAGCGCGGGTTGAAAATTCTGAAAAAAAACTGCGAGATCCTGGCACACAAGAAATACCGCGGCTATGAAATTGCCGAACAGGAGCTGCCGGAGCGTTTTTTCGTGGGTATCCGTAAAACGGTGACCTTTGCTGAAATACCCGGTTTTTTTGCCGCTAATTTGCCCAAAGCCATGGCCGAAGTAAATAAGAGCGGTCTTCCTCTTGCTGGCGCGCCGTCGGGCCTTTTCTGGAGCTACGACGAGCAGGCGGGCAAAACGGATATGGCCGCGGCTGTTCCGGTTGCGGAGCAAAAAAAACTGGCGGGGGGATGGAGCGTTTTCCCGGTTGGCGGGCATAAGGCCCTGACCATTGAATACTTCGGCGATTACGCCAAAACCGGGGAGGCCCATTATGCCATGGACGATTATATGAAGGAAAAAGGCCTGCAAAATATCCCGCCTGTTGTCGAGGAATATATCACCGCCCCCTCACAGGAACCGGACACGGCTAAATGGCTGACTAAAATCATTTACTTCGTTCAGCCCAAACCGGCAGTAGCCGATACGCTGCCTGCCGATCCTGCCAAGCAATAGATTTTCGGGCAGGTGGCAATTTAGAGTTATGCCCCGCTCCGGGAACCAATAGCCCGGAGCGGGGCATTTGTTTTTTGGTTTACCCTTTTAACCTTGAAATTGGACGGTTCACCGATAAAATGACAGCAGTTCCCCCGGAAAACCACGTTAGACAAACAAGAAGTATGGAACCTTGCCTTGGCGTTGACAGCCTCAGTAGGGTGACGGTCGTCACCCAAACGCTTGCCCGGGCTCATTTACTGATGGGGACAGGCCGGCTACCTTGTGCCACCTTTTTTGCAGGGTGTACGTCCAAGGGTCAGCATATACAAGATCTGTTATTTGTCATGTCTTCTTTACTCCTTTCAAAATACGATGTTGCCGCTCCGCGCTATACGAGCTACCCCACCGTACCTTATTGGACGGCGGAGCAACCCGATTCGGATCAATGGCTAAGCCGGGTGCACCACGCCTGTGCGGCTGACCGGGAAATCAGTATTTACATTCACCTGCCGTTTTGCGAAAGTCTGTGTACCTATTGCGGTTGTAATAAACATATAACCAAAAACCATGCGGTGGAAACGCCGTACATCAAGGCGTTACTGCGCGAATGGAAAATATATCGCGCCGCTTTGCCGGGCAAGCCGGTCTTGCGTGAACTGCACCTGGGCGGCGGCACCCCAACCTTTTTTCACCCCGATCAATTGCGGCGTTTGCTGGAGGCCATTTATGAAGATGTGGAACTTCCACTGGGTACGCACTTCGGATTTGAAGCGCATCCCAACAGCACCACTAGTGCCCATTTGCGCACTCTGTATGACTTGCATTTCCGCCGTATCAGCATTGGAGTACAGGATTTTGACGATGCGCTGATGGAGCTGGTCAACCGGCGCCAGACGCTGGAGGAAGTCGTGCGTTGCACAGACGAAGCCCGCACGTTGGGGTATCATTCGGTCAACTATGACCTGATTTACGGTTTGCCCAAACAAACCATCGACCATATCCAGCGGGATGCGGATTATCTGGAACGGTTGCGCCCCGACCGGATTGCATTTTACAGTTATGCCCATGTACCCTGGTTGAAACGCAGCCAGACGGCCTATTCGGAAGCGGATTTGCCAACCGGCGCAGCCAAACGCGCGCTGTACGAAAACGGGCGCAAACGCCTCGAAACAATGGGGTACCGCGAAATCGGTATGGACCATTTCGCCCTGCCCAACGATGCATTGAGCATCGCGCTCGAGCACGGCACCCTGCACCGCAATTTTATGGGGTACACCCCAATGCGCACCAGGCTGATGATCGGCCTCGGCGCTTCGGCCATCGGTGATACCTGGGATGCATTCGCTCAAAATGAAAAGACCATCGCGGGATATCAACTGGCTGTCCAGGCCGGACGCCTGCCCTTGTACCGCGGCCATTTCCTGTCTGCGCAGGACCGCCGTCTGCGCCGGCATATCCTGCGCCTGATGACCACTTATGAAACCGACTGGTTCTGGCCGGAGGAACAGGACGATTCGCTCACAACCGCGGTAGCCCGGCTCCAACCGCTTGCCGAAGATGGCCTGGTGGAACTGGAACCCTTCCGGGTGCGCGTCACCGCTGCCGGACGCCCTTTTTTGCGCAACATTTGCCTGGCTTTCGATGCCCAATACTGGCAACGGCAACCGGAGGGCAAACTGTTCAGCCAGGCGGTGTAGCCCCTGGGCAGTTTACTTTACCGGGATACAGGTAAACTCGGACTTTTTGGTCAGCCCGCGCGTTGGAAGGTTGAACATATACCGTTGACCGTACCCGACGTGCATGCCTTTCTTGACCCATTCTTCTTTTTCCGGACAATCGGGCATCTTCGTCACATCCTTTTCTTCTACCGGATAATAGAACCAGATGGTACCGCTGGAGGCTATAAACAACTCGCCGCAGTATCGCGTGCGGTATGTTTGTGCGAGTGTGCCTCGTTTTAGGTCGTAAAGGATCAATTCGTGTTGGTCGGGCCCGGTACTTACATCCACGAGGATATGATTGCGGACGGCGCCGCTAAAAACCGTCGGTTCAACGTCGGGCACGAGAAGGCGCCGGCCAAGCGAATCGATAATAACCTGAATATGTTCGCCGCCCGATTCATTGGGGGTGATTTGAACCGAGAAATTTTGGTATTTAAATTCCCGGATATTGGGTGGGACACTCCGGAATCCGGCGCGTTCGCAGCCTTTGAAGCCGAAGAGTGAGTCGGTAACAGTGGGTGGGAGCGTTGGTTTTGACGTGTCGGTTGACGCGCCGTCCCGCCAATTCCCCGTACTTATCCCGGTAGCAGAATTTTCTGTGCTGGTGGTGTTGGTATTGCCGTTTTTGCAAAAAATAAGCGTGCTGGCAAGAGCAGCGACAGCGAAGTACAGCAAAACATGATTTTTCATGCGATGGTATCAAATTATCTATTGAAAATAAAAACCGGCGCCGGCCGGCATTTTTGCGGCCGCGAAGGTCTGTATTTTCTGCCTTTACCCATAGCAGGAAGATTACGCTTTCAGCGCAATTCCTGTGCGCCCGGCCCATTCCCGAATATCCTGGCGCGCTATAGCCGCCGCCATCAGGGCTGGAAACTGGTCGGGCGTGCAGGCAAAAGCCGGAATATCGAGGGCGGCCAGCGCCGCGGCGTTTTCATGGTCATACCCCGGAGCGCCCTCGTCGCTCAGGGCGAGCAGCGCGATGACCACTACGCCGGCTTGCCGGAGGGCATGGGCCTTTTTGAGCATTTCGCTGCGGTTGCCTCCTTCGTACAAATCGCTTAGCAACACCAGAATAGTATCCTGCGGAGAATGGATACGGGTTTGTGCATAAGTGAGGGCTTTATGTATATCGGTGCCACCGCCCAGTTGGGTGCCAAAAAGCAGTTCGACCGGGTCGAGGAGGTGCTCCGACAGATCAACTACGGCGGTGTCAAACGCAATCAGACTGGTTTGCATACTGTTCAAAGAGGCTAGCACAGCGCCAAAAACCGCAGCGTAAACGACCGATCCGGCCATCGAGCCGCTTTGATCGACGAGGAGGACAATATGGCGCAGCGCGCGGCCCTTGCGGGCAAATCCGAAAAGCTGTTGCGGAATAATCGCTTTGATTTCCGGCTGGTAGTGTTTCAGGTTTTGATAGATGGTGCGGGGCCAGTCGATCTCACCGGGGCGGGGGTTGCGGGTTCGCCCGCTGCGGTGAAGCGCTTGCTGGACGGCCTGGCGCAAAGGCGCCTGCAGTCGCCGCTCGAGATCTTCCACAATTCGGCGTACGAGGATGCGGGCCGTTTCCCGGGTCTGGGCAGGCATCGCTTTCTGGAGTGCCAGTAGCGTGCCCACCAAATGCACATCGGGTTCGACGCTTGCCAGCAGTTCGGGTTCCAACAATAATTGAGCGAGACCGAGCCGCTCCAGCGCATCGCGTTGCAACAGCTGGACCACCGGCGCCGGAAAATACCGGCGGATATCACCCAGCCAACGGTTGATGTTTGGCGAAGACCGCCCCAGGCCGCCCTTTCGGTCGGTGTCATATAGTGCTTCGAGTACGCGATCGATACCCGCGTTTTCACCGCCCAGGGGCACGGCGTTTTCCGGATCGGCCGTTTGGCCTAAAATGAGTCGCCAGCGTTCAAGTGACACGGGTTAGTATTTTTTAGAACAGGGTTGGTTCAAAAAAAATAACAATACGAAACATCCGCTTCGGGAACCGTAGTATCTTCTCCCTTCAAAATGATCAACCATGATAAATGCTTTTTTGTCGCTTGGCCGCTGGATTTTTCCAGTCCCGTTTGCCGTAACGGGGTTGTTGCAAATTATGAATGTGCAAATGCTGGCAGATGAGGTGGTGCCGGCCTTTTTGCCGTTGAAAATAATCTGGGTGTACCTTTCCGGGGCGAGCCTGATTGCGGCCGCAGCCAGCATGTACCTGGAGCGCTACGACAAGTTGGCTACTGCCCTGCTCGCGGTTTTGCTCCTGTTGGTCGTATTGTTGGTGCACGTGCCGGGTGCTATGTCGGGCGAACAGGGCGCTGCCATTTCCATGACCCTGTTGTTGAAAGATACGGGTCTGATGGCCGCCAGTATGTTGTATGCCCGGCATTTGGCCAAAGACCGCTCGGTGATTGGTTGATCTGAACCTGCTTACACCGCATCAGGGCTCCATAACCGCCAGGCACTTCAGTTCAATGGCGATGGGCGTGGGCAACCGGTCGATACCAACGGTGGTCCGGCAGGGCTGATTGTCTTTAAAGTATTCCGCGTAAATGCGGTTAAAGGTGTGGAAATCCCGCTCCATATTGGTCAGGAAAACCGTTACATCCACCAAATTTTCCCATCGCGCACCGCTGGCTTCCAGTACTGTTCGTACATTCCGGAACACCGAGTGCACTTGCGCTTCAAAATCGAATGTCGTGAAGTTGCCTGCCGGACTGCGTTGCAAGCCCGGCACGCCGTCGGTTGCCGGGTCGCGCGGACCGATACCCGAAAGGAACAACAAATTGCCGGCGCGCCGGGCATGCGGGTACAACCCCACCGGTTTGGGCGCGTTTTGCGCGTCATATTTTTCAGAAACAGCCATGGAGTGCGTTGCGTTTTGAAATGCAAAAGTAAATATTGTAAAAAATAACCCGGCAAACCGATCTTTACCCGCTATCTATCGCAATTTCAAACGCAAATTTTAACTATTGGCATGAAGCAACTTTGGGGAATTGATCTAGGCGGTACCAAGATCGAGGGCGCCGTACTCGAAAGCCGCGAACAACCGCGCGTATTGGCCCGGCAACGGATTCCCACGGAAGCCGCTAAAGGGTACGATCATATTGTGGGCCAGATCGTCCGTCTTGTGGATATGCTGATCCAGGAAACCGGGCACCGGCCTGCCCAAATCGGTATTGGCCACCCGGGTACGCTGGACCCGAATACCGGCGCCATCAAAAACGCCAATACTACCGCTTTGAATGGGAAACCATTTGATAAAGACCTCGAACAACGCCTTGGCGTGCCGGTACGCCTGGCCAACGATGCCAATTGTTTTGCCATGGCCGAGGCCATGATGGGCGCCGTGCCCGACGTGATGCCCAACGCAGAGGCGGTATTCGGAGTTATCCTGGGTACCGGAGTAGGCGGCGGCTGGGTGATCCACCAAAAATCGATCAGCGGCCGGCAAGGTATAGCGGGCGAATGGGGACATAATTTCCTCGACGAGTCGGGTGGTCTCTGCTATTGCGGGAAAACCGGGTGTGTGGAAAAGGTGATCTCCGGGCCGGCACTGGAACAATATTACCAACAACTGACCGGCCACCACCGGCCCCTGCGCGAAATCGTGGAACGCGCATCCAGCGACCCGGCAGCCCGGCAAACAATGGACCGGCTGATCCATTTCTTTGGGAAAGCCATTGCGGTCGTGATCAATATTATCGACCCGCAGGTGATCGTGTTGGGTGGGGGCGTGGGCAATATCGACCGGTTGTACACCGATGGCGTGGCCGAAGCGCGCAAGTACCTGTTCAATACCAGGATCGATACGGTATTCCTAAAACCGAAGCTGGGTGATAGCGCGGGGGTTTTCGGCGCTGCTTTTTTGTAGGAAAAGAGGAATAAACCCTACACGTGCCGCTCCGCATGGTAGCTCGACCGCACCAAAGGCCCGCTCTCCACATAGTTGAACCCCTTGGCCAGCCCTACCTCGCGGTACTCGGCAAAAACGTCGGGATGTACAAAGGATGCTACGGCGATGTGCATCTTGGTGGGTTGGAGGTATTGGCCGATCGTGAGGATATCGCAGCCGTGTGCCAATAGATCGTCCATGATCTGAAAGACTTCGTCTTTCGTTTCGCCTAAGCCGACCATGATGCCGCTTTTGGTGCGTTTGCCAAAATCTTTAATGCGCTGGATTTGCTCGAGGCTGCGTTCGTATTTTGCTTGCGGGCGCACTTTACGGTACAGGCTGGCTACCGTTTCCATGTTGTGGCTCACCACCTCCTGCCCGGCAGCGATCATGCGTTCGAGTGCTTCCCAGTTGCCCTTTGTATCGGGGATGAGGGTTTCAATGGTCGTTTCCGGGCAACGTTCTTTAACGGCCCGCACCGTTTGGTACCAGATTTCGGCGCCGCGGTCTTTCAGCTCGTCGCGGTTGACGGAGGTGATTACGGCGTGTTTGACCTGCATCAGCCAGATTGCTTCGGCTACGCGCCGCGGCTCGTCGGTATCGTATTCGTTGGGCCGGCCGGTTTTGACGGCACAAAAGGAACAGGAACGGGTGCAAACATTTCCAAGGATCATGAATGTTGCCGTGCCGGCGCCCCAGCACTCGCCCATATTGGGGCAGCTCCCGCTTTGGCAGATCGTGTGGAGTTTGAAATCATCGACAATGCTGCGCACGGCGCGATAGTTTTCGCCCATAGGCAGGCGCACTTTCAGCCATTCCGGGCGCTTGGGGCGCGTTTCGGACTGATTTTCGACAACAGGAAGTTCGAGCATGCTTGGCACGGGTAATTAAGACGATGACGCCGGGGTACCTCCAATAATAGCGTTGACCTCAAAAAGTTCATCCACGGTTGCAGGAAGTGCGTTTAGCGCCGTTTGCCCAGCTGCAAACTTACGAAGAAGTTGAGGAAGAATTGTTTGTTCTCGTCGGTAACCATGATCGGCACTTTTTTGGGAAAGATGTCAAGCGTGGCGCCGATTTCGAGGGCTTTGACAAATTCGTCGAACGCACCCCAATCCAGATGAAAAGCGACGGAGGCATTGGCGCCCGGCAGAAAAGAGATCTCGCTAAAGCCCCGGGTGAAGGGCGATGCGCCTTTGATCCGGCCGTTTTCGTCGAGGAACAGGCTGGCATTTTCGTCGGAATATTTTTCATGGAAAATGCGGCAGTTGCCCGGGCTGTCGGGGTCGGGATAACAAATGGCCAGATAATAGGGCTTGAGCAACCCCAGGGTAGGGCCGATCGAGTACGTGAACCCCACCGCCACGCCTTTATGCTTGGCTTTTTCAGAATAGTATCGCTTTACGCCCCAACCGCTGCGCACCACGAAAAAGTTGTTTTGTTTCCCAAAAATAAACGGCCGGAAAGATCGGTTCAGCAGCGGATCGGCACTTTGCCGCTGCTCTTTGGGGTGCTTGAGCTCGCCCAGGCTGATATTGAAATAGGTGGTTTTATAGTACGTGCGCAAGCGCCCAAACTCCATTCCCGGTACGAAACCCCTGTTGGTGGTCAGCTTCATGTTGAAGGTGGTTTCGCGGTTGTAAATGATCCCAACATTTTCAGTGGGTTGGTTGAGGCTTTGCGACCAGGCGGCGGCAGCCAGACAGGCTGCAAAAAACAGGCATAAAAAAAAACGTACCATCGACCGGGAATTTGTTTCAAAAATAGGTTTTTCCGGGTTAGCAACAAGCGAATTTGATGCCCAATGCACCGGATGGCCAAACTTTTTTACTGAACAAGTAAAAATGCCGGAAGTTCAGGGAGTAAAGAACGCGTTGCGGACTGCAATATTTCCCCACCCGCAAGCAAGGATTAACGCAGGCTTGCAGCGGCAAACCCGGCGTCAGACATTGATCTGGCGCCGGGTTTTTTACTACCCCTTGAATTTGGATGGTTGCAAGCGTTCGGCACCCTAATGCCGCATGCTTCTGGACAATTGATCAGTGAGGATTTCTTCTACCGATTTTTCAAACAGATCACCGGGTTTGCACTGAAGTATTTTGGCAATGATCTCCAGATGGGCCACTTTCAGGTTGGTGCGACCGGCCTCGATATCGCTGTAGGCGCGTTGGGTCAGGCCGCCCAATTCCTCTGCCATATACTGTTGTGTGAAATTGTGGAACTCCCGGAGCCTCCGGATCTTGTAGGCAAGCGTGTACATGTTAGGTCTGTTTATGGTTGTTAATATTTCTGTCGGTAAATATACGGGAAAATTCTGTGCGCGCCAGATTTAACACTCACCATGGAAGGCAAAATGCTAAGCCAGAAGGTGCGCTTCTTTAACTAGTGGACCAGTTGCCAGCATTTTTGTGCGGAACGAAACGCGCGCATTTTTCGCTTCAACACTGAAATTAACCCGATCATTTTATGTCAAAAAATCTTTCCACCATGACAAGTATCAGTCTGTTGCAAAGTGGGCGATTGCTACGCTTTCAACCTGTTTTATGGCTATTTTTTTTACTACTGCAATTCCGTTTTACCTACGCCCAAGACCCGCTTCCTGCGCAGTGCGCAGGCGAGAACGGCGACCCGGAAACTGCTGCGCTCGTGGCCGGCAGCTGTGCGCATACATCAAATTTGTGGACCAGTAATGCCCGGCACTTGCCTGACCTGGCGACGCGCCGCATCCGGGTGCACGCCAACTTTATTATTTTACAAAAAGCCGACGGGACGGGCAATTTTTCGGCCAACGACCCTGATGATATCGCATTTCTGAATGATTGGTTTGAGCGCTGCAATTTCCGGCTTTCCCATTTGGACGGGACGTCGAATTGCAGCCCGCTGTATCCGGATGCAAAAGTGGAAATTGTACCCAATTGGATTTTTATGCCCGATCCGACGGAATATTATTGGGACAACGACAACGATCCGAGCGTCACGAAGTGCCCGGGTACCGGCTGGTATCTCAACCCGCTCGATCAAACCATCATCAACAACCCCGCAATTCCCAAAGGGATTAATGTATACCTGACCGTAGATGGCGATGTTTACCACCAAATGGTCACGTTGGGTACGATTAACAACCCTGAGACGGCGGGAATGACCTATGTATGGTGTTCCGAACTGCCGTCGACATCGAATTTGAGCAAACCCTCGCGCATCCACATTCCCAATTTATACCTGAAATACTGGTGGTTCAAAAACCATCCTGAAGTATTGGGGCATCCATTTTCCGAAACCCGCAACTGGCTGGTAGCAGAAGGTGGGATCCTGGCACACGAGTTTGGGCACTCTTTTAATTTATTTCACCAGGATAATTGCACGCACAACCTGATGCGGTCGACGGGCGGCGATCACAATACCCTTACTGCCGACCAGGTAGGGATAATGCACCGGATGCTGGCTATTTCGAGCCTGCGGCAGTATGTGGACTGCGACGAAACGTACAGTACGTCATCCTTCCGCGCCATACGCGAAGTGGGCACCAATGAAACCTGGGACCTCAATATGCGCCTCTATTCGGATGTACGGGTCAAAAAAGGAGCCACACTCACGATTACCTGTAAATTGCTGATGCCGTACGGGGGCGTAATTATTGTGGAACGCGGCGCAAAATTGATCGTTGATGGCGGCACGATCACCAAGGCGAATACCTGCAGCCCCACGCAGTATTGGGCCAAAATTGCCGTTCAGGGCAACAATACCCTTCCCCAGCCCAGCGCTACCGGGCCGGCTACCAACGATGAACGGGCGGGCATTGTTCAACTGATGAACGGGGCGTTCATCGAAGAAGCAATTGTGGGGATTTCAACGGTGGAGGATAGATTCCAGGAGTGGAACGAGTCCTATTGGGGCGGCGTTGTGTATTCGGACAGCGCTACTTTCCGCAATTGCCGCAAGGGTGTGGAGTTCATGCGCTACAACTTCCCTAATTTCAGCCAGTTCAAACGTACCAATTTTGTTCGCACCAGTACGGGATCGTCTTATGCGGGGGTTACGATTTGGGACACTGACAATATCCAGTTTGAGAAATGTGTGTTCGACGGTATGGCCCAAAACGGAATCCGGGCCGGCGATGCGGTATTCACCGTAAAAACGGGCTGCCGTTTTTCGGGGTCGAATGAAGCGGCCATCTTTGCCGGCGCTGCATCCCCGCTAAATGGTGATATCGTTATCGGCGAATTGGGCGCTGCCGGCGCCAACCGCAACACGTTTATCAACAATATTGTAGGCGTGCAACTGACCGCCAATACGCGTTCGAGGATATACAGCAACGACTTCCAGGATTTTGATTTCGACGTGGCGGCCAACGGCTGGGGTAGCAATACCTTGCAGGACAACCATTTTTCGGGCACGGCAGCCGGCAACCAGTTTAACATGACTGGCACGTTTTCTTCCAACGAAAACAAATGCAACGTGTACACCGGTACGTTGGTAGGAACGGATGTTGTGGGTGACAACCAGGGGTTCAAATTTTATAACGAGGACTTTACCACCAATTTCCACGACCTGTTCCTGGAAGGGCCGAGTACCGCACCCGGGGCGATCGCCTTGTTCCAGGGCTCGTCTGGCGCCGCACGGTACAACTACTTTTCGGCCAACAAACCAGAAAACGTAAAAACCAGCACGGTACAACCCAATGCCTACACGACGCCATTCTACTACTTCTTCAACTTGTCGGCGGCTACCGGCGATCCCCGCCTGGAGCCCAAATGTGCGCTCAACAACGGAACCTGCACTGCACCAAGCAATTTTTATACATTTTACGGTACCGGCAGCAACCCGGGCTGCCAACTACCGCCGCCCTGCTTCACCAAGCCCTGCCTGGAATCGGTGAGAACCCAACTGGCGCAGCGGAAAAGCCTGCTGGAAGCCGGAAAAAGTCAGGCGCTGTTCTCGGCGTTGGCCACACAAGGCGGAAGTACTTCCACCTATAACTCGCTGATGGCAGCCAGCCCATACCTGTCCGATAACTTGCTCATGGCGATTGCCGACAATAGCGCCATGCCGCAGAAAAGCAAATCGAACCTGTTGATGGCCAACGCTGCCCTGACCTCGGTGGTTATGGAATATCTGCCCGGTAAGGTATCGGCGCAAACCATCAGTGAACTCAATGCCGCCGCTGCTGCCAACCCGATTTCAGCCCGTACCCAATTGGAATCCCAGATTCAGGAGTTGAGCGTGCAGCGGGAAGCCATTACCGACGAACTGATTTTGATCTACCGTACTGCCGGACAATGGGCGCAAGCCGAAACCTTGCTTAATGAAGATTTGTATGATATGAATTACCGTCGCCTGTTTGGCCTAAAAGTAGAACAGAAAGACTACACCGGAGCCAACACGGTGTTGCAAAGCATCCCACTGAACAATCTCGACGATTCCTACTTTGCCCATATTCAGGCGATCAACCTGGCCCGCCTCACGCAGGGCGCCGGTTTTTCGCTCACAGCGCAGCAGGAAGCCGGCCTTATCTCGATGGCACAATCGTCCACACTCTCTGCCGGTTATGCCCAGAGCCTGTTGAACATGCTGACCGGAGCCGTTTTCCCGCCGGTTTTGCCCGAATTGGGTACGGGCTCCGGTCGCAACGCATCCGCTAACCAAAACAGCGAATTGAAACAGGCCGAAGCCCAAGGACTTATATTGACACCCAACCCTGCCAGCGAGGCATGGACGGTGCGAGTTGCCTTGCCGGCCACTGGGCATACGCGTAAACTGGAGCTGTACGATCTGGTGTCGGGCCGACTGTTGGAATCCTTCCCGGTATGGGATGAAGGAGAACATCAAATCCCCGTAAAAGACTATGCCAATGGGGTATATTTGCTGGTCTTACACGAAAACGGCCAGGTGCTGGCCAAACAAAAAGCAGTAGTTTGTCATTGATTTTTCACCCCCTCCGGAACCGGGAATTACCTCCCGGTTCCGGAACTTTTATATGTAGCAATGAGAACCTTCTGTCTGTTTTTGATCCTGTCTTGGGCCTCGGCTGACTTGCTGCTTGGTCAGGAGCCACTTTTCCTGCATGTATACGATCCGAACCCGGGCAACGCCTTTGAGGCCGACAAAGGCACGAATATTATTCTGCAAGACAGCAGTTTTTATCTGGGAGGTGGCTTTATCAATGTATTTGGAGGACGCAGCATTCAATTGCTTAAACTCGATCCAAATGGGGGCGTTCAAAAGCAAGCAGTTTTGGAAAGCGCCACAAACGACCTTATTCTCTCGGAAGGTGGCGGTTGGGCTTTTACGACCGATGGCAATATTTTGATTGCGGGTGAATCGCTTGACAACACCGGCAATTACATGCGCAGTACAATGGCCAAAATAACGCCTGATTTGGATACGATCTGGATACGGTACTTCGGCAATACCGGCCATAAAAATTTTGGATTCAGCGTTTGGGAAACCCCCGACCAACATTATATGCTCTTTTCAACCCGCCAATCCGCGCCAGGAGAACAATCCACCCGCCTGATCCTGACAGATACCGCCGGCCAACTTATCTGGGATAAAATTTTGCCCGATTCTTTTGACCAAACCTGGAACGGCAACCTGCGACCCACGCCCGACGGGAATGCTGTTTTTTGTGCCCATACCGAAACGCTGCCGGCGCCAAATGGCGAAGCGGATAATGTAACGATTGCTAAAATCAATGCCGGGGGCGACGTTCTGTGGCGTACTACACTGCATAATTTCACTTCTCCCTACCTGCAACATGCGATCATTACCGCCTTGAAAAACGGTGGCTCTGCCGTCACCTGGGCCAAAGATACGGCCGTATGGGGGCCGGGCATTGGTCTTGCGGAATTCCGAACGCTCAGCGGACTGGATGCCTCCGGGCAAAAGATTTGGGAAACCAGCTGGTCTGACTTATCCGTGCGGTATATCAACAGCCTGAAAACAGCCGCTAATGGTGATATTATCGGTTGCGGCGCTTTTGGGTATGGTTGGCAGGGCGAGCAGGCGAAAGGCTGGATTTTTCGCCTCAACCCCAGTGGTGAAAAGCTATGGGAACGGTTTTACACCGATTCGCTGCAGCGACCCTGGTCGCCCCTCTACCTTTACGATATTACCGAAATGCCCGACGGCCGCTTGGCTGCGGCGGGTACGGTGCTTGATACAATTTCCGGTGGGCAACCGGTCAATTTTAATTTGGCCCTCTTGGTGGTTGATAGCGCCGGCTGCCTTCAGCCCGGCTGCGGCGGCAGTTTACAGCTGGTGACGGCTGTGAACACCCCATCCACGCCCTTCAGTGTTCGAGCAGCCCGCTTGCAGGTATACCCTAATCCGGCCACGGAAAGTCTCACGTTGCAACTTTCTGAAAATCAGGAAGACCGAGTTGGGTGGTTTTCGGTTTACGATATGTTGGGCCGGCTGATTCTGCGCCAACCTGCGACATCGGGAAAAATAAGGCTGGACATACATACGTGGCCGGGAGGATTTTACCGGGCCGATGCCAACGCACGGGACGGCCAACTGCTGAGCACCTGCAAATTGATGGTGCGACACTGAGTAGTGCGTTCAGATGGGGCCTGGAAGAAATTTTATTTCTTTCAAGCCAAACAATTCGGTTTGCCCGGCTTCATTATTTACCTGCAGCCGCCCATCTTCGCTTACCCCTTGGATAATGCCGCGAAAAGTGGCACCGCCACTGCGTTCAAAATACCGTTCGGCGCCCGATCCATACAACTCCTCGTGGTATTCGGCCCGAAGCCGGGTTGTATTGCCGGATTTTAGCTGCAAATAACGCCGTTCCAAAAATTCACACAATCGCTCGCTGACCGTATCCAACAGGGTCGGACG
This sequence comes from Saprospiraceae bacterium, assembly GCA_044230315.1. Classification (GTDB taxonomy): domain Bacteria; phylum Bacteroidota; class Bacteroidia; order Chitinophagales; family Saprospiraceae; genus M3007. The sequence continues at coordinate 56,567 of JBGARJ010000012.1, forward strand.
CCCCAGCACGCCAGCCAATGACGAGGCGTTTGGCGCCGATTCGGGAAAGTCGGTTTGATTGACGTTTAGCCCGATTCCAATGATCGATGTCTGTAAAAAAGCGCCCTTCAGCGTATTTTGGATCAGGATACCCGCTGTTTTTGCGGGGCCGATGCAGATGTCGTTCGGCCATTTGATGCTGACCTGCAGCGATGGTGTAAGGACAGATTCCAGGCCCCATACCACCGTATCGCGGACGGCCAGCGCAACCGCTTCGTTGAGGCGAAATTGTGCCTGCACCGGCAACCACTTTGGGTATAAAATTACGCTTAACGTCAGGTTTTCACCCGGCGCACTCACCCAACTACTGCCAAATTGTCCGCGACCGGCTGACTGGCTGGCAGCCTGCACTACCGTACCCTCAGGTGGCTTGCTTTTTGCCAGTAAATCCCGGGCATAATCGTTGGTAGACGACAATTCGTCGAAACGATGGTAAACTTTTCCGACAAAAAGAGTGTTTGCCATGCGCTTTAGAACGTTCTAATGTGTAACTTCAACCGGCAGCGTTGCCGGCGCTCGTAAAGTTCCGTACTTTTATGCCGGGCTGGCAACTGAGCAGTCCGGCGCATTGTATCCTCCTTCGGGAAAATTAAAAACTCAAAACACAGCAAGTTTGAATCTTACAGCAACACAGCGGACGAGAACCCGCGACCCGCGCTCCGAGCAACTCAACCATTGGGTCATTGAAGGTATCCGGGACAAAAAAGGCAAAAATATTATCCAACTGGATTTGCGACACCTCGACGATGCTCCTGCAGACTTCTTTATTATCTGCGAAGGCGACTCCAACACGCATGTCAAGGCAATTTCAGACAGCATATACAAAAAAGTCAAGGATGAATTGCAAACGATGCCATCGCACACCGAAGGCAGCAACAATGCCCGTTGGATATTGATGGATTATTTCAATACGATCGTTCACGTTTTTTACCCCGAAACGCGGCAGTTTTATGAAATAGAGCAACTCTGGAGCGACGCAGAGACAACGGAGTTTGCCGATGTATGAACCCGAAAGGCACCCGCCGCCGGTGTTATCATGCCGCCTGCGGGCAGTTTCCCCCACTTAACCCCTCACAATTGTACTTAAATCATGAGCAAAGAACAGCGTAAGCGAGAAGATGAACTCGATGATCAGCGCCCGCAACGCGATGAAGATAACAGCAATGGCGGCGGCGACAATATGCCGCGTTTCAGTTTTACCTGGATCTATGTGCTGATCGGCCTGGCGTTGTTGGGCCTCCAACTGTCGAAAATGTTCGTTGCGCCGCCCACTTCTTCCTGGGCGGAATTTGAACGCATGGTACGCGCCGGCGATATCGAAAAATTGGAAGTGGTCAACAAAGAAACAGGCCGGGCCTACATCAAAAAAGACAGCCTCTGCAAGTACTTTGCCCTGTTTCACATTGAAGACAAAAACGCGGATTGCCAGCCCGACAAACCGGGTTGGGGTTTTAATGCCGATCAAATGTATGTTTCGTTCAATATCGGTACGATGGACGTCCTGCTGGATAACCTGAAGACGCTGAACGAAAGCCTCGTCAAAGAGAAGAAGGCAAAAGTGACCCCGACCTATATCGATGAGACCAACTGGACGGGCACCATCGTTACCTACCTGGTACCCCTGTTGCTGCTGATGTTCCTTTGGCTTTTTATTTTGCGGCGAATGGGCGGCGGCAGCGGCGGCCCCGGGGCCCAGATTTTCAATATCGGCAAATCCAAAGCCACGCTGTTCGACAACAATTCGCGGGTCAATATCACTTTCACCGATGTGGCTGGTCTGGATGAAGCGAAAGAGGAGGTCATGGAAATCGTGGATTTTCTGAAAAACCCGAAAAAATACACCTCACTGGGCGGCAAAATTCCCAAAGGCGTGTTGTTGGTCGGCCCACCCGGCACGGGTAAAACGCTGCTGGCCAAGGCGGTAGCCGGCGAGGCCGGTGTGCCGTTCTTCTCTATCTCCGGTTCCGATTTTGTGGAAATGTTCGTGGGGGTCGGCGCTTCGCGGGTGCGCGATTTGTTCCGGCAGGCGCGGGAAAAAGCGCCGTGCATTATTTTTATCGACGAGATCGATGCCATTGGGCGCGCTCGCGGTCGCGGCGCCATTCAAGGCGGCAACGACGAGCGTGAGAACACCTTGAACCAACTGCTGGTTGAAATGGATGGCTTCCCCACCGATAAGGGCGTCATCCTGATGGCTGCCACCAACCGGCCCGATATCCTGGACCACGCGCTGATGCGCCCTGGCCGTTTCGACCGCCAGATCGGTATCGGCCGCCCCGACCTCAACGGCCGGGCCCAGATTTTTCAGGTGCACCTGAAGAATATTAAAGTGTCGCCCGAAGTCACCCCGATCGCTTTGGCTGAAATGACGCCCGGTTTCGTGGGCGCCGACATCGCCAATGTTTGCAATGAGGCGGCCTTAATTGCTGCCCGGCGCAACAAAAAAGCCGTCGACCTGGATGACTTTAACTACGCCCTCGACAAAGTGATCGGGGGGCTCGAGAAGAAAAACAAGATCATCAGCCCGGAAGAAAAGCAGATCATCGCCTACCACGAAGCCGGGCATGCCATCTGCGGGTGGTTTCTGGAACACGCACACCCCCTGGTGAAAGTCACCATTGTGCCGCGTGGCCTGGCCGCTTTGGGCTATGCTCAATACTTGCCCAAGGAGCAGTACATTACCCGCAAAGACAAATTGCTCGACGACCTCTGCATGACGCTTGGTGGCCGGGCAGCCGAATCGGTCGTGTTTGACCAAATCAGTACGGGCGCTCAAAGCGACCTCGACCACGTCACGCGGTTGTCGTACGACATGATCATCAATTATGGCATGAATGAGAAGGTGGGCAACGTGTCGTTTTACACCATGCTCAATGAATCGTACATGCGCCCCTTCTCCGAACAAACGGCTTACCTGATCGATCAGGAGGTCAAGCTCATGATCGATGGGCAGTACGAACGGGCCAAAAACCTGCTGCGCGACAAACGGAAGGAGCTCGACGCGTTGGCCAAGGCTTTGCTGGAGAAAGAAGTGCTGCACCGGAGCGATTTGGAAAACCTGATCGGCAAACGGCCATTTGCCGACCCAACCCCCGGCGAAAGCGCCAGTATTGCCGAAATCGAACCGACCCGTCACGACGACGACGATTGAAATACGCGATCGGATACGACGAACTACAGCGGAGGCGCGGAGCAATACACTCCGCGCCTCCGCTTTTTAGTATTGCAAAATAAGCTGCGTTTGCCCCGGCAGGGTTTGCGCTTTTAGCGGGTGCTGATCACATCCCGCGCAAAGAGGATAAGGGGCTTCCAATATGCCGATGTCGAGATGTTTTCCCGGATCACCCCGCGACTGGTGGTGCTGTGCACGCAAATGATGCCGTTTCGGGTGCGCTCCACCACGAGGGCCACATGCTGGATATTTTGCTTGTTTTTGCCGAAAACAATAATGTCGCCAGGCTGAACGGCGTTCAAATTCACCGGGATGCCCTCCTTCGACTGCGCCGCCGAGGCTGGTGATACCGGGATGTCGAACTGCTTGAGTACATAATTGGTAAACCCGGAACAATCAAAACCCGATTTGGGGTTCGTGCCGGAGTATTTGTACGGAGCGCCTTCCAACTGCAAGGCGTATTTGACAACCTCCTGGCGGAATTGCCGTTCCGGCATGCCTTTGATATTGGCTGGCGGTTTTACCGTTTTTTTGGCCGGAGAACAACCGGGCATGGAGGCCAGCATCAACAGCGAAACGCCCAATGCAAAGGGGAAAAGGAATCGAACAAATGACATGATTTCTACAAGTGATTTCCATAAACGCTATAACCGGTAGCAACGGTACACCCCGCAGAAAAAAACGGTTGCCAGCTTAGCGCCGGCAACCGCTTCACTTTTCGCTTTGTTGATAGCTGTTTTGGGTGGGTATGGTATCTCGTTGCCCGAAAGCCTTTCGGGTTCAGGTCCTGGATGGCGTACAACCGGCTGAAATCAAAACCCGCAGGTTTTGTTTCAATCCAGGGTGTCGTGGCCGAGCACGTCGCGCGCAAACATAATGCGTGACCGCCAGTACGGCGAAGTGCTCACATTTTCTACAATAATCCCCCGGCTGCAAGTGCTGTGCACACAGACAATACCATCCGGGTTGCGTTCGACAACCATTGCGACATGCTGAATGCGGCCCTTCCGCCCGAAAAAGAGCAGGTCGCCCGGCATGACATCGCTCAGGGGCACTTTAATTCCCTGGTGCGATTGCATAAAGGAACTGCTGGAGACCTTGGCGTCAAATTTTTTCAGGATATAACTCGTGAAACCCGAGCAATCGAACCCGGTAGTCGGGCTCACGCCTGCATACCGGTAGTGAATACCGACAAACTGCTGGGCGAAGCCAATGATTTCTTCGCGCAATTGCAGCATCTCGATGCTCAGCGCGCGGCTGGGCCGGAACGCAGAACCAAACAGGAAAACAGTAATGAAAAGGGGAATGAAAAAATAACGACGTAACTGCTTAAAGCAACAACAAGAAGGGTCGCTCATAGAAACGGATTTTTCACACAGCCGGAAACTAAGCCGTGGGTGTGGAAGATTGTTGGATTAAAAATCCGCCTGTTAAAAAAGTGTTCAGGCGGTGAACAGCAGGAGCAAAGGTAGAAAAATGTTTTAAAAAGATGTTTTTTGAAATAAAAATTGTTAAATCGGTTTCATGCGAGCGAAAAAGTATCTGCGTCGTCCAAAAACGGCAGTTGCTGACGAAAGTGCCGCAATTCGTCCAATGATAGTTTGGCAGTGAAAGCGCCTTCCTGGCCACTTATTTGGCACCGGTGAAGGCCGGAGTAGTCAATGATGCTCGAGTCGCCGGTGTATTCAAAGCCGTTGCCATCAGCGCCGACGATATTGACGGCTGCAGTAAAACATTGATTTTCAATGGATCGTGCTGGGAGTAGCGCCCGCCAGTGGTGGCTTCGCCGGCTGGGCCAGTTGGCCACATAGAGCAGCAGGTCAAATTTTTCGACAGTGTTGTTGCGGCTCCACACCGGGAACCGCAGGTCATAACAAACCAAAGGGCAAATCCGCCAGCCCAGCCATTCGACTACAAGCCGCTCCCGCCCCGGGGTATAGGTCTCATGCTCCTGTGCCAGCCCGAAGAGGTGGCGCTTGTCGTACAGGTCCAGCTGCCCGTTGGGCCGCATGAACACCAACCGGTTGTAAAAACGGTCGTTTTCCCGGCAAATAAAACTGCCGGCAAGCGCTCCGCCCAGGCGATTGGCTTGTTCGCGCATCCACCGTACAGTGGGGCCGTCCATGGGTTCGGCCAGATCGGCTGCCCGCATCGAAAAGCCGGTGGTAAACATCTCGGGCAACAGTACGAGGTCGGTCCGGCCGGCCAGGGGTTCCAAGAGGGAAGTAAACATCGAGCGATTGGCATCGGCATTTTCCCAATGCAACGCAGTTTGAAGAATAGAAAGACGCATAATTCGAAACGATCCGTTGAGGCAGCAAACCTACAGCCTCCCCGGGCATGGCTGTTTATTTTCCGGCCAATCTTTTGCCACGGGCCTTCTGTTACCGGGTAAGCGTCACCGACCCGGCTTCCGTTTTGGTAAAGGTTGTACCGTCCTGTAATTGTCCGTTAATCCGGGCCACCCAGAGGTACACGCCCGGATTGAGCGGCTTGCCCCGAAATGTACCATCCCAACGCGCATCCGGACCGGTCGACTCAAAAAGCAAGTTACCCCAGCGGTCGTATACAGAGAGTTTCAAGGCAAGTATGTCGGACCCGAAAATGGAGAAATAATCGTTTACGCCGTCGTCGTTCGGGCTGAATACGTTGGGGATAAAATACCGGGTGGGGCACACGTCGTGCACCGCGATAGAATCGGTGGCGGAGCAACCGTGTTCGTCGGTCACCTGCACCCAATACACGCCTTCCTGCACGACGCTGAACGTGGGTGTAAGCGCGTTGTTTTGCCAGCGGTACTGGGCAAAAGCCCCCGGGTCGAGTACCAGCAGGGGCGATTGCTCGTCGCCGCAAACAACGGTGTCCGGGCCCAAATCGGGCTGCGGCAAGGGTAGCACCGTCACCATAGCGGTGGCCGGGTAGGTTGCGCACCCTGAAATATTGCCGGTCACGGTGTATACACCGGCCTGCTCCGGCCCGATGCCGGTCAGCACGGGATATTGTTCCGCAGCGAAAAAGTTGTTGGGTCCGGTCCATTCGTAGCGGGCGCCGGGCAGGTCCTGGGCAGACAGGGCAATGGTTTTCCCGGTGCAGGCCACCTGATCGCCGCCCACGGTGGCCGCTTGCCGCAGCGTGATCAGCACCTTTCGGGTGATGGTATCGTGCAGGTTGAGGCAATTGTCGGTCAGATAAAGGGTCACGTTGTAGGCGCCGAGGGCGGTATAAACATGGCTGAAACTCGGGTCGTCGCTGGTGGCGCCGTCGCCGAAATCCCAATGCAGGCTGTGCCGTGGCGGTTTGAATTCGGTGCGGAAAAAAATCGTATCGTTGAGGCATCCGCCTTCGGGGATCAGACTGTTGGCGTTTATAGGTTTAAAACTGGCTCCGCCCCCGTATGCATAGGATTCCACATCGCCGTACCCGTAGGCGGTTGCGATCACGCCGCAGCCGCCGGAGACAATGGTATGTGCCCCGGGCGACACGAGCAGGCGCGCGTACGAAAAGTCGGGGTTTCCGTCTACGGGTGGAATGGGCTGGCTGAGGTCCTGAACCGCTTTGCCATCGAAAAAGGTCACGCCTATATCCGCCGTTTTGAGGATCAGGTTGATATGGTTTTCGGTGATATTTTCAAAGGTGGAGTTGTAGAGGGTCACCGTATCGCGGATTTGTTCGACGCTGTTGAGCATGAGCATCGAGGGGTCGCCTATCGGATAGCCGGAGCACTGGCTGCCGATCAGGTACTGCGCCACCGCAATCGGCCGGTTGGCTGTGATGAAGGTGGATTCGGAGCGTTTGTATTCGTAAAATTCACCGGCGTTGAGGGTGATTTGCAGCGGTGTTTGACCTTGTATCAGTACTTGAGTGCCGTTTTCGGCCGCCATGATGCGGAATATGTCGTATGGCATGTGATCGAGCGGCACGGTCACAAACTGTTTGCCCCAGGTAGCCACCGGGTACATCTGTTCGAGCAGGTTGTCGCGCCAGTTGCAGCCCACCGGCAGTTGGATCCAGCGGCATCCGCCAAAAACATTAAATTTTTTATTTCCTGTAATGTACGAGCCGGTGAGGTCGCCCCCGCCAAGTTTGGCCTGCACCTGGTAGGTCTGGCCCGCCTGCAGCATTATGGTAAACATTGAACCCTTTGCATGACCGCCGCTGGTTTGGTCGCTGACCCGAATGGTAATTTCAGTATCGTCTTCCATCCCGACCAGGAGAAACTGGGAAGGGTAAACTTCCGTTTCCTGGTAGCCGTAATAGCTCAGCACGTAGTATTCCGTCCCGAGCGATTCATCGGGCAATACCACCGTTGCCTCCGAGCGCATGGAATGGTACTGGTGGATATACACCGAAACAGGCAATACGGACACGACCTGAACGCCCCGTTTTTCCACTACCTCCGAGGAAATATTTTCCACCGAAGCGGGTAATTTGATCACCGTCACCTGGTTGGCTCCTACCGTAAACGGCATTTCCCAGTTTTGCAGCGGAATTCGCACCACACCCGAAGTATTGTACTTCGAGGTGATCATCACGACCATTGTATTTTGGCCCACATCGCGGTGCTCCATGAAGCCAAACCAAAAGTTTTGGCCTTCATTGGATTGCGCAGCCAGGAAACCGGCGAGCAGCAGGAACAACGCACAAGCGCAGTGTTTTTTTGCCGCAGCATTCATGCGACAAATATTGTGCGTTTTTGGGCGAAAGGCAGCAGAAAAATGGGAATTGTAGCGGTTTGTCCGAACTCGTTGCCGTCAGAGTTCGATCACTTTACGCCGTAGTTCGAAGTGCTTGCCGAGGTACACTTTGCGCACCATCTCATCGGCGGCCAGTTCTTCCGCCGTGCCGGCCCGCAAAATCGCCCCTTCGAACATCAGGTAGGCCCGGTCGGTGATGCTCAGGGTTTCCTGTACGTTGTGGTCGGTGATCAGAATGCCGATATTCTTCGTCTTGAGTTTGGCTACGATGTACTGGATATCTTCCACGGCGATGGGGTCGATGCCGGCAAATGGCTCGTCGAGAAGGATGAACTTGGGGTCGCTTGCCAGGGCGCGGGCAATCTCCGTGCGGCGGCGTTCGCCGCCGGAGAGCGTATCGCCGTTGCTTTTGCGCACTTTGTGCAGGTTGAACTCGTCGATCAGTTGTTCGAGTTTATCGCGTTGCTCGGCTTTGCTCAAAGGGCTCATTTCCAATACGGCGCGGATATTATTTTCCACGCTCAGTTTGCGGAACACGCTGGGTTCCTGGGGCAGGTAGCCGATCCCTTTTTGTGCGCGTTTGTACATGGGCAAGTCGGTGATCTCTTCTTCATTGAGAAACACCTTCCCATCGGTTGGCCGGATAAATCCTACGACCATGTAAAACGAGGTGGTTTTGCCCGCGCCGTTGGGGCCGAGCAATCCGACGATCTCGCCTTGTTTTACGTCGAAGGCCACATCGCGCACCACGGTGCGTTTGCCGTAGTTTTTAACCAGTTTTTCTGCGCGCAGGATCATGAGCCGAGCAAGCGTTTGACGGTTTCGGAGATCATTTTGCCGTCGGCTTTGCCGGCGAGTTGCTTGCTGGCCATGCCCATCACCTTACCCATGTCTTTTGGCGAGGTGGCGCCTGCTTCGGCGATGATCTGCTGCAGGATGCCTTCCAATTCAGCTCCTTCGAGCATTTTGGGCAAGTACCGCTTGATGACGTCGATCTCCTCCGCTTCTTTCTGCGCTAGCTCCGGGCGGTTGTTCTTGACGTAGATATCGTACGAATCCTGGCGGCTTTTCAGCAGTTTTTGCAGCATTTGCACCTCGCGTGCGGCATCGATCGCCTGCCCCGAACCATCGGTTTTGGCCAGCAAAATGGCGCTTTTGATCGCCCGGATGCCGCGCAACGCGATGTCGTCTTTTGCCTTCATGGCAACCACCAAATCTTTGTTGATTTTTTCTTCTAAAGTCATAGCGTGCAATTTTCAACGGCAAATTTCGGATAAAATGGGGCTCTTCATGCGGAAAGTTATTCCGGTTGTGCCGTAGTGTTTCATTTTATCCCTGAAACAAACGTTTTTCTTTGATCAAACGCGCCACCTCGGCCGGAACTTTTTCTTCCCAGCCAGGCTCCTTGCGCCGGATCATGCGGAATACCTCTTTGTGAAAGATGTGCAAAATACCGGGGTCGAACCCGCTTACGTCCACGATGTTGCCGTGGTCGAGCAAATGCTGGTATAAAAAATGAATATCGGACGGAATGCTAATCGTGTGCGCGGTGAGCAATGCGCCCTGGTCTGCTTCGCGGGCAGGGTAGACGTAGAAACGAACATGCCGCAGGAAGAGTTCGCCAAAAGCGCTCAACAAATTGTCAAGGTTGTGCTCATAGGTTTCGCGCACGATGTTTTGGAGTTTCCGCGCGCCCATCGCCAGGCCGATACGGGGCACCTTATAATCGCGGAAATAAGCGATCAACTTCTTGTGTTGCAGGCAGTTCGACAAAATAACCGTCTGCCCCAAGGCGCTGAGGATTTCAGCGCGGTCCATAAAATCCTGTTCACTGAGCAGACCTTCGGCCTGCAGGTTGTCGAGGGTGATCTCGGTCAGGAAAAAAGCGTTTGCGGGGTCCACATCCGGTTCGGCGCAAAATTGCGCATAGGCGCAGCGCACCATGTCCTGTTGCACCAGGGTGGGCGGGCGGTAGCTTCCCCGGGCAATGAGGATCGATTTTTTGTATAAAAACTCGCTGGCGTGCACGGGCATGCCGTCGGGCCCGAAAATGATCACATCCGTCAGGTTGTTTTTGACCGCCCAGAGGCATACCAGGCGGTTGTCGACCCCGGCAAAATCGGGCCCTTCGAGCCGGACCAGGTCGATCGCCACCCGCCCGTGGAGATTGTCCAGCAGCGACTGGAGCAGCATTTCGGGGTCGTGGTGCAGGCGAAAGCAGCCGTAGATCAGGTTGACCCCGAGAATACCGATCGCTTGCTGCTGGAGACGGTTGTCGTTGTCGAGCAGGCGCACGTGCAGCACCACGTCATTGGTCTTTGCATGGGGCTGAAGTTGAAACCGAAGCCCCAGCCAACCGTTGCCCTTGACGGTTTTTTGAAAATTGATGGCAGAAACGGTATCGGCAAAGGCGAAAAATTTCTGCTCCGGTCGCGCTGCGCGGAGCCGCGCTTCCATGAGGTGGTATTCGTGCTGCAGCATTTTGTACAGCCGGGGCTCGCACACATAGCGGCCTTTTGGTTCTGGGCCGTAGATTTCGTCCGACACCGTTTTATCGTAAGCGCTCATCGTTTTGGCAATGGTGCCGGCAGCAGCGCCCACCTGAAAAAAGTGGCGCGCCACCTCCTGCCCGGCGCCTATCTCGGCGAAGGCGCCGTAAATGGCGGGGTCGAGGTTGATCTCGAGCGCTTTTTGTTCGGTTTCAAGCGTTTGGCGATAGTTCTTCATGTTCGTTGCGAACCGGTATTCGAATGGGTGAAAAAAATAAACGTGTGGCAGCGGGAGGTTTTGATCTAAAAAAAAATGGCACGACTGAATGCCAAAGGCTCCCTATGCCACAGGTCTAATCAGCGCCACAACACTTTTTCGTCCACGGCCCCACGGCTGCCCGCGATGTCGGGCATATTGTGCCATCCGAGGTAAAAAAGGCCGAGACAGCGTTGGTTGGGGGCCAGCCCCAGAAACGCATGCGCGTCGAGGGCTGCCTTTGGCGTGCTCCAGTAGCAGCCTAAGCCGAGGGCCGTGCAGCTGAGCCACATATTTTGCACGGCCATGGCTACTGCGGCGATCTCCTCGAATTCGGGGAGGCTGGCAGCGGGGTCGCGATGCAGAACGATGGCGATGACGGCCCCCGCACGGCGCGGGTTTTCGCCGTTTTTGAGCATTTTTTCTTCAGAAAACGCCTCCGGCGGGGTGTGCTCGCGGTAATACCCGGCCATATAATCGCCGAGTTGCGCCCGGCTTTCAGCCGAATGAAAAACCTGAAAACGCCAGGGTTCGGTGCGCTTGTGGGTAGGCGCCCAATTGGCATTTTCCAGCAGTTGTTCAATCAGGATACGGTCTATTGGTTGTTCCGGGAGGTAAAATTTCGGGAAAATTGCCCGGCGTTGGCGGATGAGTTCGCTGATATCGGCGGCAGAAACAGGCATGTGCTTTGAATTTTGACCAACAAAAGTAGGCAGCGCAGTGTCGTAGGAAAAATTTGAGCAAGGTTTGAACAAATAATGGGCATGGCGGCTTGGAAAGAGGGGCCTACTTTTGTCTTATTGAATGCTGGAATCCCTCCAAAGGGAAACAAGCACATGGTGGGAGTTTCAACGCCGGGCTGTAAAGGGAAAAATTTTAATCCAAACGGCGTTAAATTTTCCGTTTTTGCCGCAGCATGAAAACCCAAACATGTTCTAATCCAAGCCCCGTTCCAGATTATCTATTCACGCTCAATTCTTGACCACCAATGAGTACCCATGCCTTTTTAAACGAAATCATCGCCGCCTGGAACGCCCATGACAAGCAGCGTCTGCTGGATTTGTATCACCCCGATTTTGACGGTCTCGACCTTTCGGAGGGTAAAATAGCCGGTGGTCTGCAGGATGCCGGCCGTATGATCGATTATATCCTTACGGCATTTCCCGATTTGAAAATGGAAGTGCTCGAATGGGGTACCGAGGGCGACCAGCTGTTTTTCTTTTGGCAAGTCACCGGCCATCAACGCGGCCGACTGATGAATATTCCGCCAACCGGCAAGCCGGTGACCTTTCAGGGCTCCACATTTTTTCGCCTGCTCGACGGCAAGGTGATCCGCAGCCGCCGAATCTGGGACGTGGCATCGGTGCTCCGCCAGATCGGTTTGTTGCCCGAGCCTACTACAGCAACTTACCTCTGATCAGCGCACAATCAACACGGGCACCTTCACGGCATGGCGCACGGCGTCCACCGTTTCGCCAAAGATGAGGTCCTTGATCGTGCGGTGTCCGTGCGCGCCCATCACCAGCACATCTACCGGTGTGGCGCCGATATATTTGGGTATGGCCTGTTTGGCCGGCCCGTAGCCAATGGCCACTTCGCAGGAATACCCCAAAGCATCGAGGTGTTCGGCATATTGCTCCATGTTTTGCCGGTCGAGGTTGGTTTCCTGGTCCTGAATATCAGCTCCCATGACCCAGGCGCCTGCGCTTTCCACTGCGTGAAAAAGCACATAATGCGCTGTTTTACCACCCAGGTATAGTGCATGTTGCAGGGTTTTCGGGTCGACGTCGGAAAAGTCGAGCGCAACGGCAATCTTCTGGTACTGCGGCGCCGGCGCTTCGGCCAGGCCTGCAAACACGCCGTGCGGCACCCGCGCCCTGCGTTCGGGCGCGCGGAGGAAAAGCGGCTTGACCCCGATATACGCCAGCGAAGGGTAAAACGATAAACTCCACTACCCACCGTTGTTCGCCGGCGTTTTGAAGCCAATCGCCGACTTGCTGAACCACCAGTTGGACATTCAGTACCACAATGATGCCCGCACTCACCCATCCGCCCAATTTTGCCCAAAAGCCGATGGCAAATTCACCCATCCGGTGCCGGTCGCTCACATAATGGAGCAGCGGGATCACGGCAAATCCCAGTTGCATGCTCAGGATCACCTGACTGAGCACCAGCATGTTGCCGGTGGCGTGCTCGCCGTAAATACTGATGGCCAAAATCGCCGGAATAACGGCCAGCAAGCGGGTAATAATGCGCCGCAGCCAGGGAGCGATCCGCAGGTGCAGGTAGCCTTCCATCACGATCTGCCCGGCCAACGTGCCGGTGACGGTGCTGCTTTGGCCGGCTGCGATCAGGGCAATCGCAAACAAGGCGGGCGCATAACTCTTGCCCAACAGCGGTTCCAGCAGATGGTGGGCATCCTGAATTTCCGACACGCCGTTATAACCGTTTTTGTGAAAAACAGCGGCTGCTAGGATCAGGATGGCGGCATTGACAAAAAGGGCGAGGTTGAGGGCGATGGCCGAATCGATCACGTTGAACCGGATGGCCCGGCGCAGGCCTTGTTTGGAAGGTTCAATTTTCCGCGTCTGTACCAACGCGGAGTGCAAATACAAATTATGGGGCATCACGGTGGCGCCGATGATCCCGATAGCGATAAACAAGGCCTCGTCATTGGGGATAGACGGGATAAACCCGACGGCCATTTCACCCACGTCGGGCTTCGCCAGGATCATTTGGATGAGAAAAGCGCCGCCGATAATGACGATCAATCCGAGGATAAAGGCCTCCAGTTTGCGGATCCCGAGGTTCATCAGGAAGAGCAACAAAAAAGCATCGAGCACGCTGATCGCCACCCCCCAGATGAGGGGTATATGGAATAATAACTGCAAGCCGATGGCCATCCCGAGTACTTCAGCCAGGTCGCAGGCGGCAATGGCGATTTCGGCCAGGATGTAGTTGAAAATATTGGCCGCAGGGTGGTACAATTCGCGGGAGGCCTGCGCCAGGTCGCGCCGGGCCACCACGCCAAGCCGGGCGCTCATGCTTTGCAGCAGCAAAGCGATGAGGTTCGACATCAGGAGCACCCATAACAGGGTATAGCCGAAACGGCTGCCACCGGCCAGGTCGGTGGCCCAGTTCCCAGGGTCCATATACCCTACGCTGACCAGGTAGGCGGGACCCAAAAAAGCAAATAAACGGCGCCAAAAGCCGCCTTTTAACTCGGTCTCCACCGAGGAGTGCACTTCTGATAAGGATCGTTCCGGGTGAACCTGCATAAAGTATGGTTTAAATTTCCTGTGTGTATTGGATGGTTGCCTCGGTTGGGCTGCGGCGCCTTCAGGCCATTCGTACGTATAAATTTTGACCCACCTTATCGCTCAGGGTCATTTCGCGCCCGTCGGGGGTCCGGATGCGTATGGACTGATCGTAGGGGAAGCGTTCGAGCAATTCGAGGCTTGCGCCGAGGGTCAGCCCCAGTTGGTCGAGGTATTGGAGGAACGCCGGGCTGTGGTCTTCCACGCCGGTCACGATACCGCCTTCGCCAGGCTGCAGGGTCGACAAAAGAGCCTGCGTGCGGTAGGTCCAGCGGCCTTCAGAATCGGGAATAGGGTCGCCGTGGGGGTCAAATTTCGGATGGCCCAAAAAATGGTCGAGGCGGTTGACCAGCTCGTCGCCGTGTACGTGCTCCAGCTGTTCGGCCATATCGTGTACCTGGTCCCAGGCAAAACCGAGTTTGTCTACCAAAAAGACTTCCCACAAGCGGTGTTTTCGGATGAGGGCGGTGGCGATCTGGTTCCCCGATTCCGTCAGTTGTACGCCGCGGTACTTCTCGTAAGCAAGGAGATCTTTTTCCGCCAGCCGTTTAAGCATGTCGGTGACGGAAGCCGCGGTCGTTTGCATCTCTGCCGCAATGGCATTCGTGCTGACGGCCTTGGTTTCCTTTTCCGAAATTTTAAAAATAGCTTTCAGGTAATTCTCTTCGGCGTGCGAAATCATAAGGCCGTCGATTGCGTAAGTTGAACATGAGAAAACCAGGTTTTGGAGCCGGTTTGAAAGGGGGTTATGATTGGATAGGCGATATTTTTTGCAAAGTTAAATTATATTTTTAGATTAGCCTAAAATTATTTTTAAATAAAAAAAACCGGACCGCGAGAGGGTGCGATCCGGTTCGTCAGCTGACTATACAACTGCCGAATTGAAATCCAGAGTGTTGATTTCTCAGAGCAGTGCTTCGATAATATTTTCTTCCGACACGCCTTCCGCCTCGGCTTTGAAGTTGCGCACGATACGATGCCGGAGTACCAGGTTGGCGATGGCATGCACGTCTTCGATATCCGGCGAGTATTTGCCGCGGATCGCGGCGTTGCATTTGGCGCCCAGCGCCAGGTATTGGCTGGCGCGCGGCCCGGCTCCCCAGGTCAGGTAATTGTCGGCTTCTTTGGCTGCGCGCGGGGTGTTGGGGCGCGTCTTACTGGCCAGCGCCACACAATATTCCAGTACGTTGTCGGCCACGGGTATTTTGCGGATGAGTTGTTGGTACTCCTGTATTTCTGCGGCGTTGAGGATGTGTTTCAACTGCACATTGCGCGCGGTGGTCGTGTTTTTGACAACCAACACTTCTTCTTCATAAGCCGGGTAGGTCAGGGGGATGTTGAACATGAATCGGTCCAACTGGGCTTCCGGGAGCGGATAGGTGCCTTCCTGTTCGATGGGGTTTTGCGTGGCCAGTACAAAAAAGGGCGCTGGCAGGTTGTGGCGCGAACCGCCCACCGTCACCACGCGCTCCTGCATGGCTTCGAGGAGCGCTGCCTGCGTTTTCGGCGGGGTCCGGTTGATCTCGTCAGCCAAAACAATATTGGCAAACACCGGCCCGCGGATAAAGCGGAAATGCCGGTCTTCATCGAGAATTTCGGAACCCGTAATATCGGACGGCATCAGGTCGGGGGTGAACTGGATGCGTTTGAACTCCAGGTCGAGCACTTCGGCAATGGTACTGACGAGGAGGGTTTTGGCGAGGCCCGGCACGCCGACCAGCAGCGAGTGTCCGTTGGAGAAGAGTGAAATAATAACGGCTTTGACCACGTCGTCCTGGCCGACGATGATCTTGGCGATTTCCTGTGAAAGTTCTTTGTAGGCTTGAGCAAGTGCGTCAACGGCCTCAACATCAGACTTAAACTGCGACATAACTTTGGCGGTGCTTATGCTATTTATCCGGATAAAAGAATTGCAAACGTGCGAAGTAACGCCGGAAAACCGGCAATGTTTCGTCGAAGGAGCGTCAAAGGTAGTAAATGACGGTTTTTTCGCGACAAAATGTATCCGGCATCTCTGTTGAACCGGATGGACGGACGGAGGAGCGCGCAACCCCGAACACGTCAGCGCCAGGGTGCTTTGGTATTGTCGCAGCTATTGATGCCGTTCGGGTGGTTTACAGTTTCTCTTTTAAAAAATGCCCCGTGTAACTCTCGGGTACCTGAACCAGCGCTTCCGGGCGGCCTTCAAACACCAGATACCCCCCTGCTTTGCCGCCTTCGGGCCCCAGGTCAACTACCCAATCGGCGCTTTTGATCACCTCGACATTGTGCTCTACCACGAGCACGCTGTGTCCTTTTTCCACCAGTGCATCCATTGCCGTGAGCAGTTTTCGGATATCGTGAAAGTGCAATCCGGTGGTCGGTTCGTCGAAGATGAAGAAGATATGCCCCGCAGTATTTTCCCGGATCAGAAAAGACGCCAGTTTTACGCGCTGCGCCTCTCCACCCGACAACGTACTGCTCGATTGGCCGAGTTTTACATAGCCCAGCCCCACATCGAAAAGCGGTTGGAGCCGGTCGGTGATTTCCTTTTGGCCTTTGAAAAAATCGAGCGATTCCTCGATACTCATCTCCAGCACCTCGAATATGTTTTTGTTCTTGAATTGCACGTCGAGCACTTCCTGCTTGAAGCGTCGGCCTTTGCACTCTTCGCACTCGAGGTGCACGTCGGCGAGGAACTGCATTTCAATCACCTGTTCGCCTTCTCCCTTGCAGGCTTCACAACGCCCGCCTTCCACGTTGAAACTGAAATGTTT
This sequence comes from Saprospiraceae bacterium, assembly GCA_044230315.1. Classification (GTDB taxonomy): domain Bacteria; phylum Bacteroidota; class Bacteroidia; order Chitinophagales; family Saprospiraceae; genus M3007. Next base: position 73,290 of record JBGARJ010000012.1, read on the forward strand.
GGGTTGAAAGCCACGGATCTTGCTCAGTTGCTGACCCGCAAACAAATCGCGGATGTAATCGTAGGCTTTGACGTACGTGACCGGATTGGACCGGCTGCTTTTGCCAATGGGGCTTTGGTTGATAAATTCCACCCGCGTCACTTTTTTAACCGGACCTTCGATACCGTCGAACAGGCCGGGCTGTTTGCCGGGGCTATCGGGCAGGTGTTGCAGCAGGGCGGGGTACAGGATGTCGCGGACGAGGGTGGTTTTGCCCGAACCGCTCACGCCGCTCACCACCGACAGGCAGTGCAGGGGGATGCGGACATCGATGTTTTTAAGGTTGTGCTGGCGCGCGCCTTTGAGCAGGATGAAGTCGCCGGTTTTTCGCCGCAGCTTAGGGAGCGGGATGTGCATTTTGCCGGTCATGTACTGGGTGGTAAGGCTTTCGGGCGCCGCATGGGCAATGTCGGCATAATGCCCGGCAAATATGACCTGGCCGCCATGAATGCCGGCTTCCGGACCCATATCGACCAGGAAATCGGCGTTTTTTATCACTTCTTCCTCGTGTTCCACCACCACCACTGTGTTGCCCAGGTCACGCAGGTCCTTGAGCACATGTACCAGGCGTCCGGTATCGCGCGGGTGCAGGCCCACCGAGGGTTCGTCGAGCAGGTACATCGACGCGGTGAGGTTACTGCCAAGGGTGCGGGTAAGGTGTATGCGTTGGGTTTCGCCACCGCTCAGGGTATTGGAAATGCGGTCGAGGGTGAGGTAACCCAATCCCAGTTCGACCATAAATTTTAGCCGGCCATGGATTTCGAGCAGCAGCCGTTTGGCGATCTGTTGTTCGTGTTCGGTCCATTGGGCGTTTTCGAAAAAGGCGAATACTTCATCCAGCGGGATGTCCGTCAGTTGGGAAATATTTTTTCCGGCTACGCGCACACAGAGCGCTTCGCTGCGCAACCGGCCGCCGTCGCAGGTGGTGCACACGGTGCGGCCCCGGTACCGGGCCAGCGTAACCCGGTTTTGGATCTTGTAGGTTTTGCTTTCCATTTCCTGGAAAAACGCCTGGATGCCGTAAAACCACTCATTGCCCGACCAAAGCAGCTTTTGTTCCGCTTTGCTGAGTTGTTCGTAGGGTTTGTGGATCGGAAAGTCGAAGCGGTGCGCATGCTGGAGCAGGGGCGTCAGCCATTCGCCGTACTTCTCGCCTTTCCAGGGGGCGATTGCCCCGTCGTATACCGATTTGGTTTTGTCGGGCACTACTTTGTCCGGATCGATACCCAGAATGCGCCCGTATCCTTCGCAGGTGGGGCACGCGCCATAGGGGTTGTTGTAGTTGAACAACTGCGGGGTGGGTTCGGGGAATTCGATCCCGTCGAGTTCGAAGCGGTTGTTGAAGCGCATGATTTCCGGCGCGGCTTTGCCGTTGGTGGCCGAATCGGGCAGCAATTGGATCCAACACTCGCCTTCGCTTTCGTAGAAGGCGGTATTGACGGAGTCGGCCAGCCGCATCCACTCGCTTTCATCGGCATGCTGTACTACAAAACGGTCGATGAGCACGGTAAGCCCTTTTTCGCGAAACAGGTAGGCGGGTTCGGTTATGGGGAGGGCAGTTACGGGCTCGTCCTCCGTTTCGGCGGGGTTGAGCAGGTCTTCGATGCGCAGGATGGCGCCGTTCAGGTGCACCCGGGTGTAGCCTTTTTGCAACAAAAGGTTTAATTCTTGCTCCAGCGAACGCTCCTTGTATTTCTGGCTGAACGGGATCAATACCAGCCCCCGGGCGCCGTCGGGTTGGCTTTTTATGAAATCAATGACGTCGCTGACCTCGTGTTTTTTCACCACTTCACCGCTGACGGGCGAATAGAATTTGCCCACCCGGGCGAAGAGGAGGCGCAGAAAATCGTATATTTCTGTCATGCTCCCCACCGTGGAGCGCGCGTTGCCGGTGGTAACGCGTTGTTCGATGGCGATAGCCGGGCAAATGCCGCGGATATAGTCTACATCGGGTTTTTTCATGCGCCCGAGGAATTGGCGGGCATAACTGGACAGGCTTTCCACGTACCGGCGCTGGCCTTCGGCATAAAGGGTGTCCATCGTAATGCTGGATTTTCCGGAGCCCGACACGCCGGTCACCACCACCAATTTGTTTTTGGGAATTTGCAGGTCCACATTGCGCAGGTTGTTGACCCGGGCACCTTTGATGGTTATATAACGCGGGTCGACCAAATCGGTGTCCGGCAGAGGCCGGCCGGATTCTGGCGTAATTTTGGTTTTGATCATTCGCTTAAGAGTGAGAGCGCAAATTTCGGGAAAACAACGTTTTTTAAAAAAATTGTTTGAAATAGTTTCCGGAAAAAGAAACAGTGTTTGAGCAAACCGCTGAAAATTTAACGCCGTATGAAGTGAAAATTTCCGTTTGCGCCCAGCGATGACATTCCAAACAGGTTTAATTACATCCGGTTTTCCACAAGCCAAAAAAAACGGCCAGCCACAACAGGCCTTTGACCAAGAAAAAGAGAAAGCCAGCCATGCCCACGCGGCCAATCCAGGCTTTCCAACCCTTTTTTTCCATGTTCAGTCGGTATTTTATCGCGTTCGGTTTGCTTGAGTTGAGGGCTAAAGATTACCCGTTTAGATTTGTTGGGTTAAAATAAATATACGAATGCGCTGAATCGATTCCATAAACCGCAAAATCGCATAGAATAGACAGAATAGAAGACATCTGCCGCTGAATTTGGTTCAGCACCTATCTTTGCCCGTCAACAATTTTGAATATTTACCGTCTTCTCCGTCACATGAAAAAATCACTTACTGCCCTGGTGTTGCTCATCGGCGTGGCCCTTATGTCGCTGCCGACCAGTTGTTACTACGAAAATGAACAAGATCTCTACGGCCCCGACCCTACGAACAATTGCGATACGCTGAACATGCGCTACAGTGTTGAGATAAAGCAAATTTTTGTGGACAATTGCAACTCGTGCCATCTGCCGCTCGCTGCCAGTTATTCGGGATATCCGTTTGAAAATTACGATCAGATTAAAGAAATTGCCGATAACGGAAAACTGCTCGACCGGATTAATAGCCAGGCCGCTCCGATGCCGCAAACCGGTTTGATGGACAAATGCAACCGGCTGAAAATTGAAGCATGGGTACACGACGGAGCACCGGATAATTAATTAAAGGTGCCGCCACCCCGCCCCTAACCGTGATCATCGATTCTTTGCTAATTCAACGATACCAAATCATGTTGAAAAAAATTGTGCTCTTTCTAGTGGTCGCCGGCGTGATCGGCGGCGGCGTGGGTTATTACCTGTTCAACAAAAAAGTGCCCAGTATGGCCACCGAAAAATCAGAGTTGGCCGTGGATGCCAGCCAGCTGTTTGCCGAATTCAACAACGATGAGGCGGCGGCTACCGCCAAATACGTGGGCAAGATCGTAACAGTAAGCGGCAAAGTGCGGGAAGCCTCACAAATGGACGACGGTACGCCTAAAGTCCTGCTTGAAACGGGCAGCGATTTCGGCGTGTCGTGCGAATTCGACCCGAATACCAAGCATGCTAAAACCACTTTTCAGCCCGGTGAAACCGTTACCCTCAAAGGCGAATGCGCGGGGCTCAACCTCGATGTGCAGGTGGCGCGCTGCGTGGTGGTAAAGTAACATTTGGCAATTTAAATTGATCTGCTCATGCGATAAACCGACCCTTTGTTAACCTGTTAATACTCCTTTCACATGAAGAATCTAATCTTGTTCGGATTATTGTTCTGCGCGCTGGCGGCGCCCGCATCCGCCCAACGCTTTTTTACGCGCGATGCCAAAATACAATTCAACTCCGACGCACCGATGGAGAAAATCGAAGCGATCAATAAAAGCGGCACCGCCGTGATCGATACCCAAACGGGTAAAATGGAGTGGAAGGTGCTCATCAAAGGTTTTCTGTTTGAAAAAGCGCTCATGCAGGAGCATTTCAATGAAAATTACATGGAATCGGGCAAATACCCGAATGCTATATTCAAAGGCGAAATATCCAACCTGAGCGACGTTCATTTCGACAAAGACGGTATCTATAAGGTGAAAACCAAAGGCACCCTTGAAATCCACGGCGTGAAGAAAGACATTGAAGTGCCCGGTGTGATCACCGTAAGCGGCGGCTCGGTTAAAATCAGCGCGAATTTTCTGATCGCCTGTGCCGACTTCAATATTCAGATCCCCGGCGTGGTTCGGGATAAAATCGCCAAAGAAGTGGCGGTAAAAATCGACGCAGCGCTCAACCCGATGAAATGAACATCCGGGCACAGTTTTAGCAACATACCTGTATAGCGGCGGATTCGAGGGCACCCAAGATTTGGTGTGAACTGCTCGAATCCGCTGCCTTCTTTTTAAACCTAATTTGTCCTCCGCATGAAAAAAACGCTACTTCCACTTATTTGCCTGTTGGCCAGCACCTTTGCCACCGCACAAGATCAGAACGGCGATTTGTTGTCAGCCCTTGGCGAAGAAGCGACCACCGAGTATGCCACGGCGAGTTTTAAAACAAACCGGGTGATCAACGGTCATTCGATCGAGAATACCGCTGCCGGCGTGCTCGACTTTAAGATCTCCCACCGGTTTTCGCCCATCCGCAACAGCGTGTATGACCTTTTCGGTTTGGACGGCGCTTCGATCCGTTTTGGCCTCGACTATGGCATTACCGACCGCTTGATGATCGGGATCGGCCGGAGCAGCAAGGAGAAAATTATCGATGGCTTCGCCAAATACAAAATCCTCCGGCAGTCGACCGGCAAACGCAACATTCCGATCACGCTTTCTTACCTGATCGACGGCCAGATCAAAACCGTAAAATTTGCCAACCAAAACCGGGAAAATTATTTTTCCAGCCGTTTGTACTACACCCACCAGCTGTTGATCGGACGCAAATTCAACGACAATTTTTCGCTGCAATTGATGCCCACCCTGGTTCACCGTAACCTGGTGGAGTCCCGTACCGAAAAAAATGACGTATTTGCCATAGGGGCCGCCGGGCGGATTAAACTCAGCAAACGGGTGGCGCTCAACGCCGAGTATTATTACGTATTGCCCGATCAGGTCAACCCCATCTACACCAACGTGCTGTCTATCGGGTTCGATATCGAAACCGGCGGTCACGTGTTCCAGTTGCATTTTACCAACTCGGCCGATATGACCTACAAAGGCTTTATTACCGAAACGACGGAAGACTGGTTTTTTAAATCCAACGGCAAAACCATGAGCGGTGTCCGTTTCGGGTTCAATATTTCGCGGGTATTCACGATCGTTAAACCCAAGGGCTTGTACTAAGCCATTGCATTATACGACGTCAACCGTTGTTCCAAGGAGGCGCGCGTGAGTGTTTCGAGGCGCAAGGAGAACGGTTCAGCATCCGGCACGGCTATTCGCACCGCGCCGGATGCATTTTTTTTGTCGTGCTGCAGGAGCGCCCACAAGGCATCGAAGGCTTGATGCGGGATGGGGCGGTGGTCAAACAGCCGCAGGATCACGGGGTTGGGTGGCGCCGGCATGCCCGGGCTTTCGCAGATCATTCCGATCGCTACTGCCTCGCCGTGGGTAAGCGGCAGGTCGGTTTCCAGAAAATAACTTTCCAGGGCATGCCCAATGGTATGCCCAAAATTGAGCAGGGCGCGCAGGCCTTTTTCCAGGGGGTCCTCGGTCACCACCCGTATTTTGACGGCAATAGAAGCGCGCAGGATGTCGAACCAAAAATCAGCCGGCATGGTGCGGCCGGATGCGAGGCTGTCGGCTTGCAGTCCGCCAATCTTAGCCCGCAACTCCGGGTCGCCGATCCAGGCATGTTTGATCACCTCTGCGAATCCGCTGCGCAGTTCGCGCGCAGGCAGGGTATTCAAAAACACGGGATCGGCAAATACAGCGGCGGGGTTTTTGAATACGCCTACCGCGTTTTTAATGCCGTGAAAGTCAATCCCGAGTTTGCCGCCGATTGCGGCGTCGGTCATGGCCAGCAGGGTGGTGGGCACCTGGATGAATTCCACGCCGCGTTTGAAGGTGGCCGCACAAAAGCCGCCCATATCGCCCACCACGCCGCCACCCAGGTTGATCACGAGGCTTTGGCGGTCGAGGCGGGCGTCGAGCATGGCCTGCCAGATGCGCTCACAGGTGGCCAGTGTTTTGGCCTGTTCCCCGGGCGGGATCCGGATCGCAGGGATAGTTGGCTGCAGCCCTGTCTTTTCGAAGAACGCCGGCGCGCACTGCTGCCAGACCGTTTCATCGCTGATCAGGAAAAGGCTGGAGTAGCGGCCCTGTTGCAGCCAGGCCGGCAAGGTGCGGGACAGATCACCCAAAAGGATGGAATAATCCTGGAGCGTAAACGGGTAATACTGCATAAGCGCTCAGGATAAAACCGGCATCTGGATCGAAACGGTCGTTCCTTTCCCCGGTTCGCTCGACAAGTGGAGTTTCCACCGGTGTTCCTTGCAAATCGTTTTGACGTAGAACAGGCCGAGGCCAAAGCCTTTGACATTGTGTACGTTGCCGGTAGGCACCCGATAGAACTTATCGAATACGTGTTTCTGGTGTTCTTTTGCGATTCCGATGCCGTTGTCCTGTACGATCAGGGTCACATGACCCTCTTTGTCGTGCAGGCTGATCCGGATTTCAGGCGCATTTTTGGAGTATTTGACACCGTTGTCGACGAGGTTGTGCAAAATATTGGTCAGGTGCAGGCGATCGGCCATCACCCGCGCGTGGGAGGCCTCCAGGTCGAGGCGCAAGGTTCCGTTCCGTTCATTTATTTTCAGCTCCATCGACGGTGAAATACTGCGGAGCAATTCGGGCAAATCAATTTCCTCATAATTCAGTTCGATCTTGTCGCGTTCGATTTTGGCCAGTTGCAGTACTTTTTCCACCTGAGTGTTCAGACGCATGATCTGTTCCTTGATAATACCGGAGTACCGATTGAGGCGCTGGTCGGATTTGATCTGCTCGCTTTGCAAAAATACGTCGGTGGAAATGTTGATCGTCGAGATCGGGGTCTTGAACTCGTGCGTCATGTTGTTGATGAAATCGCGCTGCAATTCGGACAATTGCTTTTGTCGCAGGATTACAAACATGGCATAAATAAAAAATGCCACGGTGATCAGGGTAAGGATCGTGAACACCACCACGATCCACATATTGCTCAACAGGTTGGCGCTTTTATTGGGGAAACGCACGCCGAAATAGTAAATAAAATCGCTGTTGTAATGCGCCGGCAGCGGCTCGATGAGTTGTTCGCCTTGGCCAGGCGCCGAAGGCTTTTTGTACTTGATCGTGCGCCCGGTCACCATTTGGTTGCTCGAACAGTCGAAAATACCGTATTGAAAATCTTCACGCATGCCCTGGTTTTCGAACCCTTTTTGAAGGTAAAACTCCAGGGTATTCGCGTCGAACTGGTTGTTGATGTTCACCACATAATAGTTGGAGTACACCTGTTCGATCAGGCTGGCGTCTTTCAGCACAAAAAGCCCTATCCGCGCAAGGTCGCGCGAGGCGTCGAGCAAGGCCTGGCGCACTTTGCGGTCAAATTCCTGCTCCTGCAGATTCCACGACAACAACACCCAATAGCTCTGTACGGCCAGCAGGCTGAGGATGGAAAAGGCTCCGAGGAGAATTACACGGCGTATGATGGTACTGGTCATAATGATCGAGCCTTGATTTTACCTGGATAAGGTCAAAATACCGCGGCATGGCAGGCGGTGTGCAAAGATGTGCCGCTTTACGGCTGCAAAACAACACAATAAGCGTTAAGGAGTTGAATGACAACCCGTTGTTTGATTTTTATTTACTATTGGCCGCCTGGTGCGCCGCTGCAAACGGTTTTAAGCGGGCAATGCATAAATCGTTAAAATCGCGCAGCGCCCTGGCGGTTGCTTCGGTACTTTCGAACATACCCATATGCCCGGCGGTGTCCAATACATGAATATCGGCCAGGTTGGGGAGATGCGCCGCCGCCAGGCCCGATTCAACCGGAATGATGGCGTCATAAGCGCCAAAAACGAACAGCACCGGACAAGTGGATTTGCGGAGGGTGTCCTGGTGGTCGCCCCGGTCGATCATGGCTTGCAGGGCTGCCGCAATACCCTCGCCCGACTGGCGCCGGCCCCGCCGAATAAGCGCCTGCACCACCTCGGGGTGCTCCTGCGCATAGGCGGGGGCAAACAACCCGGGGAACAATTGGGCCACATACAGATCCTGTTTGCCGTTGCGCAGCATTTCGATACCGCGGCGGCGGTTTTCTTTTCGATCCGGAGAATCTTCATACGGGTGCGAATGCAAAAGGCCCAGTCCTGCCAGCCGTTCGGGGTATTTCCGGGCGAATTCCAGAGCGACATACCCTCCCATCGAATGACCGGCCAGAATGCAGTGCTCCACACCGAGTTCGTTCAGTATTGCGCATACCGCATCGGCCGATGCGTCTATCCCGGGCGTAAGCGGCAGGTCGGATCCGCCAAAACCAGGCAAATCAATGCGCACCAACCGGATGCCCCGAAGCAAAGGGAGCAGCGGTGCCCACACAGAAGCGTCTTCGCAAAATCCATGCAGGAGCACCAGGGGAGCGGGGATGTTTTGTCGGCCGGAACTGGTGTAGGCTATACGCAGGCCATTGCTCAGCAGCGAATATTTCATAGGCGCAAAACTGCAAAATACGCCGCAATAATGCGCCTTGGTAATTTCATGCCTGAAATGCCGCTGTTTTCCCGATTTTTACCGCCACAAGCGCATCTTCTGGCTTATGGCATTTGAAATCGGTCTGTTTAACGAAATTTCCCGAGCATTCAGTCCTGAATTGCCCCGCGATTTGGGCACCCTGGACCAGCACCTCGACTTTATCCTGCCGAAAGTGATCCCATACGGCGAGGACCTGCGCGAAGAGCAATTCTGGCTGGGCAAGCGCTGGAAAGAAGTGCGCGACGACGAAGGGTTCCATGAGGCCATTTTGCATATTTTCAATTCCGGCGGCGAATACCTGTTGTCGTTGGATGGGAACCTGATCAAAGGCGTTTGGCGAAAATTAGGGCAGGAAAACTCCCTGATCATCGAAATTGCCGGCAAGAACGAATTGTTCGATCTGCGTTTTCTGAATACCGATTTCCTGATCCTGACCAAACACGGCGATCAGGGGCGTAAAGGCCAGCGCCGCTATTTTTGCCTGGTTAACGAACGCGCTTCCAGGACACCCCGCGGAGTTGAGTTGGATTGGCGCAATATCATGGAAAAACTTTTCAACGTGTGGCGCGAAAACAGCCTGAGCCTGTGGGCCTGGTTCTTTTTCATCCTGCTGTTGGGCGGTATAATTTATTTCTCCGTGCGTTAAACAGCCATTGTGAGCATGTCGGGGATCTTCTGCTGGCGTCAAAAAGAGGGTTTTTCTGCCTGTTTTTGACGCGTTGAAGGCGTATAGCCGAGCTTAGGGGGCTGAAAAAAGGTGGAAACGGAGGAAAAAAGAACCATTTTTGGCCCAATGGGAAAGTGCCCAATGTGCTCGCTCAACCTTCACCAAACCCCGCAATAAATTGGAGCAATGAAAACATTTGACTGGATCGTGCTGGTTTCCACACTGGCGGCTGTGGTTTTTTACGGTATTTGGAAAAGCCGTAATATTGATTCGAGTGAAAATTTCCTGACCGGCAAACGCGATTTGCCGTGGTGGACGATCGGCCTGAGCATCATGGCCACGCAAGCCAGCGCCATTACCTTTTTGAGCACGCCGGGGCAGGGTTTTTCCGATGGGATGCAGTTTGTGCAGTTTTATTTCGGGATGCCCATCGCCATGATCTTTCTCGCGATTTTTGTTCTGCCGGTCTACTACCGCCTGCGCATTACCACGGCGTATGAATTTCTGGAACAACGGTTCGACCTCCGGATGCGCACGCTCACAGCCATTTTGTTTCTTATTCAACGGGGAGTAGCTGCATCGATCAGTATCTATGCGCCGAGCATCATTCTCTGCGCCGTATTCGGCTGGAACTTGGCCATGACCAATTTCCTGATGGCCATTTTTGTAGTGGTGTATACCACGACAGGCGGCAGCGCGGCGGTCAGCAGGACGCAGGAACTGCAAATGACGATCATGCTCGGCGGGCTGATCCTGGCCTTCTTTTTGGTCATCCGGCAGCTTCCCGAAGGCGTTGGGCTCAGCGAGGCCTGGCAATTGGCTGGTGTGACCGGCAAAACCCAAGCGATCGACTGGACATTCGACTGGGATGATCGCTACAACTTCTGGTCGGGCGTATTGGGCGCCACCTTTTTATTTCTGTCCTACTTTGGCGCCGATCAGAGCCAGGTCGGGCGTTATTTATCGGGCAAATCATTGCGGGAAAGCCGCTTTGGCCTGTTGTTCAATGGGTTTATAAAGATTCCGATGCAATTTTTGGTGCTGTCGGTGGGGGTAATGGTCTTTGTGTTTTACCAGTTCAATGCGCCGCCCCTTCATTTCAACCAAGTCAACCGGGCCAAGGTGGCCGGCTCCGAACAAGAAGCGTCTTTCCGACGGTTAGAGGCCCAGAACGACAGCTTGTTTTTACAAAAGCAGGTGTTGCTCAATGGCCTGACCGCCGACATGCGCAAGGGTTCGGGCGATATTCCGGCCGGTACCCGGCAGGCATTGCAACAATTGGAAGAGGAGCGGAAAAAATTACGGACGGCTGCCGAAGACCTGATCAAAAAGGCCAATCCTGCCGGCGACCCCAAAGACAAAGATTTTATTTTTATCAATTTTATCCTTCAACACATTCCTGTCGGGCTCACCGGATTGATGCTGGCCATGATTTTTTGCGCTTCCTGGTCAACCACCGCCTCCGAATTGAGTGCGCTTACGGCCACCTCCATTTCTGATATTTATCGCCGTTCTTTTGTGCCCAACCGCGACGATACGCACTATTTCCGGATGTCCCGCTGGTTTACCGTAGGCTGGGGCGTCTTCATTGTCCTGTTTGCGACCTATGCCGATTTGTTTGATAATCTTATTCAAGCTGTTAATATGATCGGCTCGATATTCTATGGCACGATTTTGGGAATCTTCCTGACAGCGTTTTTTTTGAAAGGTGTTCAAGGCAGGGCGGTGTTCTGGGCGGCAGTAGTTGCGCAACTTATCGTAGCCTACCTATTCTTCTTTGTCGATAAAGACGCCTATCTATGGTATAATCCACTTGGTTGTGGATTGGTAATGGGTACTGGGTGGCTGTTGCAAAGGATTTTAGGCTAAAAATGGGTGTAGTTGTGGATTTAGCAATTCATTAACGCGCCTCCGGCCAGTATACTTCGACGGAATTGCCAAAAAATTTAACTTGCAGAAGTTGACACCCAGTCCGATCATCCGACAATTATTCACAAACTAATTTAATCCGTATGTTGATCCTCACATTTCTTCTGCTCGTCCTCCTGGTGTTCGGCAACAAAATGCTGAAAGAAGCCTAGAAAAGGACCGGCGGCAAACGCGCTTACGAAGCATCTGTTTGTTGCCCCATCAATCAAAATGTCTCGCAGGTTTTTCTGCGAGACATTTTTTTATCTCCCTCCAGACAGTGTACGAGGGCAAAAGGAGTAAAAAATAGAAAAAGCCGCCGGAACACTTACATGTCGGACAAGCATACAATTAAGAGCTATAAAAATGGAATGCAAAAAAAAGCCGCCAGAACACTTACGCGTCCAGCGGCTAATAAACCCCAAAAAACCAAATGAAAACTATTTTTAAAAACAGCGCTTTCGCTGTTAATGTTGCTAAGGGAAAGTCAAAATTCCGTCACGAAGATAAAGTGCTTAGCACATTAATACAAGCGTGAAAAAAAAATTTCGACGAAAAGAACTTCGTGGTTTATTGTTGGGACAAATTTACGATGGTCTTTTCGAATTATCAAAACAAATTTTTTTTCGCAGTAAAATGGACTACAAAACCCCTAACTTATCCAATAATCGTTGGAGCCGGGTCGCGTTTTCGGCAATAAAATCGGCCCCGGCGTTTTGTAATACAGACGATTGATTATCAGTAATATGCGTGGCGCCCAAAAATCCTATAGCGCACAGACCAGCCTTTTTCGCGGCCAATATCCCTACGGGGCTGTCTTCAATAACCAATACTTCGGCAGGTTTCATTTTTAAGATGCTTAAAGCGTGCAGGTACACGTCGGGGTGTGGTTTTGGGCGATTTACCTGCTCAGCGGAGAAAATATGGCCATCCAAAGCTTGCAGTAAGCGCACTTTGCGCAGGCTGCGTTCTACATGATGAACGCTCCCATTGGAAACCATGCTTTTGGGCGTTCGCACACGGCGAAAAAGCCGGTACATGCCCGGTACAGCGCGCAATTGCAGGTCGAAAAGCCGGATATGCTCGGCGCGGGCCTCGTCCCAGCATTTTTCGGGCAGTACAACGCCGTACTCTTTATCGAGGATAGCCACTATATCGCGGAGCACCAATCCCGGGAATTTTTGACAATATTCCCGTTCGCTCATTTGCAGGCCATGGGCAGCCAGCATCCGGAGCATCGAACGCACCGCAATGATTTCGGAGTCGACAACCGTGCCGTCGTTGTCAAAAAGCAAATGTTTGATGCCTGGCATGGTAATCCCTTAACCTGCGTTGATTGAAAAAGTTGCCGGATATCAATTTTTGATGAACGCTTGGGCTCGAGCCTCGTGGCCGCTGGTTGCACGCAACATATAGGCGCCCTCGGGCAAATCGTCTACGGGTACTTGCCCGGGCGAAGTCCCCGGTTCGTACCGGCCGTTTTTCACGCGCCGGGCCGCTGTATCGTAAATTTCCCAGGTGATGACCTCAGCCGTTCCGGCCGGCGGTTCGTTCCATTGGATTTGAATAAATTCGGATGCCGGCGACGGCAAAATGCGCAGCGCTGTTGCCGAACCGAATGCTAGAACGCGCACCGGGCTGTACGATTCTGCAGCATCGAAATCCACCTGCCGCAGGCGGTAATAATTCAGCCCGGGCTCCGGTTGCCGGTCCACGAATTGATAGTGAACGACTTCCCGGGAGGCGCCCGAACCCTTTACCTTGCCAATTTCCGCAAAATCTTTTCCATTTTGGCTGCGTTCCACCGCAAAATAGTCGTTGTTGCGCTCCGAAAAGGTAGACCAGTCGAGCCGCGCTTCCTTCCCCACCCGGGTGGCAAAAAATTGATTCAATTCAACCGGAAGTGAGGTTTCGGTCGTCATCAGGAAGTTGTCAAAACGGATGGTGCCCGAGCCGCTGTCATAAACGATTTTAAAATCAGTAACCGAAACGGTCGGCGTCACAACCGATAGCTCATCAAAAACGAGTGTGTTGCCGACCCAAACATCATTTCTATCGTCGGCAACGGTATTGGCACTGCCGTCGGGCCCGGTATAACTCGCCGAAGAACCGGAATTGTTGATCCACCAGGTGATGGTCTGAACACCGTTGAAAGTAGCGGAATTGATACCTGTAGCAATATCCCGCACTTGAAACCCTTCACTGCCCACCAAATTAATCGACAGCCGGCTGTGGGTATTCACATTGGGCGGGGTATTGTTGTCGTTCCCATATCCCTGGCCAAAACGGAAGATCGCAGCGCTTGCAATGGCGGTGGAGGCTGCGGGCACTTCGAGGTCAAAAACGACTTTCAGGAGCGACGGAACCGGGCTAAAATCGGCGTTCCGACATACGTACCCACCGTTGGCACCGGTCCGTACCAATTCCAGCGTGCCGTTGTTAATGCTAATGCCGACGCCGGCCCCGGAAGCGGCAATGTAGGTAAATTGCGTATTGTTGGGTGCAGCGCTTACATAGTCGCTCACAGTAGAAGAAGAGGAAAAGTCTTGCACAAACAATTGTGCCGCTGAGCGGAAGGAAAAAGCGGCAGACAGGATGATCAGGATTAGGTAGCGTTTTCTCATGCAGACGAAAAAAGTTAATAATTTGAACCAGCAAAAGTACCTAACAATCAATCATTTCTGACCACCCTGGAAATAAAGTTTCCGTAAAATAAATACAAATCATACAAATGGCTTTTCAGATTTACGCACTTGGCGACCAGGCCATAACGATCGATTGGGGAAATAGCATCGACCCCGACCGGAATGACCGCGTGTATGCCTTGTTTCAATATTTGAAACGAAAACCATTGCCGGGAGTGCGTGATTTAATTCCGGCATACAGTTCGCTTTCGATCCTGTTCGACCCCGAAGCAGTGTGGCGGTATGCCCCCGGTATTTTGCCATCCGAAACCCTGCGGAAGGAATTGGAACAAATTGTTCGAATACTGGCTCAGGCGCCCACCGCAACAGCACGGCACATCCGCATTCCGGTTTGCTACCATGCCAGCCTCGCGCCGGATCTGGACAGGGTCGCCGCCCGCTCCGGGCTGCACAGGAAGGAGGTCATTGCATTGCATACCAGCCGCGAATACAGGGTTTACATGCTCGGCTTTTTGCCCGGTTTTGCTTACCTGGGCAGCGTGGAGGCCCGAATTGCGACGCCACGACTGGCAGCTCCGCGCGTTCAGGTACCGGCGGGCAGCGTGGGGATTGCCGGCGAACAGACCGGTATTTATCCGTTGGCTTCGCCGGGCGGTTGGAACCTGATCGGTCAAACACCGGTCCGGATGTTCGACCCCGGCCAATCACCGCCCACCTTGCTTTTGCCTGGCGACCGGGTTCGGTTCGAGGCCATTTCCCTGCAGCAGTTTCACCGTTACGCCACTCGTCTATGAGCCTTTGCATCCTCCAATCCGGCTTATTGGACACCATTCAGGATCAGGGGCGTTTTGGCTATGGACACCTGGGGATCAACCCTTCCGGCGCCATGGATCCTTTGGCGCTCGCGGTTGCCAATTTGCTGGTGGGCAATCCGTACAGCGAACCGGCATTGGAAATGCACTTCCCGGCGCCGGCGCTCCGCTTCGAGACGGATGCGCTAATCGCCCTGGCCGGTGCTGATTTTAGCCCCACAATCGATGGCCGCCCCGTTCCGGTTCATGCGCCGGTGCTGGCCGGAGGCGGCAGCGTACTGCGCTTTGGCCGGCCGGTTTCGGGTGCGCGGGCCTACCTGGCCGTGCAGGGCGGGTTCGAGCTGACGCCCTGGCTGGGCAGTTGCAGCACGCACCTCACCGCACAGGCGGGCGGATGGGAAGGGCGGGCCTTGCGCAGCGGCGATGTGCTGCCATTCCGGCAGGAGCAGCCAATGGCGTTCAGCCGTTCTGGTGGTGGGTATCGGGTTCTTCCCTGGAAAGCCGGAACCAGTTTGTTTTATTCTGAAAAGCCGGTGATCCGGTTTGTACCGGGGGCCGAATATGCCGAATTGGAACCAGCCGCAGCAGCCCGCCTGGAAACAGCCCGCTGGACGATCACGGCCCAAGCCGACCGGATGGGCTACCGGTTGCGAGGCCCCGATCTGACCTTGCAACACCCCCTCGAACTGGTTTCCTCGGCCGTTGTGCGGGGTACCATCCAACTGTTGCCCGATGGCGGCCTTATCGTGTTGATGGCCGACAGTCAAACAACCGGCGGCTATCCTCGGATTGGCCATGCGATCAGCGCTGATGCGTCCATATTGGCGCAACTGCTGCCCGGGCAGGCGTTTCAATTTCAATTAGTGCAACATCGGCAGGCATTCGAAGTACTTCGCCGCCAGCAAACGGCGCTCCGGCAATTGCGATGGGGTTGTATCTTTCGACTTCGGGAAACCGGACTTTTGCGATAAACCAAACCTGTTTTGCCATGCTTACGCCTTGCATCGACCTCAATTGCGACCTGGGTGAGGGTTACCCGAACGACGCAGCGCTCATGCCGCTGATCGCCTCAGCCAATATCGCCTGCGGATACCACGCGGGCGATGCCGATACGATGCGCCAGACCGTCGACCTGGCACTTGAGCAGGGTGTAGCAATTGGCGTACACCCCGGCTTTGCCGACAAACCCAATTTCGGACGCTCCGAAATTGCACTCCCGCCACAAGGCTATTACGACCTGGTTTGGCAGCAAATAGAAATCCTGGAAACTATCGCGCGGACTGCTGGTGCCCGTTTGCACCATGTAAAACCCCATGGCGCACTCTACAACATGGCTGCCCGCGACCCAGCGCTGGCGCATGCCATTGCACATGCTGTGCTGGATTTTGACCCTCAACTGATTCTGTACGGCCTCAGCGGAAGCCAGCTGATCGAGCAGGCGCGTTTTCTGGGCTTGCAAACCGCCAGTGAAGTATTTGCCGACCGCAGTTACCAACCCGATGGTTCGTTGACACCCCGTTCCAGACCGGATGCCTTGATCCGGGATCCGGAACAATGCCTGCAGCAGGTGCTGCAAATGGTGCGGCAGAAGACGGTAACTGCCGTCGATGGCACATTGGTATCGATCCGGGCAGAAACGATTTGTCTGCATGGCGACGGCGAGCATGCGCTTGAATTTGCTCGTTTGGTCCGCACTTTTCTGGAACAAAACAATATTGAGGTACAAGCGCCCTGATCATCCACCTGTTCTAAACCCGGCATTATGAAAACACCATCCCGCCCTTCCGCCCTTCTTGGCGCCGCTTTTTTGATGGCTACTTCGGCTATCGGGCCGGGCTTTTTGACACAAACTGCTGTTTTCACCGGGCAGTTGCTGGCTTCATTCGGGTTTGTCATCCTCGTTTCCGTATTGCTCGATCTGGGAGCGCAACTGAATATCTGGCGTATCCTGATCGTGCGGGAGGAGCGGGCGCAAGAGGTCGCCGAGCGGGTGGCGCCGGGGCTCGGCTATTTGCTCGGCGCGCTGGTTGCCTTTGGCGGCCTGGCGTTCAACATTGGCAATATCGGCGGTTGTGGCCTCGGGCTGCATGTGCTGACGGGCATGGATGTGCGGCTGGCGGCAGCATTCAGCGGCGCGTTGGCGTTGGCCCTGTTCTGGATGAAAGAAGCGGGCCGGGTGATGGATATTCTGGTCAGGGGGCTGGGGCTGGTACTGCTCGCACTCACCGCGTATGTGGCGGTAGCTGCGCAGCCGCCGTTGGCCGAGGCGGTTTGGAGGACCCTTTGGCCCGAGCGGGTAGATGCGCTGGCCATCGTAACGCTGGTGGGCGGTACGGTGGGCGGCTACATCAGTTTTGCCGGTGCACACCGCTTGCTGGATGCCGGGCTGACGGGCACGGCCGCGCTGCCGCAGGCGCAACGCAGCGCCATCACGGGCATTGGCCTGACGGCGTTGATGCGCTATGTCCTCTTTTTGGCGGCATTAGGCGTACTGGCAGGCGGGCATACGCTCGATCCCGCCAACCCGCCGGCCAGCGTGTTCCAGTTGGCTGCAGGCAATGCCGGTTACCGGTTGTTTGGCCTGGTAATGTGGAGCGCAGCCATTACGTCAGTGATCGGATCGGCTTATACGTCTGTATCCTTTATTAAAACCTGGCAACCGTGGATGGGCCGGCAGCAGCGCTGGTTGATCACGGGGTTTATCCTGCTCTCTGCAGGTGTGTTCTTATGGATAGGCAAACCGGTGCGAATGTTGGTTTGGGCGGGTGCGTTCAATGGGCTCATTCTACCAATCGCCCTGGCCGTAGTATTGTTGGCGGGTGGCAAAACCCGCGTGAATGGCAGTTACAAGCATCCCTGGTGGCTGCAGTGGGCGGGTTGGGCTGTGGTGGCGGTTATGGCTTGGCTGGGGGTCAGCGGCTGGAGCGGCATTTTATGAAAAAGGTGGCGGGAATCCTGTGCCCGGATGGGTAATGCTGCTTTTCTAAAAATACCCGGCCACACTGTGTCGTTTCTGTGCTGGTTTTCTGAGTCACGCCATTCACTCACCTGTTACGACCGAACCAACATGAGACACCTGCTACCGTTGCTCTTGCTGCCCTTTTGCCTGAACGCCCAAAATGATACGCCTTCCGGTACTGCTGTACCCGATACCATAAGGGTGTATTGGCAGGCGAAAGACAGGAAGGAGCCCACCGCCAAAGAAGTACTCCTGAAAGTAACCATTTACAACCTGGCGCGGCAAAAAATGGCCGGCGTAGAAGTGCAGGTGCAGCAGACCGGATCGGGCACCGTATGGCGCGGCATTACCGGCACCTATGGCGAGGTGCTTTTTCTGGTTCCCAAAGGAATGGAGTACCGCATCGGTACGGTAGAAGAACCCGGCATCCAAACCGTGCAATTGTCGAATGAACGCTTCGCCCGGGAAAACATCGGCATCACCTACCTGCCCAGCCGGTTTACCGAAGAACAGCGGAACGACTCCGTTTTTCAAAAGGTTTCGCCTGCGCAAACCCCCACCCGGAGCCGGGTGCTCGTAGTACTCACTATCCTGAACCTCGACGATCACCCCCTCGAAGACGAGGAAATGTACTTTGCCGCCAAAAAATCGGGTAAGGTATACGTTGGCAAAACCAACCGCTCGGGTAAAGCCTACCTGGTGTTGCCCATGGGCGATACTTATTGCGTCAGCACCCGCTTTGAGGCCAATCTGAAATGTTACGACATGCCGCAGGACGACCGGGCCGGCCAGCTCAGTATCACCTACAACACCATCGGCACCCGGGAAACGCTGCGCCGGCAGGCCGAGCGCGCCCGCCAGGCGTTTTTACGCGATTCGTTGTATGAGGTGCAACGCATCCGCGACTCGATCACCATGGCCCGGATAGCCGCGCGGGGTACATCCGCCGAAACCCCGTTCATTCACCAGCTGCTCTTTGGCGGCTCCGGTGCGGTGGTGAAAAAACGCATCGAACAACGCGCCGCCGCAGAGCGGGATTCTATCGCCCGCGACCCGCGGTATTTTGAGAAATCCGGCGAGGTGGTCCAGGCAACGCTGTACCGCATGCGCGACCGTTGGAAGAATAAAGTGATCGTGACCGATCTCACGGGCAGCATGACGCCCTATATGGATCAGGTTATTCTCTGGCATGCCTTGCAACTGGTGCAAGGCGAGGAGAACTGCTATGTTTTTTTCAACGATGGCGATCGAAAAGCCGATACGGCCAAGGTGATCGGCCATACCGGTGGGATATACGGCACCGATAAGGCATTGCTGGATACCCTGTTGCTGACGATGGTCCGGACCACCCGCGCCGGCGATGGCGGCGACGGCCCGGAAAATGACCTGGAGGCCCTGCTGGAAGGCGCCCGCAAAAAACGCGGACTGGACGAGCTGATCCTGATCGCCGATAATTGCAGCGATGTTCGCGACATGCAACTGCTCACCCAGCTCCATGTTCCGGTGCATGTTATCCTGTGCGGCACGGAGTTCGGCGTCAACGAAAATTACCTCGAAATTGCGTACAAAACCGGCGGTTCCATCCACACCATCGAACAGGATATCGACGACCTGGCCCGACTGGCCGACGGGGCAACCATCACCATTGGCGCCTTTCAATATCGCGTAAATCGCGGAAAATTTATTCAGATCACACGGATATGAACCCAATACGGCTACCTTTCTACCGTCGTGGATTGCCCGCTCCGGCAATAAAACCGTTTGCCGGACGCCCGGTAGCTTTCTGCCATATCAAGTATTAGCATGTGTCAAAAACTATGTTCCGATGATCGAATCGTTTGTACAGGATTTTATTGAAAACGCCATTTTCCGCCTCGATGAAAACAACCGGATGGTCCGAAAGAGTTTTGCCGAACTGGCCGAAGCCGATATCTGGAAGCGCCCCAATGCGGCCTCGAACAGCGTGGGCAACCTGATTCTGCACCTGTGCGGCAACATCACGCAATACGCCATTTCGGCCCTCAGTGATACGGCGGACAGGCGGCAGCGCGATGCGGAGTTTGCCGCACGGGAAGGGCACGGAAAGGCTGAATTGCTGGTCGCTTTACTTCAAACCGTAGAAACGGCGAAGACGGTCATTCGAAAAATGGATGCCGATAACCTGATGCGGATGCGTAATGTGCAGGGTTTCCGGTTTTCCGGCACGGGCATTATTCTGCACGTGGTGGAGCATTATTCCTACCACACCGGCCAAATCGCTTTTTGGACAAAGTTGTTGAAAGAAAAAGACCTGGGCTTTTACACCGGATTCGATCTGAACGCTAAAAACGAGCCTTAGAAACTGTCTGAAACTCCCGGACGAGGCTGAAAGACGAACCTTTTGGACGCTATGCTTCGGCTATTTTCCCGGCAATAGAACCAGACTATTACCGCAAATAAAGAGTCATTAGGCTTCGCGCCAGATAATGCCCCCGAACCGGTCGATGTACTGCCATTTCCCCTCTAAAACGGTGAGGGCCAGGCCATCGCGGAACGGTGTTGCAGCATGGTAGGCTGCCGGGATGGCGAATTTGCCTTCGATATCGATATAGCCCCAATGGCCATTGCTGCGCACTTGGGCCAGACCTTCCGAGAACACGCCGGCGTCTTCAAATTTGGGCATGATGACCAGTTTGCCCGCCTTATCGATATAGCCGTAGGCGCCGTTGATTTCCACCAGGGCGAGCCCTTCACCGTAGTCGCCCGCGAGGTCGAACATGGGTTCGACGGCGATTTCACCCTGCTGACTGACGAATCCGTATTTGCCGTCGCGATAGGCCAGCGCCATGCCGTCGAAAAATTCGCCGTGGCTGTGGCCTTTTACAAATTCGAATTGCGGTGGCACTACCTCGCGCCCGTTGCGGTCAATCAGCCCCCATGTTTGGTCGCGCAGCACCACGGCCACCGGGCCGTTGAACGGGCGGCATTGTTCCCATGCGGGTGCGATGACAAATGTTCCGGAAGTATCGATGAAGCCGCATTGTCCGCTGTTGCCGGCGGGCGCCAGGCCACCGTTAAACGCCCCGCCCGAGGTGTAGGCCGGTTTGAGAGCGAACTCGCCCTGAAGATCGAGGTAGCCGGTTTTTCCTTCAAATTGTACGGCGGCCAGTCCTTCGGAAAAATCGCCGGCTTCGTCAAAACGCGCGGGGATGACTTCATTGCCGCGCCCGTCGATATATCCCCACGATTGCACCACCTGTACCCGCGCCAACCCTTCTTCAAACGGGCCGATCATGCGGTAGATCCGTTTGAGCAGCAGGCGGCCCATGGCGTCGATGGGCACCCACTGGTCGTTGAGGCGTACCCGTGCAAAGCCATTGTGAAATTCGCCGGCTTCGAGGTACTGCGGTTCGATAATCACTTCGCCTGAAGCGTTCATAAAACCGAAATAGCTGTTTTGCCGGATTTTGAAAAGCGGTTGGCGCATGGGAAGAATTCAGGTAATGCAGGAGGCAAATTTAGGGCAGTTCGGCGATTTTGCACCAGGTGTCGAAAAAGCGACGCCCGATAGCACCTTGCGCCTTCCCTGCGGTGGTCAAAGGGCAAAACGGCTTCGGCAGGGTATGTTATCCCTATACTTGCAAATAGCATACCGCCGCTTACGTATTCTGCAATTCAATGAAAATATTCCTTGCCGGCGGCACCCTCAGCAACCAGGAGATATTTCATTTGCGGACAACCCGTTCGAACCCGATGACCTGGGCCGCGATGCCGTGCCGCATCTCGCCAGGAGTATTGCACCGACCTTTGAAACAGGTTTACGGATGTTGCCGGCTGACTAGCCCAGGCGACTCCCAATCCCGATCACCTCGGCAAACACACCCGCTGCCGTCACCTCCGCGCCCGCGCCCGGGCCGCGTACAACCAGGGGGCGTTCGCGGTAACGTTCGGTGGTGAACACCACCATATTGTCGCTGCCGTCGAGGAAATAGAACGGATGATCGGGCCCAAACTGCTGCAGGCTGATGCTGGCATGCATGTCTTCCAGTTTGGCAACAAAACGCAGCGCCTGGCCGGCCTGGTCGGCCGCCGCTCGCCGCCGCTCGAAGTCGGCGTCGTGCTTTTCCAGTTCTTCAAAAAATTCTTCCACCGTGTGCACCGCCAGGCAGGCGTGTGGAAGGATCTGCTCCAGGTGAATATCGTTGCTTTCGAGCGGCAGGCCGGCTTCCCGCGCCAGGATGAGCAATTTGCGGCGCACGTCGGCGCCGGAAAGATCGTCGCGCGGGTCGGGTTCGGTAAGGCCGAGGTGCCTGGCTTTTTTGACGATCTCCGAAAAACGCGTGCCCGTTTTGAAATGGTTGAAAATAAACGACAGCGTTCCGGAAAGGATGCCTTCGATCTTCAGTATCCGGTCGCCGGAGTGGATGAGATCGTTGAGTGTGGTGATGATCGGCAGGCCGGCGCCCACATTGGTTTCGTAGCGCCACAGTACGCCGCGTTTGTCGGCCAGGTGTTTGAGGCGCTGATAGTGCAGGTAGGGCGACGAGGCAGCCAGTTTGTTGGGGGTGCTGATAGAAATACTGGCGTCGAGGATTTGTTCGTAAAAGCCCGTCACTTCTTCCGAGGCGGTATTGTCGAGAAAAATGGCGTTCGGAAGGTTGAGTTGTTTCATGTGCTCCACAAACCGGGGCATTGTGAACGCCTCTTGGGCAACATCGATCGTTTCGCGCCAGTGGGCCAGGTCGAGGCCTTCGCCGGCAAAAACCATTTTGCGGCTGTTGGCCAGGCCGGCCACGCGAATTTCAAGCCCGCGTTTTTCGCGCAGAAAAGTCGATTGCTGGTGGATTTGCCCGAGCAGGGTACTGCCAATGAGCCCGACCCCGACGACAAACACGTGCACCGTTTTGGTGTCGGACAGGAAGAATGCTTCGTGAATGGCATTGAGGGCCTTCGTCTCGTCGGGCGCTGGCACCACTACCGAAATGTTGAGTTCGCTGGACCCTTGCGCGATGGCCACCACATTGATGCCGTTTTTGCCCAGGGCCTGAAATAAACGACCGGATATGCCCGGCAGGTAGCGCATGCCTTCACCGACAATGGCTACGACCGACAGATCGCTCTCGATTTTGACGGGCTCAACCAATTGGGCGCGCAACTCATATGAAAATTCCTTTTCCACCGCTTTTTTGGCGGCATTCGCCTGGCCGGGCGACACCGCAAAGGTGATGCTGCTCTCACTCGACCCTTGCGTGATCAGTACAATATTGACCCCCGCTTGCGCCATGGCGCCGAACAAACGCGCGGCAATACCCGGCACGCCGAACAACCCGCTGCCTTGCAGCGTGAGCAGGGAAATTTGGTTGATGCTGGAAATACCCTTTACCGGGTGGTCGCCCGCATCGGCGCTGGTGCTGATGAAGGTACCCGGGAAGTCGGGGTTGAAGGTATTTTTTATCACCAACGGGATGCCTTGCGCCAGCGCCGGTTGAATGGTAGGGGGGTAGATCACTTTGGCGCCGAAGTGGCTCATTTCCATGGCCTCGCGGTAGGTCATGGTGGGCAGGGTAAACGCCTTTTTCACCCGGCGGGGGTCGGCAGTGAGAACGCCGTCGACATCCGTCCAGATTTCAATGGCTTCGGCCTGGAGTGCAGCGCCGATGATGGCGGCGGTGTAATCGGAGCCGCCGCGGCCGAGAGTGGTAGTAAGGCCATCGGCGGTGCTGCCGATAAAACCCGTGACGGCCTGTACCTGCGGGTGGTTTTGGTAATGAGTCTGTACGAGCTGATTGGTGGTTTCGAAATCCACTTTGGCGCTGCCAAACTGCGCATCCGTCCGGATAACCGTGCGCGCGTCGAGAAATTGTGTCGGAATGCCGGCCTGTTGCATGGCATGGGCCACGATAAAAGCCGAATTGCGCTCGCCAAAGCTCACTACAAAATCGAGCGAGCGGGGCGACACTTCATGCAGCAAAAAAATACCCTGCAACACATTGGACAGAGCCTCGAAATTGGCCGCAATATGTGTTTCCACCGGTGCGCGATTGGCCGGGTCGAGTAGTTGCTCCATGGCTTCGAAATGCCGGTTGCGTACGTTTTTGAGCACATCCAGGTAGGATTGATCGCCCTTGCCGGCGCGGATGGCCATATCGATCAGGGTATCGGTAACCTTGGAGAAAGCGGAAAATACGACGGAAAATCGCTCGCCGCGCTGGTAATAACCGCGCAGGATCTGCAACAAGCCTTTAATGGTTTCGGGTGTGCCGACGGAGGTGCCACCGAATTTGAGGACGCGCATAGCGGAGGAGTTGAATGGTTGTCTGGGCACAAAAAACGCGGAAAATTATGAATTGGATGGCCGTCATTTTGCGCCCGGAGGGAATCGCTCCAACACCAACCGCGTTGTTTTTCGAGGGATGTCGCCCGTTGCTTGAGTAAAGCGGGAGAAAAGTCCGGATTGCCCGGACGAGCAGGACATTCGGCTCCGGCAATCGCCTGCTTTTTTGGGGAAAAGGCTTTGGCCGGGTAAAAAGAGGGCTGTGCAGGGAGGACTCGAACCTCCAAGGGGCGGTTAGCGGCAGCACAAAGTTTGGTGGTCAACCCCAGTCGGCTAAGCCGGCTTTATGCTGCGTTTATTCCGAAATCCCCACCCCCGAGACAGGAGGGCATGGCTGCCTGGTTTC
The DNA here is from genome assembly GCA_044230315.1 of Saprospiraceae bacterium. Lineage (GTDB taxonomy): Bacteria > Bacteroidota > Bacteroidia > Chitinophagales > Saprospiraceae > M3007. The sequence goes on from JBGARJ010000012.1 coordinate 97,623, forward strand.
ATCACCGCACAGGATCATTTCAGCATTAATACGCTGCTGTGAAGGGAGGGCTCGAACCTCCAAGGGGCGGTTAGTGGCGCCGAATAGCGCCCTTTATCCCGGAATCCCCACCCCCGAGACAGGGGGGCATGGCTGCCTGATTTCATCACCTCACAGTATTCTGGTTGTTCAAAAATTTCGTCATGCGCTTTTGCATTTCGATGAAGCAAAGGTAAGTGTACTGTTTTAAATACTGCAAATATTTTAACAATAGTTATTAAAATTTATATAATCGTTAATAATAATGGAATTTAATTGAATATTTTAAAAAATGAAAACTTGAATTCAGTCTCAAATTTTTAAATCGGCAAAAAATGGATAACTTTGTATGTAAAGTATAATTGTCAACCTGTTTTTTTAATAAATAATGAAAAAACAACGATCATTTTTTGTTGGATTAACAATAATAAGGGAGGAGTGAACAAATCGCGGCCTTTTGCCTTTCACTTCCGGTTCGTTTCGCGTATTTATGATGAAAGCCTTCGTTGATAACCTGCGCCTGCGCCTTCAGGGCCCTTTGCCGGGGCAGGCGGCCCAGTATAAAATGGCCAGTATGCGCCGGTTAAAAGAGCTGGGTCCGTATTCGACCCCGCCGGCAGATGCAAAAGTGGCTTGTGTGCTCAACCTCTTGCATTGGCATGAGGAGGAAGGTTGGCACACGGTTTTGATACAACGGACCGCCAACCCCCGCGACCGGCACGGCGGGCAGGTCAGTTTCCCGGGTGGGCGCTGGGAGGCGGATGACGGCGCGCTGGCCAATGTGGCCTTGCGCGAAGCCGAAGAAGAGATCGGCATATCTTCCAGTGAAATTGAAATTTTGGGTCAACTCACTGAGTTGTACATCCCGGTCAGCAATTTTCTGGTGCACCCATTTGTGGGTGTTCTCCACGGGCCGCCGCACTTTTCGCCACAGCCCGAGGAAGTGGAGGCCGTGCTTACGCCGGCACTTTCCGTATTTATCGCCGCCGAGAACCGCAAACAAACCGACCTGACCCTGAGCCAGGGCATTACCCTTCGGGAGGTGCCGTATTTTGATGTTCAGGGGCGCATCGTTTGGGGCGCCACCGCGATGATCATGAGCGAGTTTCTGGAACTTCTGCCCTGAAGTTGCCCGGCGCTACCTATATTGCCCGGCTTTCAACAGGTAATAAAAGTTCCCTGCTTATGCTCCGTATTGTGTTATTCCTACTCCTGCTTTCCGGCGGCGGTTGCCTGTTGGCACAATCCGACACCGCAAGGCTGAAAGGGCTGCTTTGGGAAATTTCCGGAAACGGCCTGATGCGGCCGGGCTATTTGTATGGCACGATGCATGTTCCGGAAAAACTCGCTTTTAACCTGAGCGACTCGTTTTTTGTCGCCCTTCACCAGGTGGATATGGTGGCCCTCGAAACTGATCACGACCAGTGGCAGGCTTTTACCGAGCAACTCAGCGGTAAGGAAAACGAACTGCTTGGCTCGATGGAAGGCGCCCTACCGGTTGGGCGGCGCCTCAATCAACCGGATCTGTACAACAGCTCGTTCCGGTTTCAGACCCCCGACAATCAATTGCTGGGCGCTATGTTGTCGGCCAAACCGCGTATGACCAACGAATTCCTGTACCGGTCCAACCAATACCGGCAGGATTACGAAGAAGACACGTACCTCGACCTGTTCATTTTCCAGGCCGGGCGAAAACTGGGCAAAACGGTTATCGGTCTTGAAACGCTGGAAGACAGCTATGAAGCATTTATACGCGCCCAACTGCCGGACTCGGCAGACGACGACAATATGGAACGCAACCGGTACGCCGCTATCTCAACCAGCCGCATTTCACTCGACGAAGCGTACCGCGACCAGGACCTGGACCTGCTCGATTCACTCAATAAAATGGCGCAGCCGGGTAAGAATTTTCAGCGCTGGATGCAGGACGAGCGCAATCTCGTGATGGTACGCCGGATCGATTCTATCCTCCAAAGCGGCAGGAGTCTGTTTTCCGCTGTTGGGGCGGCACACCTGCCCGGGGCGACCGGCTTGATCCGGATGCTGCGCCAAAAAGGTTATTCCCTCCGGCCCGTACAATTTTCGGCAAATACCAGCAAAAGAGATAAGGAGCAGATTGAGGCCCTGCATTACCCGGTCGGCCTCACGCGGCAATGGGCTGCAGACTCCAGCTGGTCGGCGGAGGCGCCCGGGAAATTTTACCAAACCGTGGATGCGCAGGGTCTCGAACAACAGCTCTGCGCCGACATGAGCAACGGCGCCTATTATGCCGTATACCGCTTGCGAACCTTCGGCGCCTGGAACGGGCAAGCACCCGAATTTATCATCGACCGGATCGACAGCCTCATTTATGAAAAAATACCGGGCAAAATTTTGGAACGGAAGCGGTCCGATACCCCGTTCCCCAACCATACGATCACGACTCGCACCCGCCGGGGTGATATTCTGCGGTTCCGGATTTTTGCCACCCCAATGGAATTGTTTTTATTCGCCACCGGCGGCAATGGCGACTATGCCGCCGGCGAGTCGTGCACGCAATTCCTGAACAGCATTCAATTTTACCTCCCTGTCGACGCTGCCGCACCCAACGGACCCACCCGTATCCAGCCCCCCGGAGGTGGTTTTGAAGTGCTGTTCCCGGCTCCGCCGACCATCAATACCACCGGCGATAAAAATACCGGCCGCTGTCTGGTTGCCGCAGTTGACCCGGAGCAAAACGCGTGTTACTTGCTCTGCCGGGTCGGATACCACGACTGGGACTTTATCGAAGAAGACACGTTCGAACTCAATATTATCGGTGAAAAAATCGCTGCCCAATACACCACTCAGGCACCGGAAAGCCGCCTTGTGACTACAGTGCCGTATCCGATGCAAGACGTGTGGTTCCGGTCGGGCGCTGATAGCGCTTATTATTACCTGCGGCTGATCATCAACGGGCCGCAATACTATTTGCTGGGTTGTCGGAAGTTGACACCGGGCGCTCCACAATCGTTTTTCGAATCGTTTAGCGTGACGCCAGCCCGGTACCCGGGTGCATGGGAAACCATGCGCGATACGAATCTGATGTTTGAAGCCCGCGTACCCGAAGTGCTGACGACATCGACGACTCCCTTTTTGGCAAAGTTGCAACGCCTGGTTGCGGAAGGGTTGCGAAACAGCCGGCGCAATCAACCGTTTGGAAATGCATTTCCACGGCTGCAGACGCGGTTGCTGGAACTGCCGCTTCAGGAGGAACAGATTTGGGTACAATCGGTGGAAATGATGGCAGCAGGCACTGCACCCACGCTCGATTCGTTCGAGCGGGCGGTAAAAAAACGGCTGACCAACCAGTACAAACTGGCCCTCGCCAAAGAGGATTGGCAGCAATTTGGCGACAGCCTGCTCGTGGGGCAATTTTTGTTGGAAGACACCAACAGTACCCGCAGTATCCGGGTCAGGTTAGTTGTGACGCCCGGCCGTATGTACAACCTCTACGCAAGCGGGCAACTTCAGGCGCCCCCAAGTGATTTTGTTCAATCCTTTTTTGAATCGTTTTCGCCTATTGATACCACGCGGGGGGCCTTGCCTTTTGGACGGCGCGACTTGCAATTTTTGCAAAATATCTATGCGTCCGACAGCCTTGTCCGGATAAAAGCCTTGGCCCGGGTGGAAACGACCAGCCGGAATTTTTACGACCGATCTGACGCTGGAGCACTTCAAGCCACCATTGAGCATCCCGCATTTGGCCAACTTGAATTCCATTACCGGGAGTCCCTGCTTCTGGCAATCGGGCAAGTACAGACCCCGGAGGCAACGGATTTCCTCCTGAAATGGTTCGACCGTTACCCGGATTCGGCCCACTACCGTCAAACCGTTTTGGTAGCGCTCGCCCATGCCAATACCGCGTACTCCTTGGCGGCCCTGGCGCAGTTGCTCCGCCAACAACCCGTTTACCTGACCGACAGCCAGCTGAACGATATATTTGTTTCCCTGAGCGATACCCTGGCTTTATCCGCTTCGTATCTGCCCCCGCTCCTGGACCTGGTCGACGAACTATCTTTCCGGCCGTATCTCCTGCAACTGTTGCTGCAGGCTGTGCAACGCCGCCTGATCAGGCCCAAAACATACGCTCGTCTGAAACCGCGGCTCGCCCGGGAAGCCGGCTGGTTGTTGTCGCAACGACAATATGCCAGCGTCAATGGCAGGGATATCCGCAGCGACATCCCCTCGCCCTATTATGCCGAAAATTTTGACGCGGGCGGAATATCCGACTTGCGGCGTACGCTCGGGCTGCTGGCGCCGTTTCTGCCGACCGATAAACGGGTACAAGCCGTATTCGCCCACGCGCTTGAATCGCCGGATCATGCGGTGCAGCTGATTGCCCTGACGCTGATGCTCCGGTACCAGCAGCCGGTACCGCCGGAACAGTTGCGCCGTTTCGCCACCGACGACCGCACCCGCCACCAGCTGTATTGTTATCTGGCCGAAGCAGGGCAACTCCGGCCATACCTGAGTTGGTTTGCCGACACGATTGCACTGGTACGATCCATTTTATTGGAGGAAAGAGCCGATGTGGACTCGGCGCGCTTTATCAGCCGGCACAGAACATGGCGCGGAGGGAGTCCAGCCGAGTTGTATTTTTTTGAGGTGCAAAAGAAAAAAGGTCGCGACTGGTTCCTGGCGTACGTACTCGTGCCGGAGGGCGCTCTTGCCTTTGACCCGGAGTCACATGAGCAACCGATGATAAACCCCTATTTGCCCGAGGCGCGTGATAACCAGGGGGCCGAAGTAATTGTGCTGTTTGAATTGCCGGAAAAAGAAAAAGCGGGGTATATGCAGAAAAAGATTGGCGAGATCCGATTTGCGGGGCGAGAACGCTACCTGCAGGGCGGCCGCGAATACAACTTCGGCAATTGAAATTTCCCGGATAGGCTCTTAGCCGCCTGGTAAAAACGACCGCAATGCCGTCCATACCGGGTCATCGCCGGGAATATTTGCTTCCAGTTGCATCCACTCACCGGTGCCGGGGTGTTCGAACGCCAGACGCCAGGCGTGGAGGTGGATGGAGCGGTCGCGGTTGCCGCGGCGGGCGCCATATTTCACGTCGCCTTTGATCGGGCAGCCGATTGCCGCGAGCTGGGCCCGGATCTGGTGGTGGCGCCCGGTAATGAGCCGGATGTGCAGCAGGTGGTACCGTTCGCTGCTACCGAGGAGGCGGTAGTGCAGTTCGGCGCGTTCGGTGTCGGGCAGTTCGGTGGGGTGGGCGACAGCGCGGTTTTTGACGTTATTTTTTTGCAGGAAATGAATGAGCGTATCTTCCGGCTTGGGTGGCGGAGCAGCTACAACGGCGAGATACTCTTTTTCAATCAGATGTTCTTGAAATTGCCGCTGCAGCAAGGTCATAGCCACCTTAGTTTTGGCCAACAGTAAGATACCGCTAGCCGGCCGATCCAGCCGGTGTACGGGGTGGAGCGCGAGTTCGCAATACGATTCGGCCCATTGCAATGCAGAAACATCGCCGGTTTTATCGGCCTGGGCCGGAATGCCGGCCGGCTTGTCGAGGGCCAGAATAAGGGAGTCTTCGTAGCGGATGGCAGCGGTGGTCAACATTTCCGTCGGTGGGTTGATGCGGAGGCAAATGTGGAATAATTAAAATACTACCGGGGGAAATTCCGGTGTTTTCGTTTTTTTGACCAAAAATAACCGTCTGATTATGCGCCTCCGGCTGACTGTGCTGCTTTGTTGTTTTGGTTTTGGGCTATTTGCCCAGACAGATTCCTCCTTGTTGTTGAAACCCGAACGTCTGGCGGAACGCGACATACGTTATCGCAATCAGGGAGAGCAGAAGGTGAAAGCCGTGTCGGCTACCCGCTCGCTGGAAGAGGTAGACCAATTGCCCTTTTCCGTTTGGGTGGTCACCGCTGAGGATATCCTGCGCAACGGTTACGTCACGCTCGGCGACGTGTTGCGCGCCGCGCCGGGTGTACGGGTATCGCAACCCGGCAATGCCCTGGAAGGGGAGACGTTCATGATGCGCGGCTTACCGGGCAACAGCCAGGTGAAAATCCTGATCAACGACGTGCCTATCAAGCCCGCTATCGCGCCGGGAATGCCGATCGGGGCGCAACTCCCGATCCGGCAGGCCGAACGCATCGAGGTGTTTTACGGACCGGCGTCGGCTATTTACGGCGACGAGGCCATGGCCGGGGTGATCAATATTATCCTGAAGGAAACGGAACGTCCTATTTTTACCCAGGCTGACCTGGCGTTTGGCAACTTTGGTTACAACAATCTCGACCTCATGTTGGGCGGCAAGTTGTTCAAAGACCAAAAGATCTTTCGTTTCAGCCTGTATGGCAGCAGCACCGTGCGGGAGTACACCGATATTTTTTACGACAGCAAACTTTTCACCCCCAAAAATTACCTGCCCTTCGGATTGGATTCCAACCTGTATCGGCTCAACGGCAACTACCGTCCGCGCGATGTCGGCGACAGCGTGGCACGCACTGCCTTGCTCCCCCACGAAAGCCGGCTGCTGGGCATCAACCTCCAGTGGCGTGGGGTACATTTCAATTATAACCGGCTCGAACGTTTCGATCACAGCGCGCTTGGGCTTAGCCCACTGGCCCAATCGTATGCCAACCCTTCCAACCGGATTGCCGAACGGATCGAGACCTTTGCGTTCAGTTTTCAAAAGCTGCGCCGCAAACGAACCGCGACCAATACCCTCTCGGTGCTGCACTATAAAGTAAGCAACACATCCACGTTTACGCCCGTATTCGACCGGCTGAGTACGGCCCTGTATTATGCCAAGTCGCCCCAGCTCCAATCGGATACCGCGCGCCAGGCCACGCTGAGTACTATTTTTCACGAATATGCCGCCAATGAGCGCTATTTCGCCGCCAATGGCATCGATGTGCGCCTGGAATCCAGGATTAGCGCGACGCTCACTCCCAACCTGTATCTCAACGCCGGCCTCCAGGCTAATGTAGGCGGTGGCGTGCCGCCGATGGGCTATTTTCCGGGACCAACGGAGGTGCGCATTTCGGGCGAAAGCAAGCCGCCTAACCCCAGGCCTTTTAGCTTCGCTTCCGACGGCAATGCCAACCTCAATGCGTTCGGCCAACTGCATTGGCAGGGTAAACGCATGACTGTTATCGGCGGAACCGCCATCAACTATGCCTTTGAAGCGCCGCTGGTGCTCAGCCCCCGCCTGGCGCTGCTGTATCACCTCGACAGCAGTATAAACCTGCGTGCGAATTACAGCGACGGTTTTCGCCGCACCCCTGTTTACAGCAGGGTCAATACCTACACGATACGGACCGCCAACGCTCCGCAAGCCGAAGCTTTTGCTACAAATCGGCAGACGGTGGAACACCTGCGCTCGGCCGAATTTGGCTTGCGCCGGAACCGGGGCAACTTCACCACCGACCTGGTCTTTTTTTACCAGGAAGCCCGCGATCTGATCCGAAACGGGTACCTGCTTCAAACCGATAGCTTTGCGTGGCAATACGGCTTCATGCCCGCACCCGGTTTGGCCATGTCGATGTGGGGTGTGCAAGGCTCTATTGGCGACGATTTCCTGAATTCGGACCTCGGAAAAAACAAAAACCGGCCGGGCAATGCTGAAATCAGGGCGCATATCGAATTTTATTTCCAGTACTCGCGTGGGCGGGAGTGGTTCGGGCAAGGGTTGCCCGCCACCCGCGATATCCGGAATTACCCGCGCTGGATCACCCAGTTCCGGCTCTCGCTGCTATCCAACCGCTGGGAGTTCATCCTTAATTCAAACCGGCACAACGGTATCCTGAGCAGCGCGGTGGTGTACCGCGATTTTTATCAACGCACGGCATTTGACGATTACAACAAGGCCTACCGCACCTGGGATGTTATGCTGCGCCTTTACCTGAGCAACCACTTTTTGTTGTACCTGCACAGCCAGAATATTTTTAACCGCCATTACGCGGGCATCGACGCCACCGGAACCCCCGATGACCTGATCTACAACCCCCAGCCGGGCCGCGTCCTGCGCTTCGGCGTGAATTACAATATGAACTAGGCCGGGGCTAACACGGCGTCAAAACAACGACGATCGTTCAATCGGAGCCTGAAAATTTGACGCGGGATTAAACGTTCCCGCTCCGGGCAAGTCTTTGCTCAAAATAATTGCCGCTCGACTGCAGTTAAATGCAAGCCTCCGACGGGCAATTCAACCATCCACCATGTCTGCTGATAAACAACTCAAACTACAACACCTGCTTTGGCGGGCCGGCTTTGGCCCGTCGGCCCGCACCTGGCGCCAGTGGGAATTGCTTGATGAATATGCCTGGTGGCCCCGTTTGCGCGACGATTCTGCCGCGGCGCCTGCGTACTTCGACATAGCCGACGGCGCCGTGCGCGGCCTGCTGATGGGTTTCGGCGAATTGGGTAAAATGGAGCCCTCCAAAAAGGAACTCAGCAAAGAACAGAAAAAACAACTCCGCCGGCAAAGCCGGGAGGACCTGCAGAGCCTCAATTTGATTTGGCTGGAGGAAATGGTGCAAAGCAAGGCTCAACTGCGCGAGAAAATGGCCCTGTTCTGGCATGGTCACTTTGCCAGCCGCAACATCAATATCCTCTATCAACAGCAGTTGCTGCATATTTTCCGCACGCATGCACTGGGTAATTTTGGCGAGATGTTGCGCGAGGTGTCGAAAAGCGCCGCAATGCTCGCCTTCCTCAACAACCAACAGAACAAAAAGCAGCACCCCAACGAGAATTTTGCCCGCGAAGTGATGGAACTCTTCACGCTGGGGCGCGGCAACTACACCGAAACCGACATTAAAGAAGCCGCCCGTGCCTTCACCGGTTGGGGGTTTAAACTGGACGGCACTTTCGTGTTCCGCAAATGGGACCACGATACCGGCGAAAAGACAGTGCTGGGCAAAACCGGCCATTTTGACGGCGACGATGTGCTCAATATCCTGCTGGAACAGCGCCAGACAGCCCGTTTCATCGTCCGAAAACTTTACCGTTTCCTCGTAAACGAAGAAGACATCCCCGAGACTCGCATCCGCGAACTCGGCGACCGCTTTTTCGACAACGGTTACAGCATTATGGGCTTGCTCGACGCCATTTTTACCAGCAAATGGTTTTACGATGAAGCAAATATTGGCAGCAAAATCAAATCGCCCGTTGAACTCTGGGCCGGTATCCGGCGCGCGTTGCCGCTTCAATTGGAAGATCCCGACGGACAGCTCGTCCTCCAAAAAGCGCTCGGCCAGGTACTGCTTTATCCGCCCAATGTGGCGGGCTGGCCTGGGGGCCGAAGCTGGATCGACAGCACATCACTTATGTTGCGCCTGCGCTTACCACACATTATTGCAGCCCAGGGCGCGCTCGATCTCAGTACAAAGTCCGACGATGACCAAATGATGGGCGAAATGCGCCAAAGCAGGCTTCAAAAGCGGCTGGCGGTGGAGGTCGACTGGCAACCGCTGCTGAGCATATTCGCTGATCAACCCGAAAAAGATATGATCCCCCGGGTGGCCCGTTTGCTCTGGCAAACACCGTTCGCCCGGCCCCCATTATCCGTATTAAAAGCGCATACCGACCCCAGTTCAAAAGACCAACTGGTCAAAACGGCCGTCTTGCAATTGATGGCAACGCCCGAGTACCAACTGTGTTAGAGTTTCAGGGTTTCAGGCGGTTTCAGGGTTTCAAGGTTTCAGGAGGTTTCAAGGTTTCAGGAGGTTTCAGGGTTTCAGATGCCGAAATGCCTGCTTGCAAACCCCAAATAATAACCTGAAACCTTGAAACCTCCTGAAACCTCCTGAAACCCCTTGAAACCCCTTGAAACCCCTTGAAACCTCCCAGTCCCAACAGCAATAAAAACACACAACCATGTTGATCAAACGCCGTGAGTTTCTACGATCCGCTTCACTGGCCACGGCTGCGCTGTGGGTGCCGCGTTTTTTGCAGGCGCATGCCCGCCCTGGCGCCTTGACGCCGAATGGTAAAGTGCTGGTTGTCATCCAGTTCAGCGGCGGTAATGACGGTCTGAATACCGTTATTCCAACACGAAACGATATTTACTACCGCGAACGGCCACGCCTGGGCATTGCGCGGGAGGAAGCGCTTCGGCTGACCGATGAAGCCGGACTGCATCCCGCGCTCGCAACCTTCAAAAACCTGTACGATGCTGGCGACCTGGCGGTGCTGCACAATGTGGGCTACCCCAACCCCGACCGTTCGCATTTCCGGAGCATGGATATCTGGCATACTGCCAGCCCGGCCAACGAATATTGGTCGACTGGCTGGCTGGGGCGCTATCTCGACGCGCAATGCCCCCCGACACCCGCCCTTGGCGGCCTAGCCTGCCACGCCCCGGTGCTGGAAATCGACGATACGCTGAGCCTGGCCCTTAAAGGTGAACACCGGAAAGGATTGGCCCTCCAGGAGCCTAAACAGCTGTACAACACAGCCCGGAGCCCGTATTTTACCGATTATGTGGCTGCGCAGGGCGACCACGAGTCCGACGATTCACCCGTAGGCTATCTCTACAAAACGATGGCCGAAACCCTCTCGTCGGCCGAATACCTGTTCGAAAAAAGTCGTGCAAAAGCCAGTACCGGCAACTATCCGGCAACAGAGCTGGGCAAACACCTGAAAACGATAGCCTCCCTCATCCTGGGTGAGGCAGATACTTCGGTGTACTACGTCTCACTTGGCAGTTTTGATACCCATATCAACCAGGCCGCCCAGCAAAAACGCCTGTTCACCGAACTCAACGATGCTCTGGCCGCATTCGCAGCCGACCTGAAAGCACAGGGCCGCTGGAACGACGTGCTGGTGGCTACTTTTTCCGAATTTGGCCGGCGGGTAGCGCAAAATGCCAGCGGCGGCACCGATCACGGTACGGCCAACCAAATGTTTTTTCTCGGCGGCCAACTGCGGCAAAAAGGCCTGCTCAATGCCCTTCCCGATCTGACGGACCTCGACCAGGGCGATCTGAAATTTAATGTAGATTTCCGGCAAGTGTACGCCACTTTGCTCGGACGCTGGCTGGAAGCCGATGCATCGGCGGTAATAGGCGGGCACTTTGACCCCCTGACGTTTGTCTAAACGGACCGATTGCACTCGATCGGCTTTGGGTAGCGCTGCCGTTTACCGCCGGAGCCACTTTTCGGCCTGAAACACCAGCAGGGAAGTGCCCACCCCCACCACGATCCCGCCCAGCACATCACTGGGATAATGTACGCCGAGGTACATCCTCGAATACGCTACTGCCCCGGCATAGGCAAAAGACGGAGCGATCACGTACCATTTCGGAAACGCCAGGCTGAGCGACGTCGCCGTGGCGAATGCCGCGGTGGTATGCCCAGAAGGGAACGAGAAACTGCCGCCTTTCCCCTTTTTGAAAATGCGGTCGGGATATGTGACGAACGGCCGCGGCCGCCGGACACTCACTTTGGTAATCGTTGTGATGGCAGTGCTCAGCACAAACGAGGCGCCTATCGTGTACGATTTAATACGCAAATCCTTGTCGTGCCGCGCTACACCGGTGGCAAACACGGCCACTGGTGCGGCAAAGCCTACCGGCCCCATGCTGTTGGACATCAGTTGCCAGATGCCGTCGATCCGCGGGCGTACAGGCCCGTTGAGCCGGTCGAGCCAGCGGATGTCCAGGTTTTGACCCCGGACCGCCGGGCCGGCGAACAACAGCCAGAAAAAGAGTATACCAAAAGGAAGCCGCATGCGAACGGTCGTTTATTCCTGTGCCAAATAGTTGGCTACAAAGGTGCGCAAGGCATCTTTATGCAAATTCCGCGCCAGCAACCGACCCTCGGCGTCGAGCAGGTAATTGGACGGGATATACTCAAACTTCAATGTTTGCCGTACCGGTGAAGCGTCGCCAAGAAGGTCCGATACATGGGGCCAGCCGGCGCCGTCTTTGCGGATTGCAGCCACCCAGGCATCGCGGCTCCTGTCGATCGACACGCCAAGCACCTCGAAGCCCAGAGCGTGGTACTGCTCGTAGAGCGGGCCGATCGTAGTGCGCATTTCGGCGCGGCAGGGCGCGCACCAGGAGGCCCAGAAATCCACCAGCAGCAGTTTGGCGTGCAGGTCGGCCCGGCGCAAGGTATCGCCGTGGGGGGTGGGCAGCGCAAAGTCGGGCATTTGTTCGCCTTGCAAAACCGGCAGTTGGGAATGGTCAAGGAACACACCGAGTTGAGCGGTCCAGGGGTGTCCGGGCGCCGTAGCCCGCAGGCGTTCGAGGATGTGGAGGAAAAATTCGGGCCGGTCGCGGAATTCATTTTCCGGCGCGCGCAGGCGCAGGGCTACGAAGGAAGGCAATACGGCGTGGGTAGTATCGAGAAAGGCGTCGAGCGCGGCATTTACAGCAGATTGCGCCGACGGCGCGTCGTGCAGAGTGTCGTCTTCTACTGTTTCGGCAGGCGGGAGATTATCTGTCAGTACCGGCATGCGGCAGTCGCGGATTGTGGCCAGCAACCGGCTGTCGGGATTGGCCTCCAGCAGGCGGTACGAACGAGCCAGTTCCCAGGCATTGGCCTGCAGCCGGATGTTTGTTCCAGGAGCCAATACGAGGGCGGCATAGTTTTCCGCCGCTGGAATAATCTCGTTGTAAAACCGGCTGGCAGCCGGTTGGGCGAACAACAAGAACACCCCTTTTTCTGTGATCCCGTCCAAATGCCCGAACGCAAACGTCCCATCCGGCGCCACTTCAGCCGAATCGATCAATGCGCCCTCGTACGGCGAGATCAGTTGTTTGTAATAGGCTGGTTTTACCAGGTACACCCGCGGCGCCCAGCCTTCACGCAAGGCAATGTTGCCGGAAAGGCGCGCGGGTGGCACAGTATTTTGCGAACAGGCAGGTTGCAAAAACGCCAGCGCGGCGAGTAAAAGGAGCAGGAACCGGTGCGGTAACATATAAAACAATGGGTACTTGTACAGCTGGGCAAAATTAGGCGGCTTTGTCGCGGCACCCCCAGTACAAATTGGCGGTTTGATGGACGTTTTTACTGCTTACACGCCATATATCTTTTTAATCGGTCGCTTGCACCGGCGTTTACCCGCGTACCAGCCCCCGGGCAATTTTCAGCGCTTTTTCTTTTTCAGCCTTCTTTTTGCTGGCCCCCAGAAGCAAGGGTACGGATACTCCGGCTCCCACTACGTCGATCCCAATCAAAAGACCGGAAAGCGCGTTGGTTGCACTATCGCCTATAGAGCCGCTGTCTTTTTTATGGCTTGCGATGCCAGCCACCGTATACGCCAGACCCAGGCTCAGGAAAATAACACCGGCCGTCCGTTTTTTGCTTTCCCTGGTTTTAGCCTGGAGCGCAGCGTTGAGTGCGACGTTAAGTGGTTCGTTTTCAAAGCCGTAGTTGGCTAAATTGATGTTATTGAGCAAAAAGAAGTCGCTGTGGTCGAAAATTGCTTTTTGCTGCTCGGGCGTGATTCGCTGGCCGCAAAGGGTACCGACAGTCAACAGGCAGGCACTGATAAACAGGAGTGTTTTCATAAAGTAAGCGCGGGTTAAGGCAGGAAAGGATGCTTTTTTATAGCCGAAATGTACGACTTTTGCCGCAAAAAGCGGCCGCATCGCCGCATACTGCTAATGGGATTTCGCGCCGCCCTTCTTCGCCCCTTCGCCTGGTACACCGCCCGCCGCATCGACCGCATGGCCGTTAATGCCATAGCCGATCAGGAAAAAATATTCCGCCAACTGCTAACCCGCGCACGCGACACGGCTTTCGGCCGCGACCACCGGTTTTCCGACATTCACACCTATGCTGACTTTATTGCCGCCGTACCGATCCGCGACTATGAAGACCTGAAACCTTACATCGAGCGGGTGAAACACGGTGAGCGCGATATCCTCTGGCCGGGCATACCAGCCTATTTTGCCAAAACCTCCGGCACCACGTCGGGCGTGAAATACATCCCTATGAGCCGGGACAGCACGCCGCTCCATTTTGGGGCCGCCCGCGATGCCTTGTTCAACTACACGGCCCGCACGGGCCGGGGCCAATGGCTCGATGGCAAACTGATCTTTCTCTCCGGCAGCCCCGAACTCGACGAAGTGGCCGGCATCCCAATCGGCCGGCTGAGCGGCATCAGCAACCATCTGGTGCCCGCCTGGCTGCGCACCAACCAAATGCCTTCCTGGAAAACGAACTGTATCGAGGATTGGGAAACCAAACTGGACCGCATCGTAGACGAAACCGCCGGCGTCGATATGCGGCTTATTTCGGGCATTCCACCCTGGGTGCAGATGTATTATGAGCGTTTGCTGGAGCGCACCGGAAAGCGCTCGGTGCGCGAAATTTTTCCCAACTATTCCGTCTTCGTCTACGGCGGCGTCAACTTTGAGCCCTACCGCGCCAAATTGGAAGCGCTCGTCGGCGGGCCCATCGACACCGTGGAAACCTACCCCGCTTCCGAGGGCTTTATCGCATACCAGGATACCTTTCCCGCTTCGGGCGGCCTGCTGCTCAATACCAATGCCGGCATGTTTTTCGAATTTGTGCCTGCCGATGAAATTTTCCGGAATAACCCCAGGCGGCTTCGCCTGGAGGAGGTCGAAACCGGGGTGAATTATGCGCTCATCCTCAACACCAATGCCGGCCTGTGGGGCTACAACATCGGCGATACCGTGCAGTTTGTGTCCAAAAACCCCTACCGGCTGGTCGTATCGGGGCGGGTGAAACATTTTATTTCCGCTTTTGGCGAGCATGTGATCGGCAAAGAAGTGGAGGAGGCATTGCTGCCGGTGGCCAATGCCGGCGGCGTCCGGATCGTGGAGTTCACCGTGGCGCCCCAGGTAAACCCGCCCGAAGGCGGTTTGCCGTACCATGAGTGGTTTATTGAGTTCGACAACCTGCCCGCCAACCTGCCCGAATTTACCCACGACATCGACACCCGATTGCGCGCCCAAAACATTTACTACGACGATCTCATCACCGGCAACATATTGCGCCCGCTCGTAGTGCGACCCTTGCGGCGCGATGCCTTCCGGGAATACATGAAAGCCGAAGGCAAATTGGGCGGCCAGAACAAAGTGCCGCGCCTCGCCAACGACCGGAAAATTGCCGCCTGGCTGGAAAACTGGCGTCTCGAAAACCGCTGACCGCGCCTATCGAGTTTTTTGGTATCGCCGCCATACAAAAATGGCTCCGCCAATACTCACCGCCATCAACCCAAGAGAAATGATCTCCGCCTGGCTCATGCGCATGCCCAGCACGTCGTGGTGGACGTTTACCCGAATTTTTTCAATTATAAAACGCTCGACGGCGATCAGGGCCAGATATATAAAAAACAACAACCCGGGTACTTTCAAGCGTTTGCGCAGTGCCCACAGGATGCCGAATACGACCAGCATCATCATAGTCTCGTAGAACGGCGTGGGGAAAACCGGCAACGACAATTGCATACAATACTCCCAGGTACAACCGTCGATGGGCACACTGGAAACCGGATCGGTGTGCATGGTATTGAGTACGTGATGCGGATAGGTGCTCGACCACATCCAATCGGGCAGAAATGCCATCCAATCGGGTTTGGGCGCCTGGTTGACAATGCCCCAGTCGCCGTCGCCACTGAGCTGGCAGCCGATTCGACCCACGCCGTATCCGGCGGTAAGGGAGGGGGCCACAGCGTCGGCTGAGGGCAGAAAAGGGATGTTGTTGCGCAGTATGTACGACACTACGGCAATGAAGCCAAGCAGCAAGCCGCCGTAAAAGGCCAACCCGCCGCCGGAGAACAAGGTGCCGAAGGGATCTTGTATAAATGATTGCCAGTTGTCGAAAACATCAAAAAACTTGGCTCCGACAATACCGCCCGCAGCGGCCCACACCGTCATTTCACTGATACGGTCGTGCGGCCAAACATCCATCTCCCGGCTGACCGGATTGGGCTTTCGTTTCCGCCAGGCATCCCACCAGGTAAGCCCGCCGAGGATGCCGGCCCCCAGGATGGCAGCCAGCCAGTTCATCTTGTCCGAGAAAACGATCGATGCCGGGTCTTGCCGGAATGCCGTAAAGTGTTGAGCTGCATAGAAGCCCTTGCCACCCAGGATCAGGCCGAGCACGGCGTTCATCACAAGGTCCGGCACAGACGCCGGCAGTCCTTCGATAACCGTGACCCGGCTGGGTTGGAACAGTCCTTCGCCTGCTTTGCGCCGCAGCTCGATGAAAAATACTACCGCGCTGGCGATGAATGCCAGCGCGAGGAAAAACCCAAACGTTTTCAGTACCGAAAGCGCGTTGTCGGGTGGGGTGCCGATGAGGGCGTGAAAAATATACGACAAATCAGGATACATAGTGGCAAAGGTAGATGACCAGCCGAGAATTTTACGGCCAAAAATCATTCTTCACATTGGCGAAACAATCCGGTAGAGCGTCCATCCCTCCGGCAGATTTTGAATGGGCTGCAAGCGGTAGCGGTCGCGGGCGAAGGCCCAGTTGAGCATGGGGTTTTGCCCCGACCACTGGTCGCGCAGCTTCGGTTCATTGAACAAGAGGTAGCTGCCCGCTGGAAAACTGTCGTAACGTTGAATCCACAGGTTGCGAAATTCGATGCCGGGCAGGTACGATTGCAAGGCGATATCCAAATCGAACGCATATACCACATCGCCCGATTTTAGCCGGGTAGCCAGTGCTGTCGCTGTACGGTGTTCCTGCCGGTTGCGCGCGAGCACCGGCCGAAGTGTTTGCAGACAGAAAAACAATTGACAGGCCAGGGCGAGGGCCATCAGCCAATAGGTCAGGCGCTTGAAAAAGTACAAGCCATAGGCAAAAAAACGGTCCCAGGCCGGGAAGAACAACAACAGCAACAGCACATAGGCTGGCAACAGGTACCGCAGGTTTTGATGGGGCAGGCCGCCGAGCAACAACAGATAGGCTGTCAGGCTGAACAACAGCAGCCGTTTGCTATATCGCGCAGCGTCGGTCCGTTTGACCAAGAGGAATAAAGCGGGCAGCACCAGGCAAAATCCGGGATGCAATATTGGGTAAAACAGGTATACCAGGTTGGGTAAAGGATAGGTTACGGTGCCGCTTGCCTGTACGAAGGTTCTTTTAAAAAAATGCAGGATCGACCAATCCTGCAACAGCGAATGCGCCAATGGCCCTTTCGGCGCTCCGGTTTTTAACCACCACAAGGGCGCCAGGGCGAGCAGTGCGGCCACTACCATTGCTGCCAACCAGGCATACTGCCGCCTGTGCCAACGTTCCAGCGCCAGCGCCAGCGCAGGTAACACCAGTAAGGCAGCTAGCGCGTAGCGGGTCGTGACGGCGAGCCCGGCAAAAACGGCAAAGCCAACCACATCGCGCGCGCGGTCGAGCTCGATTGCCCGCAGGGCATAAAACAATGCCGCCAGCAGAAACGCCAGTCCGAGTGCGTCGGACATGCTGGTGAACCCGGCCCGAAAGAAGTAGGGCGACAGGGCCAGCCCCAACCATCCAAATACCCAGCGGCTGATTTCCCGGGCTCCGGGCGACAACAAACGCAGGTTCATCTCAAACAACCAAAGGGTGGCAGCTGCCGCCAGCCAGGAAACCAGTTGAAGCGCCCGTATTGCGCCCGGGCCCAGGTATTGCAACAGGGCGCCCGCCAGTGGATACCCACCTGCGATCTCAGCGTCGCCCAGGTTGGCCGGCGGCGCTGGCAGGCCTTGCAGGCGATCGAAAATTACCCGGCTCTGGCGCAAGTATTCATGGGCATCCTGGCCGTATAATCCATTGAAATGCAGCAGATAAGACAAAGCGGCTAAGGCCACAAACAAGCCAAAAACCGGCCATGCCGGCGGAACAGGTGTTTTCAAAGTCAAGAATTTGGCGAAAATTTACGCTTGAAACGCCAAATCATTCCGTACTCTGCATCGCGCATTATGAAAAAGGTTATGGTCACCGGTTGTTTCGACCTGCTCCACAGCGGGCATGTCGCTTTTTTGCAGGAAGCTGCCCGGTTCGGCGAATTGCACGTGTGTATTGGTTCCGATGTGAATGTAGCCCAACTCAAGGGCCGCTACCCGGTGAACCCAGAGACGGAGCGAAAATTCATGCTCGAAGCGCTGGCCTGCGTGCACGCGGTACGGGTGAACCGGGGCATGGGCATTCTCGATTTTACCGACGAACTCGAAGCGATCCGGCCGGATGTTTTCTTCGTCAATGAAGATGGCCACACACCCGATAAGGAGGCGCTTTGCCGCGCGCATGGTATTGAATATGTCGTCTCGCGGCGGGCCCCCGCCGCCGACCTGCCTGCGCGCAGTACAACGGCCCTGCGGGTGGAATGCACCATCCCGTACCGGATCGATCTGGCAGGAGGTTGGCTCGATCAACCCTGGGTCTCGGCGCTGCACCCCGGCGCTGTCGTTACAATCAGCATCGAACCGACCCATGAGTTCAACGACCGCAGCGGGATGGCCACCAGCACCCGGAAAAAGGCCATCGAATTATGGCAGACCGCGTTGCCGGGCGGTCCGCCCGAACAATTGGCCAAAATGCTGTTTGCTTTCGACAACCCACCGGGCACTACCGAGATCTCCGGTTCGCAGGATGCGATCGGGATCGTGCTGCCGGGGTTGAACAAATCGAGCTACGCCGGGCACTACTGGCCGGAAAACATCGAAAGTGTGCATGATGAGGCCACGCTGCAATGGCTGGAACAAAGCCTTTACCTCGTGACACTCGGCCCCCGGGAACAAGGATACAGCGTGCTCTCGGAAACCCGGCTCAGCCCGGAAGGCGCCCGGGCCCTGGCCGTTGCGACGGAAGATTGCTGGCAAGCCATCCGGGCTCACGACCTGATCGCTTTCGGCGCAGCCTTACGCCGTTCGTTCGAGGCGCAGGTGGCGATGTTTCCGCATATGGCCGACCCCGGCATTTACCGGATGATCGATCAATACCGCGATCAGGCGCTGGGGTGGAAACTCAGCGGCGCCGGTGGCGGGGGGTATCTGGTGCTGGCTGCAGACCGGCCGGTAGAGAAATCCATTAGGGTAAACATTCGGCGGAGAACAATCGGTTAGTAATTAAATCCGGTATTAAATTAATTTTCAATTAACTCTGCTGCCGGTTTAAATTTTAGCAAAATTTTAATATATTTGCTTCGCTTTTTATCTCCTAATCTCATTACGGAGCATAACAGACCCTGTAAAAACCGGCCCTGTCGCGCTCACCCTGACGTTTCATTTCTGCCTTTTCACTGTGGACCGATATCAGATTTTTCTCTGATAAGGTGTTTATATTCAATTTATTATCTTAAAACTACAAATGACTACACAATGAAAAAACAAATCAGGCTTTTCCCAAAAGGGTGGTTGTTCGCCCTGGTGCTTTTCGGTATGGCAGGCGCTTTTCAAACAAAGGCACAAAATGCATTTACAGCCAAACTGGACAATACCACCCACGTCATCTCACTGGATGAAAACACGCCGGTCGGCTACCTGTATCAGGTGAACTTTACCGACATGAACTTTGCTTCGAAAGAAAAAGCGGAGGCTTTTTTCGGTCCGCTGAATACTGACCTGGTGACGTTCCTGGTAGACTTTGACAAGCGCACGGCCAACCTGTTTCTGAGCACCCGGAATAAACCCGACTGGACGGTTAAAGACTGGAACGCCTATCTGGCCGACCTTACGAAAAAGTGATCCCTCTGAATCCTCATTTCCAATGTAAAACAAAAATTGAAAACAATGAAAACCAATGAATGCATCAAATCAGGCTTGCTCAGCCTGGTTTTTCTCCTTGCTTTCCACCTTTGTAGCGTTGCACAGCAGCTCATACCGCAAGGCGGACTGAGTGGCCAGCAACTGGCTAACGTTCTCACCGGCAGCGGCGTCACCCTTTCCAATGTGAGTCTGAAATGCCCGAACAGCGGCTCCGGCTCCTTTAGTACAGGAGGCGCGTCCAACACGCTGGGCATCAACAGCGGCATCCTGCTTACTTCAGGCTGCATCAGTGTGGCCGTAGGCCCCAATAACAATACCGCAGCCGAATGCCGGCACAATGCCGCGGGCGATGCCGACTTGGCTGCGCTCGTGACTTCCGGCGGCACGCAAAACTTTGACGCCTGCGTGCTGGAGTTCGATCTGGTGCCCATCGGCGACCTTGTGACCTTCAAGTATGTATTCGCATCGGAAGAATACGGCCCGATCATGGGGCAATACTTTTGCAGCAATTACAACGATGTATTTGCCTTCTTTGTCACCGGGCCCAATCCGAACTCCCCTACGCCCTACAACAAGAAAAATATCGCTCTGGTACCCGGCACCACGACGCCGGTATCCATCAACAACGTGGGTCCGACGTTCTGCAGCCTGAGCGGCCTGGACAACCATCAGTTCTATCGCGACAATCCGCCCGGTTCCGTGATGCTGCAGTACGACGGCATGACCGCGGTGCTGGAAGCCCGCGTAGCTATGGTGCCCTGCCAGAAATACCATTTCAAACTCGGCGTCATGGATGTCGGCGATGACAAACTGGACTCCGGCGTGTTCATCGAAGCAGGCAGCTTTAATTCCAATGCCATTTTGGCTTCCTGCACTCCGGTGTCGCCCAAGTGCCCCGGCGGATGCGACGGCGCAGTCAACCTGACGACCTCGGGCGGTAAACCGCCTTACTCGTTCAAATGGAGCACTAACGCCACTTCGCAAAATATTTCCGGTTTGTGCGCCGGCACGTATACCGTTTCCATTACCGACGCCAATAATTGCATGGAGGTAAAATCCTGCACCGTGACCGACGGTATCGATTCGCAAGCACCTGTGGTGAAATGCCCGGCAGCAGTGGATATGGGCAACGACAACGGCCAGTGCGGCGCAAAAGTGACGTTCTCGGCAATAGCCACCGACAATTGCACCACGAACCCCAGCGTGATCTGCGTGCCGGGTTCCGGCAGCACTTTTGTGGTGGGTACCACCCCGGTGATTTGTACCGCAAAGGATAATTCCGGCAATGTTTCCACCTGCCAGTTTACGGTCACTATCCGGGATAAGGAAGCGCCCAAGATCACCTGTCCGGCCAACCTCACCCAAAATTGCGACTTGCCCACCACGCCGAACATCACCGGCATACCGATTACTTCCGACAACTGCCAGGTAGGGCAAGTGTCGTCGACCGACCTCGTGACCAAAGGCAATTGCCCGGGCAATTACACCATCACCCGCACCTGGAACGTATCGGATATTTACACCAACACCAATTCCTGCAAGCAGACTATCACAGTGCAGGACATCACGCCGCCGGCACTGACCTGCCCGCCGCCCGTAACCGTCACCTGCGATACCACCCCTGCCTCCACCGGTGTAGCCGTGGCCCTCGACAACTGCGACTCCAGCCCCGCGCTTTCCCACACCAACCAAACCACAAATGGCGACTGCCTCTGGTTGTGCACGATCGAACGGACCTGGCTGACCGTGGATAACTGCGGTAATTCGAGAAAATGTGTGCAGAAAATCGTCAAGAACGTGTTGCCGCTCCTTGAAGAAGCGCTCAACAAAGACCTGAACGGCGACGGTAAAACGGATACGCTGGTATTGGGCGTGCCTACTTCCACGCTGGCCATCCCGCCCGGCGCCGGCAATTGTATCCAGTTGTGGTTGCCCAGTTCCGGCACTGTGCCTTCGGGGATTGCATTTGGCACGCCGACCCCGATCGTAGGCGCCAACTGCCTGCCCGGCAAAAATCCGCTGGACGTCAACCGGCGCCTGGAGAACCCGCTTTTGGCCGAAGCCCTGCAACTCAATATTATGGCGCGGCTGAAACCGACGTTCGGCACCACCAAACTGAGCGCCCTGAACTGCACCATCGCACCCATTGTGCTGGCTGCCCTCGCGCCCAACCCCGATGTGAACGAACTCATCCGGGTGACCAATACCGCCCTGGGCAACGTGCAATTGCAACCGCACCTCAACGAATTACTGGCGGCGCTTCGCTGCCTCAATACGTTGGTGGACCCGTGCAAGTAGCGTAGCGGGTTTGCCCAAAACCAAGATAGACCCAGATGAGGTTGAATTCAATTCAATCTTATCTGGGTCTATCCCTTTTCGGGGCATTCCAATAAATTTACCCCATGAAAATCGCACGCTTCCTGCTTTTTTGCTTCGTAGTCTTCCGGGCTGCCGCCCAAACGCCGGAAATTGAACTCCATCCCGGGCTCGTTATCTCCCAATCGTGCCGGATCAAATCAGGCGATTACCGGTTCGACGCGCCGGCCACCGTCTGGTCGGGCGAAAAATACACCCCCCTCCTCCTCATCTCCGGCAACGATTTGACCGTCGATTTTCAAAACGCCGAACTCCGCAGTACAGCCGATCCCACCCGCCCCGACCATTTCACCGGCCTCGCCATCGAAGTGCATGGGCAAAATATAACCATCAAAAATGCGCGGGTGCACGGCTTTAAGGTGGCGCTGCTGGCCCACGGAGGGTCGAACGATTTGACGATCGAAAACAGCGACTTTTCCTACAATTGCCGCCCCAAACTGTATTCGATCCGCGAACGCGAAGACGTTTCCGATTGGCTGAGTTACCACCACAATGAAAACGGCGAATGGCTCCGCTACGGCGCGGGGATCTACCTCGACCATTGCGCCCGCGCCGTGGTGCGCGATTGCCATATCACCGGCAACCAAAATGCCCTGCTCCTCAACGGCTGCGAAAACGGGCTGTTCTACAACAACGTTTTCCAATTCAACTCAGGCCTCGGTATCGGCCTCTATCGCAGCAGCCGCAACCGCGTGATGCACAACCGGCTCGACTGGAACGTGCGCGGCTACTCGCACGGCTTCTACCAGCGGGGGCAAGACTCGGCCGCCCTCCTGTGCTACGAACAAAGCAATAACAACATCTTTGCTTTCAATTCCTGTACGCACTCCGGCGACGGTTTTTTCCTCTGGGCAGGCCAGCATACCATGGACACCGGCGACGGTGGATGCAACGACAACGTGGTATTCGGCAACAACTTCAGTTACGCCCCCACCAACGGCGTGGAGGCCACTTTCAGCCGCAACCGCATTCAGGGCAACCTGATCCGCGAATGCACCTACGGCATCTGGGGCGGCTATAGTTACGAATCGGTTTTTATGGGCAATTACATCGCCGGCTGCCGCACCGGCATCGCCATCGAACACGGCCAGAACAACACCGTGCGCCAGAATTATTTCGACGGCGACAGCACCGGCGTGCAGTTTTGGGCCCGCGCCGAACAACCGTCCGACTGGGGCTACGCCCAAAAACGCGACACCCGCAGCCGCGACGCCCTCATTGACCGCAATGTGTTCCTGCGCGTGCGCAAACCACTCAAAATCAGCGCTTCGCAAAACATTGCGGTGAACGGCGAAAATCTGTTCTCCGGTTACGAAACCCTGCTCGAATCGACGGCGCCCAACGAAAACCTCCGTTTCCTGCGCAACGACGTGTACGGCTCGGCCGCCCAAGTCGAGCGCGTGTGGGCCGATTCTGCACTTGCCGCTTCCCGCAATATAAACTTCAGCCACCCCGACAAACAACCACAAAACCCCTATGCGCCGCTCGAAATCCCCTACCGCGAATTGACAGAACCCGACAGCCTGCCCGACGGCATCAACACAGCCCTGCCGCCGGAACAACTGCAGGGCCGCCAGTATATTTTTGTGGACGAGTGGGGTCCGTTCGATTTCAAGCGGCCGCAAGCCATGCTCGGCGACGTGAACCCGGCACTTGCGGGCGACGGCACCTACTACGTGCTCAAACTGTACGGCCCGCCGGGCCAGTGGAAAATTACCGCGAAACAAGGCGTTGCCTCGGTTGACCAGGAATCGGGCGCCGTGCCGGCGTTCCTGACCCTGAAGAGCAGCCCTGGCGCGGAAGATATCCGGGTGCAGTTTGAATACACAGGCCCGCAGGACATCACCGATGTGTTTGGCCGAACCGTGTCTGCTGGTCAACCCTATGTTTTTGAATTCCAACGGTTTGAAAAAAAACTGAACTGGGCGGTGCAATTTTTTAACTATGACTCCAGCGTAACTCCCGGCGATAGTGTTGCCTGGAACGCCCTGTTCAACGGTAGCGCCCCCGCTGCGCAAAAAACCGCCGCCGATCTGGCGTTCGACTGGTGGGACAGCCCGGCCCCCGGCGTGCAGGCCGATCATTTCGCCACCGTTTCCACCACCGCTTTCGACATCGCGCCCGGCCGCTACCACCTCGAACTGACTTCCGACGATGGCGCCCGGCTCTACCTCGACGGCAAGCGCCTGATCGACCACTGGGATGTGCACGAGCCCGCCGTGGACGAAGTGAACGTGTCGCTTGGCGGGCATCATATCATCCGGATCGAGCACTTCGACGCGGGCGGTTTTGCCACGCTGGATTTTCGACTGCGGCCCCTCCGCTAGTTTTCCTATTTTTGCGCGCCACAGAAAAATTGCGCGCATCGTTTTGCACTGTCCACCCGTTCGTCTTCAAGTTATTGTGCCGTGTTACAACCCGCCCGAGGGTTGGGAGCAGGTGTTGGCCGCGAAGTTTGCCGAATTCCGGGCAACGATGGCGGGCTTGGTGGATGAAACGGGGTTGATTGTGGTGAACGACGGCTCGGTGCGCAATGCAACGCAGGCCAATTTCGACCGGCTGAAAGCGCTGGCGCCAAGCGTGCAAGTGGTGAGTTACGTGGAGAACCGCGGTAAAGGCTATGCGCTGCGACAGGGCGTGCAGGCATCGGATGCCAATTGGATCCTGGTGACCGACGCCGATTTTCCGTATACGTTCGACAGTATGCGGCGCGTGGTGGAGTCGCTGCGCGTTTACGGCGGTATCGCCGCCGGCAACCGGGATACGGCCTATTACGCCAACGTTCCGGCATTCCGGCGCCGCCTGTCTCAAACGCTGCGCTGGCTGCTGCGGAACGTGCTGCGGCAACCGATCGACGATTCGCAGTGCGGCCTCAAGGGTTTTGATCAATCGGGCAAGGCCGTTTTCCTCGAGACGTCGATCGACCGTTTTTTATTCGACCTCGAATTCCTGATGCTGGCGCACAACCGGGTACCGGTGCGCCCAGTAAGGGCTGAGTTGCGCCCCGGCGTGGCGTTCAGCAAAGTAGGCTGGAAAATACTCGCCACAGAAGGCGGCAATTTTATAAAACTTTTTTTGCGCCAACTCCTGCGCTCTACTACCTAACCTTGCAAGCGACCCATACGTCCTATAAATCACCATGCGGACCAACCTGATCTTCCAACTTAAAACACCGAATTTCAAACTTTGACCTGCTTTTGGATAAACTGAATCAACTCGAACACACGCTACACAACCTGGCTTCGCCCAAGCGTTCGCATACGTTTTGGGGCTTACTGGCCGTGTTGGCGCTGGGCTTTGTATTGATCTGGCTGAAACACGGCCAATGGCTTCAGGCGCCGAACGAGCACATGTTGGGCGGTTCGCCGGATGGTTTCAAAAACTACATGACGAGCCTCTGGCACGTCTGGCACGATTCGAGCTACGTCCATTATGAGGGGATGAACTATCCATTCGGCGAGCATGTGCTGTTCACCGACAACCAACCCTTGTTCAGCGCGGGCATGCAATGGTGGAGCCGTCATATTTCCGATCTCCGGGGCCATACCGTGGGATTGATCAATTTATTTCAGGTCATTTCCCTGCTGATAGGCTGCGGGGTATTGTTTTTGTTGTTTCGCCGCTTGCATATACCGGTGTGGTATGCCGGATTGACGGCCCTGGGCCTGGTATTTCTCAGCCCGCAGTTCGACCGCTTCGACGGGCATTTCGCCTTGTCGCACACCTGGATTTTTCCATTGCTGCTCCTGCTGTTGAGCGGATACGAAGAGCGCTACAGCCGGCGCTATCAGAGCCTGCAGATCGGCATACTGATCTGGCTGGCGGCGCAGTTGCATTTCTATTATTTCGGACTTAGTGCGTTATTTCTTGGTTTGTACACGGCCTACCAGTTGGTCCGCGATCCGTCGCTGCGCAACTGGCGGGTGCGGCTCAGCCATCTTTTCGTGATGGTGGTTGTGCCGTTCGCCTTGTTGAACATTTGGATACACTGGTCGGACTATGCCACCGACCGACCAGCCGACCCGTACGGGTTTACCATCTACATCGGCCAATGGGAAGGCGTCTTTTTACCTTATGAATCATTTCCGCTCTACCACTGGATCGACACGCACATCACCCCCATCCGGCGGGTCAACCCCGAAACGAAAGCCTATGTGGGCGCCGTTGCTTTTCTGTTTACGGTCTGGCTCCTGGTTTCCCGCTTCCGGTTGTTTGGCAAAACCTGGGATGAAGCCGCTTATCACCGGGTGCACAAGCGTTACCTGCAGGGCATTTTCGTGGCGGCGTTTGTGCTGCTCATTTTTTCCTGCGGCTTTCCGTTTGCTATAAAAGGCATGGAGTGGATGGTCAATTACCTCGGTCCCTTGCGGCAATTCCGATCGATGGGGCGTTTCACTTGGGCGTATTACTACGTGATCAACATCCTGGCGTTTTACGGATTGTGGAACTGGAGCGTCCGCTTTCAGGGTTTTCGCGGCGGTAGGGCCCGATGGTTCCGTTGGGTGATCGCCCTGCTGCCCTTGGCGTTGCTCAGTTGGGAAGCCTATACCTGGCAGCGCTTGCGAACGATCAACCTGATGCCGAACTACGAACTACGCGACGTGGCCGCGCCCACGCCCGATCATTGGCTGAATAAGGTGGATTTTTCACCCTTCCAGGCGTTGTTGCCGTTGCCGTACTACCACATGGGCTCGGAAAATATCTGGTGGGACTTCAGCTTTGAGCAATTTATCCGCACCGAAACAACGGCGCTCCACACCGGCAAGCCCGACATGGGCGTCAACCTCAGCCGTACCTCCTGCAACCAGATGATCACTTCGGCACAGCTTATGCTCGAACCGGGCGTTATACCCGCCATGCTGAGTGAATTGCCGGATAACCGGCCCTTGGCTGTCCTGGTCGATCCGGCAAACTGGGGTGAGGTGCAACGGCGATACTACCACCTCGTGAATAAAGCTACCCTGGTGTATGACGGACCGCAAATGAAAGTGCTTTCTATCCTGCCCGACAGCGTGCGGACCTACATTGCCGCACACGCACAATCGGTCGAACAGGAGCGCCTTACCCTGCCGTTGAGCCCGCAAAACGGCTGGCAGGTGAGTCGCCCGGCCAATGCGTTGATCTGGCAGACCTTCGACTCCTTATCCAATTCAGCGCGTATATTTCAAGGTACGGGCGCTTTTTCAGGCCACATGCGCGATACTACCTGGCTCTGGCGTGCGCCCTTGCCAAAAGGCCAGTATTGGCTCAGTTTCTGGATGTACGTCAACCAGGATGTCGGCATGAACCACGAGTTGAAGATCATTGAAAACAGCCTGGCTGACGGGCATGAAGTGCAGTTCCGCCACGAAGGCATGCGCTTTTACCTGAAATCGATTGTCGACGGCTGGGGCTTGTTTGAACTGCCGTTTGAGGTGCGCGACGATGGCAGCCAGCTCCGCGCTTTTTTGTGCAAACCGCTCGTCGATCAACCATTTTACCTGGATGAACTACTCATCAGGCCTCAAAATAACGATGTTTACCGCCGTGTGCCCAACTGGGTTGTGCGCAATAACTATTGGTATAAACTGGATAATTGATCCATGCGAATCTTACTCAAGCAAGTGCGTATTTGCAACGGCGACCAGACCTCAGCGCCGCAAGACATCCGGATCGACGACGGCGTAATCCGCGCTATAGGCAAAAACCTGCCGATGGAGTCCGGCGTGCGGGAGTTGTCTTTTGGTGCGGGCGCTTTTGTGTCGCCCGGCTGGATGGACGTGGGGGTGTACACCGGCGACCCCGGCTATGAACACCGCGAAGACCTCCGCTCTGCCGCCCGCGCCGCAGCGGCCGGCGGGTTTACAGCCGTGGCGTGTATGCCGAACACCTTGCCGGTTACGGACTCCAAAGCAGGCATCGTGTACATCCAGAATAAAACGGCCGGCGAAGCAGTTGCTTTTTTCCCCATAGGCGCTGTTTCCAACCACGCCGACGGCAAGGATCTAGCCGAACTGTACGATATGCACATGGCCGGCGCCATCGCCTTTTCCGATGGCTACCGGCCCTTACAAGATGCCGGACTCCTGCTGCGTGCCCTGCAATATACCCAGGCTTTCGGCGGACTGGTCCTGCACCAGCCACACCACAAAACCATAACGGCCGCCGGCCAAATGCACGAGGGTGTGGTAAGCACCATGCTGGGCATGAAAGGTATCCCGGCGCTGTCGGAAGAAGTGACGGTACAACGCGACCTGAGCCTGTTGGAATACGCCGGCGGGCGCTTGCACCTCCACTTGCTTTCGACCCGGAAGGGAGTGGCCATGGTACGCGCAGCCAAAGCCGCGGGCCTGCCGGTAACGGCGTCGGTGGCGGTGGCCAATTTGTGCTTCACCGATGAAAAACTGGTCGATTTCGACCCCAACTGGAAAGTAATGCCTCCCCTTCGCGATGCTGCACACCGGGAAGCGTTGCTCGAAGGTCTGGCCGACGGCACCATCGATTTTATTTGTTCCAACCATACCCCCTGGGATACGGAAGCGAAAAACCTGGAATTCCCCTTTGCCGAATTCGGCATGGCAGGCATGGAAACGGCTTTCACCTTATGCCGGACCTTTCTGGGCGCGACCTTCACCGTGAACGACCTGGTTCAAAAATGGGCGGTTGCGCCCCGCCGGGTGCTTGGCTTGCAAGTACCCGAAGTGAAACCCGGCGCGCCGGCCGAACTCACCATTTTTGCGCCCGACGCCGAATGGACGCTCACAGAAGACGGTCTCCGTTCGAAAGCCCGCAATACGCCGTTCCTGGGGCAGACCTTTACCGGGAAAGTGTTGGGCATTATCCGGAACGGTCAGGCGATCGTGTAAAAGATCCGCGCGCCCGGTATCGGGGTGACCCACGCTGCTGCGTTGCGTATTAACCTAACGTTAATCAATCGGACAAAATACTTTTTCACTGCTGGTGGTTAATACAGCCGGTCCCGTAGACTGGTTTCCAGGCGCCTTTGCGCCGTCCATTGGTTCATCAACTTCAACCGTTCATGAAAAAAATTACACTCGTTCTATTGCTGGGCGCCCTGGCCTTACCTTTTCAATCCTGCGATACCTTACAGCAAATTGCCAACGAAGCGCTGAGCGAGCCATCGCTGGCCGAAATCGGCCAGGGGTTAAAAGAAGCCTTGGGTAAGGGCGTGACCAAGGGAGTGAATATTTTGTCGGCCCCCGATGGATATTTCAAGAGCATTTACAAAATCCTGCTGCCCGAAGACGCGCAAAAAGTAGCCGCCAAACTCAGAGGGGTACCGGGTTTTACCAGTCTGGAGAACGATTTGCTCGAGAAAATGAACCACGGCGCCGAAGATGCCGCCAAAGAAGCGGGACCGATATTTCTTACTGCCATCAAATCGATGACCTTTCAGGATGCTACCAATATCCTCATGGGCGCTGACAATGCCGCCACGCAGTACCTGAACAAAACCACCTACCAGCAGTTGTACGATAAATTCAAACCGAAAATAGTCGCATCACTCGACAAGATCGGCGCCAATGATCTCTGGAGAAAAGCCGCTGATACCTACAACAAAGTACCGCTGGTCACGAAGGTCAACAACGATTTTAGCGACTACGTGACCAAAGAAGCCTTGAAAGGGTTATTCAGTAAAATAGAAGAAGAAGAAAAAAATATCCGCCGCAACAAACTTTCCCGAACCTCGGACCTGCTGAAAAAAGTATTCGCCAAACAAGACGCCAACCGGAAGTAGTTTTTAGGGTTTCAGGAGGTTTCAGGAGGTTTCAGGGTTTCAAGGTTTCAGGGTTTCAGGAGGTTGCAAGGTTTCAGGAGGTTTCAAGGTTTCAAAGTATTGTTTAGGAATTTGTTAGCAAGCATTTCCGCATCTGAAACCTTGAAACCTCCTGAAACCCTGAAACCTTTGAAACCCCTTCAAACTTTCCAACCCACTTTTCAAACACAACAAGTCATGAAAAAAATTGTCTTCACCGTATTTTTGATCAACCTGGCACTCGCCGCCGCCTCTGCCCAAACATTGAAAAATCTGGCTAAAGGCGCTAAAGACGTGCTCGGCGGGAACAAGTCGGAACTTTCGGCTTCAGAGGTCGGCCAAGGGTTGAAAGACGCCTTATCGAAAGGCGTGCAGAAAGGTGTGAATGAACTGTCGGCCACCGATGGTTACTTCAAGAGCATCTACAAGATCCTGTTGCCCGAAGAGGCGCAAAAAGTGACCGCCAAACTCAAAGCAGTGCCTGGTTTCACGAATCTGGAGGCCGACCTCATCGAAAAAATGAACCGTGGCGCCGAAAATGCCGCCAAAGAAGCGGGTCCTATCTTCGCTAGCGCAATCACCGGAATGACGTTTCAGGATGCCATCGATATTCTCATGGGCGCCGACAACTCTGCCACTGTCTACCTGCGTAAATCCACTTATCAACAGTTGTACGAGAAGTTCAATCCGGTGATCGTCAAAGCGCTCGACGAGATCGGCGCCAACGAACTCTGGCGCAACGCTACCAACGCATATAACAAGATTCCGCTCGTCACCAAGGTCAATAACGACCTGGACGATCATGTGACGACTACAGCCCTGAACGGCATGTTCGGTAAGATACAGGAAGAAGAAAAGAATATCCGCCGCAACCCCGTGTCCCGAACCTCCGACTTGCTCAAGAAAGTATTCGCCAAACAAGACGGGAACCGGAAATAGGTTGCAGGAGGTTTCAAGGTTTCAGGGTTGCAGGAGGTTTCAAGGTTTCAGGAGGTTTCAAGGTTGCAGGGTTGCAGGAGGTTTCAAGGTTTCAGGAGGTTTCAAGGTTGCAGGGTTGCAGGAGGTTTCAAGTTTCAAGGGTTTCAAGGTTTCAACGTATTGTTCGGGAATTTGCAAGCAAGCATTTCCGCATCTGAAACCTAGCCCCCTTGAAACCTCCTGAAACCTCCTGAAACCTTGAAACCTCCTGAAACCTTGAAACCTCCTGAAACCTTGAAACCTCCTGAAACCCTGAAACCCCTCATTCCACCTTTAGTGTCTTCACTTCCCCGGTGGGCGTGATCCAGACAAATTCCTTTTTCACGACTGTTTTGACCTCCGGTTTATAGGGTTCCAACGTATAGCGGGCGATGAGGTTGAAGGAAAATTGTACGGCGGGCTCGAGTATTTCCGAATTGATCACAATGTCGTAGTCATTTGCCGGAATGGCGTTGTAAAAGCGGCTCACAGGCTTGTCGGCCGTGTTGACAACGGCATTGTTTTTATCGCTTTGATCGAGCAGTTGGGTACTGAAGGCCTGGTAGCTCTCGTAGCGGTTGATGGGGTAAGCCACCCATGCGTTTTCGGCGGTGAGCAGGTAAGCCGAGTCGAGCTGGATGCCAATGCTCCGGTATTTAGCCTCAATGTCGTTCAGGTAAACAAATGCGGCTTCCCGGAGTTCTTTGTACACCTTGTTGGGGTCTTTGACGAAGTAATCGACTTTTACGATATCGTAAATTTCCTGTTGGGCCGCAGCGGTTACGATATCGTCGAGCAGGCCGGATTTGGTGTAACGCACGTGTACGTTTTTTTGCAACTCGAACCCCTTCGGAATTTCCGTATACGTTTTTTTGGAGAACAATTTCTTGCTCACGTCGTATTCGTATTTGGGCAGGAAGTTGACCATGTCCACATAAATATCGTCGGCCGGGATGCCCAGGTTTTTCAAAGCGGCGACAAATCCATTGAGCCGGTTGTTGAGCAGGGTGTTGGTTTCGTCGGCCGTCTTACCAGATTGTAAAACGCTGAATATGGCCGTGTATGAATCGGCTGGCTGGTTGGAAAGGGCGTTGATCGTGATTTCCACCACATTATCATCGCGCAACTGAGCACTTTTAGGCACCCCGCGGAACTGTGGGTCCGGCGCCGCATTCTGGTACTGTTTCTGGTTTTGTTCGCCGTAATTGCCCATGACCTGAGTCCGGGCGGCGGTCGTGAGGAGGAGCAGGAAGCTGAAAAGAAAAAGTTGTTTCATACGGTAGTGGTTTTCTCGGTAAAACGCAAACGCCTGCTGCTGCATTTCACCGGTCTTTTTAAACATGTGATGGCGCGGGCTGAGCGCTATGGGGTGCAGGCAGATCATTCGTCGGGGCGCGGACAAATATTGTTTAAACTTTTTGGCAAATAAAACCCTTTAAAGTTAAACAGTGTCTAGTCAAACGGCGTTTACAGCAATATTGCTCCGCCCAATTGATACCCTTCTTCACGCAGTTAAATCATACCACCTTACGATGGCTGACCTCTTGCTTAATGGCCACCATGTGGCTTTCCAGGATACCGACGAACTGGGCGATTTGCACGTTTCATCGGCGACAGATACTCCCATGCACGATCGTGCTTTTGACCTGACCGATGGGGAAAAGATCGCGCAAATCGCTGACCACTTTGCAGAAATCATGGGCATTCTCGGTCTCGACCTGACCGATGACAGTTTGCGCGGCACTCCCCTGCGGGTGGCCAAAATGTACGTCCAGGAAATTTTCCGGGGCCTCAATCCCGATAACAAACCGCCGGCTACCACATTTGACAACAAATATCAGTACCGGCGCCTTGTGATCGAGCGCAATATACCGCTTCAAAGCACCTGTGAGCACCATTTTCAGCCCATTTTCGGGGTGGCACATGTGGCCTATATTCCCAATGGCAAGGTGATCGGCCTTTCCAAACTGAACCGCATCGTAGATTATTTCGGTCGCCGCCCGCAAGTACAGGAACGCCTGACCATCCAAATCGCGGAAGAGCTGAAACGCACCCTGCACACCGACGACGTGGCGGTTTACATCGATGCCAAACACATGTGCGTACAAGCGCGCGGGGTCGAGCACCATGGAGCGAGCACCATTACAGCCGAATATTCGGGGAAGTTTCTCAATGAAACCACCAAACGCGAATTCCTGCTGGCGATCAACTCCAAAATGCCAGAGTAACTACGATTGTTTTGGCGCTCCGCCGCCACCTGAAATGATTACCGCCCGGTCGCATTTGACATGCGCCGGGCGGTAATCATTTCAGAACATCTGCGGCGGGTGATCGCAGCAGCCGGTTAATTATTTGGACGCAAACCGCCGGGCTACTTCAGCCCAATTGACTACGTTCCACCAGGCCGAAATATAGTCGGGCCGGCGGTTTTGATAATTCAGATAGTACGCATGTTCCCATACATCGAGACCGAGAATAGGGTGGCCAGGTTTCTCGGCTAAATCCATCAGCGGGTTATCCTGGTTGGGGGTGCTGCTGATAAACAGCCCGCCGTCTTCGCCCACGCATAGCCAGGCCCATCCGGAACCGAACCGCGTGGCGGCGGCGGCAGAAAATTGCTTTTTAAATTCATCAAACGTCCCAAAAGCTTTGTTAAGGGCGTCGGCCAGAGCGCCGCTGGGAGCGCCGCCGGCGTTGGGCGCCATAATCTGCCAGAACATGCTATGGTTCCAGTGCCCGCCGCCATTGTTGCGCACGGCTACAGGGAGTTTGGACACCATCGCCAGTAATTGTTCCAGTGTTTTGCCTTCGTGTTCAGTCCCCTGGATAGCGGCGTTGAGGTTGTTCACGTAGGCGGCATGGTGCTTGCCGTGGTGAATTTCCATGGTGCGCGCGTCGATATGCGGTTCAAGAGCGGCTGGGGCGTAAGGTAAGTCAGGAAGTGAAAAAGCCATTTTCGATATTGGATTTATGATTAGTTGAAAAAATGGATATCCTTTCTCGTGAAACAGCCGCCAATGTAAGAAGTTCAGGGGTAGACCCAAAAGATCAGCGCCCGACGTTCTCCTTTGAACGACGGGCGCTTGATGCAGAAGAATAGTGTTTGTTCGCATACATCGCCGGATTAAGGTAAGTGTTGCTGCTCAGGGCGATGCTGCATCAGAGTGTGAACATTACGGCAGAACGCCGTGCGGAATAGTGTACTTCAGGTTTTCCTCTGCACAATGCAGTAGGGGGACGCGTGTTTTGAGGACGTCAACTAGAAAAATGGGTGGGGGGTAGGGCAGTAAGTAATTTGTAATGCGGTTTCTGTGATGCCCGTTGCAAATGTAGGCGCAAGTATGACGCCAGACTATCCGTAAAAGTCCCCGATTTTCTTATCGGGGAAAACCCTGAGATTACGCAAGCGGAACGGTTACCATCGTGCTGGCGCCCTGGCCTTTGGCCGATTGAATACTGATTTCTCCTTTCAGGAACTGGACGCGCTGGCTTAAATTATCGGTGCCCATACCTTTGGGGGTAGTGGCGGGGTCGTACCCGATACCGTTGTCTTCAACCAGCAGGACCAATTCGCTGTCGGTCCGGGTGAGTTGAACCAGGATTTCAGTTGCCTGGGCGTGTTTAAGGCTGTTTTGCAGCAATTCTTGTACGATCCGGTAACAGTTGAGGGCGATGGTATGGTTGAGGTCGGCAAAATCGCCAAAATGTTGAAAGTCAATAGTCGGCACGCCATCGCCGTGTACGCGTACGGTCAGGTCGCGGAGGGCTTTCATCAATCCGAATTGATGGAGGGAGCCGGGCTGGAGGTTGCGCGCGATCTGGCGTGTTTCGGCAATGGTATCGTCGAGCAAGCTTTTTATCTTGGAAAACTCTTCGCTGGCGGCCAGATCCGGGATGCGGCCTGTCAGATTCTCCAGGCGTATTTTAGTGGCGGCGAGCAATCCACCCAAACTGTCGTGCAAATCATGGGCGATGCGTCGGCGTTCGCTTTCCTGGCCCTCCAGCATGCTCTGCATGGATTCGATGCGCAGGGCGTCCTCCAGTTGCTGAATGGTTTGCCGGTTGATCTTCTCATTTTGTTCGGCAATCACCCGGTTGGTGTAGAGGCGATGCCGGTAATCGCGGACCATAAAAAACAAGGCCAGGATAATGGCGCCGAAGAACAGCAGGATCGCATAGAAGAAATCGCGTTGCTGCCGTTTGGATAATTCCACGGCCTGCATCTCCTTGGTCATAGCCGCAAGTTGCCGCGTTTTGTCTTTTTCGCCGTATTGAACGGCCAACCGGTGTGAAGTAGCCACGCGGTCACGGCTCAGGAGAGTATCACCGAGATCGATATATCGCCGCGCGTACGCTATCGCTTCCTGTAGACTATCAAACACTATATACACCGATGTCAGATGGCGGTAAATATTTTGCCGGAGCGCATCGTCATACTGCGAGACCGACTGTTCGGCCCGGCTCAGAAACCGCAAGGCCATGTATTGATCGCCGGCTTCTTCGTTCAGGCATCCGATGTGGTATTGGGCCAGGGTAACAAACTCTGTGCGGTTGCTTTTCTCCGCCAGATCGAGTACGCGAAATGCCATGGAAATGGCTTCCCGGTACTGGCGCTCGCTTTGCAACCGCGCTACCTCATCCATAAATACGTTGATCAGCAACAAGGTATCCTTGAGAAGCAGACCTTTTTCCTGAAATGCTTTTTTGAGTACGGATGCTTGGGCTGTATCACCCTTGAATTGGTAAACGCGGGCCATTTGGGCCAGCACCAGGGTTTCGAGGCGCCAATTGCGGGTACGTCGGAAGTAGTTCAGGGCGTCTTGCTGGATTTGCAGGGCTTCCTCGGTCATCCCGCGCTCGGGCAAGCGCGTAGCCAGTTCGGCCCGGGCCCGGTAATAAGCCACGGTGTCTTTGGCAGCGAGAAAAAGGTCGACGCTCCGGCTGAGGTATTGAAAAGCGGAATCGCGGTTTTCGGTTTGGTTTTCGCGGTAAATCGCCCATTTATACCAGCCCAGCGCCTGCATACGGAGGTCGCGGCTGTCGATGCCTTCCGACAACAGGTCCTGAATTTGGTCAAAGGTGAGCCGGTCTTCAAAACCGGCTTGCGCCGGAAGCAGGCGCGGGGATGCCAACAGCAGGATACACAGCAGCGTTTTGAAGCACGCAGGAATGGCCGGTAGTGTGAAAGATGGTGTTTTGTTCAAGAGCGCGTAATCGGCTGTACAACGCTACAGCTTCGTTTATTTTTTCTTCAATCCGTGATAATTTTCCAATGCAAGGCTGCTTTTACCAAGCCTGCGGTATTGCGGGCGCCCAGTTTGGCCAGCAATGCCGCGCGGTGGCTTTCCACGGTTTTTTCTGACAGAAATAATTGTGCCGCAATTTCCTGCGTTGTGCGTTCGTCCATTATCAGTTTGAGCACTTCACGCTCGCGCCGGCTGATTTTAGGCGGCTCCTTGGCCACACCCGCCTTGCGCTCGCGCATCAGGCTCTGCATCATGGTATCGGTTACTTCCTGGCTAAAGTAGGTTTTCCCTTCCGCCAAGGCGCGGATTGCCGTACAAAGTTCCTCTTTGCTGGTGTTTTTGAGCACATAGCCCTGCGCGCCAAGGCTCAGCATAGCACTGATGTAACTTTCATCGTTGTGCATCGACAGGGCCAGAATTTTTACTTCGGGGCATTCTTTTCGCAATTCTTTGCACACATCAAGGCCCGACTGGTCCGGCAGGTTGATGTCGAGGAGCAATACATCCGGCTGGATCTGCGGCACGTGTTGCAGTGTATCGGCGGCGTTGCGCGCGCGGCCAGAGATTTCAAAATCAGGCTCGCCGGTCAGCATACTTTCCAGTCCTTCGGCAAACATGACATGGTCGTCGGCAATGAATATTCGGATCACAGGCTGCATATAGTGGTTCTCAAAAATCAAACATTCGGCTCATCCGGAATGCGTAAACACGGTTTCTTATCTGGAACGATTTCAAACCAACGCCAAATTTCGGTTTTTCGGTGCATACTCTGTACACACCATCCTACTTTTGCAACGGCTCAGAAAAATAGAATCACTCAACCACTCAATTACGCAATGGATTACCGCATAGAAAAAGATACCATGGGCAAGGTGCAGGTGCCTGCGAATGTGTACTGGGGTGCGCAAACGCAACGCTCGATCGAAAATTTCAAAATTGCCCGCGACACCAACCGGATGCCGATCGAGATCATCCGGGCATTTGCCTACCTCAAAAAAGCCGCCGCGCGCACCAACGTGGAAGCCGGCGTGCTGCCAAAAGAAAAATGCGCCCTCATCGAACGCGTATGCGATGAGATCCTGGCGGGCCAACTCGACGATCAATTCCCGCTGGTGGTCTGGCAAACCGGCTCGGGCACCCAAAGCAATATGAACGCCAACGAAGTGATCGCCTACCGCGCACACGTGCTCCAGGGCGGCCAACTGACCGACGAACAGAAATTCATCCACCCCAACGATGATGTAAACAAGTCGCAATCGTCCAACGACACCTTCCCCACGGCCATGCACATTGCAGCCTATAAGATGCTGGTGGAAATCACGCTGCCCGGCATCGAAAAACTGCGCGACACGCTGAAAGCCAAATCGGAGGCATTCATGGATGTGGTCAAGATCGGCCGCACGCACTTCATGGACGCCACGCCGCTTACCCTGGGACAGGAATTTTCGGGCTATGCGGCGCAACTCGACCACGGCCTGCGCGCCATCCGCAACAGCCTGGCGCACCTGAGCGAACTCGCCCTCGGCGGTACCGCCGTAGGCACCGGCATCAATACGCCGCCGGGATATTCCGAAAACGTAGCCCGGCATATCGCGCAACTCACCGGCTTGCCGTTCGTCACGGCGCCCAACAAATTTGAAGCGCTGGCCGCCCACGATGGCATCGTTGAAGCCCACGGCGCGCTCAAGACGGTAGCGGTGAGCCTGATGAAGATAGCCAACGACATCCGAATGCTTTCGTCCGGGCCGCGCTCGGGCATCGGCGAGATCCATATCCCCGACAACGAACCCGGTTCCTCTATCATGCCCGGAAAGGTGAACCCCACCCAATGCGAAGCGCTCACCATGGTGGCGGCCCAGGTGCTGGGCAACGACGTGGCCATCAACATCGGCGGCGCCACGGGCCATTTCGAACTGAATGTGTTCAAACCGGTAATGATCTACAATTTCCTGCACTCAGCCCGGCTGATCGGGGAAGCCTGCGTATCGTTCAACGACAAATGTGCCGTGGGCATCGAACCGATTCGCGACAACATCCGGAAACACGTCGACAACTCCCTGATGCTCGTCACCGCGCTGAATACTAAAATCGGGTACTACAAAGCGGCTGAAATCGCCCAAACAGCCCACCGCGAAGGCTCTACGCTCAAAGAGACGGCGATCAAGCTGGGTTATCTGACCGCCGAAGAGTTTGATCAATGGGTGCGGCCGGAAGATATGGTAGGGCGGTAGATTATCTGCCGCCATAACGTGTAGCAGGCAGGCCCGGTCCCTGTTGACCTAATGTTTCAGGTTGATCCGCCCCTGGTTGAACGAGCGCCGGCTGTCTTCCACCGGAATATACAGCCGTTCGATCAGGGCCTCCGACATCCCGAAATACTGCTCGGCCCGCTGGCGGCGAAAACGGCGGCCTTCGCAATGACCGCTCCCAACTGTGGGGTCAATTTCGTACCACCGGCCGTCGAGGCGCGCGGCATTCCAGGCGTGATTGGGCTGTACAGTGGCAGCGTCGACCTGCCCGCCGGCAAAACGGGCGTACCCCTCCAGTACGGTGCAGTAAATGCCTGCGAGATTGCACATTAGTTTGAATAAAAAAGCATACCCGTCGCAGCGGGTGCGGCGGGTACGGAGGATGTTTTCCAACTGAACCTGTGTGTAATTCAGGGGGTCTACCGCTTCGTCGGGTTCTTTTTCCAGGCGGTTTTCGCTGCCGCAGTCGTAGGCGATATGTTCTGAAATCCAGGCGAAAATGGCCCTGGCCTGTTCCAATTCGGTAGAATAAGCCATAGTCAGCGAGTCGACCAGGCGCACCAAGTCGCCGCCGTTGATTTGTTGCCTGACTGCGCGGGCATCTATGGCTGGAAAACGGGCCGCCAGTTCGGGCGGCAACTGGTCAGGCTGCCCTGTCGCACCAATCGGTTGGGCGAGCGCAAGGGCAAATAACACTGCTCTAACGAGCCTGTATTTATTCCAAAACAGTGCAATACGAGATCGTAGCATTGCCGAGTAACGATAAGTAGGTACAACGCGCCGGCAAACGGCAGGAGCAGGGATACAAAATTGAAATTTTGTCGCTTATTTTATCCCCGGGTGAACCGCCAGCTTTGTTATTGTTTACAACGTTACGGAACGGAAAATAGTCCACTGGAGTAAGGCTTCGAACAACAGGAGAACAACTGCAGCGCCGATGAACCAGTGAAAAAAATCGGTGGTCCGGCGGATGGTGGTCACGTCGATCTTGGTTTTTTCCAGGCGGTCTATTTCGTTGTAAATGCCTTTGAGGTCTTCTTCCGACCAGGCCCGGTAGAATTTTCCACCCGTCGTGGCGGCTATCTCGACCAGCAGATCGGTGTCGAATTCCATGCGTCGCGGGGCGTAATCATAACTGCCGTCGCCGTTTCGGCGCGCCGGCGACAGCACCACGCCGTTGGTCCCGATCCCAACGGTGTACACCCGGATGCCCAGCGTTTTGGCAATTTCGGCGGCTTTCTGCGGCGAAATATACCCGGCATTGTTCTCGCCGTCGGTGAGCAGGATGACCACTTTGCTGCGCGAAGGGCTGTCTTTCAGCCGGTTGATGGCTGTCGACAGCCCCATGCCGATAGCCGTGCCGTCTTCCAGTCGACCCACCTCCAGGTCTTTCAAAAACTGCTGAACAATCCGATGATCGGTCGTGAGCGGACATTGGGTAAAGGCCTCTGCTGCAAAAGCTACCAATGCCAGGCGGTCGTACGGGCGCTTGTCGATAAATTCCGACGCTACGCGCTTCGCCACGGTGAGCCGGTCGGGTTCGAAATCTTTGCTCAGCATGCTCGGGGAGATGTCGAGGGCCAACACGATATCGATCGCGTCGGCCTGGATTTTCTCCTCCTGCCACTGGCGTTGCGGGCGGGCCATGGCCAGTGCCAGCAAGCCCAACGCCGTCCAGCGCATGAAGGGCAACCAGCGCCGCACCCAAACCCGCCAGGTAGCACCGCCGCGCAACATCGCCCGGTCGGGCATATACAGCACCAGATGGCGCTGTGCACCTTGCCTGCTTCGCCGGCCGATCAGCAAGGGGAGCGCCAAAAGCAGCAACAGCCAAAGTGGTTGGGCGAGTGTCATGCGTCAGTGCATCCTGCGGTTAACATAGTGGTCATCGGTCTTTGCCGGCAATTATATCGCATATCATCTTGCATGAGGCGTCGAAGTGTCGGGTTGGTGGTCGTCCACTGGCGTCGGGATGGTTTGTTCAATCATCTGGCGCACCTCGCGCATGGCCTGGCCGTGGAAATGCTCGGGAGGGGCGCCTTTGGCAAATTTGGCCAAATCCGCCCAGCGCAAGAGTTCCGACAAGGGCGCCAGCAAAGGCGCGGGCATATCGGTCTTTTGCAGCAACGCATGAATGATTTCTTCCGAGGCCGATTCCAACGCCAGGATATGAAACCGTTGTTCGAGGTACTCCCGGACAATGTGGGTAAGTTCGGAGTAATAGGTCTTAAGTTGCCCGTTTTGCCAGTATTGCCGGCGCTCCAGCTCGGCCAGGCGGCGAAATGCCAACTCGTGCGGCGCTTGCTGAATGGTCCGGATGGCTTTCAACCCCGATTTTTTACGTCGCAACAAAAGCCACCATACTACAAACGCAAACAAGAGCACGCCCACCACGATGGGCAGGTAAGGACGGATATAATCGCGCCAACTAACGGGTTCGAGATGGATGCTCTTGATATCCTGCAGGTCAGCCGGATCGTCCGACGAGGGGGTCGGCAATACCTCTAGTTCGAGGGCATTGGTTTGAAGACGTTCGCCATTCTGCAATGCTATGTCCAATGGCGGCAATGACAGATGAGCAGAGTCGAACAGGATAAGTTTCAGGTCCTGCGCCCAGCCGTTGGCTTCACGCCGCCAGTCGCTCCGGTAGAGGATGTTTTCGCTGGGAAGCAGCGTGTCCCAATTGGAAAAATCGACCTGCAACGGCTGTCCATATTGATCAGGTGCATAGATATGGAGCCAAAAGGGATTGCCGGTTTCAACATATCCGCTGTCAAAAGCCGCAACGGCATTGGATTGAGCGTTTAGTTGTGCGCAGAAAAACAAAAAAAACAGGAACGGCAGGGCTGCCTGTTGCCCGAAATGCGGCAGCCAGTTGCGGGCGGCACTGTGTTTACCGCAGCCTGGATCCCAGGTCGGGCGCTGTGGGTTCCTATATTGTTTCACGCGGCTCATCCGTGCATGATTGTGTGGGCCCGTTGTTCAAAAAAGCGCAGTAGTACCTGCGCATACGATTCGGTGGTTTCGATACTCAAAAAATCAGCGCCGGCGCGGTGAAAGAGCTCCCTGGTTTCGGTGGTTCGTTGGTCGAACCGGCGGGTATAAAGCCGGCGGTATGCCGGGGCGGTGGTGTCGATCCAGGCGGTAGCCCCGGTTTCGGCGTCGGTGGCGCGCAACAGCCCGACGTCGGGCAGATGGCGCTCGCGGGGGTCCCAGCAGTGCAGGCCGATACAATCGTGCCGTTTGGCAAAAATGCGCAGGGGCGCTTCAAAACCGGCGGTGATAAAATCCGACAGGATAAAACAAACGCTGCGTTTCTTCAGCACATTGTGCGCATACTGCAGCACGCCGGCGAGGTCGGTGCCGCGCCCGGCGGGGTTGAGGTTGAGCAATTCGCGGATAATACGCAGGGTGTGCTGCCGGCCCTTTTTTGGGGGGATGAACAGCTCCACCCGGTCGGAAAACAGCAGGACACCCACTTTGTCGTTGTTGGCGATAGCCGAAAAAGCCAGTACGGCGCAAATCTCGGTCATGACATCCTGCTTGCTTTGGCCGGTAGTGCCAAATTGCGCCGAACGGCTGATGTCGACCAGCAACATCACCGTCAGTTCGCGTTCTTCCTCAAAGATTTTGACATGCGGTTCGCCGGTTCGGGCGGTGACGTTCCAGTCGATCAACCGGACGTCGTCACCGGGTTGGTACATCCTGACTTCGCTAAACGACATGCCGCGGCCCTTGAAGGCGCTGTGGTAGCCTCCCGTGAACAAGTGCCGGCTCAAGCCTCTTGTCTTGATCTCGACCTTGCGTACTTTTTTTAGCAGTTCGGATGTATCCACGTTCTATCGCAATACTATTTGACCAGGTCGGTGATGGGGTTATCCCGGCGCATATAAGGTTTCAATACACTATACGGCACTGTAATAAACTGTTGGCCATACACCGGATGAAATCGGGTGCTGAGTTCAAGACCGTCGCGGCGAATGGTAAACATGGGAAAACCTTCCGTGGCGAGCCATTCGCGGAACGCGGGGTCGGTCGCAAATTTTGCCATTTTGGGCGACTCCCGCCGGGCGTAATCCGCAAACCATTCCTTTGCATCGAAATTGCGGTTGAACAGGTCGTCGTAGATGATCTCTTTGCCAGTTCGCAAATCAAAGTTGAACGAAACACCCGAGGTCGCTTCCTGCCACGATTCGGCAAAGGTGAGGTAGCCGCAAAAAATGGTTTCCGTCCAGCAGGTCACTTCGTACCAGGCGCTGGCCCGCAGGGTGTTTCGGTTGGAGGGTACCGACGCTTTTTTCTGTGTGGCAATCGTGTTTTTGCATTGGCTCACCCAATCGCTGATGCGGTGATCGAGCGTTTTGTTGCATGCCTCGCATCGGGTACGGG
Source organism: Saprospiraceae bacterium (assembly GCA_044230315.1). Lineage (GTDB taxonomy): Bacteria > Bacteroidota > Bacteroidia > Chitinophagales > Saprospiraceae > M3007. The sequence continues at coordinate 140,268 of JBGARJ010000012.1, forward strand.
GGTAGAGGGCATCGTAGCTGCTCGCATAATCGGCAAACTCGAGACACCCGACGAGGTAGTTTTCCCGCAGGGTGAACTTAATGGTGCGTTTTTCACCCGATCCCACCCAGTTGCATTCGGTGGCTTGTATGATTTTCAGGCTGCCCTGCAGGTGCGCGGCTGTTTTGCCATTGGGCAACAAGGCCTGTATTTCGTAGTGATCGTCGGGGAATATTTTCCCGGAGAGGGTGTAGGTTTTGTTGTCGGCCTCGATCCAGAGATAACCGTTGAGGGCGTTGTTGTTAACGCGCGCCAGGGTAAGGTCCACCCGGCCGTCGTTCCAGCGCGCTATGTACCGGTTCACCCATTTATTGTCGCCACAATGCAGGTTGACCGGATTTTTGGATGTGGCTTCTTTAGCTGCCAGCCGGCCACCCAGGGTATTGGCTGCGTTGGTCCATTCGGCGTCGATCTGGTCGCCTTGGAGCGACCCCGTAAGGTGTCCACTGACCGTGCCGTTTGGGTCGCGCTCGTCGAGCAGAAGCACCATGCCGTCGAGTGTACCGTCAAGGACAAACCGCTCCTGGCTTTTTGCATACGTCATATAACCGCGGCAATTGCTGCCATCGTACCCCAACGCCACGATCACTTCGGAAACATCATCAAAACGCCC
>JBGARJ010000068.1:0-24293 GCA_044230315.1 Saprospiraceae bacterium
GTATCGCAATCGTTCCCCTTGCCCGGAATGTGGATCACACCGGTGGGGTTGGCTTCGGAGAAGGTTTGCCCGTAAACGGTGATGGTTTTGCCCGCGCAGACGGTGGGCTGGAGCGCCGCCTGCACATCGGGCAGGAAGGTAACGGACACGGTCAGCACCGTGTCACAGTCGCCGTTCAGCCCGGGGATGTGGATGACGCCGGAGGGATTGGCCTCCGAGAACGTCTGTCCGTACAACGTGATGGTTTTGCCGGTGCAAATATTGGGGTGGCGCACGGCCAGCACATCGGGCAAAAAATGAAGCGACACCGTCAGCACCGTATCACAATCGCCGCCTTCGCCCGGCACCAGGATCACGCCGTTGGGGTTGGCTTCCGAGAACGTCTGCCCGTGGATCACGATGCTCCGCCCTGCGCACAAGGCGGGTTGCTCCGTGACTGCGACGGTTGGCAAAAACGCGACTTCCACTTGTACGATGCTGTCGCAGCCGTATTGGGTCGTTGCTCCGGGCAAGGTGACCCACCCGCCCGGGTGCTGCGGCGTGAAGGTGCTGTCGCCGAACGTAAACGTTTGGTTGGCGCAGCGCTGCACGACCACCAGGGGGGTATCCGGGTAATAAAACGCCACGCTGACCGCCACGGTCGTGTCGCAGCCGCCGGGCGCAGAGGCCGGCAGGATGACGGTTGCGGAGGGATGGGTTTCGGAAAACGTTTCGCCGTGGTAAGTAAAGGTTTCGCCTTTGCACAGGGTTTGCTCGATCGAGAAATCCGGCGGCGGGGTAAAGGTGGCGTTCACATTGAGCGAGAGGTCGCAGCCGTGGGGCGCCTGATTGGGCAGGGTCACCTGGCCCGACGGGTTGGCCGCCGAAAATGTTTGCCCGCCAATGCTGAACGCCAAGCCGGCGCAAAGTGTGGTGTCGAGGTTTTGGCTGGCCGGAGGGTAAAAACTCAGCGCCACGCTCAGGATACTGTCGCAGCCCAGCGGATGGGCGGCGGGCAGCGTGACCGAACCGCTGGCCTGGCCGGCGTAGAACAGTTGGTTGCCGACGCTGAGCGTGTCGCCGGGGCACAGTATGGCGTTTACTGTTCCATGCGCATCTACGGCGGTGACGATGGCCGTGTCGCGTTTTTCACAGCCGTCTTTTTTGATCAGCACCCAAAACGTGCCTGCCTGGGCGGTCGTCAGCGCAGCCGCGGTGGAATTATCGCTCCAGAGGTACGTCGCGCCGGGTAGCGTGGCGTCCAGCGTCACGCTTGCGCCGTTGCAACTCAGCCCGTCGGCCAAAGGCTGGTAAGCGGCAAAGGGCGCGTTGACCGAAACGGACTTCGTCAGCGTAGCCGTCAGGTTATTGGCCGTATTCGTCACGGTGAGCGTCACGGCATAGGTCCCCGGGCCGGGCGGCGTCCATACGGGCGACGCGAGCGTGCTGGTGGCGCCGCCGGGGAACTGCCACAGGTAAGCGATATCGGCTCCGGCGGTAGAGGTGTTGACAAAAGAAATCGTTTGGCAATCGGCGCTGAAATCAAAGCCGGCCAGCGGTGCATTGGGGTTGGTGGGCGTGCAATTGGGATCGGTGTTCGGGGTGGCGGTGACGGTGAGGGAGATCGTGCCCTCCACCGCCGTGCTGCCCACTTTTACCGGCAGGGCTACCTGTACGAAGTAATCGCCCGGGCCCAGGCAGTTTTGGGTGATCACATTGCTGCCCACAGCGCTGCAAACGACGGGGGTGAGCGCGCCGCAGGAGCCGGAGAACACCCGGTAGGCGAGGTGGTTGAGCGTCACCGTGCTGCCGTTCAGGTTTTCGGCAAATTTGAAATTGAGATCCACTTTCGGCCCGGCGGTCACGTGCACGCGGAACCAGGTGGTTTTTTTGCCCGCCGGCCCAAACAGGCAGCCCATGCCGTCGGGCGAGGTCTCGCCGAAATCGGTGCCGATGGTGTGGCAATCCACCGTGGCGCTGGCCGTGACGGGGCTGGCATTGGTGACATCGAGCGGGATGGCGTTCGAACAGAAATCGCCGGGCGAATCCGTGAGTTTGATCACCGCCTTGTACGGCTGCAATTCATCGATACTCGAACACGATCGCACCAGCAGGTAGTAGATACCCGGCCCGATGCAGCCACTCATCCATTCGTGTTCGTTCGAAATATATACATACGACAAGGGCAATTGGAGCAACGCGCCGCCGGGCGTCGTTTCCTGCCAAACGGACATGTCGAGGGTGTTGTCGAACCAGCCGGCGACACCCACCTTTTGCAAGGCCACGTAAAATTGACCGGTGGTAAGCACCTCGAATTTGAACCAGGCCGATTCGCCTCCGTTGCTGCAGGAACCCGGCGGGTCGGTCGCGTTTTTGGTGTAACACTGCAATGAAAATTCGGGTCCGGTGAATACGTTGCCCGGGGCCAGCGGAACGGCCGTGTAAGGTGGTTGGGTTTGGCCCAGGCCATTGAGTACGTTGGCCGTCGTGCGTTCGTCGTAGAGGGCCGGGTAAGTCGGCACATCGTCGTATTTGATGGAAATAGAGATCGCCTGATTGGGAAAATTGGGCTCGTCGGCGTCGAAACTCACCACCAGGAAGTAGCGGACGCGGTTTTTGACGCAGCCGCTTTTCGGAAACGACAGGTCGATGTTGTTGAAGGCATAATCCGCATCGCAGAAATAGCTTACGTTTTCATCCAACAGGGTGAGGCCGGCCGACAGCGCGGCGTCGCCCAAATTTTTCAGGCCGCTCCAGGGTTGCGTGGCGTCCAGGGGGCTCTCGTACACGGCTATGAACGGGCGCGGCGAGCCGGGCGTCAGCGGGTTGACCGATATGGATGCCGTGCCCGAGCCTTCGAGTACGAAGGTGTACCACAGCGTGCGCCAGGGCTGGCTCACGGGCGGCGGCGGGTTGCCGGGCAGAAACAGCGGTTTGGGTCCATTGATAGCATAGATCAGCGGGTTGAGCTGGGTGCCGCAGCGCGTGTCGGTGGGGTCGGTGTTGCGGGCGCCGGTAGTGCAGTAGAACACGTCGCGACTGGGCGCTTCGAGCGGATAAAGGGGGTTGGTGTCGGCCGTTTTTCCATTGCGCCAGATGCCGCCCGGCGGGATCAGGTCGAAATCATACGCGTCCGAAGCGTCGTCGAAGCGCGAGGCCCCCACGGCTTCGATGTAGAGCGCCGGGGTAACGGTAGCGCCTTTGTGTTTGTCTTTGGCAAAAATGGCTATGGTGTACTTCCCGGGCGGCAGGTCGCAGATCTGGCGGTAGTCCTTGCCGGCGCTCAGGCATTGATAAACGGGCGCCACATTGAGCAGGGCCCCCGGCGTAGCGGCCACGTCGAACGGGAAAACTTCGACGTAAAAACTGGTGTCGACATTGCGGATTTGGACAAAAGAAGATTGCGTAATGGCGAAAACATAGAACGCAATGCGGTTATAGCCGGCGGCGCAGGGCAGGAGGCTGTCGGCGATAAACGGCGTGTCGGGATTGCAAAAATACTCGGTCGGGAGCGGATACAGTTTGCCGGTCACGGCGTTGGGGTTGACGGGCGGCAGGGGTGTCCAGTCGGTGACGCCAGCCTGATATCCTTTGTACGGGCGGTTGAATTTCGGGGTCCGGGCCGAGTCCAACTTGATCGCGATTTGGTCTGTTTTTCCAACATCCACTGCGTGGCCCAGGTTGTCCCAACTGTGTTTGTCGGTGTAATTTGGCCCGGAGCCATACGACACCACCGTGTACCAGCCCGGCTGTAGCGGCGCGCAACTGTCGGGCGACGAAAAGGCCGCGCCGCAACCCGTTCCTACGAGCGTCAGGTTGCTGGCCGGGTCGGTGGCCTGCCCCTGGAACAGGCTGAAGAAGGGGGTGCTGGCGCCCGTTTCCAAAATCGTCACCAGCGCCGGCGCCTGGAGGTAGAACTGGCGGAAGATCAGTTTTTTGCGGTTACCGCAGGGCGGCATGACGCCGAGGTTGTCGGCGCAGGAAAACACGTCGGGCTGGCTGGTGTAGGTACCCGGCACGGTCGCTCCCACGTTGACGGTTTCGGCGTTGGCGCGGCTGTCGTGCACGGTTTTCAGGATGCGGTGGCGGAATTTCGGCGCATCCCCTTTGCCCACATTGGCCGAATCGCCGAGACTGACCAGGGTATACACGCCTGCAGTGGCGCAGGTGCAGAAGGTGTCCAGCCCCGCCGGGTTGTACGTGTTGTCGTCTTTGTCGATGCAGAAGCCGAGGTAGTCGGTCATGCCCGCGATCGTCTGGCCTGCGTTGTGGGCGTTTTGGGCATTGGCCGATGCGTTGGCGTCGGCCTGGTAGAACTGATAGCGCACGGGCGCGTCGGGGTAATCGTCGGTGCGCAGGTTGGCCATACACAGCAGCCCGTCCTGGTCGATCCTAACCTCGCGGTAGAGTGCCTTGGCGGCGCCGGTGCAGAGGCCGTTGGCCGGCAGCACGGTGTTTTTACAAATAAATATCGCCGGCGCGGCCGGATAGATCACGCCGTCCTGGAGCGGGTTGAACGCGTTGACCGGGTCGAAGGCGCCGGGGGCGTCGAGCATGAACAGGCCGTTGACCGGGAGGTAATCCACCGTGAAGCGCAACTCGAATGGCGTGCCGAGGTAGCCAAAAGACCACTTGTCCCAAAAGCCGTTCGCGTTCGGGTACGAATAAGCTATACCAGCCAATACCTGCACGGCATAATCGCCGGCGGGCAAACAGTCTTTTGCGCCTTCCGAGCCGTAGAATTCATAAACCAAATCTGTTGCCGGGTCGGGCGACGGGCAGCTGTTGCCCAGCGTTTTCCGGAAAATGCGGGTGAGGAAATAATTGTAGCTCGTATAATCAAAATCCACATTGGCGTCGCTCGTCAGGGTAAAAGTCGCCCAGGTGGCGAGGTCGAACGCCCGGGCATTGGAGCCGGAACCGATTGTTACAGTGCCCGAAACGGGATTGGCCGGCGGGCAGGGGTTCAGGCTGATGCGGGCGCTGCAATCGAAACGGTCTTTCCACGCGGTGGGCCCGCCGTTGGGCAGCACGCCGAGTTGGTTGGCGGCCAGCACCGGCGGCTGCACGGGTTTGGGCCAGCCCGTGGGCGTTTCGCCGCGCTGGCGGGCGGTCAGGTAGAAACTGGAATAGGTAAAATCCTTGTGGAACAACAGTTCGATGCTATACAGGGTGTTGGGCAGCAGGATGCAGGGGAAGTCGATATGCCGGGTCGATCCGTCTTCCTTGGCCAGCCCGCAGTCGATTTGGGTGAGTCCGGCCGGTCCGGCGGGGCGCACGTCGCCCTGGTAAATCCGGTAGCCGAGCCGCGAGCCTGTGAAGCCCATATTGCAATTGAACGACAGCAGGTCCACCCGGGCGCCGGTTTTGAACACATACCAGGTACTCTGGGTGTAATCGGCCTTGTCGGGCAGGGGCAGGCAGTCGTTTTCGGCGGCGTAGTCGATGCTCTGGCAGGCGATGTTGTGGCTGCCGCTGGATGTTGGGCTGTTTTGCGGCAGCGGGTTGCCGGCGTTGAACGCGTAGGCGTCGGGCGGGCAATCGTATTTGGAATTAGCAGCGTCGCTGGGGCAGGAAAGGGTGATTTTTATATACACGGACGCACTCAGGCCCGCAGGGGCGGTGACCTGGATACGGTAAGTGCCGTAGTTGGAACAAACGTTTTCAATGAATCCGCCCGTATTGCCGTTTTGTGTACCCGAAAGGCTGTCTTTGAGGGGCAGGCAGGTGGCAGGCCGGTATAGCGTGACGGCGGTATTCGTCAGGTTGCTGCCGAACATTTCCACTTTCAGGCTGCGCCGCGTCGGGAGGGTAAATTCGTACCAGACGGACTTCACATGGTGGTCCGGCTGCGCGAAAGAGAAATATTCGCCGGCTTCGCCCGTAGCGTTGGTCAGGTCCGTCGTCGCCGACGTGAAGACCCCGTAGTCGAAACCGCCGCCGGAGATGGCGATCACCGAAGCGTTGGCGCAGTTGTCGTTGGCGGGTTGCTGGGCGCGCAGGCGGGCGGGGAGGCACAGGAGTACGAAGCCGGCAAGCGCGGGGAATAGTGTTTTCAAGCAGGGCATAGCGGTACGGGTTTGATGAACCGGGTAAAAAAATATCGGCCGGAAAGGGAGAAGGTAAACCGCTGGGAAAGGGGATGTGCGAAAGATCGGAAGAAAATAATGGACCCCGTCCTTCAAATGGCGAAAAATCGACGGGACAACCGGAAGAATATCAACGTTATTCCACCGCGCAGGTGGGATTGTTCAAACAATCGGCGCCGATTGTTTGAACAATCCCAAACCGCCCGCTCAGACGATAACATTCAGTTTTGACATATCGTCAATGATCTCCCCTACGGCCTTTGAAAAGAATTTGTAGGCGCTGACAATACTTTTGGGTGAGACGCCGCCTTCCGTCCAAAAATGATATCGGATATATAATACGCCTTCCGACATGCTGTTTTGGAACATCAGATACTCGGAGTTCATCTGGTTAACGGCTCTCAATTGCTTCAACTCCCCCGCTTTAGGGTCAAGTTTGATCAAAAGCAGGAAGCGAATAAAGCGCCCCGAGGTATCCGGCAGTACATAAACTTTATAGGGATCTTTGATGAGAAGTTCCCCGTCCTCTTCTACAAAGTCAATGTAAGCATTCGAAAAAATTTCCTGTAGCATTTGGAGCGAGAGGCTGTCCTTTGAAATGATTGCGTCTAGCATATGGAAGAAATTTTGTTGGCTACGCTAAAGTCAACTGACCTCAACGGCCTGGATTTGAGTTTACGATTCAATGATCTAAGCGTATTTTTATATCCCGGCCGCCCGGCTGCAAGCGGCCCGGCGCCGAAAGTTTAAACGCGCATTAATAGATATTGCAGGATCACCTTGTGCAGAGAAAGGTGAAACCGTCGGACGGAGATGAAAGAGCGATTGGAAAAAAGACGGCTCCATCCCTGGAAAATTGACGGGGGATTGGCAATCAAACCATGTTATTCCACCACAATTTTTGCCGGGATATAGTATTGGTTGCCACAAAGGATCGAAAGGATATACACGCCCGGGTCTATGCCGTCCAGATCGATGGTATTCTCGCCGGCAGCGAGTTGGATGCGGCGGATCAGCCGGCCGTCTGTAGCAAAAATGGAAACGGTGCTGCCTGTGCTTGTTTCCCCCCGGATTTGCAGCGTGCCATGCGCAGGATTAGGATACACGGAAAGCGCAGCTTTGGCCGACACCTCTTGCGTTGGAATGGTAATACAAGAATAGAAAAGATAGTCATTTCCCCAGAATTTCCATTGGCCGGTGTTGGGGTAATAGTCTTCCCTCGCAGCTCCACTCAGATAACCGGACGAATCATAATGATAGAAAAATCGGTACTCCGGCGACCAATGGTCGGGCAGTGAAAGCCACGTAAAGGTTTCCGCAGTTTGCGTGCGGCCTTGCCCATTCAGGTGGTATACATCCTTGAAACTTCCGATCCACGTAGCGGCAAGCGTATCCCATTCCCAATAGCTGTACTCCATTGTACTGCCGTCGGGCGATGCCGTGAACCGGCTGGAGCCGCTGCCTTCCCAACGATTGTTGCGCCAGCGGTAAGAACTGAATTCTGTCTGCCGGTTCTGACTGTCGTAGGCCCGGTGCATCCATCGGTCGTCCACCCAACTTTGCACGGCGCTGACCCATACGTAATCGCGCTGGTCCGTCCAGGGTTGTTGCGGGTTGGCGTAATCGTAGGTGGTTTTGTGGTAATTAGTCCAACCGCCATTGGAAACGGGTGATTGTTTGAGAATAGAAACCAGGTTCCCGGGCGCATTGTACTGATACAGGTCGCGGTATTGCGGTTTCCAGGCATTGCCGGAGTAAATGTATTGATCGGTTTGTGCCAGTTTCCCGGCGAGGTCGTAGGTAAAGTCCGTTCTGGAGGAATAGGTCCATACCCCGGAGGTGGCATTCATGATCTCCAAAACCGTCTTTTCTTTTCTGTTTTGTGTATTGTACGTAGTTTCCGTGCGGTAATAGGGGGTCCAGCTATGGTAGGCGGCACCCCACTGAAATACTGTCTGCCAATGCAGGCTGTCTATTGCATTATACGTGTAATTGGCTTTACTGCTGCCTTTCCAGTCCATAGTTGCAAGGTCCCAGGTATAGTATTCGGTTGAGTCATACAATTGGGTGGAAGCGCCGTAAAAGGCTCGAATTTGTTTGAAATCGCCCTGGAAAGCTGCCGTCGCGGAATCCCAATGCATATATTCCAAATAGATCAGGCGGTTTTGATCGTCGTAGCGATAGACACGGTGATAGATAAGGTTCGAATCGTACGGTGAAGCGACCTGATAGCCCAGGAAAGAATCCTGCAGGCAGATATCGGCCGCCTGGAAGGCGAGTTCTGTGCCCGGCACCGGTTGTTCGAGAAATCGCGCGTTCCGGGCCGCAGAACGTGCACCAGGAAATTCGGGATATCCCGGCGATTGGGAAAAAACTGCCGCTTGCGGAAGGCAAATCAAAACCAGTTGGAAGCATGCCGTAAAAAAGAACGTTTTCATACGCAGGAGCATTGGTTGGTGAATGACTATACCGGATAATCGCAGGCGTGCCCAAAAGGTAAACCCGTTTTCACCCCAAAAATCACAGCAATACAAATGCTCCCCATACGTCCTCGCCCACGCCCGCTTGCCGGAGTTCGCGCTGGGTGTCGCGGAAGGCGTCGTGAATGTCCTGCCCGCCCAGCCATTTGTCGTAAAAGGTCTCCATGAAGCGGACGGTTTGCGCATCGTTGATCTGCCAGAGCGACATCAGCACGTGCTCGGCGCCTGCCAGCCGGAACGCCCGTGCCAGGCCGTACACGCCCTCGCCGCCGCGGATCTCGCCCAGGGCGGTCTCGCAGGCCGACAGTACGACGAGTTTGGTGCCCGTCAGGTTGAGGTCGGCGATTTCGTAGGCGTACAGGATGCCGTCGTCCATGCCGGTGAAGGGCTGACCGCCCATGCTTACGCGCTCGGCGCCCGCGAGCAGCAGGCCGGTGCGGAACAGCGGCAACTGGTCGGCGGCGGCTTTGACCTGCGGGATATCGCAGAAGAAACCGTGCGTAGCGATGTGCAGGATGCCGGGCGCGGGGGCATTTTTGCCCAGCGCTTTGATCTCGGCCTCGGTGGCGACGCAACCCTGGAAGAGCCGGGTGGGGAAGCGGGCGTTCAGGCGTACATACAGGCGGTCGGTTTCGACAAGGGTACCGGGCAGGAAAGGTATGGCGCCCGCCAGGCACCCTCCTCGAAGCGCCAGGGAAGCATGGTCGTCGCCCGGCAGATCGAAGGGGTCGGACCTGTGCTTGGGTTTGTTCTGGACGAGGCAGAGACTATCGGCGTTGTATTGAATACCGCCGCAGAGCAATGCGGATGGGATGGAATCCGCGGTCACGGGTTTGCGGCCGAGGGCGACTTCGCGGGTGCTGCCCACGAGGCGCAGGTCGTATCGCGGGAGTAGCGGTTGGCCTGCACTGATGAGCGAGAAGGAAAGGCGGTGCAACAGGCCAGCGGGGGCGAAATAGATCGTTTTTACTCCGGCGAGCAGGGAATCAAGCGGTCTCCAGATGAGTTGATACAACGGGGTTTCGCCGTTGCCCAGGTAAATTACGCCGATGCGTTCCTGGAGGTTTTTCAAGTCTTCGACCGTGCCGAGATGGTCGAGGAGTTGTTGCTCGTTGAAAAGCGGGACAAAGTGCGGGTAGCGGTCGCCCGGGCGGACGACAACGGCGGCGTAATAGGCGCTGTCGACCTTGAGCCGGTTGTCATGAAACCGGAATCGGGTAAATTCAATGGCCGCCTCGCCGGCATGGAGGCTGTCGCGCACGCGCTGCCAGTGGACCGGCGTACGCGCCGCGTAAAAATCGATCGAGCGAAGGCTCAGCGTAGCCTCGGCGCTGTCGGCAATATGGGCGAGGCTGTCCAGGATGTTTTGACGGACGAGGCGATCCTGCGACGGCTGGCTGAATTGCCGGGCCAGGAGTTGTTTGATATTTTTCCAATCGTCGAACAGGTGGATCAGGGCGGTGTCGCCGGATGCTTTGATTGCAGCGCCAACGGACTGGACGGAATAAAGCAGCAGGCCTTTGGTGTCTAGTTCGTTGTCGTAAACGAGTTCGGCGGCTTCGGGTATTTCACGCCAAGAGCGATAAGTGAACAGTTGAGGGTTGTGGAGGTCGTCTTCATATTGCTGGAGGAAGCGTTCCTTGCCATTTTCAGATAAAAATGTGAAACCTGCATTCAGGCACTCCATCAGCCGCGCTTGCGCTACGCGAAATTGGGTAATTGCACCAACACTATCGTGACGTGCTGCTAATATCTTTCCGTATTCAGACAGGGCTCGTACATAGGCCAGGGTTCTTTCATTGCCACCATTTCTCAGACGGCGTAGTGTGGTTTTACTCCACTTTTCAGCCTTCTTGGGGCTTCCTGTGAGGTTTTCTAAAACCGCTGCTGAAACCATAGTCATGCAATAGTCAATACTCTCAGGCCTGGCGGTTTTTGAATACAAGCGCCTGCTTTCGGATATATAGGCTTTTGACTGCTGTAAATCGTTGGTGTTGTATTTGAACAGGCCATAAGTTTGATATACTGCTGCTAGGTTCTGGTTTGCCTTCGACGTTTGCTGGGCAATGCTTAATGCCTCCGACAGCAAACTATCCGCTTTTTCGTATTCTCCGTGGTCATAATAATTATTAGCAGCATTGTCCAATAAGGCAACGGATAATTGTGAAGGGGTCTTCCAAATTCGCTTTGAAATATTGATAGCCTCGTCCGTTAACCGGGTAGCCTCGTCGTAATTCCCGATTTCTGAATAAAGGCTACCTAGGTTAGACAATACTACAAAATAGTGCTCGTCCAGTGTTTGATTTGCTTTTTCAAACATGGCTTTCGCTATCCTAAATCCTTTCATCGCTTCCAGCACATCACCCCTGGCCTGATGAACCAAGGCTAATGACGAGTAATACTCGGCGGAATCCACTGGATTCGGTACTAGATTGTACAGAGAAGCTTTGGTCAGTAAGCGGATCGCCTCGTCGTATTTGCCTAATTTGACGTTGGCCACGGCCTGATTGGTCAACATGGCCCGGTAAAGGGGATTGGCGGTAAAGCCCGATTTTTCTATGACCCGTATCGTTCGATCCAATAGCTTGTCCCCTTCATAATACTCCCCGTTCTCCGTGCGCACGACCGCTTCGTTGGTCAGCGACAGCGCAGTCAGCAGGTTGGATTCGCCGAATTTTGCCCGGGCAATCTGATAGGCCTCTTTGAATTTTTCAATGGCCTCCTTGTGCTTGCCCCGAGTTTTGAGCAGTAGCCCAAAAGCATTAAGGCCCTGGATGACATAGTAGGTATCATTGGTATTTCGCAGCACCCGAAGACCGGTCCGAAAACAAATTTCAGCACTGTCCAGATTGGGGTTGGGTTGTTTGAAAAAGATGATTCCCTGGTTGACCAGGCGATGGCCGTACAAGCTGTGCTTTTTGCCATGTACCTTAATGGCGATGGCAATTGCAGAATCGTTGTGCACCTTGGCCGATTCCATATCGCCAAGGACTAGATAGCATTGCCCCAGATTACTCTGGTTGTTCCCGTAATCTTCATCATCGTATGGTAGTTGAAGCAGATTGTGCAGGTCGCGTTCCTGCAGGAAAAGCGCCAGGGCATCCTCAATACGTCCGAAGCCCTCGTACACGACGCCATGCATGGCAAGAGCATCGGCGTATTGCTTGCTGTTTTCGGTGTATTGCGCTTTACACACTGCCTCAATTTTTTCCACCAGGCCGGCCATCTGCATCAAATCCTGCTGCCTGCCGAGTTCTTCGGCGCGTTTGAGAAGGGAATCGCAGGTGAGGTTTTGGGCAGGTAGCGATCCAAATAATAACAGCAAGATGCCGACAGTAAAAACGTATTTTAATAGATTCATGGCGTATAAAATTGGTGAACGGGAATAACCAATACTATTTTACAGCAATACAAATGCTCCCCACACGTCCGGTCCCACGCCCGTTTGCCGGAGTTTGCGCTGGGTGTCGCGGAAGGCCTCGTGAATGTCCTGCCCGCCCAGCCATTTGTCGTAAAAGGTCTCCATGAATCGGACGGTTTGCGCATCGTTGATCTGCCAGAGCGACATCATCACGTGCTCGGCGCCCGCCAGCCGGAACGCCCGCGCCAGGCCGTACACGCCCTCGCCGCCGCGAATCTCGCCCAGGGCCGTTTCGCAGGCCGACAGTACGACGAGTTTGGTGCCCGTCAGGTTGAGGTCGGCGATTTCGTAGGCGTACAGGATACCGTCGTCCATGCCGGTGAAGGGCTGACCGCCCATGCTTACGCGCTCGGCGCCCGCGAGCAGCAGGCCGGTGCGGAACAGCGGCAACTGGTCGGCGGCGGCTTTGACCTGCGGGATATCGCAGAAGAAACCGTGCGTAGCAATGTGCAGGATGCCGGGCGCCGAGGCATTTTTACCCAAGGCTTTGATCTCGGCCTCGGTAGAGACGCAACCCTGGAAGAGCCGGGTGGGGAAGCGGGCGTTCAGGCGTACATACAGGCGGTCGGTTTCGACAAGGGTACCCGGCAGGAAAGGTATGGCGCCCGCCAGGCAGCCGCCGCGCGTCGCCAGGGAGGCCTGGTCGTCGCCGGGCAGATCGAAGGGGTCGAACCTGTGCCGGGGTTTGTTCTGGACGAGGCAGAGACTATCGGCGTTGTATTGAATACCGCCGCAGAGCAGCGCGGATTGGATGCTTGCCGCCGTCACGGGTTTGCGGCCGAGGGCGACTTCACGGGTGCTGCCTACCAGGCGCAGGTCGTAGCGCTGGAGCAACGGTTGTTCCGAAGTTTGCCCGATAAGCGGGAAGGAAATTCGGTGGAGGAGCCCTGCAGGGGCGTAATACACGGTGTGCGTATTACCGAGCAGGGAGTCGAGGGGCTTCCAGATAAGTTGATAAAGCCTGGTCTCTGTGGCGCCCAGGTAGGTAACGGCCACCCATTCCTTGAAATTTTCTACGCCAGACGCGTCCTCAAGATGTTGAAGGAGTTGGTGCTCTTCAAACAGCGGTACATAGATGGGGAGCGTATCGCCAGGGCGCAGCACCAGGGCGCCGTAAAGCGCTTCTTTGTCGTCGTAGTGGCGGTAGCGGGTAAATTCGACGGCCGCTTCACCCGTGGCGAGGCTGTCGCGCACGCGCTGCCAGTTGACAGGGCTGCGGGCCGCATAGAAATCGGCGGATTGAAGGGTGAGTTGGGCTTCAGCCCGGTTAGCGTCGCTGAGGAGGCCCGCAAGAATTTTTTCTTGGACGAGGCGGTCACGGGCAGGCAGACTATATTGCCGGGCGAGCAGTTGTTTGGTCGATTTCCAGTCGTTGAATAAACGGAGCGATGCCGTATCGCCCGAGGCTTGGATAGTGGCGGCGACAGCCTGTGCGGAGTAGAGCAGGAGGCCTTTGAGCGCCAGTTCATTGTCGTAGGCCAGGCCGGCGGCAGCGGGCAGGGAACGGTGGTATATGGAGGCCAGGCGCTGGGGGTTTTGAAGGTCGGCTTCCTTCTTTTGTAAAAAACGCTCCTTGCCGTTTTCCGATAAAAAAGTAAAATCGGCCTGTATGCGGTCCTGCAACGTGCTCCATGCGCGCAAAAAAAGCGCATACGCTTCTTCCGTTTTGCCTTGGAATTCCCGGAATTTGCCCAGCTCAGTGAGCGCGAAAAAATAGTTGTCGGTTTGTTGATTACCGCCCTTTTCCAATAAGCGGATCGCTTCACGGAAAAGGCGGTCTGCCTTGCGGTAGTTCCCAAGGTCTCGTTCAATAACAGCCGAGGAAACCATCATCTGACAGTAATCGACATTTTCCCGTCCGATTTGTTTCTTCCAGATGCGCAGGCCCTCCCTTGCATAAAAACTTGCTTTCTGAAAACTGTCCTTTTGGAAATAAAATGCAGCCAGGTTTTCATATATGCTGGCCACATGAGCGGTTTTCAGCCGCGTTTTCCGGTAGGTGGTCAACACCTCCAGCAGAAGTTGTTCGGCCTTATCGTATTGTTCGAGGTTCAAATAGCAGTGTGCCGCATTGTTTAACAGGTCTATTGTTAGAGGCGTAGTTTCTTTCCAAAGTATTTTTGATATTTCTATGGCTTTTTCTATTAAACGGGTAGACTCTTCATAATCGCCTAAATCACTGTAAAAGGTCGCCAGGTTAGACAAACATAACAGATATGGCTGTGAAATCATGCTATTCGATTTTTCGAACAGTTGAATGGCCTTTCGAAGCCATCGTACGCCTTCCAGCTCATTTCCAACAGCCTTCGGAACAAGAGCCATAATGGAAAACTGCTCTGCAGAATCCCGCAGATTGGCAGGAAGCGGTAATTTGGATGCCAATTCAACATTTTTCTCTGCCTCATCATATTTCCCTAATAAGCATTGGTTATTGGCCAAGTTGATCAGCATTATCCGGTAAGAAGGAATGCCGGTAAGATGAGCCTTTTTCAAGCCCTGGATGGCCTCGGCGAGCAACTTTTCACCCCTGTACTTATCTCCGCTTTCAATTAGCATGGCAGCATAATTGGCCTTTGAAACCAACGTCAAGGGATTGGCATCGCCCAAGGTAATTTGGGCGACTTTATATGCTTTCCAACTGAATTTTGCGGCATCTTTCAGCTGCCCGCGTACTCTAATAATTGCAGAAAGCACATTAAGACCGCTGATATAATAAATGGATGAGTCTTTCAGGTCCTCCAACAGCGCAACGCCTTTCCTGCAAAACATTTCCGCGCTATCCAGTTTGGATTTGGCGAGATCCGGCAGAACAGCAGCCTGATTGAAAATGATCATCCCTTTATTGACATAACGGTATCCAATAGAGGCAGCGATGGCATGGTCTGATCGGTTTTGTATATGCAATTTTGATGCAATAGAAAGCGAGGAGTCGTTGTGCATTTTTGCCGGCTCCCAGTCGCCAAGGCTGATGTATGTTTGGGCGAGGTTGCTCTGAATGATACCATAGTCTTTGTCGTCCCGTGGCAGCTGCAACAGGTTATAGGTATTACGTTGTTCCAACGTTAACTGCAATGCCTCTTTAAACTGCCCAAAGTTTAAGTAGATCAATGCATGCCAGCCTATGGCATCTGCGTATTGTTTGCTTTTTTCGGTAAATTCCGTTTTGCAGGTACTTTTCACCTGCTCGATCAGGCCGGTTATGTGCATCAGGTCCTGTTTTTTGTACAGGTCCTCGAGGCGCTGCAGCAAGGTGTCGCATGGCAGTTTGGTCGATTGAGCAATAACCGCGGAATTAGCCATCGACAGCACGATTGTGCATGTGACGAACAAGGTCTGGATTCTGTTCATGGCATTGAAAATTAGTGGGCGGTGAATAAAATATACGTAGCGCGGTCTGAAAGCACAACAAACCACCTATAGCATTTTTATCTTTTGTGTCCGTTGTAAGGCCTGTAAGGGTTTGTCCAATTCCAGCCCATTATTTCTTAGAGCGACATGTATCGCCTATCCCACCATTCAACCTTACTACATACCCATACCGGACCATGTTGCAAAAATCATCATAATCACAACGGCGTGATTTGCTTTTTCCGGCAGCACTTCAACCGGGTGATAGCGATCACCTTTGAACTGGAAAAAATCGTCGGGGCAGCGCAGCCCCGCGATGACCGGCAGGCCCGCCGATAGGTGGCTGCGCAACAAATCGAGCATAAGGGCATGCCGCTGATCGGCGTCCGACATTTCGGTGGGCAAGAAAAAAATGCGTTCCCGTTTGTTCCAAAATTGAAATTTCCTAGCCGCCTGGACGGCCGTATCCGGGGGTTTTACATTTGGATTATGCGGATCGGTTCGAAAATCATCGTTCAGGCAAATGCCCTGAGCCCGAAGCGTGTCTAGTCCCGCTGCCAGTGTTATGCCTTTGCCGTCGCCCCGGTAAATTTGGTTGAAGATATACAACGCCGAAAACGGGGGGAGTTTCCCCCTGCAGCTGCAAGTCCTGCGGCAAAACCAATTGAGCCGGATGCCAACCGCACCCGCGATCGCATAGCCTACGCAGGCCGGAAGGGTAGACTGATCCAAAACCGTGATATCGATCCCGTTTCGAAAAAAGAACCGATCGGGGATATCAGGAGATCCATCGAGGCCGCGACGAATGCCGCTCGAATCAACATCTCCGCTCTCCATATACGTGGCATCGGTTTCTTCCAAATCCCACTTAGGCGTCTCTTGGGCCAGTATCGTGCCACTGGAGGCAAATGCCAGAAGCAATATGCACCAATAAGGTCTTTTCATAGGGAAGCAGTTGAATAAAGGTTAAAAGTTTACGCTCATCCCGGTGTGCTCGAGGCGCAACGGATTGCCATCCGCCATTTTCAGATAGATATCCTTATCGCGCGCCAGAAGTGTTAACGGGCTGGGCAGGTTTTTCCCTTTCGGCAGGGTTTTTCCCTTTCGGCAGATATATTTCCAGCAGGTTATCTTTGAAAATATACATTTGTATCGTGTCTCTATACTGGTTCACCTGGATTTTGCGACCGGTGGGCTGGCCGTCCGGGCCCAATACGCCGATCGTTTCCGCAGCAAAAGGCTGTATCGCAGCCCGCCCCAGTTCTTCTTCATCGCCTGGCAGTGGCTTCTTGGGGGCATTGGCTATCCGCGGTTTTTTGCCGGCACTATCCTGATTTTGCGCAGGGGCCTGAACGCCGCGTTGAAGCGGTTCGGTTGTAGGCGGTACCCCTTGCATGCTTGGATTATCTTTCAACTCAATGGAGGGCTTGGGTTCGACGTGAAAAAAAATCGAATAGCCGAGCCAAAACAGCACGGCCACCACGATCAACCCAATCAGTCCTCCCCAGGGAATCCCCCTTCCTTTCGGCGCCCCTCCCCGCGCCTGCTCCTCTTCCCTTATCTTCCGGCTCACTGCCTCCGCCCGCTTCCGGATGTCTGCTTTGGCAACTTGCCCGATCGACTCTGCCAACCCGCGCAACGCATCCGTTCGGCTCCGCAGCTCAGGATCGGCTGCCATCGCATCCTCAAATACCCGTCGTTCATCCGGGGTCATTTTGTCCCGCAAATAGTCCTCAATTTGTTGATCGTCTATATTTTTCATGATCTTTTTCTGTTTGCAATGAACAGTTGGATTGGGTGGTGTCAGGCCTGCTTCATACAGGATTCAAGTTTTCCCTGGCACTTGCCCTTTCGCACTCTCGATACGGCAACGCTGGCATCGCCCATCGCTTCGGCGATCTCCGCATGGCTTTGTCCCATAAACCAATACCGGACGAGCCGTTCCTTGCAGCGCGCACCGATTTTATCCAGGCAGTGCTCCATTTTGAGTCGCCTGGCCTCTGCTTCCGCGTCCCTTTCAATAATCGCATCGGGATCGTCCTCCACCCCCGGGGGAATGCCGCCCGGGTAAATCTCGTCGATGGAAATTTCACCGCTTTTACCCCGTTTCCGGCACATGTCGTAAAACTTGTATTGGGCAATGCGGAAAAGGAAATGGTCGAGTTTGCCTTCGTCCCGGTATTTGCCTCGTTGCACGATGTCTGTCAGGGTGGTCAGGGCATCGGTCAGGGCATCGTGCCCGTCGTTGCGCGAGCCGTTTTTCGACACGACCCAGTGCTGTACAGCGTCCAGCAGCCGGCGGTACAGGCATTCCATGGCTTTGCTTACGAGTTCCGGGGCGCCGTCCCGGAGCCATCGGAGGGCTTCTTCGTCTGAACACACGGGGTCCGTTTTGGCGTTTTTCGGTTCGTCAGACATATATCGGAGATCGTTTTAAATGGTAAACCGGAGTATGGAAATTAATTTTCCAGCGAGCGAATTTATGCGAACATATTGGTAACTCTTGCCAATCGTCATCAATACTTTTCCCAAGCGTACACTTTGCCATAAGTGTTTATCCGCGACGGTATCAGGCGATCATGGTGACCAAGCCAATCGCAGGAAAATGCACGAAGCGCGCATTTGAGCACCCATTGGACAGGTTTTGATCTGGTCGTTGAACAATTCCAGCCTGCAGATTTGTCGTGTTAACCGATTCGTTCACATCAAACGTTTTCACCGATGACAAACAAGGATTTGGTATTACAAGGCTTCAAGGCCATGAACAGCCATGACCTGTCGGGCTTCGACGCTTTGTTGGGCCCCAATTTTATGAACCACGACATGCCCATGCCCGCGCCCGGCCCCGAAGGGTTCAAACAGGTCATGGCCATGTTCCTGACCGCTTTCCCTGATATGGTCATATATGTGGAGGAGATCGTAGGGGAAGGAGATGTGGTGGCTTCGCGGGGCTATTTTACCGGCACGCACCGCGGCGACTTCATGGGCATTCCGGCTACCGGCAAACAGGTCAATGTTAAGTATATGGACTTTTGGCGCTTTTCCGGCGGGAAAGCGGCCGAAAACTGGGTCCGGATGGACAACGTAGCCCTGATGCAGCAATTGGGAGTAATGCCCGCGCAATAACGGCTGCGTTCGACTGCCGCTCGTCGTCGGCATAGGTGAAATCTTCCGGGAAGGTAACGGCTTGTTTCCACCAGGCCGTGTGGCGAGCGTTCGAATACCTGTACGTCGGACGCTGCACAATGCAATAAAATAGCGGCCGGGCACCCGGCGATAGAGCCGCCTACGATCCCGATACGGATTGGCTTCATGGTTGGACGATTTTGAAGCGCGCGGGTAAGAAAACGGGCCCACAGATCAGGATTAACCTTATTCAGATGCTGCAATGCAGGGTATCAATCGGCAAGTGTATTGCAAACCGGCGAATGGATTGTTACTTCACCCCTGATTCAGTTGGCTTGATCCGTCTGGTCTAGAAATCCTTGACGATGAACAAGGCGAAATGGCCGCTGACCCGGATGGGTCGAGGCTTCATCCGGTCGACTTGCTTTGTGCGCGTTCCAGGTTGCCCAACCCGTCATATGCCGCATACTTGTACAAATCCGTCAGCGTGGGGTAGTTGTATACCGCTTCGATGAAGACCTCGATCGTGTCTCCTTTGGCCAGCGCCTCGCTGCCCAGGTGGATCAATTCAGACGCCATTTCGCCGATGAGGTGTACGCCCAGCAATTTTTTATCTGCCGGTGAAAAGATCAGTTTCAGCATGCCGCTGGTGTCGCCGATGATTTGTCCGCGCGCGCTGTCGGCATACAGTGCCCGGCCTATCTGGTAGGGGATGCCCTTCACCTGGCAATCTTCTTCGGACAAGCCCACCATCGAAATTTCGGGTATGGCGTACACCGCCAGCGGCAACACGGGCGACACACGCTCCTTGTTTTGCAGGTGGAAGGCGTAGGTGATAGCCACCCGGGCCTGTTCCATCGACGTGGATGCCAGTGCCGGAAAACCGATCACATCGCCGGCGGCAAAGATATGCGGCACGCTGGTCTGGTACTGCTCGTTGACCCGGATCAAGCCGCGCTCGCCCAGCGCTACACCCAGGGCTTCGAGGCCCAGCTCCTGTACGTTGCTCTGCCGGCCTGCGGCAAACAGTGCGCAGTCGGCGACGAGCGATCCGCCGGTGTTCAGGGTCAACCGTACGTGATCGGCGCGGGGTTCGGTACTTTCGATCCGGGTATTGAACACGAAGCGCACGCCCAGGCGTTCCAGGTGCTGCTGCAGGCGCGCGGCCACTTCGCCGTCGACGAAAGGCAGGACGCGCTGCCGCGCATCGATCAGCGCCACTTCCACGCCCAGCGCCACGAATATGGAGGCGTACTCCGTGCCGATCACGCCGCCGCCCACCACGGCCATCGACTTCGGGATGCCGCGCATGTGGAGAATGGAATCGGAATCGTACACGAGGGGATGGTCGAAGGGCACGCCTGCCGGGTGGTAGGGCGCCGAGCCCGTAGCGATCAGAAAATAATCGGCCTCCAGTTCCGTCGTGCCGCCGTCGTGCAGGCGTACGCGGAGCGTATGCGCGTCCTTGAACGAGGCTTCGCCCCCTACCAATTGGATGTTGTGTCGCTCCAGGTTGCGGTGGATAATGCCCCATTCGCTTTCCACCACTATGCGTTTGCGGTACATGAAATCCTCGATCGACAGCCCCTCGTGCAGGGCGTAGTCGATACCATAGAGTCCGCGCTGGCGCAGCCCGGAAAAATACAGCGCCGTTTCGCGCAGGGTTTTGGACGGCACCGTGCCCGTATTGATGCCTGCGCCGCCGACGTGCCCGGCACGTTCCACCAGTGCTACTTTTTTGCCAAAATAAGCCGCGCGGGCCGCGCCTTTTTCGCCGGCGGGCCCCGAGCCGATAACTATGAGATCGAAGTGTTCTGCCATACGGACAAAAATACTGGATAAGCCACTGGTTGCCAACGTTCATGTTGGAAATGTAGGGCGACCGGGCAAAACCGGTATTACGCCCTAAACACAATAGGTAGTACCGGCCGGGTGAAAAATCCCGGCATGTTCATGATATTCGTGCATGGAAACAAGGTTGGTTATGCGGCAGGGCCGTTTGGAATTAGCTGCAGATACAGTTCTACGGAGGGTTCGTTGCGGTGTACTGCGAAACGTGTTCGGGCTTGCACCGGGGGTATTGTTCTTGTTGCCCGTAACAACCTGCGCCCAGGAAAATGGCATGCCCTTCCGGGTCGATTCGCTTTTTGATTTTACCCAACCCAACACCCTGGGCCTCTCTTTTGCGGAAGGCGTGGAAACCAGCACGATTTTTTCGCCGGGCGAACACGACAACAAATACAACCACGGTGCCGTCCTGTTCCCCTTCAAAGGCATGCTCTATGCTCAATGGCAGAGTTCGGCGGTAGATGAAGACGCGGCCGATACCCGGGTGTTTTTCAGCCGGAGCGCGGATGGCAAGATTTGGGCGAAACCGATAGCCCTGACAGACTCCTGGCCCCAGGGTATAAAAACCAGCGGCGGATGGTGGAGCCACGCGGATACCCTGGTGGCTTATATGAACTGTTGGCCAGAAACGACTGCAACAGAAGCGTGTGGTGGCTATACCGAATACCGCTTATCCACCGACGGCGTCCATTGGGCGGACCCGCAGCCGGTAAAAACGGCAGATGGACAACCCCTGGCCGGGATCATCGAGCAGGATATGCACGCCTTGCCCGGCGGCAGGGTGTTGACGGCCGTTCACCGCCAGCCCGACCTGGTGGCCACCCCTTTTTACACCGACGACCCACTGGGCCTGACCGGTTGGCGTGCCGGCCGGATGCAAAACCTGCCGTTCAGCGGAAACACCGGTCGGGCGATCGAACCCGCCTGGTTCTGCCGGAAAGACGGCGCCATCGTGATGATTTTCCGCGACCAGCAAAACACCTTCAAAAAACTCGCGGCCATCAGCGTCGACAACGGCGCTGCCTGGACCACTCCGGTGCTCATAGACACCCCGGATTCAAGGGCAAAACAAAGTGCCGGCAATCTGCCCGACGGAACGGCCTTTATGGTGAACAATCCCTCCGGCAACAAAAACCGGTTTCCGCTGGTCATCACGCTGAGCCAGGATGGGTTTTTATTCGACCGCGCATACTTGTTGCGCGGCGGCGATGACCTTCAGCCCTTGCGTTATGCCGGGAAATACAAACGGGCGGGATACAGTTATCCGAAAAGTGTGGTTTGGGGCGAGTATCTCTATGTTGCCTATGCCACCAATAAAGAGGATATTGAAGTGACGCGGGTGCCGGTACGGGCTTTGCGGTATTGAAGCGGTTTTCGTTTTTTCGTCCGGACGACATGCTGTCAATATGCGACGACCGTAGAGAGGAAAGCAGGGTTTGGTGGGCGCGCCCTAGTCTTTGACCTGCCCGGGGAAGGATTTTTCCAGCAGCGCTTTCCAGCGCTCCTTTTGCGCTTTTAAGGGCGCGAGGTCTTCGTCGATGTCCACCAAATACATATTTCTGAAATTGAACGCGAAACCGGTCTGAAAGGCCTTTTCCAGGTACGCAAAGGCTTTGTCTATCTGGCCAGCCCGGCTGTACACTTCGGCGCCGATCAACCAAATGCCTTGGTTTTTGGACGAATCGGCCAGTCCCAGCTGTTCGATCGCTTTTTCCGTATATCCTTGCCGGGCGAAAAGCAGGGCCAGCCGTTCGTGGCCGATTAAAGCGAAACTGGCGGAATCGATTGCCATGAGCTCCTCAAATTGTTGTGCCGCTTCATTGAGGTGTTTGGTTTTGAGGTATAGCCAAAACAATGTGCTTTTATACGGCTTTGCATTTGGAGATACCCGCAAACCATCATTGAACACTTGTTTTGCTTTTTCAAAATGGCCGGTTTTGGTGCAGATAGTTCCAATATTGCCATAGATTGATACCTCCAATGGGTCTATTCCAATAATTTTCTGATACATGGTATCCGCTTCTGCCAGCTGGTTGGTAGGGATCAATGCAGTAACGAGGCCGATCATAGCATCCAGATTTACAGGATCTTCTTTGAGAACGCGCCGAAATAATATTTCGGCTTCGGCGAATCGATTGGTCAAAAGAAAAATATTCGCGAGGTTAACTTGGCCAACCCAATCCGTAGAGTCAATGGCAAGTGCCTTTTTGTAATACGATTCGGCAAGACTTAATTTCTGAAATGACCCATTCATAGCACCAATTGCATGTATGTTGCCAAGTAAGACATAGGCCCAATGGTAGGTAGAATCGATTTGCAGGATTTTAAGCGCTTGTTGTTCAGCCAGGTCAAACTGCCCTAATCTACAGGTAATCTCGGCCCGGTTATTCATATAGATCGGATTGTTGTGCGCTGCACTTGAATCGATCTGGTCGGCCAGGTCCAGGAAATACGCACCTCTTTTTATATTTTCAGGTTCAAATGTCTCTTCGTAAACGAAGGCCAATTGCGCATACGGCAGAATCCAGCCGGGGGCCAATTGGGTTGCCAGGCGAGCATAATACTCGGCAGAATCCGGGTTGGCCAGTTGCCGGAACTGGACATTCATCATGGAAAAGTACACCTGGGGCGACTCGGGCAGCCAATGCAGGGATTCCCGGTATTTGGCCATGATTTTTTCGCCCAACTCCCGGTCGACCCAACGGTGGTCGATGTGCATCAGGTAACCCTCGAAATACAGCTTTCGCGCCTGCAGGACGGGGTACATATAATGCTCCGGCCCCAGCAATTCGGCGGCGCGTTCCAGGTAACGTGGGTAGTGCCGGTATTTACTGGTTTGCCGTACTTTGGATAGGCTGAGCTCGGCCACGTCCATTTTTAGCCATTTGTTCAGCACCTGCTGGGTGTCGTCCTGCAGAGCGGCGGCGTAATTGCGGGTTATAGTGTTGTGCAGGCGTGCCAGTCGGGGCTCGCGGATGAGGCGCTGGTAATAGACCTCCGCGCAGGCGTCGGCCGGCTCCAAAAATACCTTGTCCTTCAGCGCCTGCTTGAACAGGCGGTACATCTTGCGGACGCTGGTGTCCACGCCTGCAAGCACCTCTTCCTCGACGCCTTTGGATTCCGTAGGGCTGAACAGTTGTAATTGTCCCCGTTTTCCTGCGCGCAACTGTGCCAGAATTTCCGGCACCACTACGGCCAGTCGCTCCGTCCGGTTGCCTTCGGTCATGGGAATTTGCTTTTGCGGGGCCACTTCATCGCTCACGTGGTCTTCCAGGTAGCGGCTGATCTCCAGCAGGTTGACCAACTGATCCTCGTTGTCGTCGGCCATGCCGTACAAGCCGTCCACGAGGTAGTAACTGAAGGCGCCGCGGCCACCGCCCCACTGTTCGCCTTCGATGCTGTACTCCTCGGGCTGACAGGAGAGGATCTTCACTTCGTTGGCCACTTTCTGGGCAAGGTTGGCGCCGGTGATCTGCGCGCCGCCCACCTTGCTCCCGGCCAGGTTGCCGGAGCGGCAGGCGTCGGCGATCACCAGGACATGCGCTTTATTCTGGGTGGAAAGAGTGGAAATAATATCCTGAAACATCGGCAAGGCCAGGGCGCCGCCGCCCAGGTAAACGTGCGCGGGCGCATCCCAGCAAAGCAGATAGCCCGGTTGGGTGATCGTTTTGCGCTCTACGTCACCGTGCCCGGAAAAATAAATGATCGCATGGTCGCCCGCTTTGACTTCGTCGAGCAGCCAGTACAGCTCCGCCCCTACCTTTCCGGCAGTAGCCTGTTCGTTGAGGAGTACCTTCAGGTGGTCGTCGTCGAGCGAGCCGCCGGCCGGCGAGCGCAGGAAATTCGCGAAGGCTTCGGCGTCGCGGTGTGCGAAGCGCAGGTCGGATATCTCGGGGTCCTGGTAGTCGGAAATGCCAACGACGACGGCGTAGGTCGTCCCCTTTTGGATTTTGCTAAGGGTCGGAACGGCCGGTGAGACGCCCTTTTCCTGCGCATGGAGGC
>JBGARJ010000069.1:0-23889 GCA_044230315.1 Saprospiraceae bacterium
TGGTACTTTTCTGCCCCAACGTCGTTATTCGTCGGTTAAAATATCCCGTATTTCGCCCTCCTCCTGCCTGGTTGGAACAGAAAAGCCCCTACGCTAACCCGGCAAAGCGGACTGGACGGCCCACTAGCGACTGATTCCGGGATACAGGGAGGTAGGTTGACGACTTGCGAAACGGCTAACTTATGAGTACCCTTCCAACGGACTCGTTATCAGTTCCAGCGCCGTCCGCCCTTGGCGGGAAGTCCTTTTTCAGCAGCGCTTCGCAGCGCTCCATTTGCGCTTTTAAGGGAGCGGGGTCTTCGTTGATGTCCACTAAATACCCAGTTCTGAAATTGAATGAGAAACCGGTCTGAAACGCCTTTCCCAGGCGCGTATAGGCTTTGCCGACCTGGTCAGCCTGGCTTGTACACCTCAGATCCGGTCAGCCAGCTGCCATGATTAGCGGACGAATCCTGTCCCTAAAGTCCCCCCCCCGGAATTAGCGCCAGCAGTTGAGTGTCTCCCCGGAAAATTTAATTTCGCACTGCAATCAATTTTTTGGCGGATTGCCCGCATATGCCTTCAAATTTGCCCGGTCTGAAATTAATTTTTCCAATTTCGCCTCAGCATGAAAAAACGAAGCTAAACAATGAAGATAGCCGTTGGCAGCGACATGCAAACCCATGTCACCGAGACCGTAACCGAAGACCTGCGCCGGCGCGGACACGAGGTGGTGGTGTTCGGCGCCCTCACCGGCGCGCCCGCCATGTGGTCGAAAGTAGCCATCGAAGTGGCGGAACAGGTAGCCCGGGGGCACTTCGACCAGGCCGTGTTGTTTTGCTGGACCGGAACCGGCATCGCCCTGGCCGCCAACAAGGTAAAAGGCATCCGCGCCGCCCTCTGCGCCGATGCCGAAACAGCCAAAGGTGCGCGCCGCTGGAACGACGCCAACATCCTGGCCCTGAGCCTGCGCAGCCTATCGGAGCAGGTAGCCAAAGAGATCCTGGACGCCTGGTTCGACGCCACCCCCAGCGCCGATGCCGAAGACGTGGCCTGCCTCCGCTTCCTGGCCGAGGCCGAGGAGCGGCTCCGGCCGTGACCGGCGCTGCGCCTACTGACGGATATCATACCCGCCGGCCTGCCGCATCAGCCCATTGCAAGCCCTTGGGCGCATAATTTTGAACGGCCGTGGAGCCTCGCGTTGGGATGCCCCGGCTTTAAAATGATGCAGTTCTACCGGATTTTGACAGGTATCCTCCTGAGCTATTGCCTTGCGGGCAGCAGCTGGGCCCAACGGGCCATGTACTGGGATCTCAGCATTGGTTACGGGCGGGGCACCCATGAAAACTTCCGCCTGGGGATCGATTTTATACTACCCGGCGGCCTGAGTCTCGGCGCCGCAGAGGAACGGCTGGAGCGAAGGGCGCCCAATGTGCCGGCCGATTACCAGGTGGGCTTATGCGTATGGGACAACTGCATGCCCAAGCGGATAACCAACGCCTACGGCATACTGGTGGGCCGGGCTATCCCGCTTAGCCCTTCTTTCCGACTCAACCTGCGGGGCGGGTTGGCCCTGAATGCCGTGGAAGAACCGGTCAATTTCACGCCGCTTCCACCCGATCCGCTGAACCTGGCCAGCAATTACCGCTACGATAAAAAACACTATTTCAACGCCGGTCTGTTGATCGAACCGCGGGTAGAGTTTCTGCCCGCGCATACCTGGGGCCTGGCTTTCGGCGGATTCGCCCATTTCAACAAAACGCATGCAGCCTTCGGCGTCTTTCTGGACCTGCTCGGCGGTTGGCGGCTGCGCGCCCGGCGAACCTGAGCCCCGGGCGCGCCGACCGGAGCGGCCTTTGTGCCGGGGCCAACCGGTTGTTATTTTCGCAAGCCCCGTATATCCGCTCTACACCAGCCTTGCTTACCTTTAACCATGGCAAAACACGATTTTCTCGTCCTCGGCGCGGGCATCTTCGGCCTCACTACCGCCATCGAACTGCGCCAGCGGCAGTTTTCGGTGGGCGTGCTCAATCCCGGCCGCATCCCCCACCCGCTCGCGGCCTCCACCGACATCAGCAAGGTGGTACGCATGGAATACGGCACCGACCCGGAATATCTCGACCTGGTTGCCGACTGCCTGCCCGTCTGGCGCGCCTGGAACGAGCTGTTCGGGGAAACGCTCTACCACGAAACGGGCTTCCTCGTGCTGGCGCGCCAGGGGCTCGACGGCGACCAAACGACGTTTGAAGGCGCCAGTTATCACCAATTGCTGAAAAAAGGCTACCACCCCGAGCGGCTCAACCCCGCACTGCTCGCCCAGCGCTTCCCGGCTTTCGCCACGGCGCCCTACACCGATGGCTTTTACCATCCCCTCGGCGGTTGGGCCGAAGCCGGGCGCGTGGTGGAAGCACTCGCCGGATATGCCCGCCAACTCGGCGTAGACATCTGCGAAAACCAAACCGCCGAACAGATCTTCACCGTCAACAATTGCGTCACAGGCGTCACCACCCGCGAAGGCGGTCGGTTCGCAGCGGGTCATATCGTGGTGTGTGCCGGCAATTTCACGCCCTACCTCGTGCCCGAACTGAAGCCGTACATGCGCATCACCGGGCACCCTGTGTTCCACCTGAAACCGCCCCGCCCCGAACGGTTCGCCTTCCCGGATTTTACCGTTTTCGCCGCCGATATTTCCAATACAGGCTGGTACGGGTTTCCCCTGCACCCGCGCGAAGGCGTGGTGAAAGTGGCCAACCACGGCCCCGGCCTTGAACTGCACCCCGAACACGACGAACGGGTGGTGTACGAACAGGACCACCACCGCCTGCGGCAATTCCTGGAGGTTTCGATCCCCGCGCTGGCCGGCGCACCCGTGGTGTACACCCGCCGCTGCTGCTATACCGATACGCTGGACGGCCATTTCTGGATCGACCGCCACCCGGAGATCGAGGGCCTGACCATCGGCTCGGGGGGCAGCGGCCATGCCTTCAAGATGGCCCCCGCGCTGGGCTCCATGATCGCCGCCGCTGCCCTGGGCGAACCGCAGCCCAGGGCGGCTCGATACCGCTGGCGACACCTCACGGCATCGGCAATAATCGAAGAGGAGGCGCGGTTTGTGGAGCATAAAAAATGAACGGGGAGTATTTTCGAACGGCCTTTCTCCCGACTTTTACCCAAATGAAACTGCTTGTCTTTGCCTTGCTCCTCGCCACTGCCGCTGCGGCCCAGATACCGGCATCTTTTCCCCTTTGGAACGACACGCTTGAACAACAGGCGCCGGCCGACTGGCTGGTGAAGCCCTGCGCCGCCAAAGCCGGCGTTTACCGCAGCGCCGACGGCAAATCCGTTTTGCTTTATAATGGCCTGGTCAAACGCAGCTTCCGGGTAACGCCCGCAGTGGCCTGCACGGATTTCCGGAACCTGTCCAACAGCCAGCAATTGCTCCGCGCGGTGTCGCCCGAAGCCAAACTGACGATCGACGGCCATCTTTACCAGGTCGGCGGCCTGGAGGGTCAAACCGAAAAGGCCTATCTGCTGCCCGAATGGCTCGATGCCTTTTCAGCCGGGGCCGGCGACTTTTCGTTGGCAGCCATTGCGGCGCAACCGCTGCAACCGTTTCTGGAGTGGAAGCCCAAAACCTGGGTCATGAACCCGCGGCAACCCGGCGGCAAGACCCTGATTTTTACCTACACCGCCGCCGCGCCGGCGCTTACGGGATTGGTGGTCCGCGTTTATTATGAGCTGTACGACGGTTTGCCGCTGATCGTCAAATGGCTATCGGTGGAAAACACCGGCGTCCGGGCCGTCAAACTCAACCGCGTGGTCAACGAAGTGCTGGCATTCGTGGAGGAAGAAAGCGCCGTGGTGGGCAAACCCGGACAAATGAAGAAACAGCACGGGCTGTACGTGGAGACCAACTATGCCTTCAACAACGCCATGCGCTACGACATCAGCGACCAGACGACGCACTGGCTCACCGATTCGGCCTACACCTCGCAGGTCAACTACGACTACCAAACTCCCTGCATACTTGAAATATATCCGGAAAAAGCGCCCGGCATCGAATTGCAACCCGGCGAAACCTTCCGCTCCGTGCGCACCCACGAATTGCTCCAGGACAGCTACGACCGCGAACGCCGCGGACTCGCTATCCGGCGCATGTACCGCATCGTGGCGCCGTGGACGACCCAGAACCCCATTTTCATGCACCTCGTCAGCCAAAACGACCAGCAGGTACGCGACGCCGTCGACCAATGCGCCGCCACAGGCTACGAGGGGATTATTCTGAGTTTTGGCAGCCATTGCAACCTGGAAGACACCTCGGCCGCCAACATCTTGCGCTGGAAAACCCTGGCTGCGTATGCCCATGCGAAAAACATTTTACTCGGCGGGTATGCCTTGTTCAGCAGCCGGCGGATCAGCGACGACGACGACGTGATCGACCCAAAAACCGGACGCCCGGGCGGAGCGTTTTTTGGCAACGCACCTTGTTTCGGCAGCCGCTGGGGGATTGCTTTTGCCGAAAAGATCAAGTTTTTTTTCCGGGAAACCGGCTTCGATATTTTTGAAAACGACGGCCCCTACCCCGGCGATGTGTGCGCCTCCACCACGCATCCGGGCCACAAAAACCTCGACGACAGCCAGTGGCGCCAGATGGACATGCAGAAAGCGCTCTACCATTGGTGCCAGGCCAATGGTGTGTACGTCAATGCGCCCGACTGGTACTTTTTCGACGGCTCCAACAAGATCGCCATCGGCTACCGCGAGGTCAATTTCTCGCTGTCGCGCGAGCAGCAAAAGATCCTCAACCGCCAAAACATCTATGACGGCACCTGGGAAAAAACACCCGCTATGGGCTGGGGCTTCGTGCCGCTTACCCGCTACCAGGGCGGCGGCCCGGAGGCTGTGCTCGAACCCCTGAACGAGCACCTGCGCGACTACGAGCAACTCATGGTGCAGTACTACGGCGCCGGCGTGCAGGCTTGTTACCGCGGTCCGCGCCTGTACGACACCGAGGCGACCAAAAACCTGGTGCAACGCACCGTGGCCTGGTATAAAAAATACCGCGACATCCTGAATTCCGACATTCTGCACCTGCGCCGGGCCGACGGGCGCGACTGGGACGGCATCCTGCACGTCAATCCCGCGCTCGAAACCAAGGGATTTCTGCTGTTGTTCAACCCGCTGAAAACGCCCATCCGGCGCAGGCTGCGCATCCCGCTGTATTATACCGGGCTGGAAAAGACCGCCGTTTTTTTCAACGACAGCGGCAAACGGACGTATACCCTGAACAGGCAGTACGAGGTCGAATTGCCGGTGACGATCCCCGCAGCGGGGTGGGTGTGGTACGGGGTAAAGTGAACGGGTGATCGGCAAAACGCCGCTCACGCCCCGGCAAAACGAACCGCGGCCGGCTTTTTCATCCGGGAGCCGAGAATATTCTCCAGGTCTCTCCGGCCCGCCACCTCCTTGCGCAACAGCAGATCAGCCAGTTGGTGGAGCTGGGTTTCGTGTGTTTTCAGCACGGCGGTGGTTTTGTCGAAGGCTTGGGTGATGAGGCGCCGCACTTCCGCATCGATGAGTTGGGCCGTTGCCTCGCTGTAGGGTTTCTGAAATGCGCTGTCGCGCAGGCCGCTGGAGTCGTAAAAACTCAGGTGGGCCAGCTGGCTGCTCATGCCCAGTTCGGCGATCATAACATAGGCCTGTTTGGTGGCTTTTTCGAGGTCGTCGAGTGCGCCGGAGGAAATATCGCCGAACACCAGCGCTTCGGCTGCGCGGCCGCCGAGCAGCACGCAGAGGCGGTCGTTGAGTTGTGACCGGGTGAGCAGCTGGTGCTCTTCGGGCAGGTACCAGGCGCTGCCCAATGATTTGCCCCGCGGTATGATCGACACCTTTACCAGCGGGTCCACGTGTTCGAGCATCCAACTGGCTATGGCATGGCCGCCCTCATGGTAGGCAATAACTTTCTTTTCTTCGGGCGTGATGATCCGGGTTTTCTTTTCAAGACCGCCCACGATCCGGTCGATAGCATGATAAAAGTCGGCCATCGCAACCTTGTCTTTTTTACCACGCGCTGCGATCAGGGCGGCTTCATTACAAACGTTGGCGATATCGGCGCCGGAGAAGCCCGGCGTTTGGGCGGCCAGGTAATCGAGGCTGATATCTTTACCCAGGGTAAGGGGCTGGAGGTGCACCCGGAAGATCGCTTCGCGCTCGGTCTTATTGGGCAGTTCGAGGTAGACATGCCGGTCGAAGCGCCCGGGCCGCAGCAGCGCCGGGTCGAGGATATCGGCCCGGTTGGTGGCGGCCATCACGATGACGCCGGTGTTTGGGGCGAAACCGTCCATTTCGGTAAGCAATTGATTCAGGGTGCTTTCGCGTTCGTCGTTGACCTGAAAGGAAGCCGCCTTGCCGCGCACGCGGCCGATGGTGTCGATCTCGTCGATAAAGATGATACAGGGCGTTTTGGCCATCGCCTGATCAAACAGGTCGCGCACCCGCGAAGCGCCCACACCCACGAACATTTCAACAAATTCTGACCCCGACAGCGAGAAAAACGGCACACCGGCCTCCCCGGCCACCGCTTTTGCCATAAGTGTTTTGCCGGTGCCCGAAGGCCCTACCAACAGGATGCCTTTTGGTATTTTGGCGCCCAGGCGGGTAAAGGTTTCCGGATTTTTGAGGAATTCCACAATTTCAAGGATCTCTGTTTTTGCTTCCTCATAGCCGGCCACATCGCTGAAGGTGATCGGGCTGAGATTGCTCTTGTCGAACAACACCGCTTTTGATTTGCCGAAAGTAAACACCGAATTGCCGGCGCCTCCCACGGCGTTGGTCACCCGCCCGGCCATGAATACCCACAACATAACCAGCAAAAACAGGGGCAGTATCCAAATCAGGATCGTGGCCCACCAGTTCTCCTGCTTGCTGTACACCACTTCCACGCGTTCATTGGGGGCAAATGCCGTTTGGGCGGCCTCCAGTTGTTGGTTGAACACCTCCACCGATCCGATGCGAAACCGGTAGTGCGGCCCTGGGTTGGCGCTGCCAAAAATACCTTTGGCCACCTCCTGGTATTGTGCTTTTGAAAGACTTGCCGGTTTGATGTACACCCACACTTCTTCATTGTTGACCACCTCTACTTTCGACACATCGCGCGTTTGCAACATCTTTCCGTTGAATTCGCTCCACGAAATCTCAGGCGCTGCCCCCCTGCTGCTCCACCAAAAAAGCCCCAGCAGCAATAAAGCGACGACATATAGCCAACGCAGCGCCGGCCGGCTGGGCCTGGGCGCAGGGGCTTCATTATTCTTGTTTGCCTTACTCATGATTATTGCTCGGTTGATCGGTTCTTAAAGTTGCTGCGAATGTGCCAACTCCAGCCGGCACTGCCAATTATAGCCGTCAGGCCGGCTCATGATACCGGTCATAACCCGGCAGCAGTAAGCGCCTGAAAATCATGGGGTTTCTCCCAAATCAAAGGCCCGGATGACCGTCATCATAGCGTTTTACGCCGCCGCTACGGCATCTTTAAACACGCGAAAAAGGGCAAGCGCCCACATTCAAAAATCGATAGCCATGGGACTTAATTTTAATAAATACGTGATGGATGCCGAAAGGATCGTGCGGGAAGTAGCCGTCGAACTGGACGCACCGTGGGATGTTTCAAAAGGCGGGCGTATCCTGCGCGCCGTGTTGCATGCGTTTCGCGACCGGATGACACCCCAGGAATCCCTTCAACTGATCGCCCAGTTCCCCATGTTGCTGAAAGCCATCTATGTCGACGGCTGGCAGATCAACGGCGAAGCCCGGCGGCTCCGGCACCTGGGCGATTTCATCGAAGCCGTGCGCGAAGCCGGCGGACGGGCGACGCTCAACGATTTTGTGACCGACTATGAGGTTGAGCGCGCCATCCGTGCCGTGTTCAAGGTGCTGCAAGCCCATGTTTCGCCCGGAGAAATCAGCGATATTCTGGCCACGTTGCCGCTGGAACTGCGGCCTTTGTTTACGGCAAACTGAACAAGCCATGACCAATAAAACACCATCCAACGCCGCTATTGCGCGCGTGCTTGACGACATTGCCGGCCTATTGGAACTCCAGCATGCCAACCCGCATAAGGTGCGGGCTTACCGGACGGGGGCAAATTATATCCGCGCATCGGAGCAATCTGTGGCGCAATTGGTGCTGTCGGGCGACGGCGAAGCCTTGCAAGCTATCCCTGGCATCGGCGAAAGTTTGTCGAGGTTGATCGAAGAAGTGGTCAAAACCGGCAAGTCGAGCTTGTTGCAGCGCCTGCAGGGCGCCATGACACCGGAAGACCTGTTCGAACAGGTACCGGGCCTTGGCAAAGCGCTGGCCGAGCGCATCGTCCGGGCGCTCGACGTCAAAACGCTGGAAGACCTGGAACAGGCCGCGCACGACGGGCGCCTGGCCCGGGTCGAAGGCTTCGGGCGGCGGCGGGTGGAAGCCATTCGCATGAGCCTGGCCGGTTTGCTGAGCGGGTTTGCCCGGCGGCGGGTACAGCAGTTTGCGGGCGCGAAGGCCACCCCGGCCCCGGCAGCGCCCACCGTGACCGAGTTGCTCGACGTGGATGCGGAATACCGGCGCAAAGCCGCCGCGGGTACGTTGAAAAAAATTACCCCCAAACGCTTCAACCCGGCCCATGCGGCATGGCTGCCGGTGCTCCACACCGAGCAGGGGCCGTGGTCGTATACCGCACTTTTTTCCAATACGGCCCGCGCCCATGAATTGGGCAAAACGGGCGATTGGGTGGTCATTTTCTTTGAACGCGACCACAGCGAAGGCCAGGTCACCGTGGTCACCGAAACGAGCGGCCCTTTGGCCGGCAAACGGGTGGTCCGCGGCCGTGAAGCCGAAAGCGCAAAAATGTACAAGCGGGCGCCGGGGTCATCATGTGGGTGAACACCGTTATCCGCCATAGCTCATCCGCCGGCCTAGCGGGTGCTTTCGGGTGGAAAAATCTGGTTACTGCAGGGCGGCTGGTCAGGGATTTTGACCCGGTTGAATCCGTAATCCACCTTGCGGTGGCAGGTATTGCAGGCAGTGGTTAGTTGCACAAAACCGGCCTGGAACGCCGGCAAGTCCTGTTTCTGAATGGTTTCTTCCACTTGCCCAAGGGCGGGGTATACGGTGGGTATTTCCCGGGTTTCGGGGCGGTCGGTTTCGTATTGTTGAATCGCGTCGAGGGCTTCCCGGATCTCGTGCACTTCAAAATCGGCCAGCCGCCAATTTTGGTTCAGGCCGGCAAACCACAGTTTGGCGTGATGCACTTGTATGCCCGACATGAATTCGCCGAAACCCGGTTTGTAACTATTGGCGAGCTGCCGTTCCAGGCTGTCCACCCGGTTTTTCAGGGCAGCCGTTCCGGTATCGGGGTTTGCACAGGCATAATGCAGTAAAACCGCCGCAAGAGCCGAAAAAACCAGCGTCTGTTTCATTATTTTCCGATTTCATTCCGTTGAATGTCCGAAATGTAAACAGTTGGCGGGCATACCGGAAAAAGCGTGACGCGAATTCCTGCCGAAAGATGATCCCGGTCAGTCACAATCTTCCGTATTACCCGCAACTTGCGCTGCATTTTTCCAGTAACAGCGCTTTTCGTATGCACCAGCCTTTGGTTCCTATTGCCTTCCCCCAGCGCACACCCATGCCCGACGGCGCTACCCTCATGGCAGCCGATGTGGGCGGCACCAAAACCATCCTGGCCGCTTTTGATGTGCGGCAGGGCAATCTGCACCTCGTGCGGGAAATGCGTTACCCGTCCAATCAGCACGACTCCATGGCCACCTTTATCCGGCATTTTAAGGGCGACCTTCCCCTGCCCACACGCCTGAGCATTGCCTTCGCCGGGCCTGTGCAGGACGGCAAGGCGCAGGCCACCAACCTGGACTGGAGCATCGATACCCGGCAGTTGAGCGCCGAACTGGGCATTCCGGACGTTTTTCTGATCAACGACCTGGAAGCAGAAGCCTACGGACTGGCCGCCCTCACCGAAAAAGACATGCGCACCATTTACGCCGGCAAAACGCCGCCCGCCGGCAACGCGGGCATTATCGCGCCCGGCACCGGATTGGGTGAGGGCGGGCTGTACTGGGACGGAAGCGCCCTGCACCCGTTCGCCACCGAGGGCGGCCACAGCGATTTTGCCCCCCGTACCCCGCTCGACTGGGAATTGCTGCAGTATTTGCAGCAGCAATACGGGCACGTCAGTTGGGAGCGCGTGCTGTCGGGACCCGGCATTTGCCACATTTTTTACTTTTTGCGCGACATAAAAAAGCGCCAACCAGCCGATTGGGTGCAGGGGAAAATGGAGCGTCAGGAACCTGCGGCCGCTATAGCCGAGGCTGCGGGAGAAGGCTGCCCGGTATGTGCCGAAACCCTGGAACTGTTTGTGCGCTACCTCGCCGAAGAAGCCTCCGATCTGGCCCTGAAACTGAAGGCCACCGGGGGCATTTTTCTGGGCGGAGGCATTCCGCCCAAAATCTGGAACGACCGGCGTCAGGCCATCTTTCTGGAGCACTTTTTCCAGGTAGGGCGCTTGGGGGCCTTGCTCGAAGCCGTACCGGTGCACCTGGTACTCAACCCGAAAGCCGTTTTGTTGGGAGCCGCCTGGTACGGATGGGCGTAGATGCGTCGCTTCGCGCATCCAAAGAGGGTACAGTGGGTTCAGATATGCGGCAACCGGGCTGAAACTTTTTCCCAAAATACATCGTCGAGCAAGCGGGCGCCGCCGATCAGGGCGGCGTGTTCATGAAGGGCCGACAAGGCCACTTTAACCGAAACACCTGCTTGCTCCAACCCGTGTAGAAATTCGCCCTCAAACAGCGGCAGGGCGTGGGAGATGTTGCCGCCGATGATGAGCACGTCGGCGCCGAAGGATCGTAGCCAGGGTGCGAGGCACTCGGCGAGGTTGCGGCCAAACTGGGCAAACAATTGCCGCGCCAGGGCGTCGGTACCGGCCTGTTCCATGAGTTCTTTTACACCTGCGATTGTTGCGCCGCTGAATTTGGCATATTCCCGAACAAACCAGCCAGTAGAAAAATACGCGTCGGCAATATCGTCGTGAAAAGGCAAATGCCACAGGCAGCCCTCGTTGGGTACATCGGGCCGGTCTACCACCGGCACGCCATCTTCGACGAAAGCCGAGCCGAAACCCGTGCCCAGGGTAATGACCACCACGCGCTGCGCCCCGCGACCCTCCCCCAGCCAGGCCTCGCCAACGGCAAATGCGGTGGCGTCGTTCAGAAACCGCATCGGAAGGGCGTTGCCCGCAACCAGCAGCGGCCCGAGCGCCGTCGGGATATGTATGCCGTACAACTTGCGGAACTTGTGTTGCATACGGGAAATACCCGTGCGGTACTCAAACGGGCCGGGGATGGCAAACCCGATGCCGGCCAGTCGGGCGGGATCGATCCGGGAAAGGGCGCTGTTGAGCGCATCGGCCCAACGCTCCAGGATCGGCCCGGCGGCGGCTTCATGGTCGAATGTTGCCCGGACCAGCGTATCGGGCAGGAGTCGGCCGGCTACCAACTCCACAGCCGCGCAGGTGATGTGCGTGCCGCCGATATCGACGCCGATGGCGTACGATTCGACAGAAGGTTCAGTTTGTGTCATGTGTTTTGCGGATCTGGTGCGGGCTGTAATTGGATGATCAAGTCAGAACGTGTTTAGGCGCTCAATTTCGCATTTTTTGCGGGCAACATCCACTGCCGCCGGTAAAAAAATCACCGGCTGGCCGGTGCGAAATAACCGGGTGCAGCACATCCGTTTTTTTTGAAATCCTGCCCGTTCTCCGCCTGAAATCCGTACCTTTGCGCCGCCGAAGACGCACTGTCCAAACCTTGCACAGTGCGTCTTTTATTTTTCACCAAACGATAAATCTCCATGCAAAAACGATTCGCATTATTCCTGGCTGTTTTGTTGCCGCTCACGCTGTGGGCGCAACTCACCATCCAGGTTTCGGCCATCCCGGCCAATACCCCGGAGCACGCCAAAATTTACCTTGCCGGTAGTTTCAACAATTGGAACGCCCAGGATGAAGCTTATGTGCTGGTTCCTGCCGGACCCGGGCAATACAGCATCACGTTCAACCCGCCGGCGGGTCGGATCGAATACAAATTCACCCGCAACGGCTGGTCCACGGTAGAGGGTAACGCCGATGGCAAATACCTGCCCAACCGCATAATTAATTACAGCGGAAAGCCTCAAACCGAGCGCGTCAGCATCGCCGGATGGGAAGACCGCGACGCCGGCGGCGGCGGCACAGCCGCGCCAAATGTGTTTGTGCTGGACAACAATTTCTACATCCCCCAACTCAAGCGCAACCGCCGCATCTGGGTGTACCTGCCGCCCGACTATGCCACCACTTCGAAGCGGTACCCGGTGCTCTATATGCACGACGGGCAAAACCTCTTCGACAACGAAACCAGCAGTTTTGGCGAATGGCAGGTCGACGAAGCCCTCAACAAACTCTTCAACCAGGGTGATTACGGCTGCATCGTGATCGGTATCGACAACGGCGGCACCCACCGTCTCGACGAATACTCGCCCTGGAAAAACCCCGAAGAAGGCGCCGGCGGCGAAGGCGGCCAGTACCTTGATTTCCTCGTAAAAACACTCAAACCCTACGTCGATGCCACCTACCGCACTCTGCAGGGGCCGCAGACCACCGGCACCATGGGCAGCAGCATGGGCGGCCTTATGGCCATGTACACCTTTGCCGACCGGCAAGACGTGTTCGGTAAAGCAGGCGTGTTCTCGCCGGCCTTCTGGTTTGGCGGCACGGGCCCGGTCGACGACGTGCGGGCGCACCCCAAACAAGCCGACGCCCGGGTGTACTTTCTGGCAGGCGGCGACGAGCCCGATTATGTGGAGCAGGACATGCTCAAAGTGGGTAACGCCATGTTGTCGGCGGGTTTTTCCCCGGGTGAAGTCACCTTTAAAGTGCCCAAAGACGGTCAGCACTCCGAGTGGTTCTGGCGCCGCGAATTCCCGGCCGCTTACAAGTGGCTGTTCAGTGGCGCCGTGTCTACCGGCAAGAAGCGGCAAATGATGGGTTATGACCTGAAGCTCAGCTATGACTCTACCAGCGTCACTGCGCACCTCGACGGTGTGGGCGCCAGGGAAAAGATCGAGGTAAAAATTGTGGGCGCCACCGGCAAACTCTGGCTCAACGCCAAACAACGCGGCGGAGCCATTCCGCTCGGTACATTGCCCAAAGGCGAATACTCCGTATTGGTCAAACGGAAAGGCAAAGACTGGGAAATGGGCGAACTGGTGAAGCCCTGACGGGCCGATGAACGGCGCTTACAACACCTGTAATTTGGCAAATTTCAGCACGATCCGCCGCTCCGGCAGTTCGTCGTTTTGAAATTGAATGGTGGCCACCTTGTTGTCTTTGGGACCTTCCACGCTGGTTACTTTGCCTTGGCCAAATTTGAGGTGCAACACCGACACCCCCGGTACTATGGCTTCGGGTGCGGCCGGCTTGAAGTCGGCCGGCACAGCCACCGGATTTTGCGCCGCCGGGCGGGTGCGGGGCCGGGCAAAGTAGCCGGTCACACTGGCCCTCGGGTTGGCCATTGCCTGGGGGATGGCTGGCCGGCCGGCGCCGATGCCGCCGAGCAATTCGAAATGCTGGGTGTTGATCTCCTCCAGGAAACGCGAGGGCTCGCTGGTGCGGATCTGGCCGTACCGGTATCGATTCTGGGCGTAGGTGATCGTCAGCAGTTCTTTGGCGCGGGTAATGGCCACATAGAACAGCCGGCGCTCCTCGTCGAGGCCATTGGGGTCTTCGAGCGCCATGAACGACGGGAAGAGGTTTTCCTCCAGTCCGGTGACAAACACGCTGCGGAATTCCAGGCCTTTGGCCGAGTGCGCGCTCATGAGGGTGATAAAATCGCGTTCGCCTGTCGCTTCATCGGCATCGGTAAGCAGCGAAATGGTTTGCAGGTAAGCGGCGAGCGAGCGTTCGGCGAGCGCCTCGTTTTCGATGAGCGGAGTGTCGACAAATTCGCTGATGGCATCGAGCACGGCGTTCACGTTTTCCAGGCGGCCGATGCCTTCGGGGCTGGTGTCGCTCTTCAGCGCATCAAGCAGGCCCGAGTGCCGCAGGATATCGAAGGCGAGTTTGTAGGCATTGTCCACGCCGGCACGGCGCAGCCAGTTTTCCACCATAGCGCGGAAGGCGGCCATGGCCTTTCGGGCGCGGTCGGTCACCTCTACGAAAAGCATGGCGTCCCACATGGTCATATTGTGTTCGCCGGCGTACTGGCTGAGTTTGTCCACGGTAGCCGTGCTGATGCCCCGGGTTGGGAAGTTGATCACCCGGCGCAGGGCTTCGTCGTCGTTGGGGTTGACGGCCAGGCGGAGGTAGGCCACGAAATCCTTGACCTCTTTGCGTTGGTAGAACGACAAGCCGCCGAATACCCGGTAGGGGAGGTTCAGCCGGCGGAGGTGCTCCTCGAATTTGCGGCTTTGGGCATTGGTGCGGTACAGAATCGCGATATCCGCATTGGGCAGGTGGTGGCGGTGTTTTTGTTCGAGAATAAGGTCGGCCACACGCCGGCCCTCCTCGTCGTCGGTCACGCATTTGACCAGTTTGATCTTGTGCCGGTCTTCCCGGTCGGTCCAGATGGTTTTGTTGAGTTGACGCCGGTTGAAGGAAATGACCTCATTGGCCGCCGACACGATATGGTGCGTGCTGCGATAATTTTGCTCCAGTTTGAAGGTTTGCAGGTTGGGGTAGTCTTTTTCAAAATCGAGGATATTGTCGATGGTGGCGCCGCGGAAGGCATAGATGCTTTGGGCATCATCGCCCACGATAAACACATTTTCGGGGCTGCCGGGGTATTTGAGCAGCCGGCGCAGGATGGCATATTGAAGGAAATTGGTATCCTGAAACTCGTCGACGTGGATGTACCGGAATTTTTGCTGGTACTTGCTCAACACTGCGGCGTGGTCGCGGAACAGGCGGTAGAGTTGGAGCAACAGGTCGTCGAAATCCATCGCGCCGGAGCGCTGGCAGCGGGCCACGTATTTTTCGTAAATGTCTACCAGATAAGGGCGTTTGGCCTGGCGGTCTTGTTGCTGCATATCCGCATTTTCGCGGTAGGCTTTCGGGGTAATGAGGTTACTCTTGGCCAGCGAGATGCGCGAGCGGACGGCACCGGCGCTATAGGTTTGCGGGTCGAGGTTCATCTCCTTGATGATGGCCCGCAGGAGGCTCATGGTATCGTCGGTATCGTAGATGGAAAAACTGGGTGGGAAGCCGATTTTGTCGGCCTCTGCCCGCAGGATTCGGGCAAAAATGGCGTGAAACGTACCCGCCCAAACCTGTTGCGCCTTGGGGCCTACCACCCGCTCGATGCGTTCTTTCATCTCCCGGGCGGCTTTGTTGGTAAACGTGAGTGCCAGGATATGCCAGGGCGCCACGCCTTGTTCGAGGAGGTGCGCAATCCGGTAGGTAAGCACGCGGGTTTTGCCCGAACCGGGCCCGGCAATGACCAGCACCGGCCCTTCGGTGGTGGTGACGGCCGCGCGCTGCACGGGATTGAGCTCATCGAGATAGTGCGCCATATGGAGAGGAGTTGACGAAAAAATCCGGACCCAAGCGTTGGCCCGCTGTTTGCCGTCAACCGGTTTCAGGCAAAAATAGAAAGTTTAACCGGGTGTAAAAATATTTAAATAAAATGTTTTGAATTAGAAGACAAAATGCCCATTTTTGTTTTTAAAAATCAGCCAGAATCACCCTGCCAATGCTGTATGTGAATGTACGAAATCACCCGCGACCAACTGTGGAAGGCGATCCTGGAAGATCTGTTTGACGATTTTCTGCGCTGGTTTTATCAACCGTATCTGCACCAGATTGACCTTAAGCGCCCCTTTGAGTTTTTGGACCAGGAACTGCGCAAAATTTTCCCGGAGGCTGTATCCGGAAACCGCTATGTCGACAAACTGGTCAAGGTCTGGCTCAAAGACGGGTCGGACAGCTGGTTCCTGCTGCACGTGGAGGCACAATCCTACCCCGATCCGGACTTTGCCGAACGGATGTATATCTATCAATACCGGATACGGGATTTGCACCGGCGGAACATCACGGCCCTGGCTATCCTGGCCGACGACAATGCGCGGTACCGGCCGGAAGCCTACCAATATGACTTTATGGGCACCCGGCTGGAATACCGGTTCCGGGTATGTAAGATCATGGAGCTGAGCATTGCGGAACTGGAGACCTCGGAGAATCCGTTTGCGCTGGCCTTAGCCGCAGCATGGTACGGCCTGCGGAAAAACAGCCGGGACGATGAACAACGGCTCAGTTTTAAAATTCAGTTGGTCAGGCGGCTACTGAATCGCCAGGTTAAACGCGAACGGATCCGGCGCTTGTTGGAATTCATCAAGTTTTACGCGAAATTTGACCGCCAGGAATTCTATGACCATTTCGAACATATTATTCAACCAAATCGGGAAAAAATGGGCATCCTTGAACTCGTAGAACAAGAAGCACGCAAGTATTATAAAAAAGTTGGCCTGGAGGAAGGCAGAGCGGAAGGCAGAGCGGAAGGCCGGGCGGAAGGCCGGGCGGAAGGCCGGTTGAAAGGTTTGCAAGAGGCCATTGAAAAACTCCTGCGTAAAGGTTTTAGCCAAGAGCAAATCATCGATTTATTAGAAGTGCCGGCCGAATTAGTGGAGCAGGTACGGATAGCGGGCACGAAAAACAAAGCAGACTAATTCTGCCCTCCGCAACTGTGCGGCATACCCTATTTTTACCCCAAAATAGAAAGCCATGACCAGCATCCTGCAAAAATACGCCGCGCTCCTCACCCACTATTGTCTGCGTATCACGCCTGGCGACAAAGTATTCATCAGCACCACCACCCTGGCCGAGCCCCTGCTTCGCGAAGTATACCGAGAGGCGTTAGCCGCCGGGGCCGCACTGGTGGAATACGAAGTGGCTTTTCGCGAACGCGACCTGATCTTTCTCGAAAATGCCACGACCCAAGCGCTGCAAACCCCGCCAACCCTGAACAAACTGGCTATGGAAACCTTCGATTGTTACCTGGCCATCCGGGCGCCGTTCAACCTGCGCGAAATGCAAAACGCCCCCGGCGAAAGCGCCAAAATCCGGCAGGCAGCCCTGGCGCCCGTCAACAAGGCCTACTTCGAACGAACCGCCGACCGTCGCCTGCGCCGCAACCTTTGCCAGTACCCCACCGACGCTGCCGCCCAGGAAGCCGGCATGAGCCTGAGC
The DNA here is from genome assembly GCA_044230315.1 of Saprospiraceae bacterium. Lineage (GTDB taxonomy): Bacteria > Bacteroidota > Bacteroidia > Chitinophagales > Saprospiraceae > M3007. Next base: position 17,247 of record JBGARJ010000069.1, read on the forward strand.
GAGTACGAACACTTTGTGTTCGGCGCCTGTAAACTCTTCGAAGATGACCCCATGCAGGCCTGGTTGGGGGTACGGGCCAACCAGCAGCGCATCGTCGACCGGCTCAACGCCTGCTCAACGGTCCGGTACGAGAGCGAAGGCACTGACATCAGCTTTTCCACCCAAGGCCGCACCTGGATGAACTCCGACGGCCAAACCAATATGCCGTCCGGCGAAGTGTACACCAGCCCGGTAGAAGACAGCGTAAACGGTACCGTACATTTCTCCTACCCCTGCATTTACCAGGGCAACGAAGTGGAAGGCGTCACCCTCTGGGTAAAAGACGGCCTGATCGAAAAATGGGAAGCCCGCCGCGGGCAGGACTTTCTCGACCGCGTATTCCAAATCGACGGCACCCGGCGCTTTGGCGAAGCCGCCATCGGCACCAACTACGATATTAACCGCATGACTAAAAATATCCTCTTCGACGAGAAAATCGGCGGCACCATCCACATGGCAATCGGACAAAGCTACCTCCAAACCGGCGGCAAAAACGAATCTACCGTGCACTGGGATATGATCACCGATATGACCCGCGGAGGCCGCATCACCGCCGACGGTGAGGAGATCTACCGCGACGGAATGTTCCTGATCTGAGCCCTTCCACCTTACATTACAAGATTTACAGGCATTCCTACCGCGTCTGCACTGCCACGTCCTATTTTTACCGGAAAAACTGCTGCTGCATGCCCTTCCTCCGGTGTTTATCCACGTTGCTCCTATTGCCGGCCTGCCTTTCGGCTCAATCTGCCTTTACCCTCACTGCTCCAAACGGCGCTCTTCGGGTCACCATTGAAACAACCCCCGTGCTGGCCTGGCGTCTCGACCTGCACGATCAACCGCTACTCAATGCCGCGCCCATTTCGATGGAGATCGAAAACGTCGGTATTTTAGGCGATCGGGTAAAAGTGTTGAAAACCGAAAAACAAACAGTCGACGGAGTGCAAGCCCCTCCCGTGCACCAGAAAAGCGCCACGATACGGGAACATTACAACGAACTGACCCTCAATTGCGCAGGCGACTGGGGTGTGGTGTTCCGGGCCTACGACGAAGGTGTGGCGTACCGGTTTTTTACCCGGTTGAAAAAAGACGCCGGGATCACCGTACGCAGTGAAAAGTACAGCGTGCAAATGGCCGCCGGCCAAACCGTTTTTTTCCCGGAAGAAGATCAGTTTTATTCCCACAACGAGCGCGTATGCAAAACCTATGCTCCCACCGATCTCAACGCCACCAAACTGGCCAGCCTGCCTGCGCTGCTCGCCGCAGCCAACGGCGTCAAGATCCTGCTCACTGAAACAGATCTGCAGGATTACCCGGGCCTCTGGCTGCGTGGCGGCACCAATGGGCGTCTCCAGGGGGTATTTCCGCAATACCCTAAACGCACGCTCGAAACATCGGACTATGATATCAAAGTGACCGACCGCGAACCCTTTCTCGCCCGTACGTCCGGACAGCGGGCTTTCCCCTGGCGGTTGTTCCTGGTCGCTGAACGCGATGCCGACCTTCTGACCAACCAGATGCCCTGGCTCCTCGCTGAACCCAGCCGGGTGGCCAAAACCGATTGGATCCGCACGGGCAAAGTCGCCTGGGATTGGTGGAACAACCTCAACATCTCCGGCGTCGACTTTCATGCCGGCATCAATACCGCCACCTATGAATACTATGTGGATTTTGCGGCGGAAAACCACCTCGAATACATCATCCTCGACGAAGGCTGGTCCAAAACCGGCGACCTGCTCAGCATCAACCCCGACCTCGACATGGATAAACTGGCCGAATATGCGCGCCAAAAAAACGTCGGGCTTATTTTGTGGACAACCTGGGTCTCGATCGGCAAACAGTTCGACGCGCTGCTACCCAACCTGAGAAAATGGGGTATAAAAGGCTTAAAAGTGGATTTTATGCAACGCGACGACCAACCCGTTGTGGATTTTTACTGGAAGCTCGCCGAAAAAGCCGCAGCCAACCAACTGCTGCTCGATTTCCATGGCGCCCACAAGCCCGCAGGCCTCCAGCGCACATGGCCCAATGTGCTTTCTTTCGAAGGCGTCTATGGATTGGAAAACAGCAAATGGGACAAAGAAAAACGCATCGCGCCCGAGCACAATGTCACCCTGCCCTTTGTCCGGAATGTAGCTGGCCCCATGGACTACACCCCCGGCGCCATGCTCAATTACCAGCGCGACGATTGGTCGCCATCCTGGAGCCGGCCTGCTTCGCTCGGCACCCGCTGCCATGAACTGGCCAAATACATCGTGTTTGAGAGCCCGCTCCAAATGCTGGCCGACAATCCCGCCAACTACCGCAAAGAACCCGAATGCCTGCGCTTCCTGGCACACGTGCCGGCCACCTGGGAACAAACCGTGGGCGTCGACGGCAAGGTTGGCGACTATGTGGTCGCCGCCCGCCAGGCCGCCGATGGATTCTGGTACCTGGGCGCCATGACCGACTGGACGGCCCGCAAGCTCGCCGTTTCGCTCGATTTTTTACCCGCCGGCGAATACGAAATGGAGGTGTATCAGGACGGCGTCAATGCCGACCGGAATGCGCAGGACTACCGCCATTTGGTGCAACATGTTAAAAGCGGCAGCACTTTGTCATTAAACCTTGCTCCGGGTGGGGGATATGTGGCAATTTTGCGGAAATTGTAGAGCGGCGGCGGCATCACGACACCGCGTTTTGAAAACAAACAAGCTATGCGAAAATCAATTTGGACGCTCTGGTTGGCCATCATTTCCACAGGCGTCAATGCCCAACAAACCTATTGCAACCCCCTGGATATCAATTACCAATACAATTTCGAACAGATCAACGAGCATATATCGTACCGCTCGGGCGCCGATCCGGTGATCATCAACCACCAGGGCGAGTATTACCTGTTCGTGACCATTTCAGGCGGGTACTGGCACTCTAAAGACCTGCTGCACTGGCAATACATCCGGCCAAGCCGGTGGCCGTTTGAAGACAACTGTGCGCCGGCCGCCTGGTCGATGGGCGACACCTTGTTGCTGTTTCAATCAACTTTTGAACAACGCCCCATCCTGTATTCCACACATCCCGAAACCGGCCAACTTGAGTTTTACAACCGCTGGATGCCGCGCATGCCCGACACCGTAAAAGGCCCCTGGGATCCCGCGCTGTTTCACGACCCCCGCAGCGGGCGCTGGTTCATGTACTTCGGCTCGTCCAATGTGTACCCCATTTATGGCATCGAACTCGATCCGGCCAAACGGTTGGCTTATACAGGCAAACCCCATGAATTGTTTTACCTCCATCCCGAAGAACACGGCTGGGAGCGATTCGGCCCCAATCACGCAGATCTCATCCGGCCCTTTGTGGAAGGCGCCTGGATGACCGAGCACAACGGCAAATATTACCTGCAATACGGCGCCCCCGGAACCGAATACAACGTGTATGCCAACGGCACCTACGTGAGCGACGACCCGCTGGGTCCGTTCACCTACGCCCCCTACAACCCCATCTCATACAAACCGGGCGGGTTTGTAACGGGCGCCGGCCACGGCAATACCTTTCAGGACAATTTTGGCAACTTCTGGAACACGGGTACGCCCTGGGTGGCCGTCAACTGGAACTTCGAACGCCGGATCGCTATGTTCCCCGCCGGTTTCGACGCCGACGGACAACTGTTCAGCAATACGCGCTTTGGCGATTTCCCGCATTTTATGCCCGACAGTAAATGGGCCAACCCCGACGACCTGTTCAGCGGCTGGATGTTGCTGTCGTACCGCAAACCCGCCGCGGCCTCTTCCACGCTCGACACCTTTGCTGCCGGTAACGTGACCGACGAAAATCCACGCACGTTCTGGGTAGCTCAAACCACGAACCCGGGCGAATGGCTTCAAGTCGATTTGTTGCGCCGGAGCACCGTGCGGGCCGTGCAGGTCAATTATACCGACTATCAATCGGGCTTGTTTGCCAGCGATTCTATGGTGTACACCCAGTTCCGGCTGCTGGCTTCCACCGACGGCGTACATTGGGACACAATCGCCGACCAGTGGAACAACCGGACCGACCGGCCCAATGCCTACCTTGAACTGCGCCGCCCGGTGCAGGCACGCTACGTTCGCTTCGAGCACCGGTATGTAGGCAGCCGCCACCTGGCAGTCAGCGATTTGCGGGTGTTTGGAAATGCCCGCGGCCCGATGCCCCTTCCGCCGCGCGATCTGCAAGTGCGCCGCGATACCGACCCCCGGAATGCCCACCTGACCTGGGCGCCAGTGGCCGGGGCAGTCGGCTACAACATCCGCTGGGGCATCGCGCCCGACAAACTGTACCAAAGCTGGCAAGTTTGGGCCGACACGGGCAGCAGCCTCGACATCCGCGCGCTCAATGTCGGTCAGGCCTACTTCTTTGCGATCGAGTCGTTCAACGAAAGCGGGGTATCCGAATTAAGTTCGGTGGTACCGGGGCAGTAATTTTGTTTGCTGATTTTATTGCGTCAGCACCAGCAAGCGCTGCGCCACCATTGCGCCGGTCTGCAACTCGGCCCGGTAGGCACCCGGCGGGAGGTATTGCAGGGAGAGTGGTGTTTCCGGCTGCAAAACGGCCGTTTGGGCGACCAGGCGGCCCTGCAAATCGAACAGGCGAAACAGCCCGCCCGGTGGGGGCAAACCCGGCACACGCAGCACAACCGCTCCAGCCGATGGGTTCGGGTATAATTGCCAGTCGATCGCATGGGCCGGTTCAGTTGCCAATACGCTGGCGCCATGTTGTATACAAATGTCGAAGCGGCCGTCTGCTGCCGCGGAGTTGCCAAAATCGAATACCCGTACCCAATAACTCAGCCCCGGCGCGAGGCCGTCCAGGTTGAGCACCGTAGTGCCGCCGGATCCGCCGGGCGCATCGGCACAGGCGAGCAGATGCGGGGCATTGCAGCCGGTGTCGTACACGGCCACCACCGGGTCGAGCGCAGCCGGCGCCTGCCCCAGAGGCGTCACAGTGACCCGGTGTTTGGATTCGACCGCCGTGAACTGAAACCACACGTCCAGTGCGCTGCCGCTGGTAAAGCCGTTGCAGGTCGGGACAGGCACCCCCGACGCGGTCGCTTCCGCAGTAGTAGATCTTATTGGTTGGCAGTTTTCAGCGCTGGTCAACAGCGTGGCGCCGGTACAATTATCGTTGGCAGGCGGCCAGATACCGTCGCAGCCGGTTGGATCGTGATACAGCGAATCGGTTTGCAAGCGCAATATGGGCAGGCGGACATAGAGGTTATCGCCCGGGCACAAGGTAGAACAGCCGTCGCGGTGTCCGCTGATGCGGTTCAGGGTCAGGCCCGAACCGGCGTGGTAGGCCACCCCGGTGGGTTCGATATTGCTGTCGCAACATTTCCAGGCCAGCAATTTGACCAGGCTGGCCTGTGCGGCGGCCGTGGGTTGTTCGGTTTGATAATTGCCGAGAAAACACACGCCCATCGTATTTCCGTTGGTGCCGCAAAAGTGGGCGCCGAGCACATTATTGCCGCCCGCACGGCCTTCGAACACCGTGCCATCGGGCGCGATCAACCAGTTGTAGCCAATATCGCACCAGCCGTTGGTGTACACATGCAATTGCCAAATCGCTTGTATCACGGCCGAATACGGCGGATCGGCAACACCCGCCTGATGGTGTACGATGAGGTGGGTCACGCTGGTGTATGCCGGCGTACAGCCCGGTTGCTGGGTGGGCGGTCCGCCCCAGCCAGCCCGGTTGACATAGGCCGGTTGCGGGCAAGGGCAGGCAAACCGGTCCGGTGGCGGCTGCACGGGCGCCGGGTCGGTATCGGGCGCCTGCAACGGGGAATAGAAAATCAGATCGCCGGCCAACGTGGCCCGCACTCCGGCGGATCGGATTTGCACAAAACGGCTGTCCGCCGGCAAAAACAACAGTTCAAATTGCCGGACACCGGTTCGTCGATCGGCATGCGCATCGTCGGTCAAGGTTTGCCAGTCGCCCCAGGAACGACCGTCAGCCGAAGCCCGCAGGTCAAATCTGCCGCTGGTGTCGGCGCCCGAGCAACGCAAGGTAAAGGCGATAAAATGCGCGGTTTCCGACAGGGGAACAGGGAGCGCAGGACTGATTTGTCTTCCAGTCGCTGTGAAGGTGTAATGCCCGCTTGCCCGGCCGGGTATTTGTGCCCATACCCCGGGAGAGGTCATTGCGATACAAAAACAGAATAGGAGTGATGTGCGCATAGTGTACGAAACTTGAATGGTTGAAAAATGTTGCGCTACTCCGGTGACGGGCACGTGTTTAACTGAACGGGATGTACCAGGTTGCCGGCGAAAAAATATGCATGCGCCCCATCCATCAAAACTCATTTGGGGCATCCCGAATTTTTGTCACTTTCAAACCCTTCGCTGCGCCCGGCATGACCAGCACCTAGAGTAAAGAACTGGCACTCAGATGTTTCGCTATGCTCTGCATGAATAGTCCGGCAGGTTTTTGCAAACCGTTGAAAATGAAGCCCGGAGCATGTTGTTGGCGGGGACGCCATAGCCGTCAGGCTAAAGCATGAAACACCGACAAAGGGGATCTTTTGGGGCGTAATTTGTTTTTTTTCTGCTCTTTTGAGCCATGATTGAGCATGCGTTTAAAAACAGATTTG
>JBGARJ010000013.1:0-135861 GCA_044230315.1 Saprospiraceae bacterium
CCACTGCGGATACCACAACTGTGTTAAACGGACTCCCTGCCGGTAATTATGCGCTCACGATCACAGATGCCCATGGCTGCACGCTGGTTGAAAATGCGGTTGTTCCTGTATTCCTGACACCGTCGCTTGCATCAACCGTACAATCGGTTTCTTGTTTTGGACAGCATAATGGAGAAGTCGCCGTATCGGTATCGGGCGGCACCCCCGCAATCGGGTACACTTGGTCAACCGGCGCTGCAACGCCGACTATTCAGAACCTGGAGCCCGGGAGTTATTTCCTGACGCTTACCTATGCGGATGGGAAGTGCTCCGATCTCTTCGAATTTAAGATTACTGAGCCGCCTGCTTTGGCATTGGTCCCACCGGTTTTAACACCCGTCGGTTGTTTTGGCGATTCTACCGGGTCGATCCATATTTTCCCCCAAGGCGGGGTGATGCCCTACGTTTTTAAGTGGTCGAATGGTCAAACTACCGCAGATATTTCCCATCTGCCGGCAGGAACGTATATCCTCACCGTTACAGATGCCAAGGGCTGCACCATCGTTGCGCCTTTTTCGGTAGAAGAGCCCGAGGGGCTATCGCTACAGACCTCCATTACGCCCGATTCGTGCCAAACCTCAAACGGCACCATTGTGTTGACGACGACCGGCGGCGCGCAACCTTACGGACTAGCATGGTCCAACGGCGCAAATTCTACAGCGCTTTCCAATCTTTCGGCCGGCATTTATGCCCTTACCCTGACTGATGCAAACGGGTGCGTGCAACAACTGCTCGCAACGGTGCCAGAGCGCGGTAAGATCCCCTTTGCCACCCCTTATACTGATACGATTACGTGTGCGGAGCCAATGGCCCGGATTGGCGTTTTGGTGGATCAATCCAATATAACGTACGTCTGGAACGGGCCGGCCGGGGCCATGCCCAATCAAGCAGAACAAATTGTCCTGCAAGCGGGAACCTATTCGGTTTTGGTAACCAACCCTTTCGGATGCACAAGTGCTGCTCAACTAGTCGTACCGGCCGATGTTGAGGCCCCCGAATCGGTGGTTGCCGCCAATCACATCGAAGTGCCCTGCAACCAAACGGCTGCCTGGCTCGATGCCAGCGGTTCATCGTCTGGTTTTCCCTACGAAAACCGGTGGTCGCTGGAACAAAATGGGCTCATCGTGTTTGATACTGCTGCTATAACCCTGGCGGTAAACACCCCGGGGTGGTATGTGCATACCGTACGGAATTTCCGGAACGGTTGTCAGGCCAGCGACTCGGTTTGGGTGCATTGGGCCGATCCGATTGTAGCAGCCCTGACAGTGGATTCCATTTCCTGTTTTGGCGAAAATGATGGCTTTATCCGGCTGAATGCATTGTCGGGTGGTACACCGCCACTGGTGTATTCCATCGATAACCAACATTTTGCGACAAAGGGAACCTTTGCCAATCTGTCTCCCGGAAGTTACCCCGTCAGCGTGCGCGACGCCTTTGGATGTTTGTGGGAATCTGTCGTCCGGCTAAGTGAGCCGGATTCCATCGGCGTTCGGTTGGTGGCCAGCGACAGTACCCTGGAGTTGGGGCAGGCACTCCGCCTGGAAGCGAAGCCTTGGCCGCCCGGATTAGCCTTGAGTGCGATCATTTGGCAACCTGCATCTGATTTTAGTTTTACGCCAATGGCTCTGACGCAACAGGTGCGGCCCTTGGAGAACACGACATTCTCCGTTCAAATATTTGACGAGCGGGGTTGTCCGGCGATGGACCGGACCTTTGTGCGGGTTGATAACTACCAGATTTATGTCCCCAATGTCATTTACCCCGGAACGGCAAACAACAGTTTTTTCACCATTTTCGCCGGCGACGGCGTGGTGGAGATCAGCACCTTGCGGGTATTTGACCGCTGGGGGAATTGGGTGTTTGAAAAGCGCCATTTTCCAGCCAATGACCCTTTCCTGGGTTGGGATGGCGCCTTTAGGAGTGAAGCAGTAAGCCCAGGCGTATTTGTTTGGTATGCTGAAATCCAATTGCGCGATGGCCGAACGCGCTTGCTCAAAGGTGATGTCACCGTGGTGCGGTGAAAAAGATTGATGCAAGCACGGACAAAGCGCCGGAAATAACACTATGTTACTTTAATTCATAATCTAACACATGAAACGTCTTATCCTATTAGTTTCCAGCTGTGTTTTGACCCTTTCAACTTCTGTTTTTTCACAATGTCCGCCGCCGGGTTTCCCGCAGCCGGGTAACACCTGTGCCCAGGCGCCCATCTTATGCGCCAATCTGGACGGGTATTGTGCAACCATAAACAACAATAACCAGACGCAGAACTTTCCGGGCTGCCCGGGTTGGCAGCTGAACAACGACGAATGGTTTGCCTTTTTCGCGGGTTCCACGACCATTACCATCCAGGTTACCCCCAGCAACTGTACCCCTGGTGCGATGATGGGGCTGCAAGGCGGTATTTATCAAGCGTGCGGACCACCGTGGATACCTATGGACCTTCAATGTGCTTGTACGGAAAACCCATTTATCCTGACGGCGAATAATTTCGTAGTCGGCCAGGTATATTATTTCGTACTGGATGGATGCTCCGGCAATGTGTGTGATTACGCAATCGATGTATTAGCCGGCTCAACCGTTGGAGTGCCCCCAGACAACCCGGGACCTATAACAGGATTGAACGAGGTCTGCCAGGGCACTTCTGCGGCGTATTCCGTCAGCCCGGTGAATGCCGCAACGATTTACAATTGGACTATTACGCCGCCGGGTATGGGGACGGTGACCGGAAGTGGACCCAACATTTCAGTCAACTGGGCCAATAATGCCAGTGGCACTGCGCAATTGTGCCTGACCGTGGCCAACTTATGTTATTCAAACCCCATGCAATCTTGTTACACCGTTAATGTAATTCCCCGGCCCACGGCAACCATAACCGGCTCCGGTATGCTGTGTTTTGGATCAGGTGCAACGATTAATCTTTCAGTAGCGTTTACCGGCCAGGGGCCGTGGCAATTTGTGTACAAGATCAATGGGGTAGCACAACCACCCATTCAAACATCCGATAACCCGTACATTTTGACGGTAAACCAACCCGGCACGTATACCCTGCAAAGTGTCAGTACCGTCACCGGCAATTGCGCCGGTACCGTGTCGGGATCATCCGTGGTTACCGAAACCAAACTGACGCCAACGGCCGTTATCACCAATGCAAATTGCGGCCTGAGCAATGGGGCGGTCAACCTTTCGGTAAGCGGAGGCACCACTCCGTACTCCTATTCCTGGTCGAGTGGTCAAACAACGGAAGATCTCAGCAATGTGCCTGCAGGTACGTACACTGTGGTGATCACCGACCAGCATGGTTGCACAGAAACATTTACCGCTGTCGTGGGCGATAACATGATCGCGATCAATATAACGGGAGCGGTTACGTCAAATACAACCTGCATCAATGGAAACGGGAGCATTGATATTACCGTAACGCCCAGCGGCACCTACACCTACCAATGGTCAAATAATGAAACCACCCCTGATCTGACCAATGTGCCTCCGGGCACCTACACCGTCACCGTCACGAGCGGATTGACCTGTACCAATACGGCAGAGTTCACCGTTGACGATCACCCCAATGAGCCGGTCATAACCCCGAATGTGACGGGCACCACATGCGATCTGTCAAACGGCGCCATCAATCTTACCGTCAGCGGCGGTGTTCCACCCTTCACTTACCAATGGGATGGAGGCGCTAGTTCCAACAGCCTGACCAATATTCCGGCAGGCACCTATACCGTTACCGTGACAGGTGCTAACGGTTGTTCCAGCAGCGCTGAAATCACTGTCGACAACACAAACCCGCCGTTCACGATCAACAGTACGGTAATCTCCAATACCACTTGCATCGGCGGAAACGGAAGCATCGACATCAGTGTGAGCCCCCCAGGAACGTACATTTATACCTGGTCGACGAATGTAAATACTCAGGATTTGAATAATCTACCACCCGGAACGTATACTGTTACCGTCAGCGCCGGCGGCAGCTGTATAGAAACGGAAGAATTTACCGTCGACGATGAACCGAATGAGCCCTCCGTAAATCCTCAGGTTACTGGTACGACTTGTGATTTGAGCAATGGAAGCATCAATCTTTCCGTCACTGGGGGCCTGCCGCCTTACACATACTACTGGGACGGCGGGGCGGTCACATCCAGCCTGAGCAATATACCGGCAGGGACGTATTCCGTCACCGTCACCGGGGCTAACGGCTGTACCACGACAGCCGAAGTTACTGTGACCAACGACAATCCGCCCATAACCATCAATGCGAATATAGTGTCTAACACTACGTGTATTGGTGGCAACGGCAGCATTGATGTCAGCATTAGCCCGCCGGGTTCGTACACGTATATGTGGTCAACCAATACGAGTAACCAGGATTTGAACAACCTGCCGCCGGGCACATACACCCTCACAGTCAGCGCTGGCGGCAGCTGCACGGAAATCGCAGAATTCACCGTCGATGACGACCCCAATGCACCCTCTGTCAATGCTATTCCTACAGAAAGCACCTGTGATTTGAATAATGGCAGCATTACCGTGTCGGTGAGCGGGGGGGTGCCGCCCTTTACCTATTATTGGGAAGGCGGGCAAGTTACTTCGGGCCTCAACAACATTCCGGCTGGCTCCTATGCCGTAACAGTCACCGGGGCCAATGGCTGTACAGGCACCGCTGAAGCGACGGTCAGCAACAATAACCCGCCCATTGATATCACTGCCGACGTGATTGCCAGCACCACTTGTATCGGTGGCAACGGCAGTATAAATGTAAGTGTCAGTCCACCCGGCAATTACACGTATTTGTGGTCGACTATGGCCACCACCCAGGACTTGGGCGGCCTGGCGCCCGGAACCTATACCATTACGGTGAGCATGGGCGGTTCCTGCACCGCCGAAGCCGCCTTTGAAGTGCCCGAAGAACCCAATGTGCCGGAACTATTCTTTACTGCTTACCCGGCTACTTGTGGATTGAGCAATGGGAGTATCGACCTTACTGTTTTTTTCGGCGTCCCACCGTATACATATCAATGGTCGAATAACCAGACGACGCAGGATATCAACAACCTGCCGGAAGATCTTTACCTCGTGACAGTCACCGGGGCCAACGGTTGTTCGGCCGTAGACGGTGTGGCGCTTCCCAATGAAACGATCCCAATCACGATCGGCGGCGATGTATCTCCGCAAACATCGTGCGTGACGAATAATGGCTCTATCATGTTGTACCTCGATCCGCCCTCAAATTTGTCGATCTTATGGTCCAACAGTGCTGTAACACCTAACTTGAATAACCTGGCGCCCGGAACTTATACCGTAACGGTAAGTGCCGGTGGAACCTGTACCGAAACCGCCAGTTTCACTGTTGACGACGAATCGGAGCCGCCATTTCTGGGTGTGGACGTTACACCCGCCACCTGTGGCTTTCAAAATGGCGCTATCGACCTCGAAGTTTACAGCGGCCTGCAGCCGTATACCTATCACTGGTCGAACAATGCAAAGACCCAGGACTTGGGCAACCTGGCTGCCGGGAATTATGCTGTCACGGTCACGACCTCGGTCGGCTGTACTTCGGTAATCTTTGCCGATGTGCCCAACGAGGATGTAGCCATCGAGATATATGGTGTGGTCGGCGACAATTATTCCTGCACCACGCCAAACGGGTACATCGATATTGACGTGCTGCCTCCAGGCAATAATTTTCAGTACACCTGGTCGAATGGCTTGCACACGGAGGATTTGAACAACCTTTCTCCCGGCAGTTACACCGTTACAGTCACACTGGGAACGAGTTGCAGCGCCGAAATCACCTTTGATGTGTACGATGTAGCCGCCGCGCCTAACGTTTCGGTCGTCGGCACACCGGCCACTTGCAGTTTAGCCAATGGCGCTGCCAATGCAACCGTCGGCGGCGCTTCTCCACCTTATACTTTTTTGTGGTCGAACAGCGCAAAAACGGAAGATTTGACAAACCTGGCACCAGGCGCCTACACAGTGACGGTCAATGATTTCTTTGGATGTTCCGCTACGGCTTCAGTAGTTATCGTCAATAACAATATTGCTTTGAATATCGCGGGTGTACCGGCGCCTAACACCGCTTGTGTGGCACCCAATGGCGCAGTCAATATCACCGTGACGCCGCCTGGTACTTACCAATACGCATGGTCGAACAGCCAGAGTACGGGGAACGCCGTCAACTTACCGGCCGGAACCTATACGGTAACGGTGAGCGCCGGAACGACCTGCAGCGCTTCGGCAACGTTTATCGTGGCCGACAGTACAGCCATTCCCGTCATTACCCCAAACATAACCGCGGCTATTTGCGGCCAAAGCAATGGCGCCATTGACATTGCAATTACCGGCGCGACGGCGCCATTTGGTTTTTTATGGTCCAATATGGCGGTCACGGAAGACCTGATCAATATCCTGCCTGGCAATTATTCAGTCACGGTCACCGACGCTAGCGGCTGTATGGCCGATACCACGCTTAATGTGCCGAATAACAGTTCCACATTTGCCTTAAGTGGCGTCGCTTCGCCGCTGACCAACTGCGTCGCAAACAACGGAGCTATCGATCTTACCGTCACGCCTGCAGGCCCATACACGTATGCATGGTCCAATTTGGCCAATACGGAAGATATCGCCAATCTGCCGGCGGGGGTCTATACCGTATCGGTAACTGAAACAGGCAACTGCATCGCAACAGCAACTTATATTGTCAATGACGGCCGGACGTATCCGGCAACCACGCAGGTTATATCGCCAGAGTTGTGCGACCTGATGAATGGCCTCGTAGATCTGAGCATTAGCGGGGGTGAGTCGCCGTATTCGTACCTCTGGTCGGGTGGCCAGACAGATCAGGACCTGTTAAATATTGCAGCAGGCGTCTATACAGTTATCGTCACGGGCAGCAATGGTTGTACCACCCAGGCCACGGCCAATGTGCCGGGCAATTCTGTGACCTTTTCATTGTCCGGTACTCCAACGCCAAACGCTTCCTGTATCCAGAGCAATGGGACTGTTGATCTTTCGGTATCCCCGGCAACGTCAGGGACAGGTTTGGGCTATTACTTTCAGTGGTCTAATTTGGCCAATACGGAAGATGTGAACAACCTTTCACCGGGGAATTATACGGTAACTGTTAGTGCCGGTGGCACCTGCACTGCCACAGCTGTGTTTACGGTCAATAACATAGCGCTGCCACCCACGGTGGGCGAAAATATCACTGCTGCCTTTTGCGGCCAAAACAGCGGCGCCATCAATCTGGCCATTACCGGCGGCCTTGCCCCGTTTGCCTTTCAATGGTCAAACAATGCAATTACAGAAGACCTTACTGGATTACCGCCCGGTAATTATTCCGTGACGGTTACGGGCACCAACGGCTGCTCCACGACGGAAAGTTATGTCGTACCTGAAAATACGGTCATACCGGTCATTTCTGGCACTTCAATCGCCAATACTCTGTGCATTGGCAACAATGGTAGTATCAATATCAGCGTGTCACCGGTGCTGGCATATACCTATGCCTGGTCGAGCGGTCAGAATGTTCAGAATTTGTCGGGATTGGCGCCGGGTACGTATACGGTTGTCGTGAATGGCGGCGGTGCGTGCACCAATACGGCATCCTTCGTGATCGACGATGACGCCGAACCACCGGCGATCTCCGGAACGCCGATGGAAGCTTTTTGCGGTCAGAAAAGCGGCAGCATCGATCTGACGGTAAGCGGCGGTCAGGCGCCATATTCCTATAAATGGTCTACAGGCGCTGCCACGGAAGATCTGAACAGCGTAGTATCGGGCATTTACACCGTCACCGTGACGGGGGCCAACGGATGTACGGTTGCATCAACGTTTACTATTCCGGAAGCGGTTGTAATTCCGGCAGTTACGGGCATTGTGGCCCCCAATACTTCCTGTGTGTCGCCCAACGGCAGCATTCAACTGAATGTAGCGCCTGTATTGGCCTATCAATATCAGTGGTCGGGCGGTCAAACGACGGCTAGCCTGACCAACATCGCGCCGGGCAATTATACGGTTACGGTGAATGGCGGCGGCGGTTGTACCGCAACGGCAACCTTTACGGTGTTGAACAACATTGCTGCGGTCAGTCTTAGCGGACAGGTGACCGATATCTTGTGTTTTGGCGATAAAACGGGGCGGATCGATCTTTCGGTAAACGGCGGCACCCAGCCCTTCGGGTTTGTCTGGTCGCCCATAATTGCTGGAAACCCGGAAGATCCGGATAATTTGATCGCCGGAAGCTATACTGTGACGGTAACCGATGCTTCAGGCTGCAGCGCGTCCGCCTTATTTTCTATCAAGCAACCGCTGGCAGCCCTTGATCTGGTGTGCAAGCAAACCAGTAATGTGAGTGCACCGGGTGCGACAGACGGCGGCGGCACGGTCAATATCTCGGGCGGAACGGCGCCTTATCAGGTAGTTTGGTCGCCTGGCGGCGTCCAGGCGAATGTGCCGGCCGGTAATTTCGCGCTCAATAACCTGGCAGTGGGCAATTATGCGGTTACGGTCACGGATGCCAATGGCTGCTCCGCGCAATGCGATTTCACGATCGCACTGATCACCTGCAAAACGGCGCTGGGTACTATGTCGGGGAATCTGCAATCTTTGTGCGGTCCTGGTTGCCTGAGTGGAACATACAACCCGGCAGGCCAGTTTTTGGAACCGGGCGATGTGATGCAGTTTGTCCTGCATACAGGCGTTGGCAACCAGATCGTCAATGAAATCGCGCGTAGCAACCAGCCTACTTTTTGCTTCGACCCAACCTTGATGAGCTACGGGACCACCTATTTCATTTCGGCGGTGGCTGGCAATGATGACGGCGCCGGGAACGTAGACCTGAGCCATTTCTGCACCGTGATCACATCCGGCGCCCCCATCGTGTTTCAGGAGAAACCAGTGGCCGGTATTGACCCACCGGCAAAACTCTCCTGCGCTGTAAAACAAGTCGATTTGATCGGGCATTCGAGCATTCCAGGTTCTGGTTTCAGTTGGAGCACATCCGATGGGGCGCTGTTGGGCAATCCCGCTCAACCGATGATTGCGGCAGGCGCGGCGGGCAATTATTCGCTCCAGGTGAGTGCAAACGGTTGCCTGGACACGGCTATGACTCAGGTTCTGGATATAACCAACCATCCGCACGCTCTTATTACAGCCAACCCGAGCGATATTTTGGATTGTACGATCAGCGAAATCGTGCTGGCCGGAACGGCCGAAGGTACTTTAACGGCGAATACCATTTGGATCAGCAATGGCGTAATTTATCCGGGCGGCACCATTTTGCCGGTGACGACACCCGGTTTGTACGAATTTGTCATACTGGATACCGTTACGTTTTGTACCGATACGGCCAGGATTCAGATTGGCGCCAACCAGGCATATCCGCCCCTCTTTCTGAACCCGCCGGGATTGATCACTTGCGCTCACCCAACGGTCACCCTGACCGGCGGGTCGCCCCTGCCGGGTATCGTATTGAACTGGGCTACTGTCAGCGGTCCGGATACCACCGTTATCGGCAGCGGCGCCACGATCGGTGTGAGCGCGCCAGGCACCTATTACCTGCTGGGCAGCGATCCCTTGAATCACTGTTCCAATACGCTGAGCACTGTGGTGAATGCCGATCTGACCTTGCCCCAGGCGGACGCCGGCGCGCCATTCAGCCTGGCTTGTTTCGGTGAAACCGGCTTTCTGGACGGCAGCGCTTCGAGCGGAGCGCCGATACTAAATTATCATTGGTCGACTGCCGATGGCCATCTGGTGGCCGGTGCGAACAGCGCTATGCCGGAAGTGAATGAACCGGGCACATATTTGTTGCTGGTCACCAATCCTGCCAACGGCTGTACCGACACCGACGCTGTGATCATCGATCCGAAAGAACCCGAAGCCCATGTGTTTGTGCACCAGCCTCCGTGTTTCGGCGGCAAAGGCTTTATCCGCATTGATAGCGTCAGCGGTGGCAAACCGCCCATCCGTTATTCGCTGGACGACGGTCAGCATTTCTCCGCCCAGAACCTGTTTACCAACCTGAGCCCGGGCGATTACACCCTGCTGGTTTCGGATGCCAACGGTTGTACTACGGTGGCCGGAATTACGATTGAAGAAGGTGACCTGTTTACCGTAACTCTCGACCCGAAAGTGGTACTGAAATTGGGTGAAAGTTATCAAATCAATACTCAGATCAATGTGCCACTCACCGATCTGGGCAAAGTGAACTGGCAGCCACCGGCGGGCCTCGATTGCGATACCTGTCTGAACCCGCTCGCCACGCCGTTGTCGACTACCCTGTACCGGATCACGGCCTCCAACAAGGCGGGTTGCGAAGACAGCGCGCCTATTTTATTGGTTGTCGACCGCCGGGTAGACGTGTATGTACCCAACATATTCTCGCCGGACGGCGATGGCCAAAATGACGTGCTGACTATTTATGCCGACCCGAAGGGCGTGACGAAAATCAAATCTTTCCAGGTATTTTCGCGTTGGGGAGAGCGGGTGTACGAATACTATAACTTTGAACCGAACAACCCCGCATACGGTTGGAACGGCAAGTTTAACGGCCAGGATATGAACCCAGCTGTTTTTGCCTGGTATGCCGTTGTGCAATTTATCGACGGGACCGAAAAACTGTATGAAGGCGATGTGACCTTAAAACGTTAACGTTTGCGGTTGTCCCGGCTCTGGCGATCTGTTTTGAACCGGGACAACCGCCTAACTGAATTGCCATGATCGACCAGCGTATTATTCAGCTTTATGACGAATACACCCACAAACCGTTGAGCCGGAAGGCCTTTCTGGCGCGACTCATCGGCCTGGTGGGCAGTACTGCCGCGGCCATGTCGCTGTTGCCATTGCTGGAATCCAACTACCGGCAAGCGCAGTTGACGACAACAGACGGGTTGTTCACCGAATACGTCAGTTACCCCGGCTTTACGGGCGATGTGCACACGTATGTGGCGCGCCCGATTGATTCGAAGCCCTATGCCGGTGTTGTGGTCATTCATGAAAACAGGGGCCGCAATGCGCATATCGAAGATGTCGCCCGCCGTGCGGCCCGGGCGGGTTATCTCGCAATTGCGCCCAACGCTTTGTCGCCGCTCGGTGGCACCCCGGCCGACGAAGACGAAGCCCGCAAGTTGTTTTCCCAGTTGGACCCGGTTGAGAGCCTGAAAAATTTCATCCGGGCATTTGATTACCTGCGCACCCGCTCCGATTGCAACGGGCGCTTTGGCTGTGTGGGTTTTTGCTGGGGCGGCGGCATGGCTAATTCGCTGGCGGTCAGTGCCGTTCCTGGGTTAAAGGCAGCGGTTGCTTTTTACGGCCGTCAACCCGACCCGGCAGATGTGCCAAAGATCAAAGCCGCTGTGCAACTCCATTATGCAGGGCTCGACGAACGGATCAATGCAGGCATCCCGGCTTACGAAGCCGCGCTAAAAGCGGCCGGCGTCACGTACGAATTGTACCGCTACGAAGGCGTACAACACGCTTTTCACAACGATACCTCCACGGCGCGGTACGATGAGGCCGCGGCCAAACTGGCCTGGCAACGCACCCTGGCGTTTTTTGAGCGGCATTTAAGTTGACGTTTGTCCTGCGTTTTCTAGCATTCAAAGCAACCCCGGGGACATTGGACGGTTTATACAATTCGTGTTTACCGGCTTGCGTTATTTTGCCTTAACGTCAAACAACTTCCTTCCCCGCATGAGAAGAATCTGTTATGTCCCCATTCTGGGCCTGCTCCTTTTTTGCCTGCCGCGACTTTCCGCTCAAAATCCTTCCCGCGTTACCATCAAAGGCCAGATCGCCGATACCACGGGCGAGTTTATTCCTTATGCCACGGTGATGCTCCTCAACCCCAAAGACACCACACTGGTAAACTTCTCCCGGAGCGACGATAAAGGCGGTTTTGCGTTTAAAAACGTGCGAAATGTGCCCTATTTGTTCAAAATATCGTATATCGGTTTCATTCCGTACCAACAGGATATCCCGGCGACCGATACGGAAATAAATGACCTGGGCGTGATACAAATCAAGCCGATCAATCAGGAGCTCATGGAGGTTGTCATCAAAACTGCCAAAGCGCCCCTGCGTATCCGGGGGGATACGATTGAATACGATGCCACCACATTCAAGGTGCCTCCTGGCTCTACCGTGGAAGATCTGTTGCGTCGCCTTCCGGGCATTGAGGTGGATGCTGACGGTAATATCAGGGCCCAGGGCAAGGATGTCAAACGCGTGTATGTTGACGGAAAATCCTTTTTTGGCGAAGATCCCAAAAGCGCCACCAAAAACCTGGGCGCCGAAACGATTTCCAAGGTGCAGGTTTTTGATGAAAAATCGGAGCAGTCGAAACTGACCGGCGTGGACGACGGGAAGAAAGAAAAAACGATGAACCTCGAGTTGAAGGAGGAATTTAAAAAAGGCACCTTTGGCAAACTAACCGGCGCTGTGGGCACCGAAGACCGTTGGGCGGCCCGGGGCAACTACAACCGGTTCAATGATAAACAGCAGCTGTCTTTCATCGGATACGGCAACAACATCAACCAAACAGGGGTAAATTGGGAAGATTACGGCGAATTTAAGGGTCAGAATTCGTTTAATAATTATGACAACGGCGATTTCGGTTTTGGCGGCGGCGGCGGCCGTATTTTTTATTACGGCGGTGGCGACGATTCTCCGGTTAGTTACTTCGACGGCCGCGGATTCACCAACAACTACGGCGGCGGAGTGAACTATAATTTCGACAACACTAAATCCAAGTTCAACGCCAGTTATTTCTACAACCAAACCGCGCTCACCCTCGATCAGTATGCCTTTCGCGAAACCTTTTTGGACGACGGCTCTTTTACCAATACCGATACGACGGCCAAAACCGACCTCCGCCAGAACCATAGTTTCGCCACCCGGCTGGAACAAAACCTCGATTCCAATAATGTACTGATTGCCAAAGCCAACCTTCGGTTCGGTCATTCGAACGGACAAACTAAACAATCCCAGTTGTTTGTCCAGGATAACAACCAGCCCTCCAACATCCTGGCGATCGACAACGGCAGCAACCTCGACACCTGGCGGCTCACCAGCGCGGCTATTTTCCGACACCGGTTCAAGAAAAAGGGGCGCTCTTTTGCCGCCAGTGCCGGTTTCAACAATACGAATTCGAATGGAGAGGATCGTCTGTTTTCCATCAACCAGTTTTTTAAAGCCAATACCTTACCCGACCAAATCCGGCAATTAAACAACAACGATAACCAGGCCCAGCAATTCAAATCAAGCCTGTTGTTCACCGAGCCGGTTCGAAAAAAGTGGTACTGGGAAACCTTTTACAATTTCAGTCAATCAAAAAATGAGGTCAACCGGCAGGTACTCGACCCGGAGTTGAACAATGAACGGATCATGGATCTGAGCGTTTTTTACGATTACCGCTCTTTGTACAACCGGGCGGGCACCAGCATCCGCTACTCCTACGAAGGCCTGAACGTATCCGCAGGCGTAGCGGGCCAAAATTTGCAACTGGACGGTAAATACGCCATCGACGAAGGTATGCCGCTGCTAACCGACCCCATCCACCGCTCCTTTTTCAACTGGGTACCCAACCTCGACTTCAGTTACGAGTTTACCAATCACATGGAATTGAGCACCAGCTATAATTACAGTGTGGCGGAACCCAAGTTGAACGACCTTCAGCCCGTGCCCAACGTGAGCAACCCGGCTTTCCGAACAGAAGGTAACCCGAACCTGGTGCCGGAGCGCTCGCACGATATTTCCCTGAATTTCAACTACTGGAATCCGGCGTCGTTCGCAAATATCGGTCTGGGTTCAGGTCTGAATTTGCACGACAACCAGATCGTATACAACCAAACGATCGAGCTGGTCGACAGTATCGGTATCCGAACAACTGCCAAGCCGCAAAACGTGTCGGGCGGCAGCAATGTATATGCCTATTTGTGGTCGAATTTCCCCATTGTCAAAACCAAACTGAATATGAACGTCAGCGGGAACGCCAACACTGGCAAGGCGCCGTCTTTTGTAAACGGAGTGGAAAATGAAACGACCAATAATGGCTTTAGTATGCGCCTTGGTTTCAGCCTTACGCCCAGTCAAAAGTTGATTTTGGGCCTGAATGGAAATATCCGGTTCAATTTTATCGAATACTCCATCCGCAAGGAGCAGAACCAGGATATC
The DNA here is from genome assembly GCA_044230315.1 of Saprospiraceae bacterium. Classification (GTDB taxonomy): domain Bacteria; phylum Bacteroidota; class Bacteroidia; order Chitinophagales; family Saprospiraceae; genus M3007. The sequence continues at coordinate 14,221 of JBGARJ010000013.1, forward strand.
CAGAACCATGGCGCCGATGCATCGATCAAATGGCAGTTTGCGCCCAAGTTTTTCCTGGAGAGCAATTTCAATTATTCGGTATACCGCAATGACCGCTTTGGATTCAACCAGGACATTCCCATCTGGAATGCTTCGGTACGCCGTTTGTTCGGGTCGGCCAACCGGATTGAGGTCCGGCTGGCCGGTTTTGATCTGCTCAACCGGCGGGTGAGCATCAACCAGTCGGGTACGCAGAACTACATTATCCGGAGTGTAGCAAGCACACTGGCGCGGTATTACATGTTGAGTGTCAGTTACAATATGCGCGGCTATGAAGACAAAATGAAAAAGAACGACTGGATGTAAACCCTCTTTGACGACTACCACCATTCTTTATCATACCTACTCCTATGTTCACAACCAAAATTCCCATCCTGCCGCTGGTTCTTTCGCTGGCCTGCCTGTTTGTATTTCAAGATTCCATCTTCGGTCAGGAGCCGCCTGAAGGCTACATTCGCTATCTGGCAGTGAATAATTACGCCAAGATGATGGCTGCGCTCGACTATATGTCTCCCCAACGAAAAGAACGCAATGCCTATGTTTGGGGTAAACGCTCAGAATGGAAATCGTATCGAAATCTTTATTTTACGGCTACCGCCTCCAAATATGAAGACTCGGAGGAAAAGGCGGAACCCGATGATGAGGGCTACTCGTGGCGGAAAAATGCCTATACGATCCGGCGGGATTTTGAACATGGTACCGAGCTGGATATCCTGACCATTCTGGGAAAAACATATGTTCTGGAAGATACCTTGCGTGCGCCGGATTGGAAAATTCTCAACGACATGAAAGAGGTAGCCGGGCATGTATGCATGAACGCCATTTGGGAAGACACGGTAAAACAGCAGAAGATTGTCGTGTGGTTTGCCCTCGATATGCCGGTTTCAACGGGGCCGGAACGGTTGTGCGGTTTGCCGGGGATTATCCTGGAAGCGGATTACAACGACGGCGCCATGGTCATCACCGCGGACAAAATTGAACTGAAAAAACTGACCAACGAATTAGACTTGCCGAAAAAGGTAAAAGGCAAGAAGATCACAGAAGCCGAGTACCGGCAAATGCTTCAAAAACACATTGCCGAAAAGCGAAAACTCGAAGAGCCCTGGTATTGGGGTATGCGATACTGAGCAGCGCTCTTAGCCGTGCCGGATCCGCCAAATCGCCTGCCGTTGCGGTCCGTGTTGTTCGTTGGCTATGAGCCAATGTTCCTTGTCCCACCAAATAATGGATTCAAATTGGCGGGCGATCAGGCATTTGGGCAGGCGCTTGCCGGTTCGGTGTCCGCGCAGGAAATAACTGCCCGGGAAATCGGTAAAGAAATAAGCGGTGGCCTTGGTGTAGGGAATAAACCCCAGTTTTTTACCGATGATGTAACTGGTGATTGCCATAGTGCGGCCGTCGGGACTGAGGGCGGCCCCGGTTACCACCCGGTTTTTTAGCACGAGGCTGTCGCGCAGATCAGCCAGATAACTCCCGGGTTGGGCAGGCAGCACGTAATGCTTGGTCACAAAATTTCCTTTGAACACATTTTTGGAAAAGATGTGCAGGCTGTCCCGGAATACTACCATTGCCTCGCAGTTGAAGTTCCAGGCCCGCTCGTCGGTGGGTGGATAGGCATCCTGATCGGGATAGCGGAACCGGATGGAATCCAGTGCGCCGGTTACCGGGTGATAACGAAATACGCAAAGGTCGCGCCGGGCATTGCGGTTGTTGCCAAAATCGCCGATATACAGGTAACCGGCACTGTCGCGGGTCAGGTCTTCCCAATCGCGGTTTGGGATTGGCAAGGTGCGGGTTTCCAGCAATTTTCCGGCAACCGGATCGAACAGAAATAATTCGGGCGCATTGTGGCTGTCGTTTAACAGCCAGACCAGTCCCTCCGGTGTACGCACCATACCCGACACTTCCCGGATAGCGGCGGGTAGCCTGGTGTGGCGGGGCGCTTGGTGCTGTGCTGCAAGCAACAGGGGAAAGGAGGCGGATAAGAGTGCGCCGAAGCAAACCTGAGAAAGGCCGGAAAACATGGATGACGGTCGTTTTAGTGCGCTGGCCCTGATTCAAAAGTCGTACCGAAATCCTTCCAATTGAAGAGTTGCCGGAAATAAAAACAGGTGATAATCCTGTTCTTATTTCCGGCAAGGGTTAGTTCACTGCTTGACGAAACGTGTGATCCACACGGAGTCGTTTTTTTCGAATCGGATAAAATAGACCCCGGCGGCCATTGCGCTCAGATCGATGTGTTCCTGCAAACCGGGTTGCGGGATCACCCGGACGAGTTGTCCCGCTGCACTGAATACCCGGATGGCATCGAAGCTCAGGTCGGTCCGAACCAGTATATAGCCGGTTGCCGGGTTCGGGCTAAGCCGTACGTTGCTACTGAAATCAACCGTTGTGGTACCTACCAGCGTACTTACGTCGGCGGTATATCTCGGCGCGATTTGATAGCCGGAGGTGAAGGGGCTGGCGCTGTCAAACTGTCCGCCAATGCCCGTCAGGTTGAATGGTACCGGCGGAGCCGGTGCGTTGAACAGATCGGCCACGTCGTTGTCGATGCGCACCTGGATCGTATCGAGCGGATGGTCGTCAGATACCATGAATACGCTGAAGCCGGTACCTACCCCCGTGGCCCATTGGGCTGCGTCGACATAACGGAGGTTGTTGATTCGAATGAGTTTGGATTCGGTGTCTTCGCTGTGGTTTTGTACCACCAGCGGCGTTACCAAGGTATTATTGCCAGACACCTTGAACACCGTGTCCGGGAAAATCTGGATCAACCCGTTAAACTGGTTGATGCTGCCCCGTACGGTGATCTTGTCCTTTTCCTGCACCGTATAACCGAAACTTCCGGTTCCGTTAAACACGGTAATTCCGTGGTTCGTGTCGTCGATCATGGTGAACTGCAAACCGGTCGGGCGCAGGTTCACCCCGTAAACCGTCGCTGTGAGTTCGCAATAGATCCCGATCGAATCAGCCACACCATCGGCATTTACATTGTTGATTTGGTCGATGGTGTATTGCGGATAGCAACGAACGGTAATGTTAACCATGGCTGTTCCGCAATCGCTGCCCTCGCACACCTGATAGGCGAGCGTATCGCTGCCGCAATACCCGGCAGTAGAGGTGTAGGAAAGCGTGTTATCGGCATTGACTATGGCGGACCCGTGTTTCGGATTGGTTGCGATGCTCACGGTCGCCGCGGTTTGCCCCGGCAGGATATCATTTGCCAAGACATTAAATTTGGTGAGTGTTCCGGATACGGCAATGTAGTTATCGATCACTGCAGTAACGCCGCTTGGGCAGCCGGATGCTGCGCCAGGGTTGGCAAAAATGGCTTTGTTGTTGATCGTCACGCCGGTTGGGGTGATCGCAGCTTGCCAGCTGGCCGGCAGGCTGTTGTCGGAGTTCGGATCGCAAAGTACCAGCGAGGCGCCGTTGCCGTTGGCTTGAGTAGGCCAGGGCGCTACGGCCGCATACGTGACTTTATCGATGGTATCGCCCAGAGGGTTGATCACAGCGATGGTTTCGCCCCCATTAGACAGGGCACCGCCGGCCCATTGCATGGCGGAAACGCCAAATTGATTTTGAATAGCCGCCGCGTTCACCGCCGTCACCACGTATGCATGAGCGTCGAGTGTGAAGGCCGGGAAGGTAAAGGTAACGCCGAAAAGGCTCCAGTTTTCGAGGTTGACACCGCTGTTGCTGTTGTTGTACAACTCGATGTATTCCAGCGAATCGACATTGCTTTCCGGTGGATTGTACATGATCTCGGTGATCACGATTTGGGCCTGACCGGCCAATAAAAAGGAAATACTAAAAAGCAGCAGGAGGATTGATTTTTTCATGTGCACGTGTTGAATTTGCCGGTTTAAAGAATGGATGACCGGCCAAAAGTAGGGAAAAGCGATGAGCCGGTAAGCCTGGTTTGAATCCGGCAAATAGCCAGCGGGGTCCGTTTGCCGGTTTTTGATAATTCGCCGTGTTGCCGCTTCGGAAAAATATTATTTGTATCAGTGCGATTATGTCAGGTTAATAAGGGAATATTATACGGAAAACTATATGTCGATTATGCGGAAAACTTAATCGGAATTTAACACAGCCTGCTTAATTTCGCCGTTGAATTTCCTTCATTTTCACTAAATCCGTTTTACGTATGAATTCTTTTACTTTACGAAGCATGACAGGTAAAGGCCTCCTTCTCATGGCTTTCTTGTTATGCGGATTCGGCGCATTCGCACAAGTGACCACATCGACCATTACCGGCTCGGTGACGGATGCTAAAGGCGATGGGCTGGTTGGCGCCACTGTGGTGGCCACTCACGTGCCTTCCGGCACGCGTTACGGCACGGCAACCAATGCAGTCGGACGCTATACGCTTCCGGCGGTTCGGGTTGGCGGGCCTTTTACCATTTCTGTGACTTACACCGGCTTTGAAGCGCAAACGAGGGAAAATGTGTACACGAACCTGGGTATTGCCACCAACGCCAATTTCGCACTGCAGGAATCCGGTGTGACCGTTGATGAAGTAACGATTCTGGGACAACGCTCCGATATTTTTTCGGACGACCGGACCGGTGCTGCCACGAACATCAAGAAAGGGGTGCTGGAATCGCTTCCGACCATTAGCCGCAGTATCGGCGATTTTACCCGCCTGACACCGCAAAGCAACGGTAACAACCTCGCCGGCCGGAACGATCTGTACAATAACATTGCCATCGACGGTTCGCTGTTCAACAACAGCTTCGGTTTGGCCGGCACTGTTGGGGGACAAACCAACTCGCAGCCGATCAGTTTGGATGCGGTACAGGAAATCCAGGTCAACCTTGCCCCTTACGATGTCCGGGAATCCGGCTTCACGGGCGGCGGCATCAGCGCCGTGACCCGCTCGGGCGACAACGAATTCCGCGGCTCGGTATTTGGCTTTTTCCGGTCGGAAAACCTCATCAGCAAGAAGGTGGATACCACGACGGTGAAAAACCTCGACCTGTCGCAAAAGCAATTCGGCTTCCGTTTGGGCGGCCCGATCATCAAAGACAAAATCTTCTTTTTTGTCAATGCGGAACTGGATCGGCGCACCGACCCGGGTTCAACGTTTTTTGCCAACCGCGGCACCTCGGGCGCTAATATCTCGGCGGTGTCGGCCGACTCCCTGGACGCATTGAGCGACTTCCTTAGCCGTCAGTATACGTACAACACCGGCCCGTACGAGAACTACAACTTCAACACCGAAAGCGATAAGATCCTGGCAAAACTGGACTTCAACCTGAGCCAAAGCCACAAACTTACCTTGCGGTACAACTACCTGAAATCGTTCCGGGAAATCCCGACGAGTAACAGTGGTGCAGTTGGCGTACGGCAGGCCAGTTCAAACTCCCTGCCTTTTAAAAGTGCCAGTTACATTCAGAATAACAACCTCAATTCGTTTGTATTGGAGTTGAATAGTATTTTTCAGTCCAAATTCTCCAACGTCCTGATTGCCGGTTTGAACAGTTTCCGCGATTTCCGCGAAAGCAGCGGCGGTATATTCCCGCTCGTGGATATCCTCAGCGGCACGCCGGGCGGCACTACCCGCACCTCGTTCGGCTACGAACCCTTTACCCCGAACAACGTGCTGGATCAGGACGTGTTCCAACTCACAGATAACTTCTCCATGTACATGGGCCGGCACACTGTGACCGTCGGCGCCAACCTGGAATACTTCAAGTTTTCCAATGGATTCACACCGCGGTTTTACGGCGACTTCCGTTTTGCCTCTTTTACCGACTTTTACAACAGCGCGCCGGCCGGCACGCCGACCCCCATCGGCGAAAGCACTGGACTGGGCCGCCCGATCCGCTACGAGCTGACCTATTCAGCGGTGGCAGGTGTGGATGTACCGTTGGCCAAATTGCAGGTAGGCCAGGTCGGGGTATATGGCCAAGACGAGTTTCAGGTGAGTGATAAGCTCAAACTCACAGCGGGCGTGCGCATCGACCTGCCGTTCTACCCGTCCAAATTGGAGCAAAACCACCGCTTGGATACGCTGACCTTTGCCGACGGCCGCAAAATCGACGTTTCGAAATTTGCCGATGCCAACCCCTTGTTTTCACCGCGTGTTGGCTTTAACTACAATGTATTTAACGACAAAACCCTGCAAATCCGGGGCGGAACGGGTCTGTTCACCGGCCGAATCCCGTTTGTATGGCTCTCCAACCAAGCCAGCAACAATGGGTTGCTGTTCGGTTCGATCCTTCAAACCGGTAATGCTAACAACCCGTATGTGAATTTCCCCTTCAGCGGTGATCCGAAAAAATACATCCCCGCGAATGCCAGTCTGCCCAATACGGTGTTGATCAATGCTACTAACCCGAGCTTCAAATTCCCGCAGGTTTGGCGTTCCAATCTGGCGTTTGACTGGAATGTGTCGAATGGTTACATCCTCACCGTTGAGGGCATCTACACCAAAGACCTGAATGCCGTGTACCACCGCGATCTGAACTTCAAGCCCAAAAAAGGGCAATTGGATTCGCCGGGCGACAAGCGCGACGTGTTTAATGGCAGCGCTGCCTCCAACCGGATCAATTCAAGCATTACCAACGCTATCGAATTGACCAACAGCAGCGAAGGGTATTCGTACTTCACCACCCTGCAACTGCAAAAAGAATTCGGCAACGGCTTCTTTGCATCGGCAGCCTACACCTTTGGCGAATCGAAGGACCTGTCGTCCAACCCGAGCGCTATTGCAGCCACGGCCTGGAACTCGAACCAAATTCCGAACAGCCCGAACGAGCCGGTGCTCAGCTGGTCCAACTACGACCTGCGCCACCGTTTCCTGATTTCCGCGTCGTACCGCCTCGAACTGGCCCACCACGTTGGCATCACACTCGGCGCCTTCTGGAATACACAACGGGGTGGCTCCCTGTCGTCCGACGCCGCCGCAATCCGGCCGCCTTCCACGCGCTACTCCTTTACTTACAGCGGCGACCTGAACGGCGACGGTATTTCCGGCAACGATCTGATCTACATTCCAACCGACCGCAACGATATCAACCTGATCGCTACCGCATCGGCTACTGCCGACGAGCAATGGGCGGCGTTGGACGCCTTTATCAAGCAGGATGATTACCTGAACAAGCACCGTGGGCGTGTCATGCAGCGCAACGGAGGACTGTTCCCCTGGTTCACTAAAGTGGATGTGCGCGGCGCCGTCGACCTGTTTACCAACCTGGGCGGCAAGCAGAATAAACTGCAGTTCACCTGTGATATCCTCAACTTTGGCAACTTGATCAGTTCGAAATGGGGTGTGCTGAGAACGTTGAGAACAGCCAACCCGATCAAGTTTGAGGGCTACGAAGCCAACTCGACCAAACCGAAGTTCACCTTCGACACGAAAGTGAAAGAATCGACGGTGGTTGATACCGGGCTTACTTCCCGCTGGCAAATGCAGCTGGGCTTGCGCTACACGTTCAACTAACTTGAATCCTAATACTGCTTTTGGCCGCCTCACAAGCATCTTGTGAGGCGGTTTTTTATGCATTCGTAGGGTTCGGGCCAGGGCACGCAACCATTTTCTTTACATTCGCCCGGGCAAAAACAAAAATTCATGAATAGAATATTTTTCCTCCTCCTGTTTCCGGCGCTCCTGCAGGCGCAGGGCGGCATGTGGCTGCCGATGTACCTTGAAAAGCAGAATGAAAAAGAAATGAAGGCGATGGGCTGTAAACTGAATGCGGACGATTTGTACGCGATCAACCGGCCCAGCATTAAAGACGCGATCTGCCAGTTCGACGGCGGTTGCACAGGCGAAATCGTTTCTCAGGAAGGACTTCTGCTCACCAACCACCACTGCGGATTCGATGCCATTCAGAGCCATTCTACCCTGGAGCACAACTATGTAGAGGACGGTTTTTGGGCCATGTCGCGCGCAGAAGAGCTGCCTTGCCCCGGCGTAACCGCCATGTTTGTCAGCCGCATGGAAGACGTGACGGCCCTGGCCTTACAAAATGTCACGGAGGCGATGAGTGAACGCGACCGCCAGTCGCAAATCGATAAAAACCTGGCCCAGATCCGGGTGAACACCAAAAAAGAAAAGTGGGAGGAAGTCGCTGTCCGGCCCTTTTACAACGGCAACCAGTACTTCCTGTTCGTCACTGTCACTTACACCGATCTCCGTCTCGTCGGCGCGCCCCCAAGCAGTATCGGAAAGTTTGGTTCGGATACCGACAACTGGGTTTGGCCGCGCCATACGGGCGACTTTTCGATCTTCCGGGTGTATGCAAACAAGGACAACCTGCCCGCCGATTACGCTCCGGAAAATCAGCCATTGAAACCAAAATATTTTCTCCCCGTTTCACTCGATGGCGTAGCCGAGGGCGATTTTACAATGGTTTACGGATTTCCCGGCCGCACCGACGAGTATTTACCAGCTGTCGCGGTTGAACAAACCGCTGAATTGCTAGACCCAACCAAAGTAGGCATCCGCGACCGCGCGCTAAAGGTTATGGATGCTTTTATGCGCAAAGATCCAGCCGTCAAAATCGCCTATATCGCCCGGTATGCCAACATTGCCAATGCGTGGAAAAAATGGCTGGGTGAAATGCAGGGCTTAAAAACATACAAGGCCTTCGACAAAAAACGCGCCCAGGAAACGGAATTCACCCGCCGGCTCAACCAAAACCCCGATTGGAAATATCGCTATGGCAATCTGCTCCCCCGCCTCGACCAAACCTACCGGGAAATGGAACCCTATGCAGTGGCCCGCGATAACTACCTGGAGGTTTTCCTGCGCAATTCCGAATTGATGTACCTGGTATCCGGCAGGAATAAGTGGATAAAAACATACGAAGACAGCGGTGTCTCCGCCTTCGTATCCAAATTGGCGGACGTTCGCACCGACATGGAAGGCTTTTACAAAGACTATCGCCCCGAAGTCGATCAGGCAGTTTTCGCGGCCCTGACCGAAATGTATGCCCAAAATGTCCGGGCAGAGTGGGGGGGCGCCTACGTAAAAGCGGAAGCGGCGAAATACGGCGGCTATGACAAACTGGCAGCGTATATTTTTGAGAACAGCGTATTGGCAAGCCCGGGGAAATGGAGCGCCCTTGCTGGCGGCGACCCCAAAGCACTCGGCGAAGCGCTGCGCAGCGATCCGGCGCTGCTCTTCTGGCGCGGCGTAACCGAGCCTTACCTTACGCTGGTGGCCCCAAAAGTGCAGGAACTTCAGTCGGCTGTCAACCTGCTGCAGCGACAGTACATGGCCGCCCAGATGGACGTGTTCAAAGAAAAACGTTTTTTCCCCGATGCAAACAGCACGCTGAGACTCACCTACGGCAAAGTGCGCGGCTACAGTCCCAGGGATGCGATCCAGTATGAATTTCAAACACATCTGGACGGTGTCATGGAGAAATACCTGCCCGGCGACTATGAGTTTGACGTGCCCAAAAAACTGATTGACCTGTGGAAGGCAAAAGACTACGGGCAATACGCAAACCCTGACGGTCGAATGCCGGTAGCCTTTTTAGGGACCAATCACACAACGGGCGGCAATTCCGGCAGCCCGGTGCTCGATGCCCGTGGCAACCTGATCGGTCTCAATTTCGACCGCGTTTGGGAAGGCACCATGAGCGACCTGAATTACGATCCGGCCATTTGCCGGAACATTACGGTAGATATCCGGTATGTCCTTTTCCTGATCGACAAATACGGCGGTGACAAGCGGCTGATCAATGAAATGAAACTGGTTAAAGGGCAAATCAAGCGGAAAAAGAAATAGCCTTATGGATGCACAGCCTTCTCTCAGCGAAATCCTGATCCACCTCGGCGAGCACCGGGAACAATACTTTAACGCCGTTGCGCCGCCTGTGATGCAGTCGAGTAATTTTGTCTTTCCCAACCTCGCCGCTTTCCGGGAAGTGTTTGCCGACGAGTTGGAGCACCATGTATATTCCAGGGGCAACAATCCAACGGTTGAAATCCTTCGCAGGAAACTTGCCGCCCTCGAAGGCACTGAAGATTGCCTGGTTTTCTCCAGCGGCGCCGGCGCAGTAGCTGCCGCTGTGATCGGGAATGTACAGGCCGGTGATCACGTCGTTTGCCAAAAAGCGCCGTATTCCTGGACCTCGGCCTTGCTTCGCAAGTTTTTACCGCGTTTCGGCGTCGAACACACCTTTGTCGACGGTACCGAAACCGACAATATCCGCGCTGCCCTGCGGGCCAATACCCGCGTCCTCTACCTCGAAAGCCCAAACACCATGACCTTCGAATGTCAGGACTTGTCGGCCTGTTCGGCGCTGGCCCGGGAGCGCGGCATTGTCACGATCATTGACAATTCGTATTGCTCACCCATATATCAAAATCCGGCTGCGTTTGGAATCGATATAGTGGTCCATTCGGGCACCAAATACCTCAACGGCCATTCGGACGTAGTGGTAGGTGTGCTCTGTGCAAGTAAGGCAATGGTGAAGAAAATTTTTGAATCGGAGCTGATGACGCTGGGTGGCATTTTAAGCCCTCACGACGCAGCGCTGGTCATCCGCGGATTGCGTACGTTGCCACTCCGGATCCAGCGCAGCGACGAAAGCGCCCGTTTTTTGATTGAAAAGTTGGAGCATCACCCCAAAATTGAACGTATTTGGTATCCTTTTCATCCGAGTTTTCCCCAGGCCGCCCTGGCGCGGCGGCAAATGCGCGGTTGCGGCGGGTTGTTCTCGGTGCAATTCAAAACGGAAACGCAAGCCCGTATGGAGCAGTTCGTGCACCGGCTCAAACGGTTCCTGATGGCTGTATCCTGGGGAGGGCACGAATCGCTCATCATGCCCAGTGTCGGTTTTTATAACATCCCCGGCAAACCGGAGCCCGCTTTGCCCTGGACGTTTTGCCGGTTTTACATCGGGCTGGAGGATCCGGGCTGGTTGTGGGAAGACCTCGAACAAGCGTTGGAGGTCCTTTGAATTACCGGCACGCCACCCATTTTTAAATTGCCTTGCTTTCTTTTGCCATGCAAAATCTGTTGACAACTCCGCCGTTTTCATCCAACGGAAACCTACATGCCGTGGTGGAAATCCCCGCCGGAACCAACCGCAAGTTCGAAATCGATAAAACAACCGGGGCTATTCGCCAGGATCTGCGCGATGGTAAGCCGCGGACGATTGATTTTTTGCCCTACCCCGTGAATTACGGCTTTGTGCCCTCCACCCGAATGGATAAAGCCCGCAAAGGCGATGGCGACCCGCTCGATGTATTATTGCTGTCCGAGTCCCTGCCCAGCGGTACGCTGATCGAGGTGTTGCCTATTGGTTTGCTGCAATTACAGGACGGCGGCGAATGGGACAACAAGGTGCTCGCTGTACCGGTAGACCCGTTGCTGCGGATCATCCGGGCCACTACTTGGCAGGAATTTCAACTGAACTACAGCGCCATCCGGCATATCCTCGAACTTTATTTCATGTATTACGACGGGCTCGGCGTAATGATTGTCATGGGCTGGGCCGATGAAAAGGCTGCAATCGAGGAGGTTAAAAAATGGCAAATCGCCATGTAGCAGCAACCATTTTACGTTGTTCCTGTTTTTCTTTGCCAGTAGTTTTACCCTTCCGACTTTAACCTATGCCTATCAAAAGCGCGCCTGATCCGCAACCTGCTGCTACCCATGTTTTAAATACTGCTGCGTACCGGTACAGCTACTTCCGTTCCATTGAAGCAGCCGGGTTGGACTGGGACACTGCGGCGCCGGCCACCGATCTTTTCCTGCAACGCGCCTATTTATCGATCCTCGAGGCCAACCCGCCGCATGGCATGCGCTTTGGCTATCTGGTATTTTACCAAGGCGATCATCCGATTGGCGTTGCGCTTTGCCAGATCAAGTATTTTAAAGGAGACGACAATATCAACGAGGCGGAATTGCTGACTAAAGATCCCTGCTTCTTTGCCAGCTTATCCAAGTGGCTCAAACGGTGGGTGGCCGGGAAAATGGCTGCCGATATTCTGATCTGTGGCAATATGTTGCTCACGGGTGAGCATGGTTATTATTTTAATTATTCCAGTATTACACCGGAAAAGGCCGCTATACTCCTGGAGGAAGCCTTAAATGCCGTGGTGCGCAGCACGGAACGGGCAAACGAAAAAATGCCGGTCATTCTGATCAAAGATGTCGCACCTGTACACCGAAAAGAGGCGCAGGTTTTTAAGCAGAAAGGCTTTGTCGAATTCGATATTCAACCCAATATGGTGTTGCATTTGCCCTTTCAGAATTTTGAGGCTTATCTGGCCGCTATGTCGACCAAATACCGCACCCGTGCCAAACGGGCCTTCAAAAAAGCGGATGGAATTGTAAAAAAAGAATTGAGCCTGTTCGAAATCCAGCAGGAATTGCCGCGCATCTATGCGCTCTACCAGGATATAGCCAACCAGGCAGGGTTTAATATGGTCGACTTGAACGAGCACTATTTACCCGCGCTAAAACGCGATCTGCCGGAAGCGTTTCGGCTAACAGGTTATTATCGGGACGGACAACTGATCGCCTTTTTCACGACCATACAGGACGGCCCTGTGATGGAGGCCCATTTTCTGGGCTACGACAAGACCTGCAATCACGATCTTCAACTCTACCTGAACATACTGTACGATATCGTGCAATTGGCCCTCAACAGAGGCTGCGAAAGCATCGTTTTTGCGCGTACGGCACTTGAGATCAAGAGCTCTATCGGCGCAGTTGCAAACAACCTGTACTGTTACCTGCGGCACCAGAATCCCCTTGCCAATGCATTTACCGGCACTTTGCTGGATTACCTGAAACCGGTAGAAGAATGGCAACCGCGCCATCCGTTTAAAAGTGTCGGCGAAGAGGAATAAGTAAAGGTTTGGAGCCCCGCGATGAGACTTCAACGTGTGTTTTAACCAACCTTAGTTTAGCGAATTACGGCAAATTCTTTTACCTGCAACCGACCGTGGTCTTTGATCCACAACAGGTATAAACCCGGCGCCGGCCGCTCCAGGAGCACTTGCGTGCCCGCCGCCGCCATATTTTCGGCACGCCCATCCCAAATCACTTTCCCATTGAGGTCTGAAATCCACCATTCGGCAGCCGGGGCATCGGGGTCGTGCGAAACGGCGTTGGTGCGCACTTCAAAATTGCCATAGTTTGGATTCGGGATAATGCGCAACCCCGGCTCGTCGCCAGGTTCGTCCACGTCGGCGCCGGCATCGATCCACACGATGGCGTCGTTGGTGCAGATCGTATTGACCTGGTCGAAGGTGGCGCATGCGCGATTGACAATGGTTTGGCCGGGCGTCAGATACGATTTGGGGCGCACGGTAAACAATATAAAGCCAATGGAATTGGCCCCTCCGTTGCTGCTGTCGGGCAGCGAAATGTCGTCAAAATACCAGCGTACGATATTTGAACCATCCCGAACCAATTGGTAGGAATGACTGGAGGCCACCATATCGAATGAAGGAAGGTCGAGCCGCGGATCAAAGGTGTCGCGCACAATTACCTGGTAAGCGGTATCGATTCCAATGTTTTGAAAACGAATGAGATAGGTGATTGTCGCACCTTCCGCTATTTCGGCGGGTGTGAGCACTGCATCGCCCAGCACTTGTTTGTCATTTTGCGCTGGCAGTGTTTGCATCAGCATAAACACCGTCACGAGCAAAACTAAATGACGGAGGCAGATCATGAGCAGTAATGTGTTGTCGGGCTTTCAATTTTACGAAACCCGAAGGTAGTAAAATTATCTTTGCCGGCTATAACATTAACATCTGTCAGATGCACGTTCGTTGGCGCTTTGCCCAATTTTTCGAGTTGTGGTGGTGGCGGTTTTATCTTTCCCGAAAAGAAAAATCAACCTACTTGCGTTGGAAAAGGAACTATTGGACGGCTTTTCTGGACCGCTTCGGAGTGGTTTTGCCTTCGGCCGGCCGAATACTGGATGCCGGTTGCGGTCCGGCCGGTATCTTCATGGTTTTGCCGGCTGAACGGGTAGATGCCCTTGATCCGTTGTTGGATCGTTATGCAGCGGAACTTCCGCATTTTAACCCTTCCGATTACCCGTTGGTTCGTTTTTTTCAATGCCCGTTAGAAGCCTTTGAGCCCGGCATACAGTATGAAACCATATTCTGTCTGAATGCTATCAACCATGTTGCCGACCTGCAGCAGAGCCTGGACCGCCTTACTGAACTGGCACAACCAGGCGGGCACATGTTCCTATCGGTAGACGCGCACCGTTTCTACCTGCTCATGCGGCTTTTTCAATTGTTGCCCGGTGATATCCTGCATCCGCAGCAATTCACCGTATCGCAATATGCCGAAATGTTGCACCGGCGCGGCTGGGCGATTCTGCGTACCGATTGCGTCAAACGAGCCGGCATTTTTGACTACACGCTTTTTACCGCAATTCGCCGCGCGGAGTAATCACGACGGCTCCTGCGGCGTCAGGGTGTGCTTCTGGTTGTTGGTGATGTTTGCAAACGTCCATTCCATCCGGTATTTAAACGGACTTTGCCGTACCGAACATGCCAGCACCGGGCACACCGGGCATGAATGGGGCGGGATACAACCGTCGGTATGCACAAACATCTCCAGTGATTGGGGAAAGTGCTGCCGGATGAGTTTATCCAGTGTGTCGATTTCCCGGTGTGCTTCGTTGACATTGAAATACCAGGGGACGGTGAGGTGGCAGTCGAGGTGCAGGATAGCCCCGTATTTGATGATGCGCAGGTTGTGCATGTCGACCCAGTTGTCTGGCTTGTTGGCGTTGAGCACGCGGATCAGTTGCCGGAGCAATTCCATATCGGCTTCATCCATAATGCCTGCTACGGTTTGGCGGATGATTTTTGAGCCTTCCACCAGGATAAGCAATCCGAAAAGAATTGCCACTGCACTGTCGATCCAGGCTATCCTGGTAAACCGGATCAATACGAGGCCTGCAATGATGCCTACTGTGCTCCAGGTGTCGGTTTGAAGGTGTTTGCCACTGGCCTGCAAGGCGATCGAATGGTTTTTTCCACCGATTTTTATGCAGTACCAGCCGGTCAGGTAATTGATCACGGCGGTGCCCAGAATCAGCAAAATGCCAAAGTCGAGGCTCTTCAGCGTGTGCGGATGCAACAAGTTGACAATCGATTCATAAACGATCAACACGCCTGCCACGAGGATCAGGATGCCTTCAAAGGACGCGGAGATCAGCTCCACTTTGCCATGGCCATAAGGGTGGTTTTCATCGCGCGGTTTGGCTGAAATGCGGAGGCTGTACAATCCCGTAAACCCGGTGACTACGTTGACCGTACTTTCCAGGGCATCTGTGAGAATGGCTACCGAAGCCGTAAAATAATAAGCCAACAATTTGACCAAAAACAAGGCGCAGGAAACCATGACGACTATTGTCTGGACCCGGATATTTCGTTCTGCTGTATTCATGACTACCCTGTCTTACTTTTCCCAATAAGTTTGTTCGATCCGGAGGACAACCGGCTGTTCGGCAAGTCGATACAAGACGCGTTTAAAGTTTCGCTGCTCCGTGGAGCCGACGATCAGCCACTGCCCGCTGCCGCAACCCACCCGGCCCTGCGAATGGGTCATTTTTTGAGCCGTTTTGTCGATCCGCTTTACTTTTTGCCAATACTTTTTTTGCGCAGGGAGGCAAAATTCGTAGTTCACTGCTACCTTGCCGCCCAATGGTCCGGAGTGGCCATCCTGGTCAATATCCGCCAAGTTGAGGTGTACTTTTTCCCAAACGGCAGTTTGTTCCGCCACGGACAGCCTTGTTCGGCAACCAAAAAGGCAAAGAGCGCCCAGGCACAAAACCTTGTTCCTTAAAATCGTTTTGTCACTCCCAAACCAACACATAATTTTCTATTCATTAATCGATCAATTTTGAAAACACGCGTATGAAAACACGCAGACAATTTCTGCACAATTCCTTTTTAGGCGCTTTGACTGCAGGTACGGCGGAATACTGGGCCCGTGCTGCAGAGATCTGGGATCCGCCGGCCAAAGGTACATTTCCAGTCGTGATCGCCACATGGGACAACCGACCTGCAACCGCTGCAGCATGGGAAATCCTTTCAAAAGGCGGGCGGGCGCTCGATGCAGTCGAAGCCGGCGTCCGTATCCCGGAAGCAGACCCCAGGGATACCAGCGTTGGCTACGGTGGCTTTCCCGACCGGGATGGCAACGTGACCCTCGATGCCTGTATCATGGATGAACTGGGCAACGCGGGTTCTGTGTTGTACCTACAGCACATTAAACACCCGATCAGCGTTGCCCGCCGCGTCATGGAACGAACCCCGCACGTGATCCTCGCCGGCGCCGGCGCGCTTCAATTTGCCCTGGAGCAAGGTTTTCCGAAAGAGGATTTGCTCACGGATACTGCCCGTGCGGCTTGGGAGGAATGGAAGAAAAAATCGGAATATAAACCGGTCATCAACATCGAGCGGCACGATACCATCGGGATGATTGCATTTGATGAAAAACAGCATATAGCAGGTGCTTGCACCACCAGTGGCCTCGCGTTCAAAATGCAGGGCCGCGTTGGCGACAGCCCCATCATCGGGGCGGGTATGTTTGCCGACAATGAAGTGGGCGGCGCAGCCGCCACCGGATTGGGCGAACTGGTGCTGAAAACATTGGGGTCTTTTCTGATCGTCGAAGAAATGCGTCGCGGCAAACATCCGCAAAAAGCGGCGGAGGAAGCCATCCGGCGCCTCGCGCGCAAATACCCGAAAGCTGCCGAAGAAAACCAGATCGGTTATGTGGTGCTGGACAAACGAGGACGCCACGGCGCATACAGCCTGCATCCCGGTTTTAATTTCGCCCTTTTTCAGGGCGGTGTCAATCAGGTGATTGAGGCCTCCAGTTTGTTTGTAAAATGACTGCCGCCGCGGAGCTGTTCAAGTGGTTGAACCGTAGAAGTTTCTTTACCCCTCGGGCAACCCCGCAGCATTGGCAGTCGTGTTTTCATAGCGAATGGCCTGTCAGGCAATGCCAAACGGCCGGTCAGGTGGTGTAGGGTCAAATTTTTACGAGTAAACGGACTACCGGTTGTTGCGTGGGGGTTATCAGGCGAATAGCATACAAACCTGCCGGAACGTTTTCGACCCATTCAACATGCCATCCGTTCGCCACTTGTTGAACCCGAACCGGTACGGAGCGGCCACTAAGATCCAATACCTGGATCTGGTAAGAAGACCCGGCAAAGGGGAGCGTCGAAGTCAGGTCAAATCCCGTATGCGCGGGGTTGGGTGAAATGGACAACTTGCGGTCGATTTCCGTTTCCCGAATGCCGGTGAGATCGTTAAGGCCTTGCCCTTCCACGATTTTGTAAAAATGGTTGGCAGCTAGCGTTGTAAAAATATCCACCCGCCCCGACGGCCAAATCACCTCTATGGAATCGATCATCCCCGCGTCCGCCAATCCGAAATGCTGCCGCAAGTCATGCTGACTTTGAAAGGAATTGTGGGCCAATACCTGGCGTGTTTGCCACATAGCGGCGCCGCGCAAAACCGATTTGACGCGAATCGTGGCGCCGATGGCGGAGCGGTTGCTTTGCACACCTTGCAGGGTGAACGCCGCCCATGCGTTATTGCCCGACAACTGGTCGTTGCGGAATAACGCCCGGCCCTGGCCGGCGCCGTTGGTATAAAAATCGAGGTCGCCGTCGTTGTCGTAATCCGCCAATGCGATTCCACAAATATTATCACCGGTCGAACCGGCTGTTTGGGCTTGCTGAAATGTGCCGTCGCCGTTGTTTTGGTAATACAGTACAGCGGCCGAAGCGTCGGATGTGACGAGTACATCCAGGAACCCGTCGTTGTTCATATCGCCCCAGGCATTTGCCAGATGCGGCCCCGGATCGGCGGTAAAGGGTGTGGCGACGCTGACATAGCTCCCGTTCACATTATGCCAAAGCCGGTTCTTGGCGCCGGTGTAATTGGTCAGGCAGATGTCGAGCCGGCCATCGTTGTCATAATCCGGAAAATTATAGGTCTGCCCATCTTCGAGTATGTTGAAGGGCGCCGATTTTAACCGTTGGAATGAAAAGGCGCCGGTTTCGTTGAGCATGTTTTTGTAGCAAAAATCTGCCCCGGGGGTACCCGCCGGACCTGATGCAATAAACAGGTCCATATCGCCGTCCAGGTCAAAGTCGGCCCAAACAGGTACCGTATACGGCGCCAGTTGGTCCGTAAATTCGTAACCCGTTACCGGTTGAAACGTACCGTCCGTTTGTTGCAAAAACAGGCGGCAAGTGAAAGGACCGGTGGTGTGAAACCCGTTGGCATGCACGAATAGCAGATCGAGCCGGCCGTTGTTATCTACATCCGCCATCGCGCAATCCCAGGCTGAATAATTGGTAAACCCCGAAAGCGCGCTGGTATGCGACGTAAAGGTATTGTCTCCGTTGTTCAGGATCAGGGCGGAGGAAAGCGTTGCCGTAATGCAGTCCGGATGGCCGTCATTATCAATATCGCCCCATGAAGAGCCTGCGGCGATCTGACCGCCGGTAGCGCCGTTGACACTGGGCAGTTGGGCAAACTGACCGTTTCCGAGGTTGTGAAACAGGAATTGCTGACACACAAACAGGTCGGGACGGTTGTCGTCATCGAGGTCAATCCATGCAACACCTTTGTAGGGTGCGGCAGTATTGGTAAAGTTGACAGCCGGGTTGGCGGCATCTGTAACTTTAGTGAAAAGAGCCTGTCCTTGGAGGCACCAGGGCAGGAGCAAAAGCAGGGGAACATAATTTTTCATGTGTTTACCGATTGGGTGGTGAATGTTGCCCAAAACTGTCCTGTCCGAGCCTAAAAAGCGTCAATTCCGATAAACCTTACCCTTATGAACCTGTGTGGATTGGCCCAACACCCTACTTTTGAGCACTGGCTTTTGGTTGTTTGGATTTCAACCACACAAAAACTACGACCTGCTATGACACCTGTTCCTTCTTTTGATACCTGGACGATCGTATTTCTGCTGGCTGCCGTTCAAGGCTATTTTGTAACAATGGTGCTGTTAAAATGGCGGCGAGGCGACCCCCATGCCAACCGTTTGCTGGCCGCCCTGATGCTCCTGTTTTCCCTTACCTTGAGTGAATACGTCCTGTACTGGACGAATTATATATACCTGTATCCGCATGTAGCCAACCTGAGTGCGCAGTTTCCATTCCTGTTCGGCCCGTTGGTTTTTTTGTACCTGCGCACTATTTATACGCAGGCGCCTCTGCGCTGGAGCGACGCATGGCATGCCATCCCGTTTTTGGTTGCGATCGGCTGTTTTATGCCCTGGTACCTGCTCGACGCCTCATCCAAACGCCTGGTTCTGCTAAACCAGGCGGATTTTCCGGTGCAATGGCCGCTGCTGAAAAGCCTGCTTTGGGCTCGTATCGGACATTTAATTGCCTATGCTATCTGGATTGTTCGTTTTATCGGCCGTCAACCCAAGGTGGGATCTACCAGACGATGGGCGTTTTTGTTGAACGGATTTTACGTGGGCTTCCTGATTAGTTACGCTTCCTATTTCGTACTGGTCCGGTTCGCCTTTTTTAACACCGCGTGGGATTACCATATTTCGGCGGCCATGACCGCTTTCATCTACCTGATTGCCTATTCCGGTTACGTGCAACCGGCGGTATTTGAAGGATTTGACCTGGCCGAACCCACCGCACCGATAAAATACCGCAACTCAGGTCTGACGCCGGAGGCCAGCCGGTCTTTATTGCAAAAACTAGTCGGGCTGATGGAACGCGAACAACTCTACCGCAACCCGGACCTCAGTCTGGACATTCTGGCTGGCCGCCTCGACGCCAGCAAGCACCATGTTTCGCAAATCATCAATGAACATCTGGGGGCCAGTTTTTTTGAATATGTGAATCATTTGCGCATCGAAGAAGCCAAACAGCTGCTCGCAGAAACATCGAGAAATGATTTACACGTTATCGAAGCCGCCTATGCAGTTGGGTTCAATAACAAGGTATCGTTCAATTTGGCCTTCAAAAAAGCCACAGGAATGACCCCAACGGAATACCGCAAAAACCACGGCCGGAGCGACACAGCAGGCGGTCAACCAGGTGCGGTAGGGGCGGGGTAATCATGGATCAATACTTGGTGTAACCCCGGCGCCGAGGTGTCCGGGCGTATTCAGCACCATTTGGTGCACGGCATCCAGAAACTGACGCTGGCCATCCGGCGTTTCCGGGAAAGGACCGGGCTTGTCTTTATACTCCGTCGGCACCGAACAATAAGCCGCCTCCACCACATATACGGGCTTTTGGTAAGTGGTGGCCATAAAATAGAGGTTGTCGCGCAGTTGCAGCAAATTGCCGTGCCACCAGGGGTAGTACGATTGACCAATCACATCGAACCGGATGCCGTAGGCCATTAAGCGGTCGAAGTACTGCCTGGTAAAGGTTTTGTCGCCCCCCTTATCGATGTGGATCATGATCTGCGGGCATGGTTCGTTACCGCAGCCCGCATGTACGCCGTTGATGCCCGCTTGTACCAGTTCAGCCAGGTGGTCCCATTGCTCCGGCAACTTTCCATCGGGCCACAGCATGCCGTTGCTGATTTCATTGCCAATTTGTACCATATCCGGCATGGCGCCGGCCCGGCGGAAAGCGATCATCGTTTCCCGCGTGTAGGCAAATACCGAATCGACCAACTGGGCATGCGTTTTCCCTTCCCAAACTTTCGGTAAAAATTGTTTCGCCGGGTCGGCCCAGGTATCGGAATAGTGATAGTCTAACAAAAATTTGTACCCCAGCTGTTTGGCCGCCTGAGCGAGTGCGAGCGTGTATTCCAAGCTATTGGGCAGTTCAGTAGGGGTATGGAACAGCCGAAGCCGTATCCAGTTATAACCATGGTCCTTAAACAGTATAAGCCCGGGCTTAACCTTACCGCTGTCGCGAAATGAAAAACCGCGGTCTTCAGCCGCTTTCAGGAAGGAAAGATCTGCTCCAATGGCATAATCTTGTGCGTGTACCGGATTGCCGGCGCTCAACAAAAGGCCAAACAAAACCGGAAGAGAACGGCGGTAACACAACAAATTCAAAATAAAGGCTGCACGCATGGCAAAAATACATTTGACCACGCCGGCCATCGGTCTAAACGGTGGCCGGCGCCGTATGGATGGTGGAATATTTTGGTTTTTGCCGTAAAAACGGCTTTTCAAAGTACTGGTACGAAAGATATGCCGCGGCGAGAACCAACCCCACCGCACACCCATAGACGAGCAGATACGGCAAAATCCCAGGCAAATACCGGAGGTTGGGCATGCTTTTCGCCAGCAGGAAGATCACCAGAGGGTGGATCACGTAAACTCCGTAAGATATCTTTCCCAAAAGATCGAGCGTCCGGGTCTGGAGATTTATTATGCTTTTGGTGGTCGCCTGACCGGCGATCAGGGTGACGGTTACGATTGCCATAAATTCATGATCATAAATAGATGCAATATGGAATTTATTGAGCGCCGCACCCAGCACCATAAACCATGCTATAAACTGGATGAACACGTTAGATAACAACCGGATCACATATTCATTGTGCTTAAACATGTATATGGCCCCGATTCCACCAATGAGCATGCAGTCGAAACGGTTGATGTACATAGCAGTTTCGAAAAGTGTGTCGGGAAAGATAAAATGGCCGACACCCTTGAGCAGCATAGTGCCGGCGAGCAGGCCTCCGGTGACAATTTCCGGCTTTGCATTCATTTTTTTGACCACCAACGGCCAAAATATATAGAACTGCTCCTCCACCCCTAATGACCAATAGTGCCCCAACAACTCCGATTTCAGTTGTAGTATTTTGGGTATGTTAGCCATGAAAAACACATAAAAAATACCCGTAAAACCGTGATGCGGTATTTTCCAGAAATATATTACGGCTGTTGCCAACAGGTAATACAGGTAATACAAAGGCCAAATACGCAAAATGCGCCGGATGTAAAAATTCTTCACGTTGATACCACCGTGCTGCTGTTCGGCCAGAAGCAGGTAGGTGATCAGAAATCCACTCAACGCAAAAAAAATGCTTACCCCAAAATCCGACAGGTCAAGTCCTCTCGGATTGCCGTTGGGCAAGGTGCCGAGCAGGTGATTGTTCAAATTAAATTCATCCAGTGAAATGGTAATGTGGGAGAGGACAACTGCTAATGCGGCAATAGCGCGCAACCCGTTCAACCCCGGAAAAAAAATGGTGTCAGGGCGGTTCATAAAATGGAATAAGACACTCAAAAAAGATGCTGTAAAGTCAAGGATTTATACTTTGGTAATCGGAGAATTCCGCGGAATTGTCAGCAGAAATGCAAACTAAAATGTGCCTCTGCCGGGTCGGCGACACACTAAGGACCCTGATTACCGGCATGCCGGCCAAAAAGATAAAGAAGCCCTGTTTTAAGGTGTATTTTGCAGCCCATATACCCGGCTGCATCAGATGCCCATAGTTTCTTGGAAAGCATTCAGCCTTGCGTTGTCATAGTGATAAGCCGGGCATGCATTTGTTCCGATGCCAGTAATTTTTAACGAACAGTTTTATCCGGCACTGCCGGAGGGATTAGCCTTAGCAACCCGAGCCGTTTTTTACGGAGACGCTTTGTTTGAAACAATGCGATCGTTGAATGGGAGCATTCCCTTGCTCGGTCGCCATTGGTCGCGTTTATATGCAGGCATGCAAGGCATGGGATTCGAGATCCCCACCAACTGGAGCGCAGCTTTTTTCCAAGAGGAAATAAACCGGGTAGCTCCGGCCAACGCAAGGGTCCGGCTGACAGTATGGCGGTCGCCCGGCGGCCGGTATGCGCCCGAGCATAATGACGTGTGTTTTTTAATCACTGCGGAGGCGATAGATACGGAATCCATTATCTGGCCCCTTGCACCGTACAACGTCGGGTTGAGCGAACATGTGCGCATTCCGGTGGATGCTTATTCCAATTATAAAACGCTCAATGCTGCGCGGTATGTGGCGGCTGCTCGAGAGGCGGCGGCCAACGGCTGGGATGATGCCCTGGTGCTAAACTCCAGCGACCGGATATGCGAAGCCACTTCCAGCAACGTCTTTTGGTGGTCGGGCGGCCATCTTTTCACCGTACCGCTAAACGATGGTTGCGTTGCCGGCGTAATGCGGGCAGTTGTACTCGAAAATAGCAGGGCGCTTGGTTATACTGTCCATGAGAATTCAACTACTTTCGCTGCACTGCAGCAGGCAGAAGAAATTTTTCTTACCAACGCCGTTCGGGGTATCATTCCGGTTCGCATTTTTGCCGGACAATTACGGACTAATCTCAAAACGAAACGGCTTTTTGACACTATAAAAGGGCATATGTTCGATATCGCCTATTAAATCTGAAATGAAAAAGATCCTTGTAGCCAACCGGGGGGAAATCGCCCTGCGTGTCATGCGTTCTGCACGTAAAATGGGCATCAAAACCGTGGCGGTATATTCGGAAGCTGACCGTCAGGCGCCGCATGTGCGATTTGCCGATGAAGCAATGTGTATTGGTCCGGCGCCCTCTGCACAAAGTTATTTGCGCGGTGATGCTATCATTGAGGCTGCCCTGAATGCGGGCGCCGACGGTATACATCCGGGTTACGGCTTTTTGAGTGAAAATGCCAAATTCGCCCAAAAAGTAGCCGATGCTGGCATTACTTTTATTGGTCCGAGCCCGCAAAGCATTGAAACCATGGGGAGTAAGCTGGCAGCCAAAGAGGCTGCTAAACAGTTTGATGTTCCCATGGTGCCCGGTATCGACAAGGCCATTACCGACGTGGAAACGGCGAAGGAGATCGGGCGGCAAGTTGGGTATCCCATCCTGATCAAAGCCAGCGCGGGCGGCGGAGGTAAGGGCATGCGGGTAGTGGAACAGGAATCCGATTTACAGGAACAAATGGAGCGGGCTATTTCGGAAGCCGTGTCTGCCTTTGGTGACGGTTCTGTTTTTATTGAAAAGTTCGTGACCTCGCCCCGGCATATTGAAGTGCAGATACTGGGCGATACGCACGGCAATATTTTATACCTTTTCGAACGGGAATGTTCTATTCAGCGCCGGCACCAAAAAGTGGTGGAAGAGGCCCCAAGTGCTATTCTGACGCCACAGATGCGCCAGGCCATGGGAGAAGCGGCGGTACGGGTGGCCCGGGCCTGCAATTATATTGGCGCCGGCACGGTGGAGTTTTTGGTGGACGCTGACCGGCGTTTTTATTTTCTCGAGATGAATACCCGTCTCCAGGTAGAGCATCCGGTTACGGAAATGATCACAGGCCTGGACTTGGTGGAATGGCAAATCCGGATTGCCAGGGGGGAAAAGCTGTCGATGCTTCAATCCGACCTGAGCATCCAGGGGCATGCGCTTGAACTGCGGGTGTATGCGGAAGACCCGCTGAACAATTTCCTGCCGAGCGTCGGTACGCTGATGCGCTACCGCCCGCCGGTTGGTGCGGGTATCCGGGTAGACGATGGGTACACCGAAGGGATGGACGTACCGATTTATTACGATCCTATGCTGGCAAAATTGGTTACCTATGGCGCCTCTCGCGCCGAAGCCATCCAGCGCATGAAAGAAGCGATTGCCGCCTACGAGATCGAGGGGGTGGCTACCACCTTGCCTTTCGGGCGTTTTGTTATGGATCACCCGGCATTCATTACGGCAGAATTTGATACTAATTTTGTCAAACAGTATTTCAACCCCCAAGCTTTGCTGGATGGCCAATCCGGCGATGCTGAAGTTGCCGCTATTTTGGCCCTTCGCCTGCACCTTGAAAATAAACGGCAACTTAAAGTAGTGCAAGCAGGAGCGAGCCGTTGGGGAGATCGGGTGAAATGAACCGCACACAACATGAAACAAGTCAGGATTCTCCTCGTGGAAGATGAGCCCAAGGTGGCTGCCTCTATCAAATCGTGGCTGGAAGAACAGCAATATACCGTTGATGTGGCCCCCGATGGCGCCGTAGGCCGGCACTTGGGTATTTCACAGTCATACGACCTGGTCCTCCTTGATTTGAATTTACCGTTTGTCGATGGCTACGAAGTTTGCCGCAGTTTGCGCGAGCACCATCCGCACATGCCGATCATCATGCTTACTGCATGGGGGAGTATCGAGAAAAAATTAACCGGTTTCGACCGCGGGGCCGATGACTACCTGGTCAAACCCTTTGATTTACGTGAATTACAGGTGCGGATAAGAGCCCAATTGAGACGGTCTAACCTGGAACCTTCCACGCTGCAACAAGCTGAAGATGTGCTCCGTGTGGCTGATCTGGAAGTGAATACTGCATTCAAAACAGTAAGCCGTGCCAACCAAACCATTGAGCTGACTGCCCGCGAATACACATTGCTGGAATTTTTGATCAGGAGAAACGGGCGCGTGGTGTCGAGAAGTGAAATCGCCGAACAGGTTTGGGATATTAATTTTGACACCGGTACCAATGTGGTGGACGTTTACATCAATTTTTTGCGTCGAAAAATTGACCGCAACTTTGAACCGAAGTTGATCCACACCAAACAGGGAATGGGCTACTATCTCAAAGTGCTCTAAGCAATCTGTTGATGAATATCCGGTTTAAATTAACCCTCCGTTTTTCGGTGATCGTTGCCAGTATCCTGATACTGTTTTCACTCGCTGTTTATTTGTTGTCGGACAATTATCGCCGGGAGGAATTTTACAGCCGTTTGGAAAATCGGGCGTTGACAACAATACGCTTGTTGGTCAATGTAAAAGAGATTGATCAAAATCTGTTGCAGATCATCGACCGAAACTCCATCCAACAGATTTATGAGGAGAAAGTGCTGGTGTTCGACCAACACAATAAGTTGATCTACAGTAGCCTGGATGACTTTCCACTGGATTATTCTCCTGAATTGCTGAACGAGATCCGGCGGAAGAAAAAAATCGAATATACGGCTCATACGCGAGAGGTCGTCGGGTTGGCATACCCGGAGTCCGGAGACAATTATGTGGTCATTGCCTCGGCTTTTGACCGATACGGTCGCAGTAAACTGGCCAACCTGGGGCGGGTCATACTGGCGGGCCTGGTCCTGGGAATGGGCATTATCCTTTTGGCCGGCCGGATTTTTGCCGCCCAAGCCATGCTACCACTGGTCAGGATGAACGCGGAAATTTCCAGTATTTCGGAAGGCAACCTTAATCTCCGCGTAGATGAAGGAGGCCAGCGCGACGAAATTTCGCAATTGGCTCATAATTTTAATCAAATGCTTGCCCGCCTGGAGTCGGCGTTTTCGGTGCAGCAGCAGTTCGTATCAAATGCATCGCATGAATTGCGCAACCCGCTTATGGCAATGATCAGCCAATTGCAAGCTACGTTGAGCAAGCGACGATCCCAGGAAGAATACCAGCAAGTGTTGCATTCCCTGTTTGATGATACCCGGTCTCTGGTAGAACTGACAAATGGCTTGTTGGTACTTGCGCAGTCGGGTATCGTGTTCCAGCGCAGTTTTTTTATACCGGTCCGTCTCGACGAGGTAATCTTCTCCGCACAAACCGAGTTGAACCGGAACCATCCGGGATATCATTTTCATTTGTCGTACGGCGAATTGCCGGAAGATGATCATGCCTTGAAGGTCAGTGGGAACGAGCAGTTATTGAAGACCGCCTTTCTCAATCTGATGGACAATGCCTGTAAATTTTCGCCGGACCATACGGTGCAGATATTTGTGACGGTTCCCCGCACCGGTTCCATAGAAATATGCTTCGCCGATCAGGGACCCGGCATCCCTCCCGATGAACAGGCAAAAATATTTGCGCCGTTCTACCGGGCGTCGAATATTCCCCCTTCTGTGCGTGGCCACGGTATTGGCCTGTCGCTGTGCCAGCGGATCGTTCAGTTGCACGACGGAACCATCCGGATTGAAAGCGTTCCGAACAAGGGCAGCCGTTTCTACGTAGCCTTTCCCGCCATCAACCATTGAGGCCGCCTGCATTTCATCGGGCTTTAATTAACTTTTAATTCCGGTTTAATGACCGTTTAAAGCCTGTAATGCCACCTTTGTGAGGCTTTATTGGTATTGGTTTTCATAAAATAAACCATAACCGGCAAACACATTGATACGCTTTTCACTTTTAGAGGCATACAGTACTTGCCTTTAATAAGATTAAGATCTGGAACACAGTTTTTGGAAGCCTTTGCTGGCTTCAAACTAAGCGGGAGTGGGCGAAAAATGATTCGCTACTCCCCTTATTTTTTTCCGGGATTTCAATCCGGTACAGGATGGCGACCTTACCGGATATATACCCTACCTTCGCAGGAAACTCGGCCGCCGGAATGTTGGAAAAGCCACCCCTGATCCTCAACAATGATTTTCAGTATGCACTCGATGCACTGGAAAAAGACGAACGCAGTATGTTCATCACCGGGCGGGCCGGCACGGGAAAGAGTACATTGCTTCAGTTGTTCCGGCAAACTACCCGCAAAAAGACAGCCGTATTAGCGCCAACTGGAGTTGCCGCACTCAATGTGCAAGGCCAAACCATCCACTCTTTTTTTGGATTTCCCCCCAGGATCGTAACCCCGCAGGAGGCTTCCAGAAAGGTGTCGCGAAAAGATTTACAACGCTTGTACCGCAACCTGCAGGTCTTGATTATCGATGAAATTTCGATGGTCCGGGCTGATGTTTTGGACGGGATCAACCGTTTCCTTCAAGTGAATCGCGAAGACCTGCGCCCCTTCGGCGGTGTTCAGGTCGCCTTGTTTGGCGATCCATTCCAGCTGCCTCCCGTGGTTACAAACGATCCGGTTGAAAGCGCCTATTTCCGGGATTATTATTCGACACCGTATTTCTTCTCTTCCAGAATTATGGATGAAACGGGCGCCAGTATGGAGATGCTCGAATTGCGAAAGGTGTACCGTCAGGAATCGCGCCATTTTCTGCGCCTGCTGGAGGCGATCCGCGTCAATGAACTGGACCGGGACGATCTGGATGACCTCAACGAACGGTGGATAACAGACTTTGAGGCGCCGGAAGGATATATTACACTTAGCGCCCGCAATGCTACGGCCGACCGGATCAACCGGACAGCCCTGGAACGCCTGGATGGACGGGAGTTCCTATTCCATGCCGAAGTGAAAGGGCAGTTCGATCCGGCCTATTTTCCCACGGAGGCGGCACTGCGTCTGCGCACTGGCGCCCAGGTAATGTTTGTCAAAAATGACACCGAAAAACAATTTGTAAACGGGACGATCGGCAAGGTGGTCGACCTGAGTGCCGATCAGGTGAGCGTATTGGTTCAGGAAGAAAACGGGAAAAAACGCACTGTTGCTGTGACGCCTCTCGAATGGGAGATTGTCCGCTACAAAGCCGACCCGGCCGGAAACATTGAAACAGAGTCTATTGGCTCTTTTCGGCAATACCCACTCAAGTTGGCCTGGGCCATCACCATCCATAAAAGCCAGGGGAAAACGTTTGACCACGTGATTATTGATTTAGGCAATGGAGCCTTCGAACACGGTCAACTCTATGTAGCGTTGAGCCGGTGCCGCACATTGGAAGGCATTGTGTTGCGAAATCCCGTCCGGCCAAGCGACGTCATCACCGATGAGCGGGTGGTGGATTTTTTTTCCCGCCGATTTTAGTGACCCCGATCGGGAGCCGTCGTATCAAGGCGGCTTTTCATATATTTTAAGGCAGTTTAACTGGATTTACTGGATATTTTCCGCAAACTGTCTTAACCTTGCAACGTCTCTTTTATTAAAAACTCAAACACCATTATTATCATGACAGTAAAAGAAAAATACCAAAGCGTGCTCAACTTCGGCGAAAAATTGAACGTCCAAAATGGCCGTGTAGAAGAAGCCAATGGTGTCTTGCGCGTGTGGGGAACTGTGCAAACGCCCTATGAAAAAGACCAACTTTGGGATGCTATCAAAGCAGTCGGCGGCGCCAATCCTACCGATATCGTAGCTGATATCCAGGTTGCCAATCCGGGCTTTTATACCAAACACACGGTGGTCAAGGGAGAAAGCCTGAGCAAGATCGCCAAACACTACTACGATGATATGATGAAATACAAGGCCATCTTTGATGCCAACCGGGATATTTTGGACAATCCGGATGTGATCCATCCCGGCCAGGTGTTGACGATTCCGAATCCGTAATAACTAGTTTTTCGCCAGTACTATAAAACAAGAGGCGGATTAAGCCCGGCAAATGTCGGTCTTGATCCGCCTCTTGTTATTTATTCGCCCCGTGCTGCCCGAAGCAGTTGGGAGGTTTCTTCAGCGGGGCGCATATTCAGTTTTTCCGCCAGTGCGCGTTCGCACTCCTGGTATTGCCGCACCGCTTTTTCCTTTTTACCCAAAGCCAGGTAACTGGCGATAATTTTGCGGTGAACAGATTCCAGACAATCGTCTTTGTACAGCATTTGCCGCAATGTTTCAATGGCGGCTTCGTAGTTCTTTTGATTCAAGAGACGGGTGCCCAGGTAATCGAGCGCATGGAAGTATTTTTCGGTGAATTCTTCCCGCGGTCGAACGGTCCATTCCTCCTGTAAGAACTCCTCCAAAAATTCGGCGCCCATCTGCACTGCAGCCCGGTACCAGTTCATGGCTTCCGCTTCATTGCCATGGCATTCCGCATTTTTACCCTGGTGATACTGGAACAGGAAATTATCCAAGTCCCGGACAATGGTCAGGTCAGGGTTGAGAAAAAAATACCCATTTTGAAAACAAATCACCTCCTGATGCAGGTGCGGCTCGAGAAAACGCCGCAGGTTGCATATAGCGACGTTGAGGTTGTTTTTGGCACAATCCACATCGTGGTCTGGCCAAAACCGGCGAATGATACGTTCGCGGTGAATGGGGCCTTTGGAATGATAAAGCAGGTAAGCCAGCAGCGACCGTTGCCGTGCGCCGCCCGGCAGGTCGATGTATTGTCCTTTATGGCTCAGCCGCATGGTGCCCAGAAACTGAATTGACAGATCCGCATCATTTCCTGGCGGCAGAACGCTGACCGGCCGGAACATTTCCGGCAAAATACCCAACGTGTGGCTCCCATTGGATTTTGTACTTTTGAGGTACGTTGATACAATAGTGGCCAGCTGTTCGGTGTTGAATGGCGCCAGAAGGCAATCCGTAATGCCGTGCCGGTAGGCTTGAACCAGGTAGGAAGCGGTCGGATTGGAAGAAGCCAGAATCATGGGTACCATGCTAAAATTGCGGCGCGCCACCCGTATCCGCTCCAGGTCGTCTTCCGTTTCGGTAGCAAAATTGAACAAGACCAGGTGAAAGGGCGCCAAAAACTCCAGTCGCTCTGCCGGGTACGATTCCGGAATGGGGGTGATCTCAATCGAACGCGCGTGAAGTGCATTCAACTGCTCCGTCGAAATATTCGTGTTGCCATAGACAACTACCTTGGATGAGAGCATGGTCAAATGGGTGGGGGTTGATTATCAAATTCCTGCCCGCTATCCACTATAACCCATTTCCGGGTTAGGACACATAACGAACAGGCAGCAAGATTGTACTACTAACTCTTAGTCGTAGTTTCCCCCAAAAAGTCAACAATTTTGGCCCGGATTCTCCAGGTAAGTGGATTTTTGTTTTATTTACGGCAGTATTTTTGCTTTATCGATTCCGCCACCCCGCCACCAACCCCAGCCTGTCATCACAAAAGCACGCTCCACGTCATGCAAATTAATTTTCAAGCACACGCTTCCGAGAACCGCCACCATTGCGAAACCCGGCGCGAAGGAAACTGGGTAGTGTTTACTTGCCAACAATGCCCTGGTTTTGAACGCCGTATGAATTTGCAAACCGGTGCCATGCAAACGCGCCCCGGCGCAGACCCGTATATCTTGCACGAAGGATTTTTTGTGCCCGACGGGTTGGAGCATACGGCTTCACTCCCGAACTGACGGCCAGGGGTTCTGCCGACGGCATCGGCCCGAAATCCAATATGTTCATCAGATCAATTGAAGCCATCCGGTGCCCAGTAGATGGTACAGCGGCGCTTGCTTTTTACCGGAGCCCTGGTTCTGGAGCCATACGGAAGCGTTCAGGTGGTAGGTGCCGATGGGCAAGGCCGAGGCGTCGAGATTGATTTTTACCTTGCCTTTCGCGCCTAGCCGCGCGTGCACATTCCGCAACGTGGTAATTTCCTGCGTATCCATGTGCCGTAGCGATAAGGTGCAACCCTCGATGGCACTTTCGCCCGGCATGTCATTGGCAACCACTTCAAGTTCGACCAAGTCCTGATGTTTGGTATTGGCCGGCGCCGACAACACGCCCGAAAGCGTATGGATGTGGTCTGCCGCAATGCCGTAATCCGATGTTCCATCCGGTGCAAATTCTTTGACTTGTGCCTTTAGAAATTGCATGATAGCCGGGCCGTCCAGGCCTTTAAAGATTTTTTGCTCCTGCGTTTTGATGTTTTCGATGCGGCCGGTCAGTGGTTTTCCGTCGCTGGCCGGATAAAAATACAGGCGAAAAGCGTGACGCACCGGGTTATCCTGGGCCAGTTCTTGTTGGGAGGGCGATGGCACTTCGGTCGATTGATTGGAAGAGCCGGCATTTTCGATCAGCGGATGTTGTGAATTAGCTACTTTTTGGAAGAAGCCGGCCATTTTTTCGCAGGCTTCCCGGGCAGGGAAGAACCGGCTGCGAGCCAATTCCTGATGGTTGCCCGATTGCAGCACAAAACACCATCCTTCTGCCGATTCCTGCACCTTCGCCCGTTGCTTTTTAAGGAGGCCCAATGCAGAATTTAACCCCCGTTGCGCACTTTCGGCGGTGCTATAGGGTTGACTGAACAGAGCCGGTTTGCCATCGACGTCGTTGCCGTGAAAAAACCAGGCTTTGCCCGGGGCGGGTTGGAAGACTTCGAAACCAGGTTGTTTGCTGGGAGAAGCCTGCTGAAAATTATATTGGTCTTTGATCTGGGTTTTCATACGTAACCTGTTTTAAGCGGATAAAAAATGGAGAAAGAAGCCCTGCGCCAGGGCGGGGCTTCTTTTAGAAAATTTGGTCTAAACGAAATGACTTAGTTGCCAAACACCTGCAGGAAGCCCAGGTCGGCAAAGCCAGCAACCGGGATCGGATGCCCCGTGGCGTCCAGCATGTTCAGGCTGAATACCAGGCGGTAAACGCCTTCCTGCAGCCCGGCCGGAACCAAAATGGTGGCGGAGTAGTTCTGCGGACCAACAACCGGAATGTGCGTCACAACGGTTTTGTAAACGCCAGGGTTGGCTTCGTTCTGCCCCATCTCCTCGAGGAACACGCGGCACACATATTTGCAATTGCCCATCAGGGTGGCCAACGCGCCTTGTGTGGTCCATTTGGCTTCGATCCGGAGGCCTTGGTCGGTGGAGATGATCTGGTTCGAGGGGTTGTCGCCCGGGAACGTCCAGATCGGGGTGCCGTCATTGGTTTCTGCGCCCAAACGGACGGCTTCGTTCAAAATTTGGAAGCCAGCATTGAGGTTAACTTCGCAATTAAAGGTTGCCATGGTAAGATGGTTTTTACAAGTGGTGCCGGTCCGGGATTCAGCCGCCGCGCCGGCAAGCGCTTGTGGGTTTGTAATGGTTTGAGTTTGGAGCCAACTGTTTACTGTACTTGGCTGTGCTGAATCATGGTACAAGTATAGGGAGGCAACTCTTAAGACCCGGTAAATGCCGGGCAAGCGATCCATTAATTGCGGCTTAAAAATCAATTAATTGCCTTTTCAGCGTTTATTCGAGCGATTTGGCCCTTCTCTTTTCGATTTCTTTCAGGATTTGGTGGGCAAGGCGAAGCGCCCCAAAGCCGTCTTGCAGCGAAACCGGCGGCTGCCGATCGAATGCAATGCTGTCGGCAAAAGTTTCCAGCTCCCGTTGGATGGCGTTTACCGGTGTCGTATCTGCCATTTGCAGATGCAGCCATTTTTTGCCGGTGGCTGGAGTATCAAATTCCATGAGTTGATCCAATGGCGGGAGATCCGGCGCCAGCGGGTCAAACAAACGAACGATCTGGGCATTTTTTTCGAGAAAGTCCAGACTAATATAGGCGTCGCGCTGAAAGAGGCGCATTTTCCGCATTTGCTTGAGCGAAATACGGCTGGCTGTCAGGTTGGCCACTGCACCATTGGCAAATTCAATTCGGGCATTGGCAATATCGGGTGTATGGCTCAGCACGGCCACGCCACTGGCGCTGACGCGCCGAACGGGCGATTTTACAAGGTGCAGTACCAGGTCCAGATCGTGTATCATCAGGTCGAGAATGACCGAAACCTCGGTGCCGCGCGGTTGAAAAGCCGCCAGACGGTGGCTCTCAATAAACATGGGGGCGAGGACAACATCTTCCAACGCCAAAAACGCGGGGTTGAATCGCTCAACATGGCCAACCTGGACTTTTACCCCGTATTGCTCGGCAAGGCGGAGCAACTGGCGCCCCTGCGCAAGGGTAGCAGTCACCGGCTTTTCAATGAACACGTGTTTACCTGCCTTAATGGCCTGACTGGCTAACAGGAAATGACTCGTCGTAGGCGTCACGATGTCCACCGCCCGAACATCTTGTAAAAGCGCCGCTACTGTTGGATAACGCCGAACGCCGTATTGTTCGATAGCCAGCTGGGCCTGTTTGTCGTCCGGATCGTAAAAGCCGGCCAGTTCCCACTTATCGGTGGCGTGAATGCATTTCAGGTGTATTTTGCCGAGATGCCCGGCGCCTAGGAGACCGATTTTCATATTGAATCCAATTCAATTGTCTAAACTTTTCGGTTATGCAGATAATCCCTCCTGATCCCTTGGTAACAGGAACAAGCAGGATCCTTGTTACAGGAGAGGTTAACCGTTCAAATGCCATGATACAGGTTTCATTCCCTGAAATACATCAATACCGCTCCAAATGCTGTGATCAGGGCAATCAGTACTGATGCCATTTGAATGGAGTACCGCATGTGACGGATGAAAATTTCAATCTCGGGACGAAATTGCGGGTAGCGGGAAAGGACTTCATCTTCCAGCTTTTGCCGGTTAAAAATGTGCGCAGCGCCGAATTGCACTTTATTCCGGACCAAAACGCCATATACTTTAAGCACTTTGGCCCGGAAGTACAAATTGACGAAGAGCATGGCCACAAAAAGCCCGATGATGATGGAAACGAGCAAAATATACATGTGGCAAAGGTAGTTCGCCACCAGAAGATGGCGCCTACTTCCGTTTCCGTTTTTTGTAGTTTTCCAGCACGAAAGAACCGAGCCCTTGCAGGGACGAATAAAATGCCTTGCCGTCGTTGGCCGCTGTAAACGATTCCACAAACCGCACCAGGTAGGGGTCGCGGGCAATCATGAAAGTGGTAATCGGTACGTCCAGTTTTTTGCAACGGAGGGCCAGGTTGAGGCATCGATTAACGATCTTCCGATCGAGCCCAAAGGAGTTCTTGTAGTAATTTTTCCCGATTTTGATACAGGTGGGTTTTCCATCGGTAATCATGAAAATCTGCTTGTTGGGGTTGCGCCGCCGCTTCAGAATATCCATTGCGAGTTCGAGCCCGGCCACGGTGTTGGTATGATATGGGCCGACTTGCAGGTAGGGAATATCTTTCAGTTCGATTGGCCAGGCGTCGTCGCCAAAAACCAGGATATCGAGGGTGTCTTTCGGGTAGCGGGTTTGGATAAATTCGGCGAGTGCCAGGGCTACTTTCTTAGCCGGCGTGATCCGGTCTTCCCCATACAGGATCATCGAATGGGAAATATCGATCATCAGCACCGACGACATCTGGCTTTGGTAATATGTTTCGTGTACTTCCAGGTCGTCCTGCGTCAGGTTAAATTCATCGATCCCATGATTGATATAGGCATTCCGCAGGGAATTGGTTACGGCGAGGTTTTCCAGGCTGTCGCCAAATTCGTAGGGTTTCACGTCTGACGTGAACTCATCCCCTTGACCGATAAAACCGGTGGAGTGCTTGCCGCTTTTAGCCTTTTTCAGGTCGCCAAAAATATCGTCAAGGCTTTTTTGCCGGAGGCTGATCTCCAGTTTGGCCGTCGGGCCAAGGCCGCCCTGGCCGTCACCGTCGCGCCGGATGAACCCGCGCTCTTCCAATTCGCGGATAAAATCGCCCATCCCATAATCGGGGGTAGTTAGTTTGTATTCCTTATCCAATTCGGTCAACCAGGCCAATGCCTCGCCCACATCTCCGGCGGTGTAGAGCATGAGTTCCTGAAAGATTTTGAACAAACGGTCGAAGGTCGACTGGTTGGGATCAGGTTGGTAGTCAGAAAAGCGAAAGCCAAGCATGGTCACAGGAACAATCGGAACAACACGAAAGTTTATTCCGTCACGATTTTCACGCTCTGTTGTTTTTTGCGCTCTGCCACAAGATCGATTACTTGTTCATGGTTGCCGTCAAAAATGAGCACGCGTGCAGTATTGGGTTCTGATTTGCCAAAATCGTCGGCAAACACGGTCAGATAGTGCTCGTTTCCAGGCGGCAATTGAATGTCGAACTCCTGGGGTTTGGAACGCAGGTACAGGTGATCGATCACTTTTTTATCGTCCAGGTACACGGAAATAATATCGCCATCCTCAACCTGGCTGTCCCAGATTTTGAGTTTGATCGAACGGTTCTGCACTTTCACCGTATGACCTACTTCCACCGACCGGCCTCCAATCGTATCGGGCTTGGCTTGTTTTTCGGCTATGGCTGGCTCTACCGGTTGCGGCGTTTCTTCTGGTTTGGGTTTCGGTTTGGGCTTTGGTTTTTCCACGATTGGTTTTTCTTCATCGCAGGGCAGTTTGGCGGAGCCGCCAAACCGGATGCTGAAACCCGGCCCCCGCGTCGAAACGTTGCTCACCAGTAAAACATATTTCTCGCCTGCCACTACCTTGAGCGGCGCCAGCCAGGTGTTGTCGCCGGGGTCGGAGCAGCCGGCGTCTTCGCTGGCGTCGCGTTCGCCGTCGCGAAGGCCGGTTTCGCCCATGCAGGGGCTGACGAGCGCATTGGCCTTGCTATCGCCGGCGGCCATGCACCGCACGATCTGTTTTTGCGTGCAATCGCCGTTTGGCGGGAGTTTAAACACTACAAAATCGATATCGTCATCGAGCCGGTGCGGCGTGATTGCAAAGGTGAGGCTGCCGCTTTTGGCGATGTCAAATTTGATCCAGGTGGAATTTTCCTCTGCCTGGCCGAAATTTTCCCCGTTCATAAAGCAGGCAATAAAATCCGCCTCATGAGTGTCTGTACCTTCGCCACCGGCTTTGTCAAAATGGTAAACCTGCTTTTTGCAAATCTCAATCGCAGTCACGCAATCGGCATGGTCCTGCGCCTGCAGTTGGATCGTCAGGTAAAAAAGGGGAATAAACAAGAAAAGTCGTTGCATTTCTGGAAGTTTGCGGTGCGCTAAGGACTATGAAACGATTGTCAGGGAGAAATGTGTTTAACCTTGCCCGCAAATTTCGATGAATTGCGGTAAAAAGAAAGCGGCGGCAACATTGTCTATGCCGCCGCCGCTGCCGGGTTAGTATACCGCTATCCGGAATTATTGTTGAATCACACCCAGTTTTGCAACCTGCGCTTTTCCGGTAAGGCGATTTTCCAACCGCACAAAATACACGCCAGGGGGTAAACCACCCACATCGAGGAGAAATACATTGTCGCCGGCTCCAACCTGAACCGATCGTGCGGATATCAGCGACCCGCCCAGGCTGTGCAGGCTCAACTGCGCCGGGAAGGACTCCGAAGTCTCCAAGGTCACTGAAGTGGTATGCCGGGTCGGATTTGGAAACAAATGCAGGCGCTTCGCCACATCAAAAGCGTCATCGGTTATGGTAACCGCTCCGCCGTAATAACATTGGGGATCTACCAAATAGCCGGCGCCGACCAATGGCATCTTGGTATAACCTTCGAACATGGTTTGTTCCATGACCCAATTATTGGCGCCCAACCAGTCTTGCAGGAGTGTGGAGAAAACCTGCCGGTAGTCGAACTGAATCCCTTGCACCTGATTGTCGGCGGTGAGGTTGCTTAAATCCAGGTTCGTCCCTGATACTCCGGCATCTACTCCTTTGCCAAAGATGTACATCGGCGCCAGGGTGCCATGGTCGGTGCCAAAAGAACCGTTTTCACGGGCGCAACGGCCAAATTCGGAGAAGGTGCAGGCGATCGCGTGGTCGCCAATGCCCATGGCCTCGAGGTCGTCGATGAAGGCTTTCGCCGCCTCTGATACAGTTTGCAGCAGGATGGCATGCGTTCCGGCACTGGTATCTCCCGAGTCGACCTGGGCATTGTGGGTATCGAAACTGCCCACCGAACAGAGGTAGATTTTGGTTTTGCACCCTCCGCGAATAAGGCGCGCCACTGTTTTTAGTTGCCTGGCCAGGTCGGTATCCGGATACGATCCAATGTTGGAGCCTGCATTGAACACGTCCGTGATGCGTTTCGAATATTTATTGACGCTTTGTTCGACGGACATGATAAATTCCAGTTCGTCGCCATGCTCACTATCAGGCACGTTCAGGATAGGCGCCCCTCCGATGGTTTGTACCAGCGAATAAAAGCCGGAAGGGTCTTGTCCCGTGAGGTTAATGACATTTTGGTGCTCTGTTTCGGTATGAAAACCAAGCGATGGATTGGAGTCGCCGATTTGCATGCCCAAGGGGTCGGGCATATCGGGGGTCGGGGCGCCAACGACATCCGGGAACAGCGCCTGCAACGAGCGACCCATCCAGCCCGACGGGATATTGAAGTTCTGTGGGGTGCCGTCGCCGCCCGACAGCCATAAGTCGGTGCTTTTAAAGTGCGACTGGTTTGGGTTTTGGTAGCCGACCCCCTGGATGATATTCACCTTGCCATCGTCATACATGGCTTTGACCGCCTGCATGGCCGGGTGCAGGCCGATTTTCTTGCTATCCTTCAGTGTGGAGTCGAGTTCGATATACGCGCCGGCACCCGAATCGGCAATGCGGATCGTGGGTCGCAGGGTTGCGTATTTATCGTACTGAGCAATAGGGACCAAATTATTGAGCCCGTCATTGCCGCCTTTTAATTGGATCAATACAATAGAGCGGTCTTGCACTCCATCGCAGTCGCCCATTATTTTGGCAATGGTGCTGTTGGCAAAAGGACGGAATGAAAGGCCGTTGACCGCAAAGGAGGAGACGCCTGCGGCTGGTAGTATTTTAAGAAAGTTGCGACGTTTCATTTTCAGAACAGGATTGTTGAACGTAAATAATGTCCCGGGCGTAGCCTGGGCATGATGAACAGGCGGTTGACGCGTCTTACACCACGGTTGGCTCGCCGGTGCAAGATATTATTTTTCCGCACCTCAGAATGTCTGATACTCCGGTGCATACATGATCGCATTGATCAACCGTTCCAGTGGAATTTTCACCTCCGTTTCGTTGCCGGTGCTCAGGTAATTATTCCACTCATAGGTCCAGTCGGCAGCCGGCAGGCCGTCGAGGAAAACGGTGTTCAAAAAATAGAGAAACCGATCGGTGTCGATACTTTCCGGTAGCATGTAATTGATCAACTCCTGCACCAGGGTATAGGCGTCGGACGGGTTGCTGAAGAACCCGCTGTTTTTGGTCCAGGGCGCTATGTTCAGTTTGATGAAAATGTTCGCATTGGGATTGGCGCCGAATCCCTGTTTTCCCGTCAGCAGCATGTTTGGCAATTTGTACCGGGAAATGATCGTGCTGGAGTTGAACCATTGGCGGCTGAATTCCGGCTCCTGGTAATAACCCGAGTAACCCGCCACGTCGGAGGGCAAAAAGATCGACAAACCGGCTGTATTCAGGATCCGGTTGATCATGGCATTGGAATAAAACTGTACGTAATGCAGCGTTGGATTCTGGGTAGGGCTTGGGATCGGGATATTGAAAAAGGAGATGGATTGCAGGGTGAGTTCCAGGGGCGATTTTATCATGCCACCCACGATTTCATCGGCGTTGTTGGAATCATCGGCGTCAAAGAAATGTTGGCTTTGCAGGAGTTGTTGCAAGACGGGCAGGATTTCATAGTTGCCTGTCCGGAAGCTGAGCGCCAGGGGCTCGATGATGTCGGATTCAATTTCCGCCGTGATGTTCCGGCTGACGAACCAGCGGTACAACCGGCGGCAGAAATTGCGGGACACTTCAGGTTGCGCAAAAACCATGTCTACAAAACTGTTGAGTTCCTGCCACATGCCGGCAACGGTAGTTCCGCCGTTGATCTTGGTTCCCTGAAAATGCGCGCTGAATGTTTTTTGGCCGGTATCGTGCTGGTTCAATTGCACATCACCCCGTGGAATACCGGTTTCGGCATCCTGGACGTCGCGATTGCCCCGAACCCGGAAACCCGTGAACACCTTGGCAGCTTGAATAATATCATCCTCTGAGTAATTGGTGTAATCTCCGGGGCCGATTTGCGGTCCTTTCCCTATGGTGAACAGCTCCAGATACTCCCGGGCGAAATTTTCATTGGGGTTGTTGCGCGTGTTTTGCTGGTTGTTGAGGTACCGCAGCATACAATTATCCGTCACGATCTTGGTAGCCAGTTTCTTGAAGTTCCCAATGGCGCCCCAGCGAAGCAACGACAGATAATCGAAAAAATGACCATTGCCAAATGAATTAGCCGTAACCGGCATGTATTGATGGAAGAAGAAGGTCATTTTATGCACGATCCCGGAGTCGAAAAGTGCCTCATTGATCCACCAACCCATAACATACCGCGCCAGTATGAAATCATCGGTAGGCAAGGGTAACCCGGGCGGGAGCAGCCAAGTGGTGTTGGTGACCGGATCGACCGTGGGATCGTCGTATACCGGTTGGGTCATCTGGAGCGGATTCGGCGCCAATAATTTAGCAACGGCCTGGCTGGCCGACAAAGCGGCGAGTTCGTCGACTTTAACCTTGGTGTACCGGTAGCTGGCCCGGCGCAACAGATGTGCCGCCTGCCGCCGCCCGAGTACGCCTGACAAGGGTGTAAGGGAAGCCATGTGAACTGTTTGAGTGGGTGAACAGATAAGAGTTTGTCTAAGGGAATCGTGGCGGCCTGAGGAAAATAATGGACTTGGACGGTTGGCTGCACCAAAGGTTTAAATAAAAAGTTAATGCGCTGAAAAATTATGCTTTAGGTGAGGATTGTAAAAAATTAACCGAATTCAATCAAACAACCATTTCTATTTTATGGATCGCCTATATTTGCCGCTGAACATTTCATGAAAATTGTTAACTCACACTGG
Source organism: Saprospiraceae bacterium (assembly GCA_044230315.1). Taxonomy (GTDB): domain Bacteria; phylum Bacteroidota; class Bacteroidia; order Chitinophagales; family Saprospiraceae; genus M3007. The sequence continues at coordinate 54,367 of JBGARJ010000013.1, forward strand.
TTATGAAAAAGAACTTTACCAAATTTGCTAGTCTTGTATTGGCGGTTGTGCTTCAGTTACTCGCCTTTCAAGCACTTGCCCAAACCGATTCGTCACGCGCTGTTTTACGGGTGACGATCGACGGTGTTGCGAGTGATTACCTTTCCGAAGACTGCGGCTACGGCGTTGCCACATTTGGCGGTGGCGTAACGACCGACCTGTGCGCACCGGTTGCGTGGGCAAAAGATAACGTCGACTCGCTTTGCTGCAATGCGATTCCGGCCGGAACGCTCACCGGCAAGGTAGCGCTGATTCGTCGGGGCACCTGCGGCGCCGGTATTAAAGCGCTGAATGCACAAAAAGCGGGGGCCGTGGCCGTATTGGTAGCCAATAACAGCCAAACGGCCGGCCAGACCGATTGTTCTTTGCCGGTGTTGACTGGCGGCGCGCAAGGCGACACGGTGACCATCCCGGTGATGTTTATCTGCCGTACGTTGGCATCTAAAATTGACGCTGCCCTCGCTGCGGGTAAGGCAGTCCAAATTTGCATGCTGCCACCCGACATTTTTGTCAGCGACGCATTTTTCCCCTTCTCCAGTTTAGTAACGCCGGCTACCCAGATCCGGACGGATACGTTTGGTTTTTACGTTTACATGTCGAACAAAGGCGCCGTTGCCCGTACCAATATCAAACTTCAAGCTACGGTCAACGCTAACGACGGCACCGAGCTCTTCAAATCGGAAACGGTTGTCCCATCGCTGGATCCCGGTGTGCTGGACAGCCAAATTATTCTTCCGACACAATACCCGCCTGAATTGGGTATTGGTACCTACTTTGTGAATTACAAGATCACGGCCGACCCCGTCGGAGGCGACGTACGTCCGACGCGTGTTCCACCTGCCGCCTTCTACGTTTCGCAAAACCGCTATGCCAAGGAAACGGGTATTACGATTGCCTTCCGTCCCGGCAGCCTGCAGGATTATTATGTCGGCAACGTGTACCGGACCGCCACCACCACCGTTGAGAAATACAAAGCCACGATCGCGGAATTCCAGTGCGGGACTAACTCGGCCGAGTTGCCCTTCCCGGATGTGAGCTCGACGCTTTATCTGTTCCGCATCAAAGACACCGTTCCGGAGAATTACAACGGCTTCAATGTCAACAACGTGTTATCGCCCAGTATGACCTGGGTAGGGACGGCTGTTTTTGAAGCCGCCGCAAATGCTGCGAGTTACTCCACGCAACAGGTCGAACTCCTCGACTTTAATACCGGCGACGTAGGCGTTCCGCTGGAAAACGGCTCCCGCTACATGCTTGTGGCTGGGTATACCGGCGCCAGTAATGTGGTGTTCCACGCTTATGACGACTTGTTCGTGTTCAGTTCTCCGATGCTTTTTGTATCCAGCACGGTATATACGGACCGCTGGTACCTGGGTGGTTGGCAAGGACGCCCGAACGCGGCCCTGCGCATGTACATTGACCTGGTAACCACGGCCGACGAAAAACCGCTGCCGGAGTCGACCATGAAAGTGATGCCGAACCCCGTGCAGGAGTCGCTCAACCTGGCCATCAATTTTGAAAAACCGACAGACGCTACGGTAACGATTGCTGATCTGAACGGCCGCGTGATCACATACGAAGACCATGCCGGCCTGATGAACGAAACGCTCCGTTTTGATCTCCCGCAGTTGGCCAACGGCCTGTACCTGGCCCGTATCGCCACGAAGGAAGGTTCCCTGACCAAGAAATTCGTTGTACAGAAATAAAACAAGCCAATAACAACTACCAGGCGCCATCCTGCTTTGTATGCAGGATGGCGCCTTTGTTTTCAAAAACCGGTTAGATTGGCTGTGTTTACCTGCCAGGGAGCGCAGCAAGCAGTTCCCGGACATATTGATTTTCAGGCCGGGTGAACAACTCTTCCGGGAAGCCGACGGTTTCCTGTTTGCCGTTTTTCATGACCAGCACACGGTCACACATTTGCCGCATCACACTCAAATCGTGCGAAATAAACAAATACGTCAATCCGAAAGCTTCCCGCAAGTCGAGCAGCAGGTTCAAAATAGTGGCTTGAACGGACACATCGAGCGCAGAAACGATTTCGTCGCAGATGAGCAGCCGGGGTTGCAGCGCCAGCGCCCGGGCCAAACAGATCCGCTGCCGTTGGCCGCCTGAAAATTCTCGCGGATACCGGCCGGCATGCCCTGCCTCCAATCCTACCGTATCCAGCAACTCCAATACTTTCTTTTTCTGGTCCCGTTCCGTGCCATACAGGTCGTAGGCTTTCATGGGCTCCAACAACGTTTCGCCAATCGTCATTCGCGGATTGAGCGAAGAATAGGGGTCCTGGAACACCATTTGGATTTCCCGCCGCACCGACCGGAATTCAGCCTCCGGCAAGGCATCCAAATCGAGTTGACGATACCATAATTTCCCTTCCTGGTGTTGTATCAGCCGGCTGATAACACGGGCGAGGGTGGTTTTGCCGCAGCCTGATTCGCCAGCCAATCCGAAAACTTCACCTGGATAAACTTCAAAACTGACGTTGTCTACAGCCGTAAGCCAGTGGTCTGGCTGACCAAGCCAGTTTTTCCGGATCGGATAGCGCACACGGATATCCCGAACTTGCAACAAGGGCGATTGTTGGTAAAGCACATCATGGTGTTTGGCCAGGTCACCGGAAGAGTACACCCGCGCGGCGGCAGGAGCGGGTTCCTCGAAATCTTTCAGGGTAGGCAACCGCCACATTTTTTGCTGCATGGAAGGTCGACACGACACCAAACCTTGCGTATACGGGTGTTGTGGAGTGTGCAGAATTTGCCTGGTAAGGCCCGTCTCCACAATCTCACCCAGCGACATAACAACGACCCGGTCGGCCACTTCGCTGATTACGCCCAGATCGTGGCTGATGAACAACATCGACATGTCTGTTTCTTCGCGCAATTCAGCCATCAGATCGAGGATGCCTTTCTGGACGGTGACATCCAACGCTGTAGTAGGCTCGTCGGCGATCAGCAATGCCGGTTGGCCGGCCATCGCCATGGCGATCATGACCCGTTGTTTTTGACCGCCGCTCAGCTGATGCGGGAAGGATTGGTAAATCCGTTCGGGCTGGACTATTTTTACCCGATTGAGCAAGGTCATGGTCCGGTCTTTTGCCTCCTGGTGGCTGCAATTGTGGTGTAGGCGCACCGCTTCTTCAATTTGGAACCCACAGCGGAATACCGGGTTGAGCGAAGTCATGGGTTCCTGAAAGATCATTGCAATAGTGGATCCCCGCAACCGGCGCATCTGGTTTTCGGGCAAATCGAGGACGGGTTGGGGATACGGTGCTTTATTCCCGATTCCCGCTGAGCTGCTGTGAAACAAAATTTCCCCGGTTACAATAGCGGTCGTTGGCAACAGCCGGAGGATGGACAATGCCGTCACGGATTTACCGGAACCGGTTTCACCGACAATCCCGAGCGTCTCGCCGGCATTCAGCTGGAACGACAGGTTTTTTACCGCATGCAATATGCCGCTTTTCGTTTGAAACGAAACATTCAAGCCCTTGATTTCCAGCAATATATTTTTCATCTTACGCCATTCGCAGGATGCAAGCCTCCTTTTCCCAATGCAGCGACAGATTACCCTGTTGTTGGAGCCAATTTACCAGGTTGGCGCCCAGCAATTCGGCTCGCCAACCGCTCAACAATGAATCGTCGAATGTGCCACCCGATTTGAGCTTGTTGAATTCGCCTTTTGGCAACAGCAATGCAGCGCTGATTTCGTGTTCGAGGCATTGGCGTTTGACAAAATGATACATCAATTCCATAGCCCATTCATGGTCGGGGTCGTCAGGCGCCGGTGCAGGCAAGGCATTGAGCCAGGTTCGTTCGAAATCGGTGGCTGGTTTTTGCCAGATATCCTGCCATTCCGGAAGGTATTTTCGCCAAATACCTTCCGGCATGGTCCGATTGGCCCGAAAGGCGTGCGGCCCGTCTTTTGTAGCCCGTAGCACTGTGCTGATATGCCGGGTTTGCAACACGGTTTCCTTTGGGATATTGAACGCCGCTGCTTTTTCACGGCGCCATTGGTAAATGCGCAACAAAAAGATTTTTTCCCGGAAATCGAGTTGGTGGATATAGTCGTTTGCGAGCGCTTCCTTATAGGGGTCTACTGCGTAAAACTGGGCCGTTTCCCATTTCCGGTTTTCTTCCCGCGCCCAGTTTTCCCGCTGCAGGCGGCGCAGTTTAGCCGTCAGTTTGTTGTGTAGTGCCGGCAAGTATTTTACATCTTCCACGGCGTAATCCAGCGCTTTCGGATCCAGCGGGCGGGCCTCCCAATCGGCGACGGTATGGCTTTTGGCCAGCGTAACGCGCAGTTCCCGTTCGACGATCTTACCGAAACCTGCGGGATAATTATACCCTACAAAACCAGCGGCAATTTGGGTGTCGAACGTATTTAGCGGTACCGTGCCAAACAGGGTGTTCAACAAACGGTAGTCGTTGTCGCCCGCGTGCGTTATTTTTAAAATATCAGGGTTGGAAATGATATCTAAAAAAGGCTGCAAGTCGTTTATTTGCAGCGTATCAACCAGGTAAATATTGTGTTCGGTTACGATTTGGATGAGACACAGCACGGGAATGTATGTTTTTTCACCTACGAATTCGGTATCAAAACCAATCCATGAAGTCCCGGCGAGGGATTCCATTTGCGTATCAAATTCCTGCTGCTGGTTTAAAAATTGTATACGGTAATTCATGCGTCAAAAGTAGGAATCATCCGTTTATGTAATGAGGATTGTCCCGGGCATCTTTATAAACTTCGCAAAAAGCACCCAACTTTGTGCCGCCTCAACGACCAACCTCCACTCAAACGACATTCTTGCCATGAAAAAAGTACTTTTCGGTATCGCGACCGTTTTTGTCTTGCTGTTAGGAGCACTGGTCGCATTGCCTTATTTTTTTAAAGACCAAATCATTGACCAGGTAAAACAAACAGCCAATGAAAGCCTGACGGCAAAACTGGATTTTCAGGACGTAAGCCTTTCCGTGTTTCGCCACTTTCCGCAATTGTCCATAGGCTTGCAAGGGCTGGATATCACCGGTACCGGCGCCTTCGATGGGGTTAAACTGATCCAGTGCGAGCAAATGGATGTAGCCATCGACCTGTGGTCTGCTATTTTCGGCGATCAGATCACGATAAAGGGCTTTTACCTCAAAAAACCCAACATACGCGTATATGTGCTGGAAGACGGAAGCGCTAATTATGATATTACCAAACCCGAACCCGCATCAACCACTCCATCTTCCTCCGGAGGGGCCATTCGCCTGGAGCGGTATGCTATTACCGACGGCACATTGCTGTATGACGATCGTACGCTCGATATGCGCGCCGAATTATCCGGCCTGAACCATGAAGGTTCGGGCGAACTGGCTGCCGATATATATGACCTGGTCACCAAAACAACTGTGGAGAAATTATCGGTCCTGTACGGCGGCATGCAGTACTTGCGCAATGCCCAGGCGAATTGGAATGCCACCTTGAACGCCGATATGAAGAACATGAAGTTTACCCTGAAAAACAACGATCTGCAAGTGAATGCCCTGAAGGTCATGGTGGATGGCTGGGTGCAACTCCCCAACGACGACGATATTTTGATGGATCTCAAATTTGGCACTCCGAACAATACGTTCAAGAGCCTGCTTTCGATCGTGCCCGGCGCCTATACCCAGGATTTCGAAGGGGTGAAAGCCGACGGTACGGTACAGTTTGTCGGCATGGTGAAGGGCAAATACAACGAGACGACGTATCCGGCCTTCAAAATCAACTTCAAGGTTGCCAACGGCTCCGTGCAATATCCAAGCCTTCCCCTGGGGATCAGCAACATCAATGTAGACGCGGCCATCAACAGCCCATCCAGTACCCTTAATGCCATGACTGTCGATGTGCCGAGCTTCGGCCTGCGCATCGGGTCGAACCCGATCCAGGGGTATTTTCACCTGAAAACCCCCGAAACCAACCCTACCGTAGACACCAAAATTGCCGGAACGCTGAACATGGGTGAGTTGTCCAAGGCGTTTCCGATGGAAGGGGTGCAGGATCTCTCCGGGCTGATCAAGGCGGATATGGTGATCAAAGCCTCCATGAACCAGATCGATGCGCAACAATACGATCAGGTGCAAATGGCCGGCGATTTCCAAATCCAGAACCTGAATTACCGCGCAGCGGGAATGCCGGCAGTTAAGATCAATAACCTGGCCACCAGTTTGACCCCGCAAAAGGTGGATATCCGGGATTTTGATGCGCGGCTGGGTAAAAGTGACCTGCGTGCCTCCGGTAAAATCGATAATATTCTGGCCTATTTTTCCACCAAAAAGACCATGACCGGCAGCCTGACCATGCGTTCCGGTTATTTCGACGCCAACGAATGGATGGAAACGCCAACCTCTACTGCCGCCGCCGCACCGCCGGCCGGCAAAGTCCCCACTGCTAGCCCAGCCGCCACTGAAAAGGTTTTTGACCGTTGGGATTTCACCATCGACGGTCAAATCGGAAAACTGGTGTATGAAGATTATACCCTTACCAATATGGATCTCAAGGGCAATTTCACGCCCAATAAAATGACGGTCGATAATTTTGGCATGAAGATCGGCGACAGCGACCTGCAAGGCAGCGGCCGGATCCTGAATGCCTGGGATTACATGTTTGATAACCGGACGGTATCCGGGGTGCTAAACCTCAAATCCGGTTTCTTCGACCTCAACCCGTTCATGACTGAAACCCCAGCAACCACCGCAGGCAGTAGCAGCGGAGGCAGCGCGGCACCACCGGAATCGGTTATGCTGGTGCCGGAGAACGTGGATATGACGGTCAACGCCAATTTTGCAAAAGTGCGGTACACGAACCTGGATTTACAAAATCTGGATGGTCAGGTAGTCGTAAAGAACGGGGCAGCCATGCTGAAAGACTTTACCGCCGATTTGCTGGGCGGGCAAATCGCCGTTGCAGGTGCGTATAATACCCAGGATCCGGCCAAACCGGCTTTTAATGTGGATATGGCCCTGCAAAACATGGGCTTCCGGGATGCTTTTCAAAATTTCGCCACCGTGAAAGCCATGGCGCCCATTATGCAACTTATCGACGGTAAATTTAACACGACCTTCTCGATGAGCGGCCTCCTGGGCAAAGACATGATGCCCGATTTCAATTCGCTTTCCGCTGCCGGCTTTTTGGAAACCATTAATGCCATCGTCAACAATTTCAAACCCCTCAATGAAATCGGTTCCAAATTGAATATCAGTTATTTGAACAAACTGGAGCTGAAAAATACCAAAAACTGGTTTGAGATAAAAGACGGTAAAGTGACCGTCAAACCTTTTGATGTTCAGATGCGCGATGTGGCCATGAAAATTGGCGGCTCGCACAGCCTGACCAGCGAAATGAACTACCAGATCCTGACGAAAACACCGCGTAAAGCCCTGGAAAAGAGCGCCGTGGGCAGCGCTGCCAACTCAGGCCTGAAATGGCTTTCCGGCGAGGCATCCAAATTTGGCGTGAATGTCGCCCAAGGCGAATTTATCAATGTGCGGTTTGACCTGACGGGGACCCTCACCAGCCCGAAGGTAGCGGTGAAAATCCTGCCCAGCGACGGTGAAAGTACCATGAAGGACGAGGCTGTGGCTACCGGGAAAGCTACGTTGCAGCAGGCCCAGGACTCCCTGCGCAACCTGGGCGCCAAAGAATTGGACAAAGCCAAGGAAAAGGCCACTGCCGCCGCCGACAAAGCCGTAGACTCGCTCAAAAATGTGGCCGCCCAAAAAGCGGGCGAAGTGAAAGATAAAGCCGTGGAGGAGGCCGGTAAAGTGCTGAACGAGGAAGTGGCTAAAAAGGCCGGCGACGAAGTGGGGAAGAAAGCGGATGAAATCTTGAAGCAGGACAAAACCACAGATGAGGTAAAGAAGAAACTGGAGAATTGGAACCCCTTGAAAAAGAAGAAAAATAAATGATAGGGCAGGAGCGGCGGCGGATGGGATTCGAAATTTTTTCCACCCATCTGCCGCTGTCTGTTATTTTCGCCCTGTTATGAAAATTCCGGCCTGGAAAAAATGGCTTTCGTATGTGCTTCCGATTACATTGGAGACGGCCTCTTCCGACCGCAATCCGGAGCTTACGGTCACCCTTGACCGGGGTCGTTTGCAACTCCTCAGTGGAAATGCCATTTATTCCTGGGATGACCTCTACCACAATTTTACCATAGCCTTTGGTACGCTTGATCTCGCCGGGCAGCCCTTTGAAGATGTGCTCGTGTTGGGTCTGGGCTTGGGCAGCGTACCCTATATCCTGGAAAAAGTGTACCACCAGCGGTACCACTTTACTGCTATCGAATGGGACGAGGCCGTCGCGGGCCTTGCATCAAAATACACCTTATCACGTATCAGCAGCCCTGTTGAGATCGTAACAGCCGATGCCCGACTTTTCGTCCAAGTCACCGAACAGCAATTCGATATCGTGATCGTCGATATTTTTGAAGACGATTACACGCCCGAATCGTTTGAAACCACCGAGTTTTTAGCGTGCTGCGACGCTTTGTTGCGGGAGGGCGGGTTGCTGCTGTACAACCGGCTGCACAACAATGTCAAAAATATCCGAGCGACAGAGTATTTCTTCCGCGGCGCTTTTCAACGGGTTTTTCCGAATGCCTGGAAGGTTGATACCGGCGGAAACTGGATTCTGATCAGCCGGAAAACTGAATAAAAGCGGGCAGATTTCATTTCGATACGTGTTTGCCGCCCGTCCATCCGTGAGCGCCCAGATATTGATACCCACTATCGTAAGCGGGGCCTTCGAGCGAGGTGCCCATGCTGTCGTTCCAGCGGTTGAGGTACCCGAACAGCGCTACGACGCCCAGAATTTCCACAATCTCGCCTTCATCCCAATGCCGCCGGAGGTTTTCGGCGATCGTTTCATCCACGCTGTTGGGCACGGCTGAGGCCGACACAGCGAAATCCAGCGCCGCCCGTTCGGCATCCGTAAAAGCGGGATGCGTGGGGTATTCCCAAATATGGGCGAGCTTATCTCCTGCCGCGCCGTAACGCTCGGCAGCCCGGATGGTATGCGCCTGGCAATACTGACAACCGGCCGTCAGGCTGGCCACGTAGCCAATCAGGCGTTTCAGGTCGCTCGTCACCCGGCCGTCGTTGGCCATGACGGCTTTATTCAGTTGAATGAACGCTTTGGCGATGGCCGGTCGCCGTTGCATGGTAAGTACGCTATTGGGGCAAAAACCCAGCGTTTCGTTAAAAAAAGTGGCCAATTGGGCGACTTCTGCATCGTGATCAGGAGGGAGTGGCGTAATGAGCGGCATCTTGTGTGCTGAATTTGTTTTTTCCAAATGATTCAGTGTGTAATTCATTTCGCTTCGGCGCCGAAAATGAATTACCTCTAAATGTAGAAACGGAAGGATTCGCGGGTGCAATTTATAACCTGAAATTTCGAAATTTGTCCAAAATCCGCTGATGGAAATCCAATCGATTGCTCCATTTCTCGAGTACTACGCCCGTGTACGGGAACGCACCCGCCGGGTTGTATGGTTAGCCCCGGAGGAACACCTGGAGTGGACCTACCTGCCGGGCAAGTTTACACTGGGCGACCTGATACGCCATATTGCCGCCATCGAGCGCTGGTTGTATGCCGAAACCGTCGTGGGTCGGCCGCCGGCGTATCAGGGTTGCGGAAGAGAGTTGGCCGATGGTAAAACGGCTGTGCTGGCCTATTTCGACGAATTGCACCGGCAGTCGCTCGATATTTTTAACCAACTCACGCCGGAACTCCTGCAAGCAAAAATCCTGACCCCGACCGGCCAGCCTATTACGTGCTGGAAATGGCTGCGGCTGCTGCCGGAACACGAAATTCACCACCGTGGGCAAATTTATTTGTACCTCAATCAATTGGGTATTGATACGCCTCCGTTGTACGGTTTGACATCTGAAGAAGTCATTGAACGCTCTCAAACAACCTGAACCCGATGTTATGCCATCCGCTGCTATTCACTTTACCCAGGTAACCGATCCGGCCGAGGTCCGGCAGATTCTTGATCTTCAGGCGCAAAATTTGGCGGCGAACCTGTCGCCGGAAACACGCCGGCAACAAGGGTTTGTCACGGTCAGGCATCAACCCGAAGTGCTGCTCCGGATGAACCAGGCCTATCCGTCGGTCATCGCCAAAGCCGGCGATCAGCTGGCAGGGTATTGTCTTGTAATGTTGCGCGATTTTGGCAACCAGGTACCTGAGTTGATTGCTATGTTCGCAATGCTGGATCAACTTTCCTGGCAGGGAAGGCCCTTGCGCAGCGGTGGCTGGTTTGTGATGGGCCAGGTGTGCGTCGCCGAGGCTTACCGGGGTCAGGGTGTATTTGATGGGATGTACGGGAAGCTCCGGGAAGTATGCCGTCCGGATTTTGATTTTGTGATCACGGAAGTGGCTGCCCGGAATACCCGTTCGTTACGGGCGCACGAGCGGGTGGGTTTTGAACCGGTTCACATATACGAAGACAGGCAATCAGGCGAAACCTGGCATGTAATTGCGATGACCCTCTGACGACCCGCCAGATCTACTCCTCATCATCGAAGTACACCTTGTAATATTTCTTACCCTTATCGTCGTCAAAGCCGCGTTCGATCAGGTCGCGGCGACCGTGGACATAGATGTGAAAGTTCTTGTCCAGTTTGATGACGCTTTTTAGCACCCTGAACTCTTTTTTCACGGCCGGCATGCTGATATCGAATTTGTCTTCCAGCGGCAGGGCATAGGCTTTGGCGTATTCGTCGCGAAATGATTTGAATGCCTCGCGCTGCTCCTCCTCCGGAAACATGGTAGTGGCAAAATCTTCGACTTCAAAATGCTCGTTTTCTTTGAAATAAAGGCCGGAACGGTACAGGGCGTCGAGCTGGTCGGCGCGGTCGAGCCCAAATTTATGGGGCAGGCGGTCGTGAATAAACTCGCCTGACAAGGCTATGTAATGCCTGGTGTTGAAATAGTTGTCCTCGATTGGCCGTAAGCGCAAAAATTCATCTTTCCAGAAGGAGCGCTCGTCTTTTTTTGAAACGGTATCAACGGCACAAATTCGGTAGCCCTCTGCTTCGTCCAGGTTGAAGATCAGCGCCGCAGTTTCCAGTTTTCCGGTCGGGATGCCCTCGAGTACATTCAGGGCAAACGACTCGGCAGTGCGCTCTACCTTCAGATAAGGGTCCTTGGTCTGGATCTTCCAAAAGCCAATGGCGCTGGTCGGTTCATCGTGCAGCATCAGGTCTTCGAAGTAGGCTACGAGGAACTCGCCGCCTTGCACTTTGGGGTTTTCGCAGTTTTCGTACAACAGGCCAGCCAGCCTGGCGGCCTCTTCGGGCAATGTCTCGGGGTCTTGGAAAATGGAGAGACAACTTTGAAATACCAGGTGATTGCTGACATCTTCTTCATGAAAAAAGTAGAAGAATTCGGCCGATTTCTCGAATGGTTTGAGGAACGCGCCGGTCAATAATTCGTGCGCTACATCGTGCACGGGCACCAGGGTTTGTTTGGGGATGTTCACACCTTCATACCGGTTTTTGTTGCCGACCCAGGCGATGGCTAAACGGCGCAAATTAGCGGCGGAAAAATCAAGCATTCGTTTCGGTTATATAGTTTCGTACAATGGAGGGCCAACGGCGCTGCCTTTTGGTGGTCCTGAAAGATTTGGTCAACTTTGCCCGCCAAAATTACGCGGCCTGGTCTGACTTCCGATGCTTAAGTTTTCCACAATCTATTTTAGCCGGCCACAATCAAATGCCCAATGCGTATTGCCGTAAACACCCGATTTCTGCTGCCGGGCAAATTGGAGGGCCTGGGCTGGTACACGCACGAGTTGTTGCGCCGCATGGTGATCCAACACCCCGAACACGAGTTTATTTTCCTGTTCGACCGGCCATTCGACCCTGTTTTCGTGTATGGCTCTAATGTAAAGCCAGTCGTTTTGTTTCCGCCGGCGCGCCACCCGGTGTTGTGGTATGCCTGGTTTGAATGGGCTGTTCCGCGCGCGTTGCGGCGGCTGGGTGCAGACGTGTTTTTCTCGCCGGACAACTATTTGAGCCTCGGCTCCTCGGTCCGATCGGTCATGACGGTGCACGATCTCATCCCGCTGCAGCACCCGGAGCAGGTGCCATGGTGGTCGCGCGACTATTACCGGTATTTTTTCCCCCGCTACATCCGGAGGGCCGATCAACTGATCGCCATTTCCGGATTTGTCCGGCAAACGATCCTGAATACTGTCGGTATCGATCCCGCGAAAATTGCAGTGGTTTACAATGGTTGCCGGGAAGGCTTCCGGCCCCTTACAGCGGCTGAACAAGTAGCCGTGCGCAACCGGTTTGCTGGCGGGCAGAATTATTTCTTTTATACAGGCGCTGTCCACCCCCGAAAAAATATTCCGCGCCTGATCCGGGCATTCGATGCCTTCAAATCCCGGACCGGCGCGCCGGTCAAGTTGTTGCTGGCCGGTCGCTTGGCCTGGGAAACCGGCGCAGTGCATGCGGCGGCGGAAGCCTCAAAATACCGGGCGGACATTGATTTTCTGGGCTATGTATCCGAGCCGGACCTTCAGGCGTTGATGGCTGCTGCTATAGCCTTGACGTACGTATCGCTGAGCGAAGGCTTCGGTTTGCCGGTGCTCGAAGCTTTTCATTCCGATACGCCGGTAATTGGGTCCAACACGACGGCCATACCTGAAGTAGCCGGTTCCGCGGCGTTGTTGGTCGATCCTTTTTCCGAGGCCGCCATTGCAACCGCAATGGAACAAATGTATTCGGACCACGCACTCCGATCCGCGCTGATTGAACGGGGTCGCCAGCAACGCCTCCAATTCGACTGGGACCGGGCGGCAGGACAAATTTTCGATTTTCTCCTTCACCCCTGATTCCGTGTTCCGTATGCGTGTTTTACACCTTTTCGACTGGTATTTGCCCTCCACCCTGAGTTGGGTGAGTCGTTTGTTGCAGCATTTACCAGAATCGGAGGTTTGGGTCGGCGCGCCGTGGATCGTTCGCAATCAGTTTTACCACGAATCGTTCCGGTATCTGGAATTTCCGCCGCAGCGATGGTGCTTTTCGCTGGAGTCGGAATGGCAATACCCCGCGCTCCGGCATTTGTTCACCCGGTCGCAGCGCTTCTTACCCAGTTACCGGCTATGGTTGGCCGGCCGTATTGCATCGAACCTGCCCGATGTGGTGCATACGCATTTTGGCCCCACCGGGTGTTTGTATTCAGCCCTGGCACAAAAGTTAAACATACCGTTGGTGGTGACATTTTACGGGTTCGATTACCGGAAAATTTGGCACTACCGCCCGGTTTTTCGAAAAAAGTATCGCGAACTATTTGCCAAGGCAGCGGCAGTGGTGGCGGCCAGTCCGACCGGTTGCGAAGCCCTGGAAGCCATGGGCTGCCCAGCCGCCAAGCTGCGGGTGGTGCGCCCGTGCCCGGATATCGCTCTATTCCCTTTTATTGCAAAGGCGAAGCCTCCCGGCAGGCTTCGCCTGGTACAGGCTGCCACATTCACCGAGAAAAAGGGCCATCTAACTACATTGGAGGCTTTTCGCCTGGCCCTGCCAGATTGCCCGGGATTGCACCTGACTCTGGCCGGCGAACAGTACGATCGCCAACTGGTGCGGAGCGTGGAGGCCTTTATCCGCAGCCATGGCCTGCAGGAACAGGTGGTATGGACCGGCCCGGTTCCGCACGATCAGATGGCTCGTTTTCTGGGTGACTATCATGCTTTTATCCATCCGAGCCGGACGCCTGCCGACGGCGACCACGAAGCAACGCCGGTAGTACTTTTGGAAGCACAGGCGATTGGTCTGCCAGTGTTGGCCACCCGTCATTTTGACCTTCCGGATGCAGTTGCGCACGGCTCTTCAGGGTGGTTGGTGCCAGAAGGCGACGCCAGCGCAATGTCGGAGGCTATTCGGATGTTTTACCTGATGGAGGGAAACCAGTATCAGTCGTACCGCCTTCAAGCCCGCAAGTGGGTGGAAGACCATTTTTCCATACAATCCAGCGCCGTTGCCTTGCGAAAAATTTATGGCGAATTGACCTGAATAGTGACCTTTGCAGTTGTTCATCCCGCGCGGTGCCTCTTATTCATTCCTGACCAGTGCTTAAAAAAAACCGGTTATCAAAAAGCGATTTCTGATCATTACGGCTTGGTATTACCCATTTATCCATCCGCGTGCGCACCGTTGGACGACTATCGCCGAACATTGGGCGGCACAGGGGATCGAGGTTCATGTGGTATGCGCCCGCCGGCGCGACTGCCAGCGTGAACACCAGTTGAATGGCGTCCATATTCATCGGGCGGGTTTCGATTCGCTCAAGGAGGTAGCGTATTATTTGTCGGGCAGCACCCACGGGCGGGGCAGGGTAGGGACTGGTGTGCACCGCCCCGCGGGGCTGATGCGGGTATTGAGCTGGGTGTACAACCGGGTTTGGAAAAAAATATATTTTCCGGATGACGCCGGTCTCTGGTATTTTCCGGCACGTCGGAAAGTGCTCCAGCTACTTGAAAACCATACTTTTGATGCAGTAATTACCGTTTCTCTCCCCTTTACCGGCCATTTGATCGGCCAGATGGTCAAGCGCCGGTTCCCAGGACTCTGCTGGCTGGTTGATATCGGGGATCCCTTCACCATTCAGGCCAGACCCCTGAACAACCCCTGGTTGTACGGCCGCCTCAGCGAACAACTCGAAAAGGCGGTACTCGACAGGGCAGATGCGACAGTCGTTACCAATGAAGCGGCCAAACAGGCCTATGAAACCAAATTCGGGCTGCCAAACAGGTCAATTACCATTATCCCGCCCTTGCTGCACCCGCCGGTTTCGGAGAAGGGCATGCCATTTAGTGTGCTGCCGGCTCGTGACACCGGCGTAAAGACGTTACATATCGGTTATTTTGGCGCTTTTTACGCGCCCGTTCGCACCCCGGATGCCTTTTTAGAACTGTTAAACAAAACACTGACCCTTCAACCCAAATGGAAGGGTCGCCTGACGGTCCATATTTTTGGCGACATCTTCCCCGAATTTTATGCGAAACTGGCCCAGCATCCGGATATCAGGTTGTATGGTTTGCGTTCGCGGCAGGAAGTACGGTTTGCTATGGAGCAAATGGATGTATTGGTCAATATCGGAAATGTAACCGACTATCAGCTGCCAAGCAAGGCGGTGGAATACCTGGCTGCCGGCAAACCGGTTGTTCATTTGTCCCTTGTTGAACGGGACCCGTTTGTTGCATTTTGGTCGGATTGGCCCGGATTGTTGACCCTCTCCGTGAGAAATGCCCGGGTAACAGATACTTCGTTTGAACGCTGGCTCAGCTTTCTCGATGCTCCGCCATCTGTCATTGTGCCTGAGCCCATTCGCAGCGCAAGGCTCCGGGAGTTTAGCGTGGAAACGGTGGCTGCGCAGTACGCGTACTTGTTGGGCGTCGGGCAACCGATTCCAGCAATGCCAGCAATTGCGGCAGCACCACTTGATTGCTAAATTGCCGGAGCGCTTTTTGACGGCTGAATGCGCCCATTCGCTGTCGTTCATCGGGGGACAGGCGCAAGATGCGAACCATAGCACCAGCCAGCGCGTTTACATCGAGCGGTGGGATCAGGAACCCGTTGCGACCCTCCTCCACGGTATCCTGACAACCGGGTGTGTTGGTGGTGATAATTATCTTTTCCATGGACATTGCTTCCAGAACGGACCGGGGGACCCCCTCGCGATAAAAGGAAGGCAAAACCAGCACATCGGCATTGGCCAACGCGCTTCGCACATCGTCGACGCGCCCCAGGTATCGCACCAGGCCCTCCATTTTCCATTTATCAATTTCACGGGTATCCAGTGTTGTTGGATTACCAGCATCGGGGGCGCCAAGGATTTCAAAGGTGGCGTGATAACCCCCGTTGAGTATCAACCGCGCGGCTTCCACAAACTCCAGAATGCCTTTTTCCCGGAGCAAACGGCCGGAAAAAAGGAAGATTATTTGATCGCGCATTGGTGCCGGCAAGGGTTTGAAATGATCCGTGTCGATGCCGGGCCCTGGAATAACACGGGCCTGTGCTTCGGTCACAAGATGCAACCGCCGGAATTCCGACTCGTCGGAGGCATTCAAAAAAATACAAAAACGGCTCGCGCGGAAGGCCAGGCGATACAATGGCGCGGCCCACCAGCGCCAGCGGGCTGCTGTACTGCCGCTGTACCCCAGGCCTTCAACGATGGAAATCGCCGGAGTGCCAGCCAGACGGGCAGCCAGATTGCCTAAAATATTGGGTTTCATGGTGTAAAGTAATACCGCGGCAGGTCGCTCCCCGCGAAATAGCCGGAATAGTTCCCACAAACAGCGCCAATTCTGCAACAGAGAAAAACTCCGCCTCGACAAGTGAATCAAAGGGATAAACCGGGCTCGGGTATCCGCTTCCAACCGCAGCCTGAACCGGTCTTCCGGAGCGGCTAATACAACGGCGTACCCCATCTGTTCCAGCGTTTTGATCAACGCCAGGCGGTAATTCCAGAGGTTCCAGGCAGTATTTGCCAGGAGGATGATTTTAGGAGTGGGCAAAACAAAAAGATTTTAACGTAAGGCGACAGCCAACCGGTCAAAACGAACTGCGCCATTAGCTCGTACAAGCTAATGGCGCAGTTCAATAAAGGGGGGGGGATATACTTTTTCTTTACCGGTTGGATGCATACACGCGCGCGCCATTCGGCTGGCTGGAAGGTCCGGTGACCACAAGTGATTTAATTTGATCGATGCTGTACTGACGCTTGACCAAATCATACACTTCCAATGCCTGATCGCGGGTAATAGACGGAAACTCATCGAGAAACTCATTTACGCTTACGCCAATGCGCATGAAATCGTAAAAGGTTTCAATTCGAATGCGGGTCCCGCTGAAAACCGGTGCTCCATCTTGGATCTCTGGGTGGACGGTAATCGATTGGTACTGTCTCACGGTGTGCTGCTTATGTTTTGATTTACGATTAACAGACCGGGACGGCACGAACTCAGGTGTGTGAAACGGCGATTAAAATATTAAAGAAATATTACAGGGGCTAATGTAGGCAAACTCTTTAATGGGCCAAACCTTATGACAAAAAAATTTATTTATTTTAAAGATATGAATCTCCAAAACTAGATTTTACCACGGCAGTGACTTGCTTAATCTCCTGTTCTTTCGATTTTGGGTAGATCAGGAGCACATCGGGTTCGTCAACAATAATGAAATCATCCAGGTCTTTCAAAACGAGCAGCTTGCCTTTTGGGGCGCGCACCAGGCAGTTTTGTACGTCGATAGCCAGGATAGGCTGGCTTTGGAATACGTTGCCCTTTTCATCCTTGGGGCATTCGGCATGGAGGCTGGCCCAGGTACCCAAGTCCGACCAGCCAAATTCAGCCGGAATAGTGAACACGTTTGGCGCCTTTTCCATAATGGCATAGTCGATGGAGATATTCGGCGTTTCCGGGTAATACTTTTCCAAAAAGGCCTGCTCGCCCGGGGTATTATACACCGTTTTTCCGGGCTCCAGAATATGATAAATATCGGGTGAGAATGCTGCAAACGCCTGCAGCAGCGTACTGGTCTTGCTGATAAAGATTCCAGCATTCCAAAGATAGCGCCCCGATTGAACGAAGTGGCGGGCCGATTCCATGTCCGGTTTTTCGGTAAACCGCTCCACTTCGAAAATATCCGGCCCGGCCGCCGGGCCAAACTGGATATAACCATAACCGGTGTCGGGTCGGGAAGGCGTAATACCAAGGGTCACCAGCGCATCCCGTTCGGCAGAAAATGCCAATGCCTGGTTGATCTTGCCGTGAAATACGGATTCCTGTAATACGATGTGATCGGAAGGGGCTACGATCATGTTCGATTCCGGATCGAGTCCCGCCAGCTTGAATGCCGTAAATGCAATGCAGGGGGCTGTGTTGTTCCTGCTGGGCTCACCGATGATCTGTTCGTCCGACAATTCGGGCAAATGTTCTTTGACCAGATCGCGGTATGCTGCATTCGTTACGATGAAAATATGCGCAGCCGGGCAAATCGGAAGAAAGCGCTCGAACGTCAACCGTAAAAGACTCTTGCCGACGCCGAGCATGTCGAGAAACTGCTTTGGTCGCGCCTCGCGGCTGCCCGGCCAAAAACGGCTGCCAACACCGCCGGCCATAATGGCGACATAAGTGTGTGAGTGCATATGGTATACTTAAAATTGTAAACGCAACCCCGGCCCCAGGCCATTTGCTGCCGGCTGAAGCATCAAAGAACCGGTCGACGGTTTACCGGGCGCCAGTGTTTGACCGGAATTGAACAGCAAAACGGATCGTTGCAAATGCCTGCTGGCTTTCATCCGGAAAAAGGCAGCGCCAAATGAACAGCCGATTTCAGAACCCAACCAGAACAACGGGTGTTTCGACCATACCGGCCGATCGGTTTGATTTTCGGAAAATACTAAATGGATAGAAGTCTGGAAGAATGCCACCGCGCATCCAATCGTGGCAACCCCAAAAATTGTACTGATGCCTTTGTTCGCCCGAAATACCCGGAATTGCTGCATGGCGGCCGGGTCGGTCTGAAGATGAGGTTTTATTCGACCTGCCCAAAATCCGATTCGCTCCCAGGGCTGGTCAACCCCCAGGCGAAAATGCGACGGTGGCCGGGAGAACAGCGTGGCGGGTCGGCATTCCCGAACCGAGGGAAACCACCAATTCCGGCAACCGAGTTGAATTGATGCGCTGTCTTGCGCTCCGGCGCATATCATGAACAGCAACCAACATAAACCGGTAAGAAGGATCGGACGCATAGCAACCATGTTTTTGAGCATGAGATATTACAGTTGGTCTTTGACGCTTTCATAGACCTGCCGGATGCCAGCCGCCAATTCAATTTTTGCTGACCATCCGAGCGCATGCAATTTGCTGACATCCATCAGTTTGCGTGGGGTTCCGTCGGGCTTGTCCGGGTCGTACCGTATTTCACCCGTGTACCCAACGATCCGGCGGACTAGTTCGGCGAGATCCTGAATGGTCAGATCGTCTCCCACGCCGATATTAACGAACCCCGGTTCATTGTAATGCAACATCAGAAACAAACAAGCATCGGCCAGATCGTCGACATGTAAAAATTCCCGTCGCGGCGTACCGGTACCCCACAGCGTGACATACGGCAGGTGATCGCGTTTTGCCTCGTGAAATTTACGCAACAAAGCCGGCAATACGTGGCTGTTCTGCGGGTGATAGTTATCATTGGGGCCGTAGAGATTGGTTGGCATGACCGAAATAAAATTGCATCCATACTGGGCGCGGTAGGCGTCGCAAAGTTTTATGCCGGCAATTTTAGCAATGGCGTAAGGCTCATTGGTCGGCTCGAGCAGGCCCGTGAGCAGGTATTCTTCCCGGAGGGGCTGGGGCGCCATCTTGGGGTAAATACAGGATGATCCGAGAAAGAGCAGTTTCCGGACATCATGCTGCCAGGCGGCGTGGATGACGTTGGCTTCGAGCATCAGGTTGTCGTACAGAAACTCGGCACGGTAGGTGTTGTTGGCCAATATACCGCCCACTTTGGCCGCAGCCAATAAGACGTATTCGGGTTGCTCGCGGCGAAAAAACTCCTGCACTTCATCCTGATTGCGCAAATCGAGCTCGCGGGAGTTGCGTAAGGCAAAGTGGTCGTAGCCTTCCTGGCGGAGTTTGCGCAAAAGAGCAGATCCGACCATCCCGGTATGGCCGGCGATATAAATCTTAGCGTGTTTTTCCATGGGTCATCAGCGCTGTAAAAACCGGATTTTGACGTGTATGTTTAACGCACCGGACCGGAGTCCGGATTTTCCCATTTCCAGATCCGGAGCCGGGTGCCGTCCATCAGGCGTTGATCGATAAGCGGCAAAGGTAACGAATCCCGGAATGCCGCTTGCAGCCGTCCCAGGCTGGCTTGGGCTTTCACACGCCTGTCCGCGCTTTCCTCCCGGGAGATCAGGTGCAAATACCAAACACTGTCGCACGTCAAATGATGCAGTGGGAACGAAGTGCCGTCATAGACAACCCCGGGGCCATACAGGGAATTGATGTATTTCCTGCTTTCGTCAGGACTGAAGGAAATATGCCGCTGCGTCGGCAGTCCATACAAGGCCGAGGTGAATTTTTGTTGTTCACTGTTATAGCGCCAGCCTGACCACTGAACGGCAATAAAGAAGATACCCGCCGTAATTGGGATAATTGCCCGTTTCCAACCCGCAAAGCCGGCTAATCGCAAGTTGCTGTGTGCCGCTGTCATACTCAATAACGGCAATAACGGCAACAAGTACCGTGCCTGCAAAACCAGCCCTTTGTACCCGCTTTTAGCCACAGCGTCGTATCCATAGCACCCGTAAACCGCCACGTAAAGGCCAATGGCCGCCCATGTTTCCGTCCGGTAGCGCCAGTTGCTTTTCCAGAGCAAATACAGGCCACCCGGCGCCACTATCAGCAACATCAAAAGATAAAGGCTCAATTGTCCAGGCAAATGACTGATCGAAAACGAAATCCCGGGATCACGGAGATATAGCGGATGACCGTACAACAACCAGCCCGATACTAACCTGGGGAGCAGCCCTGCGCCAAAGCCCGCCCATAACAGTCGACGCTCTGGTAATTTTCGCCCAATGGCGCCCAGTAAAAAAGGCATGGCCCACAACAGGTTTGTCTCCCGGAAAAGCAAACCCAGCCCTGCGGCAGCACCGGCCCCAAAACAGTAAATGGGTTTGCGTGTACCTTTGCCATACCACCAAATGAACAGCGCCGCGAGGGCAAATCCCGGCAAATCGCTCATCAAGGCACGTGTCAGGATGATGCCCGGCAGGAAAAACCACGGATAGGCAGCCCATAATGTGTCTTTTTTATCCTCTGCCAATGCCCGGAAAACACCCCAAGTGCCGGCCACCCAAGCCAACAATCCACACCAGAATACACCGGAAGGCCCAACCAGCCAAAGAAAAGGAATGGCCAGCAAAGCGGTACCTGCCGGATAACCGCCCGGCAAGGTGGTCGTACACGTACCCGGACATGGCGGACAGTGTTGAATCGTGCGTGCACCGGCTGACCAAGCCATGGCCTGATCAAAATATGCCGTTTCGTCGGCGATCAGAAAATGATTGGGGTAAAAACAGCCGAAAATTGCAATGGCAGCCAAAAGGGCGAACCCGCATCTGGTTGTGGGATTTCGCCAAAACCTGAAGCCACCGTTGCCGCTAAACAACACTATTCGTATTGTTTTTTGATATCAAATCCCGATTCGTGCAGGAGTTTGTCGCGCCGGAACAAATCGAGGTCGCCCGCTACCATTTCCCCGACCAACGCACTAAGGGAGTGTTTGGGCGACCAGCCCAGTTTTTCACGGGCTTTCGTGGCATCGCCCACGAGCAGATCAACTTCGGTGGGCCGGTAGTACCGTGGATCAATCGCCACTACTTCCATACCTGCTTTGAGTTGAAATTCAGGGCGCCTGCAGGCAACCACCACACCGGTCTCCTGTTCGCCCTGGCCGCGGAATTCCAGCGCTATGCCGATTTCGGCAAAGGCCATCCGGACAAAATCGCGCACCGAAGTGGTTTGCCCGGTGGCAATGACGAAATCTTCCGCCACCGGATGTTGCAGCATCAGCCACATGGCTTCCACATAATCGCGGGCATGCCCCCAGTCGCGTTTGGCATCCAGGTTTCCCAGCCAGAGTTTGTCCTGCAACCCCAGTCCGATCCGGGCCACCGCCCGGGTAATTTTCCGGGTCACGAAGGTTTCGCCCCGGAGCGGAGACTCATGGTTGAACAGGATGCCATTACAGGCAAACAACTGATACGCTTCGCGGTAGTTCACCGTAATCCAATAAGCGTATAATTTGGCCACACCGTAGGGTGACCTCGGGTAGAAGGGCGTCGTTTCACGTTGTGGAACCTCCTGCACCAGGCCGTATAATTCAGACGTGGAAGCCTGATAAAACCTGGTTTTTTGCTCCAACCCCAATAAGCGGATCGCTTCCAGCAACCGGAGGGCGCCAACGGCATCGGCGTTGGCCGTGTACTCGGGTGTTTCAAAACTCACTTTTACATGGCTTTGAGCGCCCAGGTTGTAAATTTCATCGGGCTGTACCTCCTGAACGATCCGGATGAGATTGGTACTGTCGGTCAGATCGCCGTAATGCAGGATCAGGTTCCGGTTCGACACGTGCGGGTCCTGGTATAAGTGGTCAATCCGGTCGGTGTTGAACAACGAACTGCGGCGTTTGATGCCATGAACGATGTATCCCTTTTTCAGGAGGAAATCGGCCAGGTAGGCGCCATCCTGACCTGTAATACCTGTTATCAATGCTGTTTTCATAAATTTCAGTTGCACAATTATTGTAATGCCGCCAGTTGATCGACAATGCGGCCGGCGGCCTGACCGTCCCACAACGGCGGGATGCCGCCCGTTTTGTATTGACCGGCCAAAATTAACCGGATATAATGATCGGCGGTTTCGGGATTTAGATCAGCGATCAGCGTGTTGGTGCCGATTTGCGTGGTGGCGGGCCGTTCGGTGTGGGTGCGAAACGTCAGACAAGGCTTGCCCAGCCAGGTGGTTTCCTCCTGCACGCCGCCGGAGTCGGTTATTACCAGACGCGCGCGCTGGAGGAGCCCGACCATTTGGCCATATCCCAGCGGAGGCAACACCAGTACCCCGGATCCTTCGACGAGCATTTGGTTGAGCCCAAACTGCTGCATGTTGTTCCACGTGCGGGGGTGCACCGGAAACACGACCGGCAAGTGCCGGGCAGCCACGCGCAACAACCCCGCGATCCGGCGCAACCCTTCCGGCGTATCCACATTGGATGGCCGGTGCACCGTGACCAAGGCAAAATCATGATTTAATGCGGCCCCCAGACCAGTACCAAGGAGCGGGTGAAAGATTTCGTCCAGGCCCAATGCGTTTATTTGCCGGTATTTATCCGCCAGAGCATCGATGAGCACATTTCCGCTGAAAAACACCCGTTCCGGCGGCAAGCCCTCCCGGTGCAGATTTTCGACGGCGGCCGGTTCGCTGGCAAATAAAGCATCGGCCAGGTGATCCACCGCGATCCGGTTGAGCTCCTCCGGCATTTGCCGGTCGCCGCTGCGCAAACCAGCTTCCACATGCGCCACCTGCAAACCCATCTGCTTGGCTGCTACCGCACCGGCCAGGGCCGAGGTGACATCGCCGATGACCACGACCCAATCGGGCTTCCACTCCAGAAATACGGGCTCCAATGCGAGGGCTATCCGTGCCGATTCCTGGAGGATAGTCTGCCCGTTGCCGTTCAATACCACATCGGGGTCCGGCAGTCCCATTTCGCGGAGAATGGAAGTACTCATGGCGGCATCGCGTTGCTGGCCGGTGTGTATCAGGCGCAGCTGCATTTCCGCTGTTCGATTGAAAGCGCGCCAAAGCGGGGCTGCTTTAATAAAATTCGGGCGGGCGCCTGCCAGGAGTGCAATAGTTATCATGCCACCGGGTAAAATACGGGGAAGCGAAAGGCACGCGATTTCATATACCAATTCGCCAATATTGCGGAATTTTTCGCAAAGGTTTGAGCAACAACGTATAAGGCGCCGGTCGTAAACCATTCTTGATCCAGGCCCGCCGGTCTTCCCGGTTGGCATGCCATCGGTGCCGCCACGAAGCATTGCTGAGTCCGCCGGTTCGCATATGGACGATCACTTCTGGCAAATAGCACGTGGAAATACGGTGTTTGTACAAAAACCGAAGCATGAGTTCATAATCCGCAGCACTTCGAAAACTGAGGTCGTAGCCGCCAAATTTTTCATAGAATTCCCGGCGGACGAAAAACGTGGGATGCGGAGGCATCCAGCCGTAGCGAAAATGATCGGGCGAAAAGGACCCCGATCGCCAATACCGCACGGTACGGCCCAACATGCGCGGATGAACATATTTCAAGTCGGCATATACCGAGCCGGCATTCGTTTTTTCCAGAGCCCGGGCTACAGCGGCTAACACTTTTGGGTGGGCATAAAAATCATCCGAATTCAGGATGCCGATCACATCACCGGTAGCCAGATCAATGCCCTTGTTCATCGCATCGTATAACCCGTGATCCGGCTCGCTCAGCCACCGCGACACATGCCGGTAGGTTCCGACGATTTCTGCCGTATGGTCGGAGGAGCCCCCATCAATGACCAGGTGCTCCACAGCAGGATGTGTCTGGCTGCGGACGCTTTCCAGCGTGTCACGGATCGTAGCCGCGCTATTGAAGGAAACGGTGATTACGGATATTTTCATCTTGTCTGGTGATCCGTCCAGTCCTCTTTGTTGAGGATTTCAGCGCCGGATCACATAATTTTCGAGCACCAGCATATCCATTTCTGTCCGAAGGAAACACTCCAGGGCGTGTTCCGGGGTGTTCACGATCGGTTCGTTTTCATTGAACGAGGTGTTGAGCAATACGGGCACACCGGTTTTCCGGTAGAACGTGTCGATCAGTTGGTAGTATCGCGGGTTGTCTTCGCGTTGCACGGTTTGCAGGCGTCCGGTGCCGTCGATGTGTGTCACAGCCGGAAGCAACGATCGCTTTTCGGGCCGGATGGGGTAAACTTTTTCCATGAAGGGCACGTCATCGGGTTGTTCAAAATAGTCCGAAGCGGCTTCCCAGAGGATGGACGGTGCAAATGGCCGGAAACTTTCGCGGCGCTTGATTTTGGCATTCAGGAGATCCTTGGCGTCGCTGCGCCGCGGGTCGGCCAGGATCGACCGGTTACCGAGCGCTCTAGGGCCGAATTCTGCCCGGCCCTGGAACCATCCGACCACCCCGGCCTCGATCAGGCAATCGGTGACCAGGTCGAACAAATCGCTATCGTCCAGCCGGGTGTATGGAATCTGGCGTTGTTGAAGCAACGTTTCAATCGCCTGGTGGGTCGCCTGCGCGCCGGTGTACGCCTGGTGCCGGAATGCCGGGCGGGGCAGCCCTTTGGTTTGGTGCAGGTAATACAATGCCGATCCGATGCTGGTGCCGGCATCGTGGCCGGCCGGCGGGACAAAGACGTGTTCGAACGGCGTGTTCCGGAGAAGTTTTCCGTTGGCCACTGAATTTTGCGCCACGCCGCCTGCGACGCATATGTTTTTCAAACCCGTTCGCCGGTGCAGATCATTGGCGAGGTGAAAAATGACCGATTCGCACATGGCCTGCACCGATGCGGCCAAATCGCAATGGTATTCGTTCACAGAGACGCCCGCCGTGCGTGGGCCGCCAAATTCTTTACGCAACGCATCGGTAAAAAGCGGACCAATTTCCGGTTGGCCGCCGTCCCAATTCATCGAGACACCTTCGAGAAAGTGCCGAAAATAACGGCTGTTCAATGCAAATAAGCCATTGGGCAACAAATGAATGACATCCTGCAGTTTTTCCAAGAAGACTGGTTTGCCGTACGGCGCAAGTCCCATCACTTTATATTCGTCGCCATAATGCGGAAAGCCGAGCAATTGGGTGAAGGCCGTATAAAAAATGCCCAGGGAGTGTGGGTAAGAGACACTGTCGAGCACGCTGATCCGGTTGTTGCGCCCGGTTGCGCGCATCGTGGACGTGAAATCACCCATGCCATCGATGGACAATAGCGCCGATTCCTCAAACGGCGACACAAAATAGGCCGATGCCAGATGACTGCGGTGATGTTCGGTATATTGCACCTGTACTTGCCAGGCGCCTGGATTAATGCCGAAAGATTCGGCAATATCCTGTTTTATTGTTTTGATATTGAAGGAATTGCGCGCCCGGTTGAGTAGTGCCGACGCTGAGGCGCCCCGGCGCAACACATGCCGGATTTTTTGACCCAGTTTGGCGTATGGATCGCGTGAAACGGCTATTACCTGTACATCCGTTAATTGGATGCCAGCCTCTTCGAGGCAGAACCGGATGGCCTCCACTGGTAGCCCGGCCCAATGCTTGATCCGGCAAATGCGCTCTTCTTCTGTGGCTGCAACCAGCTCGGTATCCCGGTACAAGGCAGCGGCAGAGTCGCCGTGGTACGCATTCAGGCCAAGGATATACATTGTTTTGGTTGTGTAGGAAGCGGTTGCTAGATCAGTTCTGCTTTCAACAGCATGGATTTCCACAAATATGGCAAACGCCCGGCGCCCCGGAAGTCCCGTACAACAAAACCGCTTTCTTCCAGTAAATGGCTCAGGGTGCTGCGCGACCAAAATTTGATATGTCCGCCGTCCCACAGCGCCGTAAAATGAGCGTCCATTGCACCGGATAGGGCCAACGCCAGGTTTTTCAAATAACCGTGGTAGGGGGTGGAAAGCAGGAGGTGTTTTGGCCCGGCCTGCCGCGATAAAATCGCTTTGCATTGGGCCAAAAAGGCGCGCGGCGCGTACAAATGTTCGATTACTTCCGTCGAGACTATGGTATCAAAGGGAATATGCCGGAGCTCGGAAGGCAAGGTTTGTGTATCGATATTTTGGACGAAAAACCGACCGGGATGGATTTTGGCGGCCAGGTCGATGCCTTGTTTCGATGCATCAATACCGTACACGTTATAGCCTCGTTCCATTAATACGCGGGCAAGCGACCCGTTGCCGCAACCGATATCCAGAATTGCCTTGTTTTGTTCGGGATGCAGCATTTTCAGCAATTCCGGTAAAATATACCGGTGCGCGTGGTTGGGCGCCAGGGAGGTATAACCGTATTCCTGGTATTGCTCCATCGGGTCAGCTTTGTGCTTTGGGTTGATGTGGCTGGCTGGTTTCGGGCCGGTACTGGCTCCCGTACAATTGCTCGACCGTCTGCGGGATACTATGACCGGTGTGTGCAGCCCGGCGCCTGATTTCCAGGATGGCCGTGTCGATCAAAAAGCGAAACCAGCAGCCTTGTAGAAAGTGAAAAACCAAACCGGGGCGTCCGTCTAAAAACCCGAGGCGCACAATATAGCGGTAAAAAAAATATAAAAATGCACGGACAAAAAGCGCGCTGCGGTCGAAAAAACGGGTCTTTAACCAGCGCTGCCGTTCAATGGGATTGCCCCAAAAGCGGGGCCTTACCTCGCCGGCCGGCGTTTCCCGGCTCACCCGTTCCACCGCTTCAGCAATGGCCCAACGGGTATGGCCCTGGGTGAAGGCAACGATGTTTTCAGCCACGTGATCGATCAAATCCACTCCTTTTGGCGCCAGGGTCACAGGACCGGAACAAATAAAATGTTGGTCGTACGATTTTGCTTCGCAGTGCCCCTTATCCCGCCGGAACAAGCGCAGGTGGTAGTTGGGGTAGTGCCCGCCATAGCGTATCCAGCGGTCCATAAAGATGGTTTTGCGGCTGAATAAGAAACCGTCCGCTGGCCCGTCGGGGTCAAAAGCGTGGTTTAACCAACGCACCAACTCGGGCGCGAGGCGCTCGCCGGCGTCGAGGTGCAGCACCCAGTCGCAGGAATACGGACAATTTTGTTGGGCCCAGTTGCGCTGCCGGGCATAATTTTCAAAAGGATGTTGAACAAATGATATCCCGCGCTTTTGCAGAATATCGGTCGTGGAATCGGTGGAATATGAATCTACTACGTAAACGCTTGCATCGATGCCGGCGAAGCTATCCAGACAGGGGCCGATATTAGCCGCTTCGTTGTACGTCAAGATGATCACGCACAGGTTCATGCAGTGCCGGTGAGCTGTTTATATAATGCTAGATACTGAACAACCAATTGCTTTGGATCAAAATCAATTCGAATTTGTTCTGGCGCCAACTCCCTGATCCAATGGCGTTTGTGCTCGTCGTCTATGGCTTCCTGCAAAGTGGCGCGCAGATCCGCAATAGTTCGGGGGCTCACCCAGCCAAAATTTTGGAGCCGAACATAATCAAAAAGACCTACCTGGTCGCTGACCAAAACGGGCAGGCCAAGCGCCAATGCCTCCACCACCACAATGGCAAAATTTTCGTTGAAGGAAGGGAGCACCATCAAATCGGAACCGGTGATAAGGGGCCATTTTTCGTTTGCGTCCACCCAACCGATCCATTTAATCCGGTCAGTTAAACCCAGCAGTTTTGCTTTGGACCTAATTTTTCGGGTATAATCGGCAGGTCCGTCGCCGGCAACGCACAATTCCCAATCGCCCGAAAGTCCCGGCAAAGCCTCCAAGAGCAAATCAAGTCCTTTTTTGGGGTGCACCCTGGAAATAAACAGCAGGCGAACTGTACCTGCCCCGGATTGCTCAGGCAGGTGTTCGGACGTCGGCAGTACCACAAGGTTATGCACCATGGCCGTTGATGTTCCGGGTACCAGCGCCTGCAACTCCCGCACTTCCAGGCGCGAAGTGCCGTGCAGGGTGGCCTGCCGCAACAGCTGGTTGCCCACAAACCGCTGAAACAGATGACGCCAGCGGTTCTGAAGAGAATAAGGGCTGAGCATTCCATGTGGGCTCACTACCGTAACTGCTCGCTGAATCCGGGCAATGAAAATGGCGCCAAGCACCACCCAGTTCCACCAGGAGTGGATGTGCACAATATCAAATTGATGGATCGTTTTCCAGAGCCGCCACAAAAGCGCCGGGCTGAAATGTCCGTGGTCGCCCGTCCAACGCCGAAAATACCAAACCGCAACACCATCCACGTCCAGTGGGCGTTCGGAAGCTTCTGGTAATTCGGTTTTCCCGTTTGCAGTAGTGGTGTACACCGTCACATCGGCGCCTGCGGCCGACAGTGCTTCAGCCAGCCGGCTCACTGAAATCGTTGGGCCGCCGTAATGATAAGCCGGTTTGTAGGAAGGCGCTACGTGTAGAATCCGCACGGTTGGTACATTAAGCGTCAGATAAAGGGGGGTGCACCCGGCGGGCTATTTCGAGCAGGGCATCAGACACCTGCTGGTGGTAGTGCCCCCATGTGTAGGTTTGGGCGATTGCATACGCGAGGCGACCGCGGGTTTCGACCTCTGTTCGGTTGTTCAAAATGTATTGAAGGCAATCCCGTAGTGCTTCTGCATCATTTACCGGAATGATCCAGCCACCGCCTTGTCCCACAGCGTCTTTGGCGCCGGTATTTTCAGTAACAATGGCCGGCGTGCCACAGGCCATCGCCTCCAGCACGGTTTGCGCCCACGAGTCGAGCAGGGACGGGAACACAAACAGATCAGCCTCCTGATAATACGAAACCAGCTGCTCGTGGTGCAGAAAGGGCAAATGGCGAAAGGCGCCTGCATAGTCGCGGAGCAAGGAAGCGCCATCGGCTATGGGTCCGATCAGCGTCAGTAAAAGCCGGTCATCATGGAGCAGACGGAGCGCTTCAAAAAGGACTTGAAGGCCTTTACGGCGGGTGATCGTCCCGACAAATAGCAACTCCAACGGCCCGTCCTGCCGGTATCTTTTTTTCAAGGTAAATCGTTGCGGATCGATGCCTAAATTGACGGTAAAAAGACGCGCGGCGGGCCAGCCGTTGCGCAGCATACTTTCGGCGGCAAAAGAAGAAAGCACGAGCACATAGTCGGTATCAGCCAGCGCTGCCGTTTTTCTCGGGTTAACGATGTTAATTTCTGTTTGTAGTTGGTCTTCCGGCATAAACCACGACGCATATTGAACAATATCTACATGATGGATTTGTGCCAGATCGAGCACAGTCGTTTTGCCCATCCGTTTAGCCGCTCGCATAGTATGCCGGTTGGTATTTTCATAGGTGATCACCAGGTCGGGGTTGCATTGCATCAGAGTCCGCGCCACACGGCGGTCGAACCAATCACCCACCCAACGGCTCCATCGCATTCCCAACAACCGGGACATTCGTTCGAGCCCAAACAGCACGGGGAAATGCCGGATCCTTTCCCCGGGAACTCCACTGAACGTTCGCTTGCGCAAATCTTTTATCCAGGTTTGGGGCCGCCACGGCAATTTTTCAGCCGCCAGGCTGGTAAAAAACCAACCCAACCACCCCTTTTTCTCCAGCGCAATCAATAGTTCATGAACATGCTGCCGGCCAAAATGACTCACCAGGATTTTCATGTTTTTCCGTTGCCGGGATGTTGATAGGCCCAGTCGAGCATGCCAAGGGCAAGTGGCACGAACACAATATTATACACGTTAAAAATGGTGTGCGTAAACAATAGGAGGATGATAGCGAAAAGCCATTTAAATGCCCTTGGAATAAACAAAGCGTTCAAAAAATACAAAAGAAAAGCGGTGCGCAGTAGAAATAAAACAAACCCGCCTTCCAACACAATGCGCTCGGGTTCTTCCTCATAGCCACCGTATTGCTGGATAAAATACGACTCGCCCCACAATAGTCGCGCGCCCTGGTAGGTGCCACCCAGGCCAGACCCCAACAGGGCATGATCGCCATGGTAGTTGATTACCTCCGTCAGCACGCCATACGTCCGGCGGCCAAATTCCTGATCTCGAATGCCATCCTCGATCCGGGAATAAAAATTATCCCAGGCTTCGTGAAGAAATGCGCTTTGCTGGAAAATGACGCTACCGGCCAAAACAGCGAGCAAAACAATTGCCAGTACCCGGGCTTGTGAAATGCGGCGCAGTACGTTGCCATACATTAGCAAGGCAAAAACCAACGTAAAGCCCAAAGCTGCGCGTGCGCCGGAGATCAAACTCGCCAGAATCGCCAAACCGGTGAGCATTGTCACAAATCGAATGGAGGCCTTGCGCAAGGCCAGACT
This sequence comes from Saprospiraceae bacterium, assembly GCA_044230315.1. Classification (GTDB taxonomy): domain Bacteria; phylum Bacteroidota; class Bacteroidia; order Chitinophagales; family Saprospiraceae; genus M3007. The sequence continues at coordinate 85,027 of JBGARJ010000013.1, forward strand.
CCAGATCCAGAGGTTGACAAAAAACAGCCACGATGAAAAACCGGCGACATAACTGAAGGTACCGGTTACCCGGGCCCGTTCCCCAACATACGCGATACTCGTAGCGCCCTCGGTAGCATACCGGTTGATAAAATTGGTGCGGGGCAGACTATATTGCACGACCCCCAGGCTAATCTCGACCAAAAAGACCAGCATGAGCAGCCCGTAAAGCCGGTCCCAGCAATAATACTCCCGGTTTTCCAGGTAATGAAATCCAATTAACAGGAATCCCAGGTGCAAAAACACCCCAAAAATACCGTGATAGACCGTCTGGTTTAGCGGGTTGGCCGCCATCAGAATCAGCACGCCGGCAAAAAGCGCCATAACCGGACCGTATTTTTTCCGGCTGCCAGCAGCCAGAAAATAATAGATCCAGGGGAGCAGAATATGGCCCAGCAATAGTGTATTGCTTACAGGGCCGCCCAGCAAGATCCATTTGCGCACCGCCCCGGCAAGAATGGTATAGAGCAACACAAAAGCCAGCAAGCGGGTATTCCAGCGTTTTTGCCGTTCCAGGGATACGGTATACACGGGCAATGTTTAAATGGATGGAAACGAGTCCGTCAGCATTATTCGAAGGAATCTTGCGGGATTATTGCTTTTTGCGATGAAGGGCTTTCTACAATTCGCGCCAATACGGTCAGGTATTCCCGGGCAATAGCGGCGCGGCGGTGGCGGTTCAGGTGAATTTCCAACACTTTAGGATGGGGCAAAAAAGCGGCCGGTTTCTCCAGAACCCGTTGTAAGCACGCAGCCAGCGACAGTGCATCCTGGTTGGGGTAGGTGAGTCCAAGCCCGCCAATGGCTTCGGGTAGTCCGCCGCCGCCGGAGCCGATCACGAGGCAGCCACAAGCCAGTCCCTCCAGGGCCACGATCCCAAACGGCTCGTCCCAAACGGAGGGAATCACCATGATCCGGTGTTGGTTGATCAGACCGGCCAATTCGGTCCCTTTTTTTAGCCCCACAAACCTGACCTGCTCCTCCAACCCCAGGTCTTGTACCATGTTATGTAATTTGCCAGCCTCGGGGCCGGTTCCTACCAAAGTCAGGTTGGGTGTTTGCTCGTTTTGTTGCAGGACTGCCAATGCTTTCAACAGCAAATCGGCCCCTTTATCCGATACCAACCGGCCGACAAAGATCAGGTCGCGTGTACGCTGTTCCCAAGGTATCGTAATCCGGAACAAGTTGTTGTCATAGGGATTTGGGATCGTGATGGCCTGAAAAAACTGGTTGCTCATGTATTGGCTGCACCCGATGTTCAGCGCAGCGAGATGGTTGGCCACCCAGGTTTTGAGGCGCCCGCGCAAATCGGTCCAGTTGGCGGTTTGATGCGAAACCACCAGCGGACGGGCAGTCAGCGACCAGGGCAACAGACCCCTCAAACTGACATTAAACTGCAGCACAAGATCTGCCTGGCGCATGGTCTTTACCTGTTTCCAAAACCCTGCACTGCGCAGCACCAAAAACGGAAAAATATCTGCGCCCTGCGCGGGTGTACTGGTGAGTACCGAAACCGTATGCCCGGCCCGGCTGAATTCGTGCGCCAGGTCAAGTACCACATTTTCCAGTCCCCCGGTCCGTGGGTGGAAACTGGGGGAGTACAAAATTATTTTCACGTTGACTTGAATTGGATGGCCCTGCCGATCAGCCAGCATTGCGGTCCGCGAAATTCTTCCATCAGGTATGCGGCTTTTTTGCGCATCCGGGCCGGGAGGCGCACTGCATCGGGCAAGAATTCCCGCGCTTGCCGGCGGATAATATGCAAATCATGCGTTTGATCGAAACGGCTCCACAAAATAGATTCCAGTGCCGGGTCGTGCTCCGGGTGGACCTCTACAATAAAATCGACCCCGGCCAGCGCCTTGACTTGCCGGGGGTCGAGCAGAGTGGCCTCAAACCCTTCAACATCCATGATCAGCAGGCAGCGCTCGCCGGGTAAAATGGCCGATCCGAGTGCATCGGACCCGCAATGGCCCTGTATGGCAACCCGGTCCGACACGCCGTTCATTTGCGCCAGGCGGCGAATCTGCCGCCTTCCTTTTGGGTCCGACTCAAAGGCTGTCATTTGCAAATGTGGATGCCGGTAACACAAACCGACTGCATAGTAACCTTCGCCGGCGCCCACATCTACACAGCGATCATAGGCCGAAAAGGGAAGGTCGGAAAGGGTGGGGTGGAGCTCGCTCTCATATGTGCCCAGTAGCTTGGGCAATACCACCGATCCGGTGGAAAACCGTCCGTAGCGCATACCTGTAAATGGTCCCGTTTGCACATACCCCGGCAGTAACAGGCTGTACCGGAATTGCGGCCAGTAAATATGGCGCAGCATCCGGAAACGCCATAAAATGTGGTTATACAAACGCTTCAACACGGTCGTGTGGTTGCAGGATGGCGTTGTAACCCGCGGCTATTTGTCGCCATGACAAGTGCGTTTCAAATAATTGTCTGCCGCCCGCTTGGAGGCGGCTGCGAAGGGAGGCGTCGGACAGCAACAACCGAAGCGCCTGTTCGATCCCGGCCGCGTTGCCGGCCGGCGCCAGCCAGATATTTTCGCCATGCCGCAGCAGACTGTTGGTCATGTCGCCGCGCACACCGGCCACGGGCAGGCCGGCGGCAAAAGCAGCTGCCAGCGACCCGCTTTTGGTGCAGGTGCCGCCCTCGCCGTTTGGACCGGCATAATCGGGCAACAGAAAGAGGTCGCTGCATTGCAGGTATGCCCCGATCTCCCCGGCCGAGCGGTAACCGGTGTAGTATACATTAGGCAATTGGCGGTTTTGTTTTTGCGCTTTTCCGCAAATGAGCAACCCTGTTTTCATCCCGCTTGCGTTGATCCGCTGAAGCGCATCCAACATTGCCGTATGATCGCGCTGTCCAAAAGTACTGACGATGTAAGGCATATCCGGGAACAACTCCTGCCGCAGGCGCGCGCGTTCGGGCGAACGGAGTACCGGCACTTCGATATTGGAACCGACCGGGATCAGCCGGATATCGGGATAGAGTTCGTCGAGCAACCCCGCGTAAAATTCGATGCTCGTTACACAAGCATTCGCCTGACGGCACATGGCGTAGGCAATGCGGCGTTGCAAGGCGCCGGTAATATAGCCCCGGAGGCCCGTTTGACGCACCTGTACCTCGTGAAAAGTAATACAAATGCGCAGGCCGAGCCGCCGGATGCGTTCCAGCAGCCGCGGTAAAAAGAATGGCAAACCAGTGGGCAGAAAACCGTGCGGCACATACTGGAGCCCCAGCCAGTCCGGGCGGATACGCCCGGCAAGCGCCAGCACAGCGTCTTCCGATCGCGCTCCCCAACTATCGAACAGCGGGTGCAGGGTCATACCCGCCGGCAGCGGAATGCCTGACGACTGTTTTCGGCATAGTACGTGCACTTCCTGGCCTTGCCTGGCCAGTTCGACGCCGAGCCGGTAGGTGTAGTCGCCCACGCCGTCGACCGCCGGCGGAAAGTGGTTGCAGAGCAGCAGCACGACCATATTATCCTGCACTGTTTTGGGGTGGTGTTATGCGGTTGCCAATTTTTTTGGCCGGGATGCCGCCCCAAATTTCAAACGGCGGGATCGAATTCGTTACTACCGCTCCAGCCGCCACGATAGCGCCCGCACCAATGGTCACGCCTTTCAACACCACCACCTGATACCCCAGCCATACATCATCCCCGACCACGATCGGGCTGGAGTGGTCCGGCTGCACCCGCATCGGAATTTGGGTGTTGGCATAGCCATGATCATGATCGACAAATTTGCAACCCGAAGCGATCAGGCAATCGTTCTGGATCTCGACCCGGTCCCGGACATTGAATTCCACCCCGGTTCCGATAAAATTGCGATTCCCGATCAGGATAGCGCGTGTCCGCGTATACGGACCGTCGTATTTCAGGTACACACTGTTTTCAAAAATATTAGCATCCCCGATCGACAGGGTATGCGGCCAGGTATAATGCATCCCAATCCCGCACGCATTTCCAGCCCCGACGGTAGCACCTTGGAGGCGAAGCGACCAGGTAACGAACCGGCTCCGCATTTGAGCAAACCATTGCCGCGATTTATACAGCGACAACAGCCAGATATCGGCGATCCCGTAACGCATATTCTTAAAGCGGAAAATAAATGATATTGGGAGAAGGCTTGGGCAAACCGGTCAATTCAGCAAAAGTGATGCCTCGATAGCCCAAGTTTTCCAGTAGATTACGGATAGCCTCGTGCTGCTCTTGATTGTCCTCCAGGATCAGCACCGGCTTGTCCCGCCGGATCGTTTCCAGTCCACCGCGGAGCACCTCCAGTTCATGCCCTTCCACATCAACCTTGATCAGGTCGATCGGCATTTCATGCACAAACGGCTGATCGTCCAGGCGCTGCAATTCTACTCCCACGGTGTCAAATGTGTCGGCGAAGGTCAAATCACGGTTGGTCAGGCTTGCCCATCCAATGTACGGCACCCCGTTGCGTACCGGTACGTACAGATCCGTGCTGCGTTTGGCGTCGGACAAACCATAGGGGTATAAGCGGATATTTTGCTTGCGGAAATGCCGGAGGTCGTAATCGATTTTAGAATTGGCTTCAAACGCGCAAACGCGTTCGAATCGCTGAGCCATTTTATACGAATAGTAGCCGTGGTTGGCCCCGACGTCAATTGCGCAGCGAAAATTCCGGCACAGGGCAAACAGCTGATCTGCCTCGGGCTCCACATCCGAACTGAAGGCCCAGCCGTAATACCGGATCGGCAAACGCCAGCCTGGGGGCAGATAGGGACCTATGTAGTCCAGCATCCTCGAAACAAAACGGTGCAGCGTCAATTCAGGACGGTTTGCGGCTCGTGCCGGTGGAAAGCGTGGTAGAACATGATGCCGTTGAACAACAGAAAGAATACGTTATTGATCCCGATAAAAACGATCACCTGGCTCAGTTCGGCCAGATTCAGGAAATAGATCAGGGCTATCTGGAGCGGCAGGGCGATCGGCACGTAATACCGGTTGATTTGAATCCAGGCTTTGGCGGCGCACACCTGGTAGACCACCCCGGCTAACTGCCCGATGGATACGGCAAACAGGTAGGTGAACAAGTACCGTTCGAGCGTGGTATAATTGGGCCCTAGTACCCACAGGAGGGATTTCGGGTGCACGGTCGCCCAGGTCAGGATCGGCAGGATAAAGGCAATAGTGAGGATGAGGATCCGGCGCAGTTGATGGAGGATGGCGCTTTTTTCTTGTGATTTCGCCAAACGGGGTAAAGAATAATTGATGATAAACGCCTGAAATATAGCAAAATAGACGCTCAGGCGGCCCAGCGCGCCGATATCGGCAATGCTGTTGGTGCTGGCAAAAAGCGTGCATAACAGGATGCTGATCTGCCCTTCCAACGACCAATACACCGTGCGAAAAAAATTGCTGCGGATGATTCCATTGATCTCCGCCTGAAATTGGGCGTTGGTTTCACTATGCGGTTCGAGATAATGCCCTGCCAGGATTTGGTTGGCCTTCAGATTCAAAAACAGACAGCCGCAGATCCAACCGACCACCACCACTAACGGAGCATTCAACCATACCAGCAGCAGTACGCCGGCCAGTTTCAGCAGCACCAGCCAAAACTCATTTTTCTGCAACCCTGGCACGGCTTTGTTCAGTTGCAGGATAATGGCATAAAATGCCGACTGGAGTTGAATCCAGGCGGCGAACAGCAGCAACAGCACCAGCAAAATAAGCGGCGCCCAGCCCAACCCTGTTTCCCAAAACTGCCATACGCAATAGGCCACGAATGGGCCGGCAAACCACCAGCCCAGCTGACCCCGCAGGCGCAGCGCCGTGTTGAGCAGGGCCTGCATCGACCGGCGGTTGTTCCAGACCCGTCCGCCGATCCCACTCATGGCGGGCGTAATACCGACATTGGTGATATTGGTGAAGATGGCCAACAACGCAAACACTATGGTATAAACCGCAAACTCCATCTTGCTCAGGCCCCGGAGCAATACAAACCCCACCAGAGCATTGGTACCGGTAATCAGCAACTGACGAAAGAGAAAGAACAACTTTTCTTTCGCCGCTTGATCCGGAACACGATTCTGAAGAATCCCCAACCGCTTGTTCATGCCGGCTCTGGCTGCAACAATTGATTCATAGCAGCGATCACTACCTCCGGGTTGATCCTTTTCATGCAAATATTATCGGCGCAGGTTTCGCTGAAACAGGTGGAACATGCCAATCCGAAAGTTCGGAACACGATGGTATTTTCCCGTTTGGGCGGATACCAGCGCCCGGGCAGATCGCGCGCACTGAAGAGCGCCACCAACGGCGTGCCCACCGCATAAGCCAGGTGCATCGGGCCGGTGTCGTTGGAAAGGACGAGCCGGCACCGCTGCATCACACAGGCATTTTGCAAGGGTGTCAGCGCACCGCAGAGCGAGACGACCGGATATTGGGCTTCCAATTGTTGTGCGAGGGTCTGATCGTCGGGGCCGCCGATCAGGATAATCTCATGGGTCCCGGAGAAATGCGCGCAAACGGCCGCAAAACCGGCGAGCGGCCAGCGGTTTTGCGGCCGTTTTGCACCGATCACCAATCCAATCATTGGCTTTCCGGAACGAAGACGCACCTGCAATACGGCGTCAGCCATCTCTCGATCCGCCGCGGTAAGGTGGAGCCGGAAGTCTGTTTCCGAACCTTTGGCAATGCCGTTTTGCTCCAGCAAGTCCAGCAAACGGCTGCGTTCATTTATGGCATGACCGCAGGATTCCTGGGCCTGGGTAAAGACCGGCACGTGATCCCAGCGCCAGCCGAAGCCGGCCGGGATCCGGCACAACAGCCGGAACACCACCATATCCCGAACCAACCGGCGCCAGGGGGCGCCGTATTGCGGCAATTGAATGACGGCGTCGTATTGTTGCTCCCGCAGTAGCCGGGCCAACTGGCGCAACGGCACGCCCTGGTAATCGATCACCTGCTGGGCCACCCCGGGTGCAAGCAGTTGGTCGATTGATACCAGACTTTTATGCGTATGTCCGGTATTCGTTAAGATATCGATGCGGGCGGCGGGGAATTGCCGGCGGATAGCGTGGATGGCCGGCAGGGCGCACAACCCGTCGCCAAAGGACCCCGTGCGGAACAGCAACAAGCGGCAGGGTTGTCTCACCGGCTGGTACAACATCCATTGCAGGATATGCAGGAGTGCGTTGCCGGCGCGGTGCAGGAGCCGGACACTGTGCATTTGCCACAGCGGTTCCGCTTGCCGCAAGGGGCGGCTTTTGCTAGCGTTTGTCTTCGTCGTAATATCCGTACCCATACCCATAACCATATCCGTATCCGTACCCGTAACCTTTGCCTTTTTTTACACCGTTGAGCACAATGGCGGGCCGTACTAGTTTGTTCTCCTGGTGGAGTTGTTCGACAAACCGGACGAGGTTTTTATCGGTTTTTCCAAAACGGGTGACGCATAATGTCGCGCTGGCGAAAGCAGTGAGCAACATGGCGTCGGCCACCAGCCCGACAGGCGCCGTATCCACCACGATGTAGTCATATTGCTGCCGGAGTTGCTCAAACAACCCTTTTAATTTGCCATTCAGGATCAATTCGGCCGGGTTGGGTGGCAGCGGGCCGGTAGGGATGAAATGCAGGTGTTCCGAAAGCGCGCTGGAGTGTACAATATCGGTTATCGCCGCCTGGCCGATGAGGTAGTGGGTGATCCCACGGGGTTCGTCGCCTTTGCCCAGATATTGGCTGAGTTTGGGTTTGCGCAGATCGAGCCCGATTACCAGGGTATGTTTGCCGGAGAGGGCCAGCGTCATGCCGAGATTGGCTGAGATGAACGTTTTGCCCTCGCCGCTGACGCCGGAGGTCACGAGAATGACCGGCGCCGGCTCGTCGCCGAGGATAAATTGAAGGTTGGTTCGCAGGAGCCGGAACATCTCGGCAATTGCCGAACGGCTGCCCGCACGCACTACGATCTGGTCTTTTTGGGACCGCTGGGCAATAGTGCCCAAAAACGGGATGGAGGTCAGTTGTTTCAGGTCTTTTTCCGAGTCGATCGTGTTTTTAAACAGCGCAATAAAATAGAAGAACAGGGTCGGCAGAATGAACCCTGCCAGCATGGCGAACAGGTACGTCTGGAATTGCTTGGGCGCAATGAGCCCCACATTCGCGGCCCGGTCGATCACGCGGGAATTGCCCACCTGGGCCGCAACCGATAGTGCAGTTTCTTCGCGTTTTTGCAGCAAAAACAGGAACAGGTTCTCTTTGATCTGTTGCTGCCGCATGATTTGGATGAGCTCCCGTTCATTTTGCGGGATCAGGCTCATTTGCGCCTCGAGCGGCGAGAGTTGGTCCTGGAGCTGTTTTTGCCGCGCACTGGTTTCCCGGCGCAGGGCAGCGACACTCAGCAGAATAGTGCTGCGCAGGTCCTCGAGTTCGCGGAGGCTATGGCGGGCCACCGGGTTGTCGCCGGTGATGCTTTCCAGTAAATTTTGCCGCCGGATGGCCACGTCGTTGTATTCCCGTATCTGGGCGGCCAACTCACTGGTGATGATTTCTGAACCGACCGGGAGCGGTTTGAGGTAGTTGGAGTCCGCCCCGAAAAACCGTTCCACACTGGCCAACAGACTCTGCCGCATATTCAACTCGGCCAGGGTCTTGTCTTTATCGGTTACCTCTTCGAGGAATTTTTGAGCCTGGACGGACAATTCCACGGGTAAGTTCCGGCTCCGCTTGAATTGTTCCACCTCTTTTTCCACGCCGTAAAGTTCTTCCGTAATGAACTTCAGCCGCTCATCGATGAACCGAAGCGTTTGGCGACCCACCTTGTTTTTATCCTCGATAATGGACTGGCTGTACTCATCGGCCAGGGTGTTCAGAATATTGATCGCTTTATCCGGCAACGGGTCGACCAAATTGACCGACAATACATTCGAGTGGCCGATCTGTTGCACGGTCAAACGTCCGGCATACCCGCGCGCCACATCGTCGGGGTGTTCGATCCGGATGATGTGCGGAATGTCATTGTGGTAAAACGCCGAATCATGGATGGTGATCCGGTAAACCACTTTCCCAATGCTGAACGGCTGGTCAAATGCATAATGCAGGGTATCGTTCGGGCCTTTGACCAGTACAAATTGGCGGCTGTTGTCGGGAATAGGCTCTATGCGCAATTGCTTGCCGTAGGCTTCCTCTGCGGGTTCGGCGCTCGTCAGTTCGATCGAAAGCGGGATCTTCCCCATCGGGTATATTTCCGACGTTTTCACCCGGCCTTCGGTGAAATACACGACGTTGAGCCGCAGCGAATCCACCACCCGGCGCATCAATGTGCGCGATTTCAGGAGCTGGATTTCATCTTCAATGTCAAAATTACTTTCAAACCCGAGTTGCTCGGTGATGAACGCTTCCGTCAGGGCGCGTTGGTTTTGTTCGTTCTGGATGAGGATGGTGCCGCTCACATTGTAAATAGGGACAGCATACCGAAGATACACCCAAGCCAGGGCCAGGCACACTATGCCGGAGAAGAGAAACCAATACCAATTGTGGATCAGCCGGAATACAAAGGCCCGCCAATCGAACGGGAGCTCGGGTAGTTGTTGTTGGGAGGTAACGGTTTGGTCTGTCATGTATAATACAAAGCAGGCACGCTTAAACAGGGCGGAGTACATACAACCCGCCGCACCCGGAGTAAGGGTCTGGGAAAGGATAAAAGGGTACTACAAGCATGCCGGGGATTTTCCCGCCGGACCAAAAGCATAAAATCTCCGGCCTGCTCTACGTCCTATTTCACAAACAGCGACACGATCAGCGTAATCACGGATACCACCGGAAGCGCCCATTGCAGGTATTTGGTGGTGGCATCTGCCGTATCCCCGACCTTTGCCTTGAGCGGTTCCACATAAATGATATCGTTCTGTTCCAGGTAAAAGTATGGCGATTGAAACAGGTTGCGATCGTGCAGGTTAATCCGGGCATACGTCCGCTGGCCGTTTGACTGGCGGATCAGGAGGAGGTTTTCCCGGTTGCCGTATTTCGTCAGGTCCCCTGCCTGGCCTACGGCTTCGAGTACGTTCACCTGTTCGTAGGGTACGGAATAGGTGCCCGCCTTGTTCACTTCCCCTAACACGGAAAAGCGGAAATTGGCCAGCCGTACATTCACGATCGGGTTGCGCAGGTATTTGCTCAGGCGATCGGCTATGGTATCCCGGACTTCCTGCGTGGTCAGGCCAACCACCGGAATTTTTCCGACCAGCGGCATATTGATCAGGCCGGCTCCGTCTACCAGGTATTTCGGTGCGTCGGCCTCAGCGCCGCCGGTGGGGTTCGGGCTTCTGAACGGGGCGGTTACCGCCGGGTCGGAGGTTTGGCTGAGCACGCTGATGCCCAGCAAATCGTCGTGCTGGATGCGCAGGACGTGCGGCTGAACGGGTAACATCAGGCTGTCGAAAACCGGCCCGCGGTCAAAATTGATCAGTTGCCGGTGCTGGATGCAAGCGGTCTGGCTCAGTAATGCAGCCAGAAACAGGCCGGCAGCCCACCAAAAATGGCCCCGGTTTTGGGTGAAAGAGGGAAAAAAGCGCATAGATATGTTTTGTCTGATTATGATTTGATCCTTCAGTTGACCGGACTCATTTGTGCGTTGACAAATGCGTATTGCCGCAAGGTTTTCTCCAGGTGCCCACTCCGGAGCGCTGCACTCAGGGTGCGGGCATGCGCGATCCGGTGCACATCGGAACCCAGGAAATCCACCAAATTGTGCCGCAGCAAAAGCTGTGCGGCCTGTTGCACATCGAGCCCATAGTGCCCCGTAATAGAGAGGATATTGACTTGAAACAGGCAACCTGCCGCGCGCAACGCCTGGTATTCATCGAGTTTGTGGTGATAATAGGGATAGCGCTCCGGGTGCGCCAATACGGGCTTAAATCCCTGCGCCTGCATCTCAAACAAATACTGCGAGAGTGCCAGGGGCACATGATGGAACGACAATTCCACTAAAACATGCCCTTCGCGGTCGAGCGGTAGCAAATCGCCTGCTTTGAGCAAATCGCCGAATTGCTCGTCCAGGTAGTATTCGGCCGCCGCCCAAACTTCCACCGGGAGTTTTGCCTTCCGGACGGCTTCCTGGAGCATGCGGCTTTTTTCCCGGATCACCCCGGACGTGTTGGGGTACCGTTCGGCCATTACGTGGGGGGTGGTCACCAGACGCCGGTAGCCCAATGCGCTGAGCGCTTCGATGACTTCCAGCGCTTCTTCCATCGTTTGAACGCCGTCATCCAGCCCCGGCAACAAGTGGCTGTGCATATCGGCGTTCAGGATAGAAAAATCGTGCTGCGCAGATCGCGAAAACAAGTTTGAGAGAAACTTCAGCATAAATTATAGTCGCCAGTATGTTAGTTTCTTTTGCATTCCTTCCCTCGGGTACATCCCTTTAATGTCCAGAAGGATGGGGTCTTCTTTCATGATGCTTTTGAAATAATCCCCATCCAGTTGCTCAAATTCGTGATGAGCTACTGCCACCACCACGGCATCGTAACCGCTGGAAATCTCGTCTTGCAAGGTCAGCTTGTACACATGCGCCACCTCATTGGGCGAAGCATGGGGATCGTGCACGTGTACGTGAATGGAGTAATCCATCAGTTCGCGCACCACTTCCACTACTTTGGAATTCCTGATATCGGCCACATTTTCCTTAAAGGTAATGCCCATGACCAATACCTTGCACTTGGAAAGGTTTTTTCCTTTTTGGGTCATCAACTGCACCAACCGTTTGGCTACAAATGCCGGCATGCCGTCATTTACCCGGCGCCCGCTCAGGATCACCTCCGGGTCGTATCCCATCTGTTTGGATTTATGGAGCAGGTAATAGGGGTCCACGCCGATGCAATGGCCGCCGACCAGTCCGGGCGAATACGGTAAAAAATTCCATTTCGTCCCAGCCGCCGCCAAGACCTCCTTCGTGTCGATTTCCATCCGGTCGAAAATAATGGCCAACTCGTTTACCAGGGAAATATTCAGGTCACGCTGGGTGTTTTCTATCACTTTTGCCGCTTCCGCCACTTTGATCGAGGCCGCTTTGTATATCCCGGCTTTAATGATGGAGCCGTACACTTTGGAAATCGTCTCCAGCGCTTCTTCGTCACAACCGGCCACGATTTTCAGGATATCCGCCACGGTTTTGGTTTTGTCGCCGGGTGAAATCCGCTCCGGCGAATAACCGATCTTGAAATCCTTCACACCTTTCAATCCGCTTTCTGCTTCCAGTACAGGCATGCAGTCTTCTTCGGTGCAGCCCGGATACACGGTGCTTTCATACACAACGTAATCGCCTGGCTTTAAAGCCTTGCCGACCGTAGCAGAGGCTTTTTTCAAGGGCGTCAGGTCGGGCACTTTATGGGCGTCTACGTCAGTGGGTACGGCAACTACGAAAAAGTTCGCTTCGCGCAGGTCTTCAGGGTTGAATGTGAATTGGATATCGGCATTTTCAAAGGCTTGCGGTTCCAATTCCTGCGAGGGGTCTTGTCCGGCCTGCATGGCGGCAATTCGCTCCTTGTTGATGTCGAAACCAATGACCCGGAATTTGCGGGCAAAGGCGAGGGCAACCGGAAGGCCAACGTAGCCCAGGCCGACTACGGCGAGTGTTTTCTTTTTGTTTTGAAGTTGTGAAAACATGATTATTGATTCAGTTTAAGATTACACCCCATCGTTGGGGCGGCATTTAAAAGTTGCTGAGAAATGTTAATTCCGTCTAGTCAAAAAAACCTTTTACGGCCGAAATGATCTGATCCTGGATGGCCGGGGTGAGTTCCGAGTGCATAGGCAAGGAGAAAACCGAACGGCAAAGTTGTTCCGTAACCGGCAAGGTGCCGCCGGCCCAATAGGATTTGAACGCACCTTGTTCGTACAAGGGCACGGGGTAATAAATCATCGCCGGTATGCCCTGGTCCATCAGTTGCTGGCGTAGCGCATCGCGGTCGCCTTTTTGCAGACAAAGGGTGTACTGGTGAAATACGTGGGTGGAGTGCGCCGAGCGGGTCGGCGTTTTCAGCTGCGGCAAGCCGGCAAATGCGGTATCGTAATAATCGGCCGCCTGGCGACGAGCGGCGCCGTATTCATCCAGGTGCTTAAGTTTCACGCTGAGAATAGCGGCCTGGATGGAGTCGAGCCGGGAGTTTACACCCACCGTATCGTGGTAATATTGCCGGCTCTGACCGTGGTTGGCCACCATACGCAGGCGTTGGGCCAGGTCGTCGTCGTTGGTCATGATTGCCCCGCCGTCGCCGTAGCAGCCCAGATTTTTGGAAGGGAAAAAAGACGTACAACCCACATGACCGATCGTGCCGGTTTTTTTGCGGGTTCCATCCGAAAACGTATAATCAGAACCAATCGCCTGGGCGTTGTCTTCAATCACATACAGGTTGTGGCGACGAGCTACTTCCATGATCGCTTCCATCTCGGCGCTTTGCCCAAACAAATGCACGGGCACAATAGCCTTGGTGCGCGGGGTAACGGCTGCTTCCACCAATTGCGCCGGCACATTGAACGTGTCGGGATCGACGTCGACCATCACCGGCTTTAAACCCAGCAAAGCAATCACTTCTGCCGTTGCTACGTACGTAAAAGCGGGCACGATCACTTCGTCGCCGGGGCGCAACCCCAGGGCCATCATGGCGATTTGAAGGGCATCCGTACCGTTGGCACACGGAATGACGTGTTTGACGCCCAGGTATTGCTCAAATTCAGCCTGGAACTGGCGTACAGCAGGGCCGTTAATAAAATCGGTAGAGGCAATGACGTCCAGCACGGCGCGGTCAATTTCACTCCTGATGTGTTCGTATTGGGTTTTGAGGTCAACCATGCGGATCATAAGCGGCGGTAGGTGTAGATGTGATAAAAATGGGTGAACTAGTGCAAGGGGTAAACCAGATTGGGTACTTATTCTTTATTTCGATTCAAACAGTGTTCCAAACTCTTCTTTCAGAACGCTTATTTACCGGAAGTACGCGGAGTTATCTTTTCTAAGACAAAAAGAGGATTTTAAGGGATGAATAACGCAGCACACAATCTTTATTTTTGGTATGGCTTCGCCTTCGATATGTTGCAGGTGCATATCGCTGAAAAGACGCGGTTCGGAATTTTCGAGCACTGTATAATGCAAAGCCGGTGTCGAATTGCTTCGGCGCCGGCGATTATGGTTTCGACCACAGCAGAAACGGCGCCGGCTGGATTCTCGCCCAATCCAACGCCTGAAATTCCGGAGTGGAGTAAATAACATATCGAATTTTGCGCTGCACCAGGGACTCGGCTTTCTCCACCAGTTGAAGCAGGTAACTGCGGTCGATATCGCCGATGAAGATCAGGTCGATGATCGGGTGGTCCAGCCCCCGGGCAAATTCACCTGCCAAAAACACTTGTTCCACTTGTCCGAGTTTTCTGATCACTTGTTCGATGACCTGGTCGAGGCCGGTCGTTTTTAACAATATATTGTGGATCTCGCCAAAAAGCGGATGCCCGGTGTTGGCCTGAAAGATCTTTTTGTTGCCGTCGGTAAAGGTAACCAGCAGCCCCGCTTCTTCCAGGCGGTTGAGCTCCAGCCGGATGGCATTGGAGGAGTCGCCAAATTCAGCCTCCAGGCCGCGCAAATATGCGGTATTGTTGCTGTTCAAAAAAAACTTGAGCAACAACTTTATGCGCGTTTTGGATGAAATAATGGCTTCTAACATGGATCCAATATTGAGTAGCAAAATTACTCAATATTGAACTATACCGGCCTGTTTCCCGCGGTTTGTCCTCCAGGTGCCATTATTTAGGCAAACAGGCCGCTGTTTATACGTCGTAATTCAGCACCGGCGCCAGCCAGCGTTCCGATTCGGCGATCGACATGCCTTTTCGGTGGGCATAATCTTCCACCTGGTCCTTTCCAATTTGACCCAAGCCAAAATATTTGGCCTCCGGATGCGAAAAATACCAGCCGCTAACCGAGGCGGCCGGGTACATGGCGCAACTTTCCGTGAGGGTAATGCCCAACTCGTCGGGTCGCAACAATTGCCACAAGGTGCGTTTCTCGGTGTGTTCGGGGCAGGCGGGGTAGCCCGGGGCAGGCCGAATGCCGCGGTAGGTTTCGGCGATCAGTTGCCCGGTATCGAGGCGTTCCTCCGGCGCATAGCCCCAGAATTCCCGGCGCACCCGTTCGTGCATGCGTTCGGCCAGCGCTTCGGCCAGCCGGTCGGCCAGCGCTTTGAGCAATATGGCATGGTAGTCGTCGTGGGCCGCTTCGAAGGCTGCCACGTATTTTTCAATACCCAGGCCGGCCGTTACGGCGAACGCGCCGATGTAATCCGGCGTATGCGATCCGGCGGGCGCGATGAAATCGCTCAAACAAAGATCAGGTAACCCTGGCGCTTTTTGATTTTGCTGTCGCAAATGATGCAGTGTTGCCCGGATGCCCGTCCGGTTGTCGTCGATATACACCTGAATATCGTCGTCGCCGACCGTGTTGGCCGCGAATAAACCGACTACGGCGCGAGCGGTGATCCATTTTTCGGCAATGATCCGGTCCAGCAATTGTTGTGCGTCGTGCAGCAGTTTTCGGGCTTCCGTGCCGACCACGGAGTCCTCCAAAATGGCCGGATATTTTCCGGCCAGCTGCCAGCTCTGGAAAAAGGGAGTCCAGTCGATATAATCGCGGAGTTCCTCCAGCGGGTAATCTTCGAACCGGTGCACGCCGGGTAGCGCCGGTTTGGGCGGCGTGTACGACGACCAATCGAGTTGCGCTTTGTTACGGCGCGCTTGTTCCAGGCTCAGGTATTGTTTGGCGGCATGGCGGTTCACCCGGGCAATCCTTATTTGCTCGTATTCGGCCTTGACTGCTGCCGAAAAACGCGTTTTTTCGACCGCATTTCGGGTCAACAAAGCACTGACCACGGCCACACTTCGGCTGGCATCGAGCACGTGCACCACCGGGGCGTTCTGGTAATGCGGTTCCACTTTTACCGCGGTATGCGTTTTTGAAGTGGTAGCCCCGCCGATGAGGAGCGGGGTCTTAAAACCCTGGCGTTGCATCTCTTTGGCCATGTGCACCATTTCATCCAGCGATGGCGTAATTAAGCCCGACAAGCCGATGATGTCTACCGCGTGCTCGCGCGCAGCCGTCAGGATCTTCTCTGCGGAGACCATGACCCCGAGGTCTATAATTTCATAGTTGTTGCAACCCAGCACCACTCCGACGATGTTCTTGCCGATGTCGTGCACGTCGCCTTTCACCGTTGCCAGCAGGATCTTTCCGCGTGTTTGCCCGCCTGTCGAATTTTTTTCCTGTTCGATATAAGGCGTGAGATAGGCTACAGCGAGTTTCATCACGCGGGCGCTTTTCACCACCTGCGGGAGAAACATTTTTCCGGCCCCAAACAAGTCGCCCACTACATTCATACCGTCCATCAACGGGCCTTCGATCACCTGGAGGGGTGCGGGGTATTTCCGCCGGGCTTCTTCGGTGTCTTGCTCGATGAAGTCGGTAATCCCTTTCACCAGTGCGTGGGTGATGCGCTGTTCGACGGTCGATTCGCGCCAGGCGAGGTCTTTTTCAACCGAACGCCCCCCGGTATCTTTAAGGGCTTCCGCAAAACGCACCAATTCCTCGGTAGCGCCGGGGTGCCGGTTAAACAGCACATCCTCGATGCGCTGCAACAGGTCTTTCGGGATTTCCTCGTACACCTCGATCATGCCTGCATTGACGATGCCCATGTCCATGCCGGCTTGGATGGCATGGTACAAAAAGGCGGCGTGCATAGCTTCCCGCACCTTGTCGTTGCCGCGAAAGGCGAACGACAGGTTGCTGACGCCGCCGCTCACGCGTACGCCCGGGCAACTCGCCTTGATCCGGCGCGTCGCTTCGATGTAATTGATCGCATAATTGTTGTGCTCTTCAATTCCGGTCGCCACGGCAAATACATTGGGATCGAAAATAATATCGGTCGGTTCGAAACCCACCACTTGAGTGAGTATGCCGTAGGCCCGCTGGCAGATGGCCACTTTCCGATCGATTGTGTCGGCCTGGCCTTGTTCGTCGAACGCCATCACCACCACCGCGGCGCCGTAGCGGCGGCAGATCTTTGCCTGTCGGACAAATTCGCCTTCGCCTTCTTTTAGCGAAATCGAATTGACGATACTTTTCCCTTGCAGGCATTTAAGGCCGGCTTCTATGACCCTGAACTTGGACGAATCGACCATGATCGGCAGTTTGGCAATATCCGGTTCGGAAGCGATCAGATGAAGGAACTCTACCATGGCTTTTTCCGAATCCAGCAGGCCTTCATCCATATTTACATCGATGATTTGGGCGCCGCCCTCCACCTGTTGGCGGGCAACTTGCAGGGCTTCGGTAAAATTTCCGGCCTTTATCAGGTTGGCAAACTTCCGGGAACCGGTCACATTCGTACGCTCGCCGATATTGATGAAGTTCATATCCTGCCGCAAAATGAGCGGCTCCATGCCGCTCAGCGCTCCGTACCGGAGGGGATTGGCGTAATCTCCGTTGCCGCCGGCGCCTGGCAACGGGCGGGGCGGCAGGGCCGCCACATGACGGGCAATATCGCGGATGTGTTCGGGTGTGGTGCCACAACAGCCGCCGACGATATTGACCAGGCCGGAACGGGCAAAATCTTCGACAAACCCGCACATTTCATGCGGCGTCTGGTCGTATTCGCCGAATTCGTTTGGCAGCCCGGCATTTGGGTAGGCGCTGATATAGCAGTCGGCAAGGGCGGATAACGCTTCCAGGTGCGGCCGCATCTCGCGGGCGCCGAGCGCGCAATTAAGGCCCACCGAAAAAGGCCGGGCGTGTTTTACCGAGATCCAAAACGCTTCCACGGTTTGCCCGCTCAGGGTGCGCCCCGAAGCGTCGGTAATAGTGCCCGAGATCATCACGGGCAGTTTTACACCTTTTTCTTCCAACACTTCATCGATGGCAAACAGGGCCGCTTTGCAATTCAAGGTGTCAAAAATAGTTTCGACCAATAGAATATGGACCCCCCCGTCCACCAGACCGCGCGCTTGTTCGGCATAGGCATTTTTCGCTTCATCGAAGCTGAGCGCCCGGTAGCCGGGGTTGTTAACGTCGGGCGACAGGGAAAGGGTTTTGTTGAGCGGCCCGAAAGCACCGGCAACGAAACGCGGACGCCCCGGATGGTCAACCGTAAACGCATCTGCCGCTTTCCGCGCGATTTGGGCGGCAGCCCGGTTGATTTCGTACGCCAGTCCGGCGGTGTCGTAATCGGCCTGTGAAATGCTCGTCGCGTTGAAGGTGTTGGTTTCGATAATATCGGCGCCGGCTTCCAAGTACGCCCGGTGGATCGCCTCGATCACATCGGGACGGGTAAGGCAAAGCAGGTCGTTATTCCCTTGCAGATCGCGGTGATGTTGTCGGAAACGCTCGCCCCGGAAGTCGCTTTCGCCCAGGCGGTATTGCTGAATCATGGTGCCCATGGCGCCGTCGATGATGAGGATCCGCTCGCGGGCGGCTTGGCTCAGAGCAGGTATTGGATCGAAATTCGTGTTTGCCATAATGTTAAGGGCAAAGGTAACGCGTTTGAGGGCGGGAAAGTTTTGCCAACGCATCGCGGATTCTGTACCGGCAGCTATGGTGCGGCGCCATTCTTGACGCTGATGATCTGTGCGGCTATGCTGACGGCTATTTCGGCCGGTGTTCGACTGTTGACCCGGAGCCCGGCTGGTGTGTGTATCCGGGCGAGTTTTTCAGGCAGCACGCCCTCCAGTCGCAATTCTTCGAATAAAGCCGCCATTTTAGCCGCACTGCCCAGCACACCAAAATAAGCGAACTCCCGGTCGAGCAGATGTCGGATCACAACGGCATCGGACCGATAGCCCAAGGTCATAACCACCACATATACATTTGATCCCGATGGAACATGCCCGCCGACCCTGTCGTAGGCGCTGAGTAGTTGCTTTTCGTGCACAAATCGGTTTTTTTCAAACGTATCCAACCCCGGGCGATCATCGTACAACCTGATATAAAAGTCGAGGCGGGCCATGACCGCGGAAAGTGCCAGGGCGCAATGCCCGCCTCCAATGATGAAAAGTTGATGCTGGAACCCCAATTGCTCTACGTACCGAAAGTTTGATGTACTGCCGTAGTCAAAAGCAGTGGATGCCGGACCGGAAAAGTGGGCATCGACCGACAAACCATCCGCCGTAAGTACCATTGCGGACGGCATAGGCGATCGCAGCGCCCGCAACAATGTGCGAATCGTTTTTAAATCGGAAGGGTCGAGCGTCAGGACAATCAGCGTCTGTTCACCCGAACAGATCATGCCGCTTTGATCGCGCGGCGCCGCTTTATTGTGGATTTGTCGTTTGACCAATGGGGCATGTCGGCCTTTTTCGAGCCTGTCCCTGGCCAGTTCCACTAATTTGACTTCCATCACGCCGCCGCCGATGCTCCCGCAAAGCGCGCCTTCCGCACTCACGGCCATTTTAAATCCAGCGCGGCCGGGGCTACTGCCCGCGCTCTCCGCTACGACCAACAGCGCTACCGGTTTGCCAGCCCGCAGCTGCCGGGCCACGAATTGCCAAAATTTATACGTCGTCGACACCATCGTACAAATGAAGCAGTACTTTTTCCGGCGTGAAAGGCGCATCGAACGGTGGTGCAGCCTTCGGATTGAAGGCCATGATCGCATCCCGGATAGCGAAATATGCGCCAATGCCGTACATTAAAGGCGGTTCGCCCACCGCTTTTGAACTGAAAATCGCCAGGTTGTCGCGGGCCGTTTCCAGGGGATATACCTCGATCGACCGCGGCACAGCATAAATGTCCGGAATCTTGTAATTGGACAGCGCATTTGACCGGAGCCGGCCATCCGAATCATATACGACTTCTTCCATGGTCATCCATCCGATTCCCTGAACAATACCGCCCTCCATTTGACCATGATCAACAGCGGGATTCATCGATTGGCCGAAGTCGTGCACCACGCTTACGCTGTCCGTTACATACCGGCCGCGCAGGCAATCTACTGTGACCTGCACGATAGCCGTACCATAAACATGATAAGCAAAGGGATGCCCTTTGGCGGTAGCCCAGTCGAAATACACCCCGGGTGTTGCATAATGCGCGTGCTCGCTCAGGTTAACGCGCCTGAGGTGCGCGGCATTCACGAGCCGAGCCCAATCGAGCTCCGTTTGAACGCCGTTGCACCACACGAAACCGTCGCGGATACGCAAGTCTGGATCGTTCGGAGTATTCAATTCTGCTGCAGCCACGTCGAGTAGCCGCTTCAAAATCGCCTCACAGGCCAGCAGTGTCGCTTTCCCGTTCAGGTCGGCCGTTGCCGATGCGGCGGAAGGGGAGGTGTTGGCAATGCGGGTGGTGTTGGTACTGTGCACGGTTATTTTTTCGGGGGGCAGTGAAAACGTGCTTGCGGCTACCTGCAGGATTTTGGCGTTGACACCCTGTCCCATTTCCACCGCGCCGGTAGAGACGGCCACCGACCCGTCGGTGTACACATGCACGAGCGCGCGCGCTTGATTCATGGCTGTTTTGGTAAAAGAAATGCCGAAGCAGATGGGCATCAGTGCCATTCCGCGCTTCATAAACCGGTTTTGGGCGTTAAAGTCCCGGACAGCACGGCGCATACCGGCGATGTCGAACCGCTTGTCGGCCACTACCCAGGTATCCACCGCTTCGCGCTCGGCCTTTTGCCCATACGGAAACGAATCGCCGCTCCGGATCAGGTTTTTTTGCTGGAGCACAGCGGATTCTATTCCCAAGGCGCCGGCCGCATGTGCGATAGCCGATTCGATCACAAACATGCCTTGGGGGCCGCCAAAGCCGCGGAATGCGGTGTTGGGAGGCAGGTTCGTCCGGCAACTGTAAGCAGTGGCTGAAACGTTGGGGATGTAGTAAGCATTGGTGCAGTGGAAAAGCGTGCGCTCCAATACGGCCGGCGACAAATCAGCAGCGGCTCCTGCATTTTGGTAGAACGTTACCTCATATGCGAGGATGCGCTGCTCTGCATCCAATCCAATTTTGTAATCGGCGGAATACGGGTGCCGCTTGCCCGTCATACGCATGTCTTCCATGCGGTCCAGACTGTATTGTACCGGCCGGGCGGTGAGTTGAGCCGCTACTGCGCACAAAGCCGCCCAGGTATTCGCCTGGTCTTCCTTGCCGCCAAATCCGCCGCCGAGCCGGGTGACGTCCACCTCGATCCGGTGCATGGGCAGGCCGGTAACGCGGGCCACGGCGCGCTGAACGGCCGTAGGGCCCTGCGTTGAAGACCAAATTTTGATGCCGCCGCCTTCGGCCGGTACCGCATAAGCGCCCTGTGTTTCGATGTATAAATGCTCCTGGCCGTTCACATCGGCGCGGCCTTCCAGCACCAATGCGCAGTTGGCCCAGGCTGCTGCCGTGTCGCCCAATTCGAAGCGTTTTGGCGGTATGATGAGTTCGTTTTTCGCAAACGCCACCCGGGGGTCCGTGATGACCTCCAACGGTTCGATCTCCACCGTTACCAGCTTTGCTGCTGCCCGTGCCTGAGCAGCGGTTTCCGCAACGACGAGCGCTACCGGCATCCCCTGAAAATGAACTTCTTTATCGGCCAGTAAAGGTTCGTCGGGCACAATCCCGCCGATCTGATTTTCACCACGCAGATCGGACGCCAGGATCACGAGAACGACACCTGGCATTTGAGATGCCGCAGTGGTATCCACTTTTTTTAACCGTCCGTGTGCGAGGGGCGAATCAAATACGCAGGCGAAAAGCGTACCCTGAACCAGCGGGATATCATCGAGGTACACGGATTCGCCCCGGACGTGTGCTATGGCGTCTTTATTTTTCATGCGATTGAAAACAATTCAACAAAATGAGCCTGGAACAAACGACTGGCCAGCAGTCGTTTGTACGTCGCCGAGCCGCGCACGTCGGAAATCGGACTAATCTCGGTTTGCAGGATCGAAACGGCCTGTGCAAGGGTCTCGGAGCTGACCATTTTGCCCGTCAAAAAAGCCGATGTTTTACGAAGATATAAAGGAACAGGCGCCACACCGCCCATGGATACGTGCGCCCAGGTAATGCGCTCATCTGTCCGTTGAAGCGCGATGGCAGAGTTTACAGAGGCGATATCGAGATAAGTGCGCTTGCTTACTTTTTCAAAATTGAAATAAAACGCCCCGGAAGGTTGCCGGAACCGGATGGTTTCCACCAGTTCGTTGGAGGCTTTGTCCAGTGTTTTATACCCCAGAAAAAAATCGCGCAGGGCCACCTGGCGCCGGAGCCGGCCATCGGTCAGCAACACCTCGGCATCGAGCGCCAGAAACCAGATACTAAGGTCGCCGATGGGCGAGGCATTGACCAAATTACCGGCCAGCGTTGCCATATTCCGTATCGGCGTGGACGAGACGAGCGCCAGCTGCTCGCGCAACCGCGGAAAAACAGCCTGCAGGTGTCCGGATTCCAGCAAATCGGTCACCGTAGTAGCGCCGCCAATCTCGATATATTCCCCATTTTGCCGGATGCCGTGCAGCGAAGCCCGGTTTGCCAAATATTGGGCCGGTGCGTGTATCATTTCTTCGTGGCGCTGTACATACAAATCGGTGCCGCCCCCCATGTGCACCCAATCGTCCGATGCTGTGTTGTTATCTGGCTGCAGGCCCTTGAGCCTTTCTGCTATTGCGGCAAAATAATTTGGAACGATATCCGCCGCGATGGCAAACGCCAAAGGCGATTGTCCGTTCCGGGTTTTCAGCAAATCCACCAGTTTTACCGCCGCTCGCTCAATGGATTTATATCCTGTGCAGCGGCAAATATTGCCATCCATGGCGGCGATTGCCTGCCGGGTAGCCATGCTTTCTGTTGGCTCGAGGCAGAAACCGGTCAGCGCCATGACAAACCCGACCGTGCAAAATCCGCACTGCGAGCCGTTTTCATCCACGAGGGCGGCCTGCACCGGTGTCAATGCGCCGTCGGAGGGGTTGATCCCTTCTACGGTGACCACATGTTTGCCTTCCACATTGGCCAGCGGGGTGAGGCAGGATGTCATGGCGCGGTAGCGGATGCCGTTCTCGGTCCTTGCGCCGACGAGCACCGTACAAGCGCCGCAATCGCCTTCCCGGCAACCGATCTTGGTTCCGTGCAAATGGCGTTGGTACCGGATAAAATCGAGTAGCGTAGTGCCCGGGGGCAATGTCGTGCGAATCTCCTGATCGTTGAGGATAAAAGCGAGCATAGGCAAATCGGTTGCACTAGAAACGGCGGATGAGTACCACGCCCGACACGACTAAAAAAACGCCCAGCAGGCGCGGCCAGTTGATAGATCTCACCGGGACGTCCAGCAGGCCGAAATGATCGATCACGAGGGTGACTAACATTTGTCCGGCTACCAGCAGGCTGAACGTCAGCGCCACCCCGAGACGGGGTACCAGCGTTACGGAAGCCGCCACAAAAAAACCGCCGAGCAAACCACCCACCCAGGCAATGGGGGGGGCATGCCGCGCGCCGGTCAACTGTTGAAGCGGGATGCCGGCGGCCAGGATATAGACGAACAAAGCTGCGGTTCCGACGGCAAAAGAAATAAAAGCAGCCAAAACCGGGCTTTGCACGTAGTGCGCCAGTTTGTTGTTGATCGCCGCCTGGGTCGGCATCATGGCGCCGGCGCAAAGAGCCAAAACAAAAAATAGCCAGTTCGATAGCATGGTTAGTTGTACAATTGGTTCGGTATCAGGCCGGCAGGAGCGCCGCTGTGTCAAACTTTTTCCAAAAATGCGGAATCTACGGTCATCAGCAAACTATAGCCCAACCGCTCCAGAAGTACCTGAAACCGGCGCTTGCCTTCTTCTTTTACAATATGCCCTCGTAATCCCATCAGGCCGCCTGCGCGGATCTCCACGGGGTCGCCGGCTTCCAGGGAACCGGGAATTGCTTCCACCTCAAGTCCTTCTTCGAGCGTGATCCGCCGCAACAGGTCGATTTCGGCCTCGGGAATGGCGATCAGACTTTTGTTGAATTTTACAAAACCAGCCACATGTTCGGTTTCCAGCACGGCTACATATTCGGCTTTGATGATCCGGACAAAGACATAACAATTGATCAGGGGCTTCTCTACCATCCGTGTGCTGCGCGTGTACCGGCGCAAAAGGCGCTGCAACGGCACATAACTGCGGATGCCTTTCCTGGTGAGTATCCGATGCACGTATTTTTCGCTTTTGGAACGCGTGTGAATGGCAAACCAACGCGGTTCGGTGTCGTGCAATTGATTTTGTGTGGAAAAATCACCCATAATAGCGGTCAAAGTTGGCGCAATTTGGCGTAAACCGCCCTAGAAATCAAGATTTTGGTTCCATACATTCCACCGGATGCCAAAACTGAACAATTGGGTTGTCAGATCCCGGAGATCGTCGGCGCTGTCTTTGCGCCGCAGCAGGAAGCGGGCGTCCAGAAACAGGTTGTGGTAGAGCGACCAGGAAGCGTCGAGGCCCGCCAGCCCGACGGTAGCCGTTACCCCTTGCCCGATAAAATTGCCGTAGTCGGCCACCCGGGTGCTGTTGCTCAGCAAGGGGTTGCCGCCCCAGTTCTCCGCGTCCGGATTTTCCCCGGTCCGGGCGCGCATCATCCGGGCCGTCAGGTAAAGCCGCTTCAACGGCTGATACCGCGCTATGACGATCCATTCGTTAAAATTTGCGCCCAGGGGGTGCGCCAACGGCTGGTTGTAGTGGGTGTAACTGTTCAGCGAGTCAAAACTGGAATAGGTATAAGGGCGAACGCTGTTGTATTCCACCTGCAGGTCGAGGTGGTCCACTCCAAGTGCATTGATGTATTTGAAGCCGCCCTGCCAGCCGAATTTATTGCCCCACCAGCCTTTTTCTTCGGGCTTATATAAAGCGGAAAACAAAAACTCGTCGATCAACACCTGGCCATACACTTGAATACGCCGTAAGAGGTTCCAGCGGCCGTCGAAACCCACCAGCACGTTGTCGGGGCTGCCGATCATCCCTTCCACCGTGCGGTACAGGATTACCGGATTCAGGTACTGTAATTCAAACTGCCGGCTCCGGTTGAACACGGTTGCTTCGAAAAAACCAAAGGCCAGGTTGCGGAAAGCCTTGAAATTGAGGTAATGAGCGGCAACATATTTTTTAGGCAACAGACTGTTCTGCGGACGCGGTACGGCCGTTGAGATCGGGTTGAGTTCGAGAAACAGATTTTGGTAATGCAGGCGCCAGATCCGCGTGCTGAATTGCAGGTAATAGGTATAATTGGCGGCGTCGGAGAGGAACAGGGACCGGTAACCGTTTCCGATAAAATGCTGGCCGTGTCCGAGCTGGATGCCGATGTGTTTGGTCAGCTGATACCCTACGTAGGCATTCGCCAGGTTAAAATCATAGCCGTTCCGGATGTTGAACACGGCGCTTTTGTAGGCTTTAAAAAACCCTGCGCCGGGGATGGCCTTGTACTCGTCGATACGGCGGTTGACGTAATCAGGAAAACGCGCCTGGGTTTCAAGGATGTCGGTATAAAAAAATACCCGGCCGTCGATATCGCCCCGTACCTGCAGCCCGCGTTGGTTGACAAACAGCCATTCGGCATCGTCGCGCGCTTTGCCGAGGGAAAAATTCAACATCGGGTTGACCCGCAGGTGAAAAGCAGGGGCGTTTACCTCGAACACATTGGCCGGCGACCGGAAAAAGATCCCGAACAAAGGCTTCCGGTTTGGCGGGCTAAGCGCCGAGTCCGGGAGCCCGGTCGGGCCGGTGAGCCATTCCGAATTATCATTAAACAAGTATTGCAGGTCCTGCCGGTCCCGGACGCCGGTCGTGGAATCGCGGGCACATACCAAACGGGCAAATTCCGCGGCATCGCGGCGACTGAACGGCCGGAGTTCCGGGTGGATCGCGCTCTCGTCGCCGCTCAGGATGTCGAGCCGGTCGAGGATATGATGGGCGGGCGCCTGCAGGGGCAGGGTAGTGGGTTGCGCAGCCATGCGCGGCAGCAAGAACAACATGGCCCAGGCAGCGAGCCAGAAACCGGTACTCAACAGGCGGAAGCCATTCCGGGCGGGCGCCAAACACTGCGGCCGTAAACAGGTCGGATATATTTTCGTCGGTTGCATGCGGCAAAACAAGTCAAAAGGATTGGACAAATTCGCGGTACAGCGTTTGCCAGGGGGCCCAAAAGTACGTGTTCCAGGAAGAGTTATGCCACAGCAGCACGAATTCGCCCCCGTGCCGGACCACCTGCCGGCGCAGGTCCCGGAGCCGGTCCCAGGCTTCTTCGGGCTGGTAGTTCCGGTATTGCGCCAGGGTAACATCCATAGCCAGCAGCGGTTTTTCCCGCAGGCGGAGCACTTGGCGGGTTTGAAACTGGAAAACGGGAAAGGAATTGCAAATGCCGCAGCGGAACCCTTCGGCCTCGGGGTAACCGAGCGTGCTGTCCCATTCCATGCCGGCATCCTCCCAACGCTGCCAGGTATCCGGCGCCGAAAAACACAGGTAATGCTGCCGCCCCGTGCGCACCGGTTGGGGGCTGGCGGCCTGCACGCTGGACAGTTCCCGTTGAAACAACGCCGGATCGGCAAATGCTTCACGGGAAGGGTGAAAACCGATGAGATGGCCCCGCCGGTGAATTTTTTGGATTAAATCCCGGACGTAGGGGTGGGTAAGGGCATAAGGACAATCCGTGCCTTTGTCCCGGTCGCCCAGGAAATTAAAGTGCGAAACCAGCCCTTTCTCCCCTGCCAAATCCATCCAGGTGTCGAACACATCAAACGGGTCCTGCCGCCGGAAGAAATGCCGGCGCAGCCACCAGGCGGTTTCGCGGACCTTGTGCCGTTGAACCAAACTACCGCCCAATGTCCGCAACCGGTCCGCGGCCGACCACCATAAGCGCGGATGGTCTACGTCGTGCGACAGGTGCAACTGCGCGACCCGGTCGGCGTGCGGTTGGCGCCAGCCCAGCCGTTCGAGCAGTTGTCCGATCAATTCGGCGTATTCGTTGACCACAGGCCGGTCGAGAAAACCCGCCCGAAAGGCCAGGGATGCCGTAGCCGGAAACCGCCCGTATGCATCGCGGTCGGGCAGCGCCGACTCTTCCCACCGCGTCAGCATAAAAAAAGCGGCAGCAAAAAAATCGATGCCGCAGGTGATTTCGGTATCGCTTATGCTAAAACGCCCGTTCCCAAACAAACAAATGACGTCGTCATCAGGGCTGAACGGGTGTCTAATGCGTTGTGTGGCGCGCGGCACGAAGGTGGGAAGTGCATAGGTTTGGCCTTCAGCCAGTTGGCCAAAGAAATGATCTTCGATGGTCAGGCTGGCCCCGCCCGGAAGCAACAGCCGCGGATGCTGCAGCCCAGCCACCGCTTCGATCTGGTATGGAATGCCCAATAGCTCGCCCAGGAGCACCGTACAGACATACGATCGTTCGGCCAAAAAAGCAGGAGGAAGCTGGACGGATATCATGCCGGGGTGCATTATAATTGCTGAAGCGCGCGCTGTGCGACGGCAGCGCCGATGGCGAGCGAGGCCGTCGCTGCCGGACTCGGGGCGTTGCAAACGTTGATCAGGTGCGGCTTTTCCAGGATCAGAAAGTCGTCGTGCAAGCGGCCGTCGGGCGTGCAGGCCATGGCGCGGACGCCGCTGCGACCGGGCACCACGTCGGCGGGTTGGATTTCCGGGACCAGGTGCTGCAAGGCCTTCACAAACAAATGCTTGGAGTACGAGCGCCGCATTTCTGCCCAACCGTCGCGCCAATAACGGCGGGCCAGGCGCCGGAACCCGCGATAGGCCAGCGTTTCCAGTAGTTCGGTAAATTGAAAATCACTGCGCGAATAGCCTTCGCGCCGGAATGCCAGCACCGCGTTGGGGCCCGCTTCGATGCCGCCGTGGATCATGCGGGTAAAATGGACGCCCAGAAACGGAAAGTCCGGGTTGGGCACCGGGTAGATCAGGTTGCGCACCAAATGTTCGCGTTCCGGCCGGAGTTCGTAGTATTCTCCCCGAAAGGGCAATATCTGTACATCCGGGTGCTGACCGGTAGCCGCGGCAATTTTATCGGAATACAACCCGGCGCAAGTGATCAGCAGTTGGGTGGAGAAGGCCTGATCTGCCGTCTCGACGGTGGTCTCGGCCAGCGTTTGTTGTACCCTGCGTGCTTGCTGTCCGGTGTGGATTTCACCGCCGGCGGCAACGATCAATTCGGCATACTTACGCGCGACGAGGCCGTAATCGGTGATGCCCGCCTGCGGCACCCACACGGCCTCCACAGCGCGTACATGCGGTTCGATTTCCCGCGCTTCGTCCGGGCCGATTTTGCGCAGGCCTTGCAGGCCGTTCTCTTGTCCCCGCCGGAAGATCTGATCGAGTTGCTGGCGTTCCTGTTCTTCGGCGGCTACGATAATCTTGCCGCATATTTCAAAGGGCAGCCCGTGTCGGTTGCAAAACCCGAGCAACAAATCGTATCCTTCCTTGCAATTGCGTGCCCGGAGACTGCCCGGGCGGTAGTAGATGCCGCTGTGGATCACCCCGCTGTTCCGGCTGCTTTGGTGCCGGGCCACGGCGTCCTCTTTTTCCAGCACAGCCAGGCGCAGTCCCGGCCGTTTTTCCAAGATCTGCAACGCCGTTGCCAGGCCGACGATTCCTCCGCCGATGATGAGGGCGTCATATTTCATGCGCTAACTGCGTATTTTTTGAATAACATACTTATGCGCAAAGGTATGCCGGACGGTCGGTGGTTTTCGAAAAAGGCCGGATGAAAAGTCGGCGCCTGCTGCATTCCTGCACATTCGTTTCGGTCTTCCACCCCGGCCATTTGATAAAAATACGGCCCTGTTTCCGCCGCAAAGCGAAACCTTTGTCCGGTACAATCTTTTTCCATGCCGGATAAATGGCCGGGGGCGTCTATCTTTGCCGCCTCCAAACGAAATATTCATGAGAAATTGTGCTTTACTCCTTGCGCTGGTATGTATTCCATTCCTGATGTCGGCTCAAAAAGCGGACAGGGGCACGGTGCGGGGAACCGTGTACGACAAAAGTTCAGCCCAGCCAGTGGCCTTTGCCACCGTACAGATTGAAGGCGCCTCCATGGGGGCAGCTACCGATATCAATGGTTTTTTCTCGATTGCCAACATTCCGATAGGCGCCTATCAACTCAGGGTGACCTATCTGGGGTATAACGATTATACCGCCAAAATCAACATCGCCAAGGGCGAAATCGTGTATCAGACGATTTACCTGGAGGAGAGCGGCACCAACCTGGACGAGGTGGTGATCAGCGGGAAAAAAGAACAGGCGAAAACGGAGGTACAGGTTTCGAAACTGACGGTAACGCCAAAACAAATTCGGGCATTGCCGGCTACCGGCGGGCAGCCGGACATCGCGCAATACCTCACCGTGCTGCCGGGTGTTATTTTCACCGGCGACCAGGGCGGGCAACTGTACATCCGCGGCGGGTCGCCCGTACAAAACCGGATTTTGCTCGACGGGATGACCATTTACAACCCCTTTCACAGCATCGGGTTTTTCTCCGTTTTTGAAACCGAACTCATCCGGAATGTGGACGTGCTCACCGGCGGCTTCAATGCCGATTACGGCGGCCGGATATCGGCTATCGTGGATGTTAAAACCCGGGAAGGCAACCGCAAACGCTTGTCGGGCCTTGTATCGGCCAGCCCGTTTCAAGCGAAAGCACTGATTGAGGGGCCAATCGTGCCCTTGAAGGAAGAAGGCGGAGCCAGTGTATCGTTTGTGCTCACCGGCAAAAAAGCGCTGATCGACCAAACCGCCAACACATTTTACAACTATGTGAACGATACGGCGGGTATTCCCTTTAATTACCGCGATTTGTACGGAAAAATCTCCCTCCTGGCCGGGAATGGCAGCAAACTCAATTTCTTCGGGTTTAATTACGACGACCGCGTGCATTACCCCATTACCGATTTCGGCTGGAAAAGCAGCGGCGGCGGGTTTGATTTTACCCTGATTCCCACCAACTCCAATACCATTGTAAGCGGTACGCTCACGTATTCCAAATACGACTCCCACATCGAAGAGGCCGACCGGAAACCGCGCACAAGCGGGATCAACGGTTTTTACGCCGGGCTTAATTTTACCAACTTCGACCGGAACAACGAACTGAAGTATGGCATTGAACTGAACGGTTTCCGGACCGATTTTTCCTATGTGAATTTCCTCGGGTATCCGTTCACCCAGTTTGAAAATACGACGGAGATCAGTTTTTACCTGCGTTGGAAACGGAAAATTGGCCCGCTGGTCATCGAGCCTGGCTTCCGTCTGCAATACTATCAATCCCTGAACGATGCCTCGCCCGAACCCCGCCTGGGTCTGAAATACAATATCACCGACAAGCTTCGGTTCAAGGCTGCTGGTGGACTGTATTCCCAAAATTTGTTGTCTACCGTCAACGAACGCGACATTGTAAATTTGTTTGTCGGGTTTTTGTCGGGCCCGGAAGAGCAATTCTTCAAACCCGGATCTACCACGGAGCGCGTCGACCACCGCCTGCAAAAAGCCATTCACGGCGTCACCGGCTTCGAGGTAGACATCACCAACAATTTTGAGGTCAATATCGAAGGGTACTACAAGGACTTTACCCAGTTGATCGCCCTCAACCGGAATAAACTGGAACTCTCCGACCCGGATTACGTCACCGAAACCGGCAACGCGTACGGACTCGACGTTTCGCTGAAATGGGAAGCCCGGCGCTTTTATGTGTGGGGCGCCTACTCGCTCGGTTTTGTCAACCGGGACGACGGCCAGCAAACCTATCCGCCGGTTTTCGACCGCCGCCACAACCTCAACCTGGTGACCACCTATCAGATGGGTAAAAAGAAATTGTGGGAATTGGGCGCCCGTTGGAATTTTGGCTCCGGGTTCCCATTTACCCGTACGCAAGGTTTTTTTACCACCTACAATTTCAACGATGGTATCGTCACCGATGTGTTGGGTGGCAACGGCGACCTCGGCATTGTATACGCCGACGAGCGGAACGGCGGCCGGCTGCCTTATTACCACCGCCTAGATATTTCGCTAAAGCGCACGATCGAGTTTTCCAAACACGGGAAAGTCGAGATCACCGCCTCCTGCACCAATGTGTACGACCGGGAGAACATTTTTTACTTCGACCGCGTGCGTTACGACCGGGTAAACCAGTTGCCGATCCTGCCCAGCCTGAGCATGACCGCCCAATTCTGAACGCTCAAAAGACCCACAAATCCGCTATTCACCGCGAACGCATGACCGAACCTGTTCCGACCTACAAACTAACCCAATACTCGCATGGCGCCGGGTGCGGATGTAAAATTGCGCCTGCGGTGCTCGATAACATCCTGAAAACAAGCGCTCTGCCGCAACATTACCCCCAACTGCTCGTGGGCAACGAAGAACGCGATGATGCTGCGGTCTTTGACCTCGGCGACGGCACTGCCCTGGTCAGTACCACCGATTTCTTTATGCCGATCGTGGACGATCCGGAAGACTTCGGGCAGATTGCCTCCGTGAATGCCATCAGCGACGTGTATGCCATGGGCGGAAAACCGCTGGTCGCCATAGCCGTGTTGGGCTGGCCGATCAACACCCTGCCCGCCGAAGTAGCGAACCTGGTGGTGGAAGGCAGCCGGAAAGCCTGTGCAGCAGCGGGTATCCCCCTGGCCGGCGGGCACAGCATCGACAGTCCCGAACCCATCTTCGGGTTGGCGGTGACCGGCCGCGTAGCAATTGAACATTTGAAAAAAAACGGCGGCGCATCCCCCGGCGCCCAACTTTTCCTTACCAAACCACTTGGAGTCGGCATTCTGACCACGGCACAGAAGAAAGCTGTGCTGAAGCCGGCGCACGCTCAAATTGCTCCCGACAGCATGAAGCGCCTCAACCGAGCCGGTGAGCGCTTTGGTCAATTGCCTTATGTGCAGGCCATGACCGATGTGACCGGTTTTGGCCTGCTCGGCCACTTGTCGGAAATGTGCGAAGCCAGCAATGCCAGCGCTGTGGTTCATTTTGAGCAAGTGCCAACGATCGACCGCGCGATCCTGGATGCGTACCTGCAACTCCAATGCATCCCCGGCGGCACCAACCGGAATTGGGAAAGTTACGGACACAAAATTGCCGGCGCAGAGGGTGCAGCCCGGCATATCCTGGCCGATCCGCAAACCAGCGGCGGGTTGCTGGTCGCCGTGGCGCCCGGCGTTGAATCCGCCTTTCAAGCGGTCGCGCGGGAAGAAGGCCTTGACCTGGAACCATTCGGGTTCTTGATCGAGCGACAACCCATACTGATCACGGTGTTGTAGTCCGGGACGCGTATAAAAAAGGATGTCCCCTAAATGTCTTGGGTAGGTTGCCGTTGTGGATTATTTCATTTTAGCACGAAAACACGGAGGCACGGAGCGTTTCACTCCGTGCCTCCGTGCTAAAATACCGGCAGGTTCTTATGTGAATGTGCCGGACCTTTATTTCCCCTGTCTTTTCTTCTCTTCCTGGAAGTTCATCACGTCTTCCATTACTTTGATCAATTGCTCGGCGCCGATGCGCTTCATCAGGATTTCGTGCTTGCGATCGAGGATAAAGATCTGGGGTGTGGACTGCACATCGTATATCGTTTTGTATTTGCTCTGCAAGTACGGATCGTAGGTGTTCAGGAACAGGTTGTCGCTAAATCCTTTTTCCTCCGCGCCTTTCCAGCAATCGGGCCCCTTATCGGTCACCGCCGTACATACTGCAAAGACTTTCACGCCGCGGTCTTTGAATTTTTCGGCAAACTCCACCATAAACGGCGCGGCTTTTTTGCAATGGCTGCAATCAGGGGCCCAGAAGAATAATACGGTGTAGTCGGCATCCACATCCCACAGGCTGACCGGTTGGTCATGGCGATCCTTGACCGTGATATTGGGGGCGATTTTACCGATCAGGATCGGCTCCAGGCGCCGGGCGTTGTCACAGATCTTGTCCAGATCTTCCTGTTTCACCCAGTTGGCCCCGCCGCTGCAGTAATATTTTTCGGCGAGGTGTACATAGCAGGCATCCATGCCCACCAGATTGGATTTGGCGTAGGTGTTCAGGAAGTAGATCAGGTAGAACTTATAGTTTTCGGGCGAGTCTTTCAGTTTGTTCAGGATGTAATCGAGGGCCAGGTTGATGCTGTCGGGGTGTTGGGGCACCACTTTGGTGATATAGGTATCGATCTTCGGGTGCAACACCGGACTGCGGAGCATACAGGGGTCGGTGATGTCGATATTGTCAAAAAAGTGGTCGCGGTACCAGTAGTATTTTTTCAGTTGGATGTCTTTTTCATCCGTCCCTTCAAATTCGGGGACTTCCGGATCGGATGAGCCTTTGACAATTTTCGCGGTAAGGGTATTGGCGTGTTTGTTGATCAGCGTGGCCTGATAGGCTTTGACCTGCTTGTCCAGTTCCAGACTTTGGCGTACCAATTCGAGCGAGTCCTTTTCGTTGCCTTCAACGCGGCCCATCTTAGCCTTGATGGTATCGGCTGCGACCCGCATTCTATTCAGGTACTGGAGGTAGTCATAGAAGACTTCGTTGTCTTCCGAACCTTTGATCTTCATGTGCGTCACGGCGTCTTTAGCATCGGTGACGATCAAAAAATCCTGGTCACTGTCCGGGATCAGGATTTGGATAAAGAGGTTGTCGGGTTTGAGTACGAGCAAATAAACGCCGCAAGGGAGCAGGGTATCGGCTTCGAATGTAAAGATGCCGTCGGGGCCGGCTTTTACGGTGTCCTTTACATATTGTTTGTCGCCATAATGGAACCCGAGAATGAGTTCGTTTTCCGAATAGTTATCGAGTCTGACCCGGATGTGGTAACCTTTCTGGGCGCTGGCTGTGGAAACGGAGAGCAACAGCCCGAGCAATAGCGTGATCAATCGAATCATGAGCGATGTAGTTTGAGTGTTGGCTGCAATGACGGGGCAAATATCCACAGTGCTGCCCGGAGCCGGGCGGCTTTTTGGAATTGTTAACAGTTCGGTGAGCAGGCGGCAGATGTGCGCCCCCGGGCGGGCTACAAATTGTATTGCTTGATTTTGCGGTACAAGGTCCGCTCCGAGATTTTCAGCTCTTCGGCGGCTTCTTTTCGCCGGCCATTGTATTTTTTTAACGCCCGCCGGATCGCTTCTTTTTCAATTTCATCCATAGCCAGCGGCGCGTCCTCGACGTCGCTGCGGTCGTAGGCGCTGCCGGATTTGGACGGCTCGATAATGATCGGCATGACTTTGCCTGCGTCGGCCGGCGAATGCGCAGTATCCTGCAGCGGGTAGTCGGTTTCGCCAGCCGGCCGGTCCTGGTGCGACAAGGTCATGGTTGGTTGCAACCGCCGAACGCCGCTGAGGTCGGGCATGCGCAAATTATTGCTGCTGATCAGCTCGAAGATCAGGGCTTTCAGGTCGTTGAGGTCGCTTTTCATATCGAGCAACACCTTGTAAAAGATCTCCCGTTCCTGAAAATCTGCGCCGCCATGGCTGCCGTTCCGGTCAGCCACGACCGGCAAATTGCGCGTGAAGAGCTGCGGCATCTGGCGCTGAAGGTCGGTACTGGTTATCACGCGTTCTTCAGAAAGCACCGACAACTGCTCGGCTACGTTTTTCAATTCGCGAATATTGCCCGGCCAGCGGTAACTCTCGAGGATAAATTCCGCCTGGTCGTCGAGGCGGATGGGTTGCATCCGGTATTTTTCGGCGAAATCGTAGGAGAATTTGCGAAACAGCACCGGAATATCCTCCCGCCGGTCTTTTAAGGCCGGCACCCGGATGGGCACGGTGCTCAGGCGGTAGAATAGATCCTCGCGAAATTTGTTTTTTCGTACCCGCTCTTCGAGGTCGACGTTGGTGGCGGCAATGACCCGCACATCGGTGCGCTGCACTTTGGATGATCCGACCCGCATAAACTCGCCGGATTCCAGCACCCGCAGCAGATACGACTGAGTATCGAGGGGCATTTCGGCAATTTCATCGAGAAAAATAGTGCCGCCGTTGACGGTTTCGAAATAGCCTTTGCGGTCGCTGACCGCCCCGGTAAACGAGCCTTTTTCATGCCCGAAAAGCTCCGAATTGATGGTGCCTTCGGGGATGGCCCCACAGTTGATGGCTATAAATTCGCTGTGCTTCCGGGCGCTGAGCCCGTGAATGATCTTGGAGAACACTTCCTTGCCGACCCCGCTTTCCCCCATAATCAATACGGTCAGATCGGTTGGCGCTACCCGGATGGCGGTTTCAAGCGCCGCATCGAGCAGATGCGAAGCGCCAACGATGCCAAAACGGGCCTTTATATTTTGCAGTTGACTGGACATTTTTCTTTTAAACAATTTCACCGATTAAGGTGGCGCTCGTGGCTTCCCGCACCCGCACCTGTACGTAATCGCCGGGTTTCAGCCCCTCTTTTTTGGGGAACACGAGCATTTTATTTTGCGAATTGCGCCCGCAAAAATCCTGATCCGACTTGCGGGAGTTGCCTTCGATCAACACTTCGAACACCCTACCGATGTCGGCCTGGTTGTGCCGCAGGCTGACGGCCGTTTGCAGACGAATGATTTCATTGAGACGCCGTTTCTTGGTTTCTTCCGGTATATCGTCCGGGTATTTGCGGGCGGCCAGGGTGCCGGGGCGTTCCGAATAAAAAAACATATACGACATCGAAAAGTTGGCCCATTCGATGATCGATAGCGTATCCCGGTGTTCCTCCTCCGTTTCAGAACAAAACCCGGCGATGATGTCGCTGGAGATGGCGGCTTCCGGCAGGATGCGCCGGATGGCTTCTATGCGCTGTTCGTACCAGGGCCGGTCGTACGTGCGGTTCATCATGTCGAGGATGCGACTGTTGCCCGACTGCACCGGCAGGTGGATGTATTTACAGATATTGGGGTAACGCGCCATGGTGTGCAGCACCTTGTCGGTCATGTCTTTGGGGTGGCTGGTGCTGAAGCGGACGCGGAGGCTGGGGCTTATATCGGCTACCATTTCGAGCAGGTCGGCAAAATCGACCCGTTGGCCGGTTTCAGGGTGTTCCCATTTATAGGAATCCACATTTTGACCGAGCAGGGTAACCTCCCGGTAGCCTTGTTCCAGCAAATGCAGGGCCTCGGCGGAAATGCTGAACGGGTCGCGTGAGCGCTCGCGGCCGCGGGTGAAGGGCACGACGCAGAACGAACACATATTGTCGCAGCCGCGCATGATGCTGATAAAGGCCGTGATGCCGTTGGATTCCAGGCGCACAGGGTTGATGTCGGCGTAGGTTTCCTCCCGGCTGAGCAACACGTTGACCATGCGGTTGCCGTCTTCGGCGTGGCCGATCAGACCCGGCAAATCGCGATACGCATCGGGCCCGACAACCAGGTCCACCAGTTTTTCTTCTTCCAGCCACTTCTTTTTAAGGCGTTCGGCCATGCAGCCCAATACACCGATCAGCGTACCGGGGCGTTGTTGTTTGACCGCCCCGAACAACCGCAGGCGCTTCCGTACGGTTTCCTCGGCCTTTTCCCGGATCGAGCAGGTGTTCACGAGGATCAAATCGCTTTCTTCCAGCATGCGCGTCGGCACATAGCCGACTTCTGCGAGAATGGAGGCCACGATTTCGCTGTCGGAAAAATTCATTTGGCAACCATAACTCTCGATATAAAACTTTTTGAGCCCGGGCGCGCTCGTCTCCTGCCAGTGTTCTTTGAACAGCACATTGCCCTGCCGGGCCTCGTCCATGGCCTTCAGTCCTTCCAGTGTCGGGTTGCTATCGTACATAAAATCGTAAACAATCGTTTTAGCCTCAGAATTTGCGCGGCAAATGTACACTTTTTTGCAGGAAAAAATGACAAAATGGCAGCCTTGAGCGCTTAAAAAAAGCGCTTACCGGAGTTGAACCGGTAAGCGCCGCGGATATTGAAAAATTAGGTGTTTCGTTAAATGGCCGCCAGGGCGGTAATAGTCGTCTTCAGGAGGAGTTTCACGATGTCTTCCGTCATCAGATCGAATTTAGATTTGGATATCGAGACATGCTCCAGCAATTCGACCTTAAGCTGTGCGGAGCGGCCGCGCACCAGAAATTCAAAATCTTCCTGCGATATCTTTTTGTTCTCCAGCAGTTCGGCATACCGGACCACGTCGTCGCGCAGGTTATTTTTTAAGCGGATCGCCGCTTCCTGGTAGGCGTCCTTGCGCCGGCGTACGAACTGGCCGACAATGCCGATGACCTGGTCGTCCAGGCCACTGATGAGTTCTTCTACTTTTTTCTTTGGCATAAGCATTAAAGTTGGGTGTTTTCAAATATGAGTTACCGGGGTTTGGCTTTTTCAGCGCGCGCTATGGCTGCTAAACTGTCTTTTACCTGTGTGGTCGCGGCCTTGATGAAATCTTTGTCCAATTTTCCTTTTTCCTTCCAGCGGTCCATGAACGGCTTCACCATGTCGTCGCGCACGATACGCCATTGTTCGGCAACTTCTTTGTTTTTCTTTGTGGCGTTGGCGCGGTCGTAAGCATCGTTCAGGCTTTTGATGAGGGCATTTACTTCCGTTTCATTGTCCTTGAAGGGTTTGATGGCCTTGTCCATCAATGCCGGAAGTTTTTCGCTCAGCATATTGGCGTTTTCGAGCGCTGTTTGGTCAAACCGGGCGCCAACGCAGGAGGTAATTCCCGTGGTTAGACCGGCCAGCATAACGGACCACAGCAACATCGAAAGCCAAATGGATGCTTTAAACGGTTGGAGGACTGTTTTCATAAAAATCATGTGTTTTTGGTGAGAAAATGGATCATCCCTTTTGAGGCGTATAAAAGTACTGGCTTGCGCACACTTGCGCATTAAAGGCGCTCTATTTTTTGCAAAGCAGTTTCAATCAGCCCTTGGGTGGCCTTGACCGGGTCGGCGCTGAATTGCCCCAATGGGCGGTTGGCCAGGATGGCGCTGAGCGATATCGCCCGGTGCCCCAACAATTGAGCCAAACCGAACAAGGCAGCCGTTTCCATTTCCAGATTCAGGATGCGTTGGCCGGCATATTCAAACCGTTGCAATTCATCCAGGTATGTTGGCAGCCGGACCGGCGCCCGCAACTGCCGTCCTTGTGGTCCGTAGAACCCCGGGTTGGTGGCGGTGTATCCCTGGTGAAAATGTTCGGAAAAAACGGCAATCAAATCCGGATCCGCTGCCGCGTAGTAGGGCGCTACGGGGAAGTCCCAAGTGCCGGCGAAATGCCGGCGAAGTGCTCCGATCAGCGGATGTTGTTGCATCCCGGGCGCTTCATAAAATTGAAGGAGTCCGTCCAGTCCGATCCCCCCGGTGGAGGCCACCAGACTATCGGCTGGCACTTCGGCGTGCAAACTCCCCGCCGTGCCCAGCCGGATAAATGTCAGGGGCGTGTGTTGATCAAGGGGGAGTCTGGTGTTCGAATCGATATTGAACAAGGCGTCTAGTTCATTGACAACAATATCAATGTTATCCGGTCCGATGCCCGTAGAAAGGACGCTGAGGCGGGTTTTGCCCAGCCAGCCGGTATGGGTGACAAACTCGCGTTTGCGAACCTGAACCTCGATCCGGTCGAAATACCGGCTCACCAAGGGCACCCGGTCCT
This sequence comes from Saprospiraceae bacterium, assembly GCA_044230315.1. Taxonomy (GTDB): domain Bacteria; phylum Bacteroidota; class Bacteroidia; order Chitinophagales; family Saprospiraceae; genus M3007. The sequence continues at coordinate 123,621 of JBGARJ010000013.1, forward strand.
GGTCGCCGACGGTGAGGATGAGCGGGGCTACCTGCTCGCGGCGCAGGTGGAGGTGATAAATACTGCCGTCGGGGTTGAGGATTAGTTCAGAGTTTTTAAGTGCCATTTTACTCAGTTAAAATTTCCGCAACAGGTTTATTACTTAATCAAAAGAGAATGCTAAGGAACGGTGGCCCGGTCAATATTTGCATATCAATTGAATATCTCCGGTAAAATAAACCTTGAAATCGCCGTTTCTTTGTGGCATGCTGACCAAGGACCAGGTAGCCGAGCGCTACCGGAGCGTACAAGACGATATTTGCCGCCAATTGGAAGCCGCCGACGGCGGCGGCCAGTTTGAAGAAGACCTCTGGCAACACCATGAGGGTGGGGGAGGGCGTTCCCGGGTGATCCAGGGGAATACCATCGAAAAAGGCGGCGTCAATTTTTCGGCCGTTACAGGAGTATTGCCGGAGGTAATCGCCAAAAATTTGGGTATCCCGCGCGCCGGGTTCTTCGCCACCGGCGTTTCGATCGTTTTGCACCCCCACAGCCCGATGGCGCCGATCATTCATATGAATGTGCGGTATTTTGAAACTGAAGGCGACCGCTGGTGGTTCGGCGGTGGCATCGACCTGACCCCGCACTACGTCGTAGAGGCGGATGCCCGGTATTTTCATGAACAGTTAAAAGCCGTTTGCGATCGAGCCAATCCGGATTTTTACCCCCAGTTCAAACAGCAGGCGGACGATTATTTTTTTATCAGACACCGCAATGAGACCCGCGGCATCGGCGGCATATTCTTCGATTACCTGGACGCCTCCAACACCGGCTTATCGAAAAATGATATCTTTCAATTTGCCGTGGAGGTGGCCGAAACATTCGCTCCTACCTATGTTGAATTGCTCCGGCGGGCGCAAGGAAGATCCTGGGGCGAACGCGAGAAAAACTGGCAAATGTTGCGGCGCGGCCGCTATGTGGAATTCAACCTGGTTTGGGACCGCGGCACTAAATTTGGCCTCGAAACCGGCGGCCGCACGGAAAGCATCCTCATGAGCCTGCCACCGGTGGCGCACTGGGCCTACAATTATCAACCGGATCCCGGCAGCCCCGAGGCGGAAACCCAAAGTTGGTTGCGGAAAGGTGTTGATTTCGCCGGCCATTGAGCCGCTTGTTTTTGTTCACGTACATATCCAACGCTCGGATGCCCACACGCTCGCCTTTGGCGCCTATTTTCCTGACGGTGTTCCTCGATATGCTGGGGATCGGGATCATCATACCCGTTTTGCCGGCGTTGTTCGTGTCTGTTGATACGAGTTTTTTGCCTGCAGACACCTCGCTGGCCCAGCGTTCTATTCTGTACGGTTACCTGATCGCCGTGTACCCGTTCATGCAGTTTTTCGGCGCTCCGGTACTCGGGACGCTGTCGGACCGTTACGGACGAAAACCCATGTTGACCATATCCCTATTGGGCACCCTGCTTGGGTATCTGCTGTTCGGGGCAGCGATTTTACTCAAAAACCTGCCCTTGTTGTTTATCAGCCGGGCCTTACCCGGTTTTACCGGCGGCAATGTCAGTATCATATATTCGGCGATATCGGACCTCACTGTTGACACGCCGGACACGCGCCCCAAATATTTCGGGCTTGTAGGCATGGCCTTTGGCCTAGGGTTTATCCTGGGCCCGGCCATCGGCGGCGTTTTGGCCGACAATTCGGTGCTTTCCTGGTTTGATCACTCCACGCCTTTTTGGTTCACCGCAGGGCTTACCTTTGTGAATATTTTGCTGCTTTGGCGCCTTTTCCCCGAGACATTGAAGAAACCGCACCACCGGCCGGTCCGTTTTTTTACGGGTGTTGCCAATATCCGGAAGGCCTTCAATTCGCCCAACTTGCAGGGCATATTCCGGGTATCGTTATTGCTATCGCTGGGGTTCTCGTTTTTCACCCAATTTTTTTCGGTATACCTGATGCAGCATTTCGGCTTGTCGGAAAAAGATATCGGCCTCATATTCGGCTGGATCGGTATTTGGCTGGTCGTTACCCAAGGCTTTACGGTGCGACGCTTGTCGACCCGGTGGTCGTCGCCGCAACTGCTGCGTTATTCAATCCTGTTGTTAAGCATTGCCATTCCACTGGTATTGCTCCCGGTAAATCCATGGAATGTCCTCTGGGTTGTTCCGCTGATCGCTTCGTTTCAAGGGATTACAACGCCCAACCTGACCACGGTGGTGAGTACGCAGGCCAGCGCGCAAGAGCAGGGTGAGATCCTGGGCATCAACCAAAGTATGATTTCGGTCGGTCAAATAGTGCCGCCGTTGATCGCCGGTTACTTGAACAGTCTGAACGGCGCCTTTCCAATTTTAGCGGGCGGCATCACGGTATTTCTCGGATGGGTGGCGTATATTACGCTCCGTTTAAAACAGCAGCCCACGGCGTCATGAAAAAGAAAAATGACCTCTCCCTGCAGGAAGCCATGCGGGAAATGTTGCATCAATACCGCCTTGCCCCGCAACTCAACGAGGCCAGGGTGAAAATGCTGTGGGAGAAATTGATGGGCAAAACCATTTCCACGTATACGGCCAATATACAGGTGCGTAAAAACATCCTGTACCTCACCATCCTGTCGGCTCCGCTCAAACACGAGCTATCGTTCGGAAAAGAAAAAATCCGCACGTTGCTCAACGACGAGTTGGGCGAAGAATTCATCAAAGAGGTCGTGATCCGTTAGAGGGTGGCAAAGGAGAGCCTTCCCAAACCTATTTATCCGGTCGTTTGCCGGCGTTGAGAAAGTCCTGATAAGCTTTCAGGTTTTCCCATTCGCCGTTGGCTGCCAGCAGTGCCTGCGCCGACCAGGTGCCGGGGTCGTGCATGGCGAAACGGGAGCCCGCATCAGTCAGTATATCTTTTAATTGTTGCACCGAGGTGGCAGCCAACTGCCCATAGGTGGTAATTCCGGCTTTGAAGAGCAGTTCCTCGATTTTCGGGCCGATACCCTCCACAATTTTAAGATCGTCGCGCGGGCCTGCGGCGACGGCTGTGATGAGCGGTTCTTCCGGCGCGGGATCAACCTGCGGAGCGACAAGCTCCGCGCTGGGGGGGATTACGGCGGCTGTTGCGTCGAGTGGGGCCACATCCAAATCGGGCAGCGGAGGTATTTCCTGATGTTGACTCGAGTTATGTTCGGCCACAACCGCATTGACGGCATCGGCTACGGCATCCTCCAACTCGGGCATATCCAGGTGGGCGGCGTCAAAAGTGGCGTCCACCGCGTCGGAAATGGCTTCTTCCAGGTCGGGTAAGTCCTTGTGGGGTTCGCTGGGCAGCGGAGCGGTAAATTCGAACGACACGGCTGTGCCTTCTATTTCGGGTTGTTGCGCCAGGCCATGTTCCGTCTCCAGTTGGCGGTTGCGTTCGTTGATCTTTTCCAGGTCGGCCAATAAGGTCTCTATTTGCCCCCGCTGGCTCTCATTTTCCCAGGTGAGGTTTTGCACTTGGGTACTCAGGGAGGATTGTGCCGATTCGGCATCCGCCAGTTTGTTGCGCATCGCTTCGGCGTCGCTGCGCAGCGATACGGCCGTCGCCTGAAGACTTTCGTTTTCAACGCGCAGTTTTTCGGCTGCCTGCCGGAAACGGCTCCACAGCACCCAGCCGAACCAGAGGCCAAACAGGAATGCGCCCAAGAGCATGATAAGAATCTCGAAGGTGTGGGTGGTGAAAGTGCCCGTTCCGGGACCTTGCAGGATATTTTGCTGAAACATCGTTCGTTTCGAGTTTTGATTTTTACGTTTTGAGATAAATGGAGCTCTACTGTTATTGCACCCGGATCTCCACCCGCCGGTTTTTATAGCGCCCACGGGGGTTGTCGTTGGTGGCCACGGGTTTTCGCTCACCGTACGACTTGGTAACGATCTGGTTCCGTTTCACGCCTTTAGCCACAAGGATATCGCGGATGTTTTTGGCCCGGCGCATGGCAAAAAGTTCATTGGTCTTGCTGTCGCCGATGTTGTCGGTGTGCCCGGTCAGGGTGACTTTTCCACCTTGTGTTTTTAACTGGGCCGCCAATCCGCTCAGGTACTCGTTGATAGCCTCATTATCTTCTTTCCGGGTAGAATTGTAGGGAAAATGAATGACGACATGATCGCTCAATTGTTCCACCTGAACCTTGTTGATATCGGGTTCGGTTTTGGATGGCGTAGCAGGGCCGGCAGTTTTTGTTTCTTCCTCAACCGGATGGAAAGCAGGGGAGGGCGTAACACTGGTGGTGGCGACGGTATCGGGTTCAATTCCGGTGGAACCCGGAACCGGTGCTGCAACTACCGGAGGCTGCTCGCCGCATTGTTGTTTTATCCCACACACATACCAACGCCAGCACACAAAACTCCAAACGCCAAATGCAACCAGCACCAAAGTCTTTGAACTCATACAAAATCGTCTTTAGTCTAAAATGAATACGTATTGGCTTGCTTTACAGGTGTAACGTTCAGGAATGCGAATTCGGTCTGACAAAAATACGGTTAATTTGCCGGATGGAAAAAATATCATGCGCCGGCCTGAATCCCGCTCCGGGCGCAGGGCCCGGTGTCTTCCGGGCTGTTTTTCATCACGCAACACTATTATTTCGCCATTTGCCCGTCAAATTTTCAGGCGATCCGCAACTTTCATAGTATTTTTTAGTTGGTAGTCGGAACTTTGCCCATCATGCAAAATAAAGAAGAAACCAAGCCCAAACTTACCCGGGAAAGCCTCCGCGAGGCGCTTAAGATCTTTGAATTTGTCCGGCCCTACCGGTGGCAATTCATCTTCGGCCTGGTCCTGCTGTTCCTTTCCAGTGGCATTTTTATGGTGTTTCCCTACATCATCGGCAAAATGCTCGACGTAGCCCAGGGCGTGGTCGTCAATTTCGATCTGAAACGCATGGGCATGTGGCTGATCCTGATCCTCGCCGTGCAGGGCGTTATCTCCTACCTCCGTGTGATGATGTTTGCCGTGGTAAGTGAAAAGGGCACAGCAGACGTCCGCAAAGCGTTGTATCAAAAATTGATCGCCTTGCCGATCGTCTTTTTTGAAAAAAGCCGCGTGGGCGAACTGGTCAGCCGCCTCACCAACGACGTGGAAAAACTGTACAACACATTTTACTTTATTCTGGCCGAATTCATCCGGCAGATCATCATCCTGGTCGGTGGTGTGGCCATGCTCACCTGGATGTCGCACCGGCTTGCCGGGGTCATGATCGTCACTTTTCCGGTGATCGTGATCGGCGCGATGATCTTTGGCCGCTGGGTGCGCAAACTGTCGAAAAAGAGGCAGGAAATTCTCGGCGAAACCAACACGGTGCTGGATGAAACCCTTCAGTCGATCCATGCCGTCAAAGCCTTCACCAACGAAGCCTTTGAGCGCGCGCGCTACGGCCGCTCCAACGACAATGTAGTGAGCGTGTCGATGCGATACGCGCAAGGGCGGGCGATCTTCGCCGTGTTTATCATCACCATGCTGTTCGGCGCGCTGTTTTTTGTGATCGGTTTCGGCATGTATATGGTACAAACCAAACAAATGACGGCGGGCGAACTGATCACCTTCGTCACGTATACCGCTGTGATCGGCGGCGCCATTGCCGGCCTGGGCAATTTCTACACCGAACTCGTCGGCGCCGTGGGCGCTACCGAGCGGGTGCGCGAAATCCTGCGCGCCAAAACGGAAGCCGCCGAACGCCCGCAAACCAACCATCCGGCCGGCCGGCTCACGGGCGACGTGCAGTTCGACAATGTCCATTTCTCGTACCCCACGCGCCCCGATATGGAAATCCTGAAAGGCGTGACCCTGACGATCCCTTCGGGTAAAAAAGTGGCGCTGGTGGGACAAAGCGGGGCGGGTAAATCGACCATCATGCAATTGCTGCTGCAGTTCCACCGCCTGAACGGCGGCGAGATCCGCATCGACGGCACCAATATTTACGAATACGACCTCGAATCGTACCGGCAGAATTTTGCCATCGTACCGCAGGAGGTGATCCTGTTTGGCGGCACGATCCGGGAGAACATCCTGTACGGCAAGCCGGATGCCTCGGAAGAGGAGATCATCAACGCCGCCCGGCAGGCCAATGCCCTCGATTTTATCCGCTCGTTCCCAGAGGGGTTCGAAACGGTTGTGGGCGAACGCGGGATCAAACTTTCCGGCGGCCAGCGGCAGCGTATCGCCATTGCCCGGGCGATCCTCCGCAACCCGGCCATTCTCCTGCTCGACGAAGCTACGTCCTCGCTCGATGCCGAAAGCGAAAAAGTAGTGCAGGAGGCGCTGAACAACCTGATGGAAGGCCGCACGAGCATCATCATCGCCCACCGGCTGGCCACTGTGCGGGAAGTCGACCGGATCTACGTGCTGGAAGGCGGCCGCATCGTGGAAGAAGGGACGCATGAATCGCTTTCCACGCTCGAGGATGGCGTGTACAGCAGCCTGGCCAAGCTCCAGTTTGAAATGGTTTAACTCTTTTGGAAGTGCGATCTGTGACCCGGTTGGCCGAGACGAATACCTGCCGGCCGGGATGCATGGAAGGATTGCCGGGAACTCAAGTAAATTTTAAAATGGACTCGTTGAATATGCCAAATGCCAAAGCGAAAACCGGTGTGCTCCTGGTCAATCTCGGCACACCCGACGCGCCTACTCGCGGCGCCGTGTACCGTTACCTCAAAGAATTTTTGCTCGACCCCCGGGTGATCGACATTAATCCCATCGCGCGCAACCTTCTGGTGCGGGGTATCATCGCGCCGTTCCGCTCGGGCAAATCGGCCGAAGCCTATCAAAAACTCTGGACGGCCGATGGGTCGCCCCTCAAATTCTACGGCGAACGCCTGACCCGGCAAGTGCAGGCCCTACTGGGCGACGCCTACCGGGTAGAACTGGCCATGCGCTACCAAAGCCCCTCGATCGAATCGGCTGTCGACCGGTTGATGCAGGCAGCCGTGCGGCGTATCGTTGTTTTCCCGCTCTTCCCGCAGTATGCCGGGGCCACCACCGGCTCGGTGCACGCCGAAGTCATGCGGGTGTTGCAGAGCCGGCAGATCATACCCGAACTCTCCTTCATAAGCGCCTATGCCACGCATGCGCCAATGACCCGGCTGTATGCGGCCAACGCCCGCGAATTTGACCTGGACCAGTACGATCATTTTCTGTTCAGTTACCACGGCCTGCCGCAGCGGCAATTGCGCAAAGCCGATGCGTTCGGGCATTGCCTGCAACATGCGGATTGTTGCCGGCGTCTCACTCCCCGCAACCAGTTTTGTTATTCGGCGCAGTGTTATGCCACTACGGAAGCCATTGCGGGCGAACTGGGGTTGGGAGCGGAGCAATATACCGTGACCTTCCAGTCGAGGCTGGGCCGCGATCCCTGGACGCAACCGTACACGGTGCAAGTAATTGAACAACTGGCGCGCAAAGGCCTGAAGCGCTTGCTGGTGTTCTGCCCGGCGTTTACGGCGGATTGCCTGGAGACCACGATCGAGATCGGAACCGAGTACCGGGACGACTTTTTGCGCTGGGGCGGCGAGCGGCTCGACCTCGTGCCGAGTTTGAACGACGCGCCTGCGTGGGCCGCCGTGGTGGCGGATATGGTGGCAGATGCGCAGCGTGCTGCTCCCGTGTGATGGAATATTTTCACCAAAGAGGCGCCGAAACGCAGTGAAAACATTGTAAATCAATCATTTTTATACACCCCAGATCCTTCGTGCTGAAAAACATTCAAGGTTTTTTCCTCTACTGGCATAACTTGTGCAGGAATAAAAACAAAGCGCGCGATTTACCGTTTCAAGAAACTACTCTGATCTCCTACGTTAAAACAAACCATGTTGTTACCAAAGAAGAACCGCATTTCCACCGCCTTCCTTTTATTGCTTTCTTCCGCATTTGCTTTTTCCCTCACCGCCCAAAACGATGGGTGGGTGCTGAAAAATGAAAAAGACGCGGTTAAAGTCTATTACCGCAAGACGTCGGGTATTTACGAATTGAAACTGGCCACGTCCATAAAAGTGCCGCTGTCCGGTATCGTCCATCTGTTTGACGAAGTGGCCAAATACCCGGTGTGGGGTTATAAAGTGGCCGAATCGCGGCTGCTCAAACGCGTTTCTCCCACCGAAATGTATTATTACTCCCGGATCGATTTTCCCTGGCCGATGAGCGACCGCGACGTGGTCCTGCACACCAAACTGGAACAGGACCCGCACAGCCTGGCGGTGTATTCCGTCAGTACGGCGGTAGACGGTTATCTCCCCGAGGTGAAAGATGTGATCCGGATCAAAAAAGCCACCACTAAATGGACGCTCATCCCCGGCGCCGGCGGTTGGCTGTATGTGGAATATTACCTGTATTCCGACCCCGGCGGCAGTATCCCCGATTGGGCGATCAATTTGGCCCTTGACATGGGTCCGCGCGAAACCATCAAACGCATGCGGGAGATTTTGAAAGACCCCATTTATCAAAATACGAAGTTGGCGCATATCCGGGAATGATCGCTCCTCCACGGGATGGTGGGGGAGGGGAATGTCGGGACATTGGATATCCTCCGTTATTTTGCCCTTTGCTATGGCATACTCCAGTTTGCGCGCCGCTGTGCGCGATCTTGAACAACACGGCATGTTGCTGCGCATCCGCGAGGAAGTGGACCCGAACCTGGAAATGGCCGAAGTTCACCGCCAGGTGTTCGACCGCCAGGGGCCGGCTGTATTGTACGAGCGCGTCAAAGGCAGTCCGTTCCAAGCGGTCAGCAACCTGTACGGCACCTTCCGGCAAACCGAATTTTTGTTTCGGCACACCCTCGACCGCGTCAAGCGCGTCATCGAACTCAAAAAAGATCCCGCTGCCTTTTTCCGGCATCCCGGCCGGTACCTGACGGCGCCGTTTACGGCTTTGTCGGCGCTGCCGATGCGCAGCCGCTGGGGCGCTCCGGTGCTGTATGGCCAAACGACGGTTGATCAGTTGCCCCAGGTCAAGAGTTGGCCGATGGACGGCGGCGCGTTCATTACCTTGCCGCAGGTGTACACCGAAGATCCCGACCAACCGGGCGTGATGCACTCCAACCTGGGCATGTACCGCATCCAGTTGTCGGGCAACGACTACGTGCCGAATGCCGAGATCGGGCTGCACTACCAGTTGCACCGCGGCATCGGCGTGCACCACACCAAATACAACCAGCGCGCCGAGCCATTCCGGTGCAGCATTTTCGTGGGCGGCCCGCCGAGCCACGCTTTTGCAGCCATCATGCCCTTGCCCGAAGGCCTGAGCGAACTCACCTTCGCCGGCATGCTCGGTGGCCGGCGCTTCCGCTACCTGCATCGAGAGGGCTATACCCTCAGCGCCGACGCCGATTTTATCCTCACCGGCGAGATCGTGAAGGACCTGAAAAAACCGGAAGGGCCTTTTGGCGACCACCTGGGCTATTATTCGCTGGCGCACGATTTTCCGGTCATGCGGGTGCACCGGATCTATCACCGCAAGGATCCCCTCTGGCATTTTACCGCGGTGGGGCGCCCGCCGCAGGAAGACAGCAGCTTCGGCTGGCTCATCCATGAACTGGTGGCCCCGCTGACCCCGCAGGAATTTCCGGGCCTGAAGGAACTGCACGCCGTAGACGCCGCCGGCGTGCATCCGCTCCTGTTGGCCATCGGCCACGAGCGCTACATGCCTTTCCGCGAGCGCAAGCCAGAAGAGATCCTGACCATTGCCAACCGCGTGCTCGGCACGGGCCAGACCTCGCTGGCCAAGTTCTTCCTCATCGCCGCGGCCGACGACAACCCCAACCTAAACACCCACGACATTCCGCATTTCTTCCGGCACGTGCTGGAGCGCGTCGATTGGACCCGCGATCTGCATTTCCAGACGCGCACCACGATCGATACGCTCGACTATTCGGGTACCGGCTGGAACGAGGGCTCCAAGGTGGTGGTGGCCTGTCGCGGGGAGCAGCGCCGCACGCTGGCCCTGCAATTGCCGGCGCTTTTCGCCTTGCCGCACGGCTTCAGCCAGCCCCGGTTTTGCCTGCCGGGCGTACTGGCCGTGCAGGCGCCGCCCAATACCGATCTGGCGCAGGGCCGGGCCGACGCCGAACAATTTTGCCGTTACCTGGAGGCGGTAGACGGCCTGGACGGCATCCCCCTGATCCTGCTGGTGGACGACAGCGCCTTCACCGCCGCTGCGCTGAACAACTTCCTGTGGGTGGGCTTCACGCGGGCAAACCCCAGCCACGACCTCTACGGGGTGCAGGCCTTTACCGAGTTCAAACACTGGGGGTGCCGCGGCCCGCTGGTGATCGATGCGCGTAAAAAGCCGCAACACGCCCCCGAACTCGTGGCGGACCCGGGCGTGCAAAAACGGGTGGAAAAACTCCTGTCCAACTATAAGTTTTAAAGCGCGGGAATTTTTTCTCAAAAATTTTGTTGGGTGTTTGGAAATGCGCGTGGGCAGCACTTATCTTTGCCCCGCTCTTGACAAAGCGGGTTTTCGGGCGGTGTTATTCCGCACCCCGCACCCGAAATTCCGCCTTCTAAAAGGCCCGTTCGTCTAGGGGTCAGGACGCATCCCTTTCACGGATGAAACACGGGTTCGATTCCCGTACGGGCTACCACCCATTCAAACACAAATCCTTGTAAGTGAACAACTTGCAAGGATTTTTTTGTTGGGGGAATGGCATACGGGGGGTGTCACCCGACACCCAGCACCCGCTTCAACGTATCCAGCATGGCCATCCGAAACGCTTCGTCCTTAGCAATCAACCGATACAGGTCGAGCTCGTTTTTCCGCTCTTGGGTCATCACTTCGTCGAACATTTGCCGGAAGGCAATATCAGCATTCTGGGCGTCAGGGTTGTCGGCATATTTCCGTTGGAAATCCGGGTGCGACCGCATTTTATGGGCAATGTTCACAAATTTTACCCGCTGTTCGTCGGGTGTGGCTTCCCAGCCCTGGAAATGCCGTTCGTTGAAACTCCGGATGATAAGGTCGAGGGGATCCTCCTGTTCGTCGCCGCCATGCGCGCTTCGGGGATTGGGGTTTTGGGGCTCGACTTGGGTCTCTGCAGCGTCCAATCCGATGGCAGTGTTCAGTTTCACCCGCTCCAGCCCGTAGGTGGACAGGTCGACGGAGTTCAGTAACTCATCGAGCGCGTCGACGTTCGGATCTTTGATAGTCAACTTGGGAATCAGGAATTTCAGGAACCAGAACAACTTTTCCCATTTTACGACTTCGTAAGGCAGGATAGCCGCCATCTGACCGTAAATTTTCACGAACTGCTTGGCCTTGATCTTGAAGTCGGCTTTTTCGTTTTCCTCTAGTCCCAGGCCCGATACGAACCGGTCGGCAGCCACATCGATGATTGGGCTTTTGTTGAAATACTTTTCGACAAAGTCTTCGACTTCGGCCCATTCATACACGCCCACGGTGTCCAGGTTGCCTTTGAGTTCGTGCAGCACGTTGACGTCGGTGGCCTTGCTGAGCGAGGTGGCGGTGTAAAAGGGATCGAAAGCGGCCTTGATATCGTCGGTGGAATTGAAAAAATCCAACACGAAAAGGTCTTCTGTTTTCTTGCCCAACTTGTCGGCCGAGCGATTCAAGCGGGAGAGCGCCTGCACGGCCAGCACACCCTGCAACTTTTTATCGACATACATGGCCGTGAGCTTGGGCTGGTCGAACCCCGTGAGGTACTTGTTGGCGACCACCAATATGCGGTATTCGTCTTCGTCGAATTTGTCGCGGGTATCTTTCTCCGGGAAACCGTTTAGGCCATCTTCGGTGAATTCCTCGCCGTCGACTATTTTTTTGCCGGAAAAGGCAATCAGGATGCTGAACGGTTTGCCTTTGGCCGTGAGAATTCGCCGGAGCGCCCAGTAGTACTGTATGGCCGACTCAATGCTTTGCGTCACTACCATCGCCTTGGCTTTGCCCTTCAACTTTTTGGTGTTCACTATCTTGGTAATGAAGTGATCCAACATGATTTCGGCCTTAGTGGCGATGGTCTGGTGGTGGCGCTCCACGTATGCTTTCAACTTCTTCTGCGCCCGGGCGGTGTCGAACAAGGGATTTTCCTCGATGGACTTTTCAATCTCGTAATAACTCTTGTAGGTGGTGTAGTTGGCCAGTACATCGAGGATAAAACCTTCTTCGATGGCTTGTTTCATGGAGTAGAGGTGGAAGGGGCGGTAACTACCGTCATCTTGTTTCACTCCGAATTTTTCCAGTGTATTGTTCTTTGGCGTGGCCGTAAACGCCAGGTAAGAGGC
>JBGARJ010000070.1:0-22842 GCA_044230315.1 Saprospiraceae bacterium
ATTCCAACGGGTGCGTGGGGTGCAGCGAAAGCGACGCCTGGCGCCTGTATTACTACGCCCCCGTCGGTACCCGGGTTGATATCCGGTACGACCTGACCACCGTCGGCCCCGAGGGCGATACCATTCATTTGCCCGACATTTACGGCTGGAAAACGTTGAAGCAAGTACCTGGATCGAATTAGAGCCTATCCGGAAACTTCCCTTGGCCTTTCGACCCAAGCGAGGTTTCCGGATAGGCTCTAATTCGATAAAATCCACGTCTGCCTTTTGTCCCAAGATGCATTTAAACCAAACCCGTCTTACGCATGCACATTACCAAAGCTTCCGGGGAATCGGTAGCGTTCGATTCCGGCAAATTGTACCGTTCATTGCACCGCGCCGGTGCCAGCCAGGCGCACGCGGAAGCCATCGTCCGCCAGGTGCGCGAACAGTTGTACGAAGGCATGACCACCAAGCAGATCTATCGACTGGCCCATCGCCTGTTGCGCAGGGATGCCAGCCACACGGCCGCCCGGTATTCCCTGAAACAGGCCCTGCTCGGGTTCGGTCCTTCGGGTTTTCCCTTCGAACAATTCATCGCCAAATTGCTGGAATCCGACGGATTTGAGGTCGAAACCGGCCTGGTACGCCAGGGGCATTGTGTGCCGCATGAACTGGATGTGTTCGGCCAGGCCGGCCAACGCCTGGTGGTGGGCGAATGCAAGTTCCACAACCGCCAGCACATGGTGAGCGATGTAAAAGTGTCGCTGTATATCCATGCGCGGTTTCAGGACCTGCTGAGCGGCTTCTTGAACGAAGGCCCGTGGAAAAACCACTCCAAAGAGGGCTGGATCTTTACCAATACCCGTTTTACCGATGAGGCGCTGGCGTACGGTCGCTGCGCCGGGCTGCATCTCGTGAGTTGGAACACGCCCACCGGCGACAGCCTCCGCGAATGGATCGACCGGAGCGGCCTGCATCCGCTGACCTGCCTGACCACCATGACGCAACAGGAGAAAAACCGGATGCTCGAACGAAACATTGTACTGGCCGGCGACCTGGTTGCCCGGCCCGATCTGCTCGAACGGCTGGCCGGGATGGCGCCTTCACGGATCAATGCGGTTGTCCGCGAAGCGGAGCAATTGTGCGCAACACGGCCCGAATGAGCATTATGCGCCACGAGGCACAGCGAGCATGTATTGCCATCGGCTAACTTCTCTGTGCCTCCGTGGTGCACGCCTTTAAAATTCAGATATCTTTTTTCCGGAAGATCCGGACCGCCAGCCACAGGGGCCAAACGGCCCAAACGGCCATCATCGCATACGACAAACCCGCTCCCAATGCCGAGCCGAAGAAGTGCTGGAACAAGGCGCCGGTGTAGCCCATGAGGGCCGCGGCGTCGAGTTGGAGAAGCATGGCGATCCGGGCCAGGTCCACCGGGTTGAGAAACGCCAGGCCGATGATCGCCTTTTCCAGCGGGTAATCGCTGAACGCAAACATGGCCATCAGCACGATGCCGTCGTACAAAATGGTGCAAAAGAACCAGAGCAACAACGCGATACCGATACCGCGGGCCTTGTCGCGCGACAGCACCGTCGCCAGAAAAGCCATCGAAACAAACGCCAGGGTAAGCAGCAGTCCGCAGCCGACCAGCGTAAGCCCCCGCATCGAACCGTCGTACACCAGCACGGGCAACCCCACGCCGGCGGCGAACGCGATACACAGCGAAGCCGCCATGCCGAGGTACTCGCCCAGGAAGATATCGGAACGCCGGAGCGGTTGCGCCAGCAAGAGTTCCATAAACTCGTAGGAGTTGTAGAGGTGTATGGTGGCAAAGACGATGCTGACGAGCGGCAGAACCAGCAGGATAACGTTCAGCAAACTCATCATGCCTTTGGTCGGGTCGCTTTCCAGGTTAAAAAAACTCATGGAAACGACGAGTAAGAACATCAGGTAGGCCAGCACGAAGCGGTTGCGTAAGATGTCGTACACGACGTACTTGGCGATTTTCAGCATCTGCATGGAAGAGCGGGCGTTTTCAGTGCGCAAGGTATCCGTTTGGGGCCATTCTAGGGTGGTGCTGGACGTTGCCATGGCGGTTAATCTTTACGGAATGACAAAAGGATGGTTTTAAAACAGGTAGGCCAGGCCGATCTGGGCGCGCTGGCCGCTGCGGATATGGCCGGCGCCGAGCCATTGGGTGATGGGTGCGTTCCACTGCGCGCTCACGGCCAGGTGGCCGAAGTACCAGTCGATTCCGGCCGTGCCGAGCAGGCAGTAGCCGCCGGTATCGTAGAGGGTGGCGCCCAGGTGCCGGTCGGGAGCGGCCCATTCGTGCGCCACGCCTACCGACGGCAGCCACTTGCTGCGGCCGCTCTGCGCCCAGTAGAACAGCCTGCCGCTGGTGTTGAAGCGGTTGCCGTAGCGGTAGCCGGCGCGGTTGGTCGCATTGAAGCGGAGCAGCGCGTCGGCATTGAGGCCCCAGTTGCCGTAGCGCAGGGTGTAACTGGCCGATGCCATGACGTCGGTGCTGCCGGTGCCGGGCTGCAGGTTCGGGTTGATGTCCTGTTCCACCAGCGCGGGGTCGAATTTGCCGGTCGGCAATTTTACCCCGCCGCCCAGGTACAGGGCCTGCCGCCACTTTTTGTCGGTCCCCCACACCGATTGCAGCAGGTTGAAGTTAGCCAGCAGCACGGCGTCGCCGATGCCCTGGCGGCTCATGCGTTCGGCGCCGGCTTTCTGGGTGAAAAAGTTAACGGGCACTACTGTGAGCACTTGCAGGCGCTTTACCGGGTAAAAACGGCCCCAGAGTTCGAGGCTTTGAAACCGTTCGGCGCTCCGCTCGCTGTCGTGGTGTTGCGATTCGAAGCCCCGATAGTACCAGCGCGCACCCAGCACGTGCCGCTGATATTGCGGCAGGGCGCTCAGGTAATGTCCGCTGAGCGAGCAACCGCAGCGGTCGCAGGCATTGGCGGCGGCGAGACTGAGGAAAAAGAGAACGGGTATAAGGATAGCCGTACGCATGGTCGTGTAGTTTAGCAAACAGGGATAGCGGGGAGCGATCAGTTTTGGTTTTTCAGCATTTGCTCCAGCAGGATCGCTTTGGGAAACAGGATATTGTTTTCCAGGTGCACATGCCAGCGCAGGTCGGTGTCCAGCTCCTTGAGTTTGGCGAAGGCCACGCGGTACGTCGTGCAGGCGTCGGCCGGCGGTTCGAAATCATGGGTCATTTCGCGCAGGTTGTCGAGGAGCGAACCGGCGTAGTCGTGTTCCTGCTCCATCAC
This sequence comes from Saprospiraceae bacterium, assembly GCA_044230315.1. GTDB lineage: Bacteria > Bacteroidota > Bacteroidia > Chitinophagales > Saprospiraceae > M3007. The sequence goes on from JBGARJ010000070.1 coordinate 3,264, forward strand.
GCGGATGGGGTTCAGGGCCGAACCGAAGGGCGGCACCGGGGCCCGGCTGGGGCCGTTTTGGGCGGCGCACATGGCCTTGATGTACGGGAACAGGATCTTTTCTTCCTTGGCCAGGTGATCCAGCAAGTCTTCCGTCAGTACTTCCACCTGTTTCTCCACGATTTTGAGCTCCGGATGCCGCGTCCCGTGTACCTCGGCGATTTTAACGGTGTAGGCGCGCAGCAGGGGCAGGTTGTCGCGCAGGTACCGGTGGTGTACCCGTTCGATGTATTCGGCCAGAAAATCGGGTTCCCAGTTGTCGGCATTATCGGAGGGGCTCTCGGGTATCTGAAGCGCTGCATCGAGTTCGGTAGCCAGGGTTTCCCACTCGACGGCATTGTCGGCGCAGGCCTTGGCCAGCGATCGTTTTCCACCGCAGCAAAAATCGATGCCGTGCCGGCTGAATACTTCGGCCGTGCGGTAGTGGTGGGCCACTACTTCGCCTATGGTCATGTCAGGATGGAGATGCATAGTGATTGGGTTGGTCGGACCCGGCGTCTGGGCGCCGTATCCGGGGTGATTTAATTGCGTTGCGTCATGATCTTCGCGATGGCTTTTCCCAGCCGCTCTTCCCCGGTTTCGGATTTCAGGGCTTCGAGCGATTGGAAAAATACCACACGGCCCTCTACCAGGTACATCACATCGGTGGCCAATTCCTCCAGATCGCTCATAATGTGCGAGGTGATCAGGAAGAGTTTGTTGCGCTGTTTTTCGCGCTGCACCTTATCCTTCAGGATTTCGGCCGACAGCGGATCGAGGCCGGCCGTGGGCTCGTCGAGGATCATCACCGGGGCGCTGAACAAAAAAGCCAGGGCCGCGCTTACTTTTTGCCGGGTGCCGCCGGAGAGCGTGCGCATGCTTTTGTGGTAGATCTCCGGCAGGCGGTAGGCATGGATCAATTCTTCGTCCACGGCTGTTGCGCCGTTGCGCAGGTCGCGCAACATATCGAACAACTGTCCCACCTGCATATTGTCGGGGTAGCGCCCGATTTGCGGCATATAGCCAATGTGCCGGCGGTACTGCGCGTCGATGCCGATAGGGCGGCCTTCGAAGGTGATGACGCCGTCTTCGGGTACCACCATGCCCAGCATGCTCTTGATCAGGGTCGTTTTACCCGAGCCGTTGGGGCCGATGATGGCCACCGCCTGGCCGCGGTCAAATCCGATGTTGATGTTTTTCAGTACCTCCAGTTTGCCGAAGGTTTTACTGACGTGCTGTAGCTGCAACATAAGGTTTCATTAATGGTGAATCGTCGCGCAGGTTGTCGGGGCTGAGGCTGGGGATGACTTTTTCGGCCCGGTCGAGCAGGAATACGGTAAAACTCCGCCAGAACATCATGGCATAGGGCATCTGGTCGGACACCATGGCGAACAAACTGACCGGCCGGTAGGGCACATCGCCCACCTGGTCGTGGTTGAGGTCGTACCCTTCGTATTTGTCCCAGTAGTTGTGCTCGAAAGTATTGAGCACCAGTTTGTTGTTGGTGGATATGTCGAAGGTGTTCGCGAAAAAGTTATTGTGCCGGAACACGTTTTCCTCGCAGCTGGCCTGCACTTTTATCGCCCAGCCGTTTTTGCGAAACTCGTTCTGTTCCAGGATGCTGTGCGTGCACCCTTCCATGAAGATGCCGACCGTATTGGCTTCAAACAGGTTGTCGGCCATGTAACTGTTTTGGATGTCTTTCAGCAGCAGGGCATAGGAGGCGCCGCCCTGGTTGTTGGCGAAATAGTTGTGCACCATGCGCACGTGGCGGGTGTACATCACCGCCACGCCCGCGCCGTTGCGGGCGAAGGTGTTGTATTCGTAGGCGTTGTTGTGCGAGAACATAAAATGCAGGCCGTAGCGGATATTGCCTTCGCTTATGTTTCGGGCGATATACGAATCGGTCACAAACTCGAAATAGATCCCGTCGCGGTGGCCCGTCATGCGGTTGTCGATCACGGTAATGCTGTCGCATTTCCAGGCGTGAATACCGTTGCCCGAGTTTTGCTCCACCGTGCCGTGCGCCGTCATTCGGTTGCCGCTGACGAAACATTTCTGGCAGGCCGAGAGGTAGATGCCGAAGTAATTGTCTTCGAGGATGTTGTTGAAAATGTACACGTAGCGTGCGTTGAAGGCTTTGATCCCGGCGATATCTTCGAGGGCGGTGGTGCCGCAATGCACGACCCGGAACCCGCTTACGCTCACGTTGCCGGAGCGGATGGTCAGAGGCTGGTAGCGGAATTCGCCGTCGATCACCGGCCAGCCTTCGCCGCGCAGTACGAGCGGCTTCGGCACTGTGATGCCGCCTTCGCGGTACGTACCCGGTTGCACCAGTACGGTGTCGTATGGCCGCGCCTGCGCGATGGCATCCCGGATGGCCGGCAGCTCCGTACCGGGCGCCACCACCCAGGTGCGGGCATTGGACATCCAGGCCTGGCCTGCGATCATGCAAAACAGGAGTAATTTTTTCATAACGGAAACGGGTCAAAAGGCTGCCTGCACCTGCTCCCAATTCAGGATGGCGCCGCCGGTTTGGGCGATCACCTGGTCCAGGTCGTTGCGGTTTGCGAACGCGGCCATGCCGGACGCCATGGGGGTGTTCAGTTTATCGCTCTGCAAAAACAGAGCTTGTTCGGCTGGAACAAAAACGCCGCTGTGGTTGTAGTCGACCAGGTAGCGGCCGGCAATCTCCGCCGCTTGAAGGCCGCCCTTCTTCTGAAACTTGACCAGGCAATTGATGTCGTCCAGTTTGTACACTTTGCCTTTCCTGGTCACGATCTCGGCGCCGTAGTGCTTGTCCATAAGCGTCATCTTGCAAAAGCTGCAGTTGTCGCTGCCGTAGTTGATCGGTTGGGGGCCGGTAGCGCAGTGCCAGAACAACAGGGGCAGCACCAGTGCGGCGGTAGCCAGTGCGGCGGGTTTGGCGGGTTTGGCTGTCTGGGCTTGAAGGCGCCGGCGGCGATTGCGCCACCATTCGTACACCACTACCAGGAACGACAGGACGGTGACTGCCATCAGTATCCAGCCGCCCCAATCGGGCATCGACCAGGCTTCAAAATTCAGCAGTTTTTTATACCCCAATACCGGCGGCTGGTAGGCCATGCCCGGGATAATGATCGGCGCTTCGGGGTTCAGGTTGTGCCCGTAATCGTAGCCCCAGCGCCAGAAATCGTACAATGCCAGTGCGTCGGCCACCGCCAGCACCACGTAATACGTCAGTGCCGACCACCAGCGGCCCAGCAGGGCCAGTACCAGGCACAAACCCGCCACCGCCATAATGACCGTTCCGAGGTATTTGAATTCCGGGAACATCTCCACGCTGATGGCCCGCATCCCGATATAGTGGTTCAACGCGCTGATCACCTGCACATCGCCGGTAATGGTATTGTGCCAGATTTTCATTTCCAACCCTTCCGGATACTGCGGCGCCGTGAGGTAAATATTCCAAATCGGAAGTTTGAGCAGCGCCAGCAACGCCGCCGCGCCAATAGCCAACACCACCTTGGATATATTGCTGATCTTGAACATGATATCAAATTTATAATTCGAAGTTTGGAGGTCTAAGTTTGGAGCTTGGAGTTTGAAGTTCGATGTGTTGAACCGGTGCGTTCTGGTTTGACCGTTGTTTCAGGTTGCCGAAGCAGCCAGTTCAACACGCCGAACTTCCAACTCCGAACTTCCAACTTATTTATCCGGCGGCAACAGCACCGCGTCGATCACGTGTACGATCCCGTTGGAGGCCGGAACCGAGGCGATGATGTTGGCCGTGCCGTTGAGCATGATCTTACCGTCCTTATTGCTGATCTCGACGTTCTTCAGGTTGACCTGGTTGAGTTTCTGCCCGTCGCGCATCTGCTCGGTTTTGATCACCCCTACATACACGTGGTATTCGAGGATATTCGACAAAGCGTCCTTGTTTTCGGGCTTCATCAGGTTGTCCAGCGTTTCCTTCGGCACTTTGCTGAAGGCCTCGTTGGTGGGAGCAAACACGGTGAACGGGCCGGCATTGGCCAGGGCATCCTGAAGGCCGGCGGCTTTTACCGCAGCTACGAGGGTACTGTGATCCTTGGAGCCCACGGCGATTTGCAGGACGTTTTTCTGCGATTCGTCGTCCTGAACGGCGGACTGCCCCTTTCCGACCGATGCAGCATCGGCGGCACTGGCAGTGCCGGCGCCGGGTGCGCTTTGGTTACAGGAAAATCCGATAACCAGGGATATGGCGGCAGCCATATAAATAAACAGGCGTTTCATAGTTGTGCGGACGTTTTAGGTGAAGGCTCTATCCCGGGGCAAACGCATCAAAATTTTGAATTCAATTGAAAGACTTGTCGAATTCTATAGATTTAAGATTTATGATTACATGATTTAAGATTATTGATTGAATTGGATGATGGCTGAAATCCGATTTTACGCCGAAAAACTTCTAAAATCAGAAATCATGTAATCTTAAATCTTAAATCAACTATAATTTGAAGGCTCTATTCCGGATCTATAGACAGGATTTGCAGGATATCCAGGATGCGTTATCCGGCCTGACTATTATGGACATTTTATTTACACTAATGCTAGACTAAAGAGTATGTATAATAAAATATCCGGTAGTGGCCATCATAATCTTGTTCATCCTGTAATCCTGTCTATAAAAACGGTATAATAAGCCCGTGTGGATAGAGCGAAAAATAGGATTTTACGCGCTGGTCTATAGGAGTTCTTATTGAACAGGCTTGACGTCGGTGCCGAATTTGATCGGCACATTCGAGCCGGCGGGCGACACCCGCAGGTAGCCTTGCATTTCCTGGTGCAGGGCCGAGCAGAAGTCGGTGCAATAGAACGGAATAACACCCGCGCGGTCGGGTTTCCACACCAGCGTTTGGGTTTCGCCCGGCATGATGAGGATCTCGGCGGTCGTCGATCCTTTGATCGTGAACCCGTGCGGGATATCCCAGTCTTGCTCGAGGTTGGTGACGTGGAAATACACTTCGTCGCCCATCTTCACCCCTTCGATGTTGTCGGGCGTGAGGTGCGAGCGGATCGCCGTCATGTACACGTGCACCTTGTTGCCTTCGCGCACCACCTTGGTCTGGCCTTCGCCTTTGGCCACATAGGGGTGGTTGTTTTCCTCCAGTTTATAGATTTTGACCGACTTTTTCTGCAACAACTCGGCCGGCACGGCATTGGCGTAGTGCGGCTCGCCGATCGTCGGGAAGTCGAGGATGAGTTTCATCTTGTCGCCGGTGATATCGTACAACTGGGCCGATTGGGTGAGTTCGGGTCCCGTGGGCAGGAAGCGGTCCTTGGTGATCTTGTTGTAAGCGATCACGTATTTGCCCCAGGGTTTGCGGGTATCGCCGCCGGGCACGCAGAGGTGGCCGATGGAGTAGTAGGTCGGTACGCGGTCGAGCACTTGCAGGCTCTGGACGTTCCATTTCACGATCTCGGAAGAGACGAACATGGAGGTGTAGGCGTTGCCATTGTCGTCGAATTCGGTGTGGAGCGGGCCGAGGCCGGGTTTCTGTACTTCACCGTGCAGTACGGCGTCGTATTTCAGCACAGGAATACCCTGGTAGTCGCCGTCGTAGTTTTTGTCGGCGATGGCTTGCAGCATTTTGTCGAACGAAAAGACCGGGATAACGGCGGCCAGTTTGCCCGAAGCGGCGATGAATTTGCCGGTGGGGTCTACGTCGCAGCCGTGCGGGCTTTTCGGACAGGGCATCAGGTACACGAAATCCTTCAAATCGGTCGGATCGAGCAGGAGGGTTTCGGTTTCCCAGGTGGTGGTGGCGCTGTGTACTTTTTCGTCGTAGATGTTGTGGGCGTAGCGCACGGTTTTCTTCATGCCTTTGCCGGCCTTGACGTATTCCTCCGCTTTTTTCCAGTTGATGGCTACCACGAAGTCTTTGTCGTTTTGCGAGGCGTTCACTTCGAGCAGCGTGTTGGCGCGTTCGGAATTGTAGCAGGAGAAGAAGAACCAGTCTTTGCTCGGGCCGCGGCCGCCGCGGGCGAGGTCGAAGTCCATGCCCGGCATGAGCACCTGGAAGGCGAGTTTCAGGCGGCCGTCTTGCGGATTGACGCTGATAAACGACAGCGTGCCGTTGAAGTTTTCTTTGTACGAGTCGATCGGAAAGTCCGGTTTGTCATCCATGGGGATTGAAAAGCGGGTGCCGGCCACGATGTACTCGGAGTTCTCGGTGATGAACGGCGAGGAGTGGTTGCCGGCCGAGTTGGGGATCTCCAGGATTTCCATGGTGCGGAACGTCGACAGGTCGACCCGCGCTACCCGCGGCGTATTGTTGGCGTTGGCAAACATCCAGCGGGCGTCCTGTATCCCGTTGGTTTCGGAAATGGAGATGTGGTGTTGGTCGTCCCAGGGCAGCCAGCCGTGCGAGGTGTTGAGCATGGCTTTGGTTTCTTCGCTGAAGCCGTAGCCGTTTTCCGGAAATACCGAAAATACCGGGATGATCTTGATCAAGCGCCCCGATGGCAGGCCGTACACCGATACGTTGCCGTTAAAACCACCGGAGACGAAGTTGTAGAATTCGTCGTAGGTACCTGGCGCCACATAGGCTTTTTGAGCCGCGTCGCTGGAGGTGGCCGTCGCGGCGCTTTTGGTTTTGCATTGCCAGAGGACGGTGAAGATGATCAACATTCCTCCGAGGAAAAAGAGTACCTTTTTCATATAAGAGCGGATTTTAAGTTTCAACTTTTTGAAAGTTCGAACTTCGAACTCATTTCTCCCCGTCGTTGGAGCGCATATACTCCAGCACGTCGCGGGCGTCGCCGATCGAAACATTTTGGTTGGGCATGCGGGTGAGGCAGAGTTGGAGCAGCTTCTGGGCCTCTTCGTCTTTGTCGAGCATGATATCGACGTTGGTGACCATGTTCATGATCCACTCGGGTTTCCGGCGCTTGGTGACGTCCTTCCAGCCGGGGCCGACGAATTTTTGATCGGTGAGTTTGTGGCAGGCCGAGCATTTCATGTCGTAAATGGCTTTACCGCGTTTGACGCGTTCGCCATCGAGCGGCGTGGCCAATTCCACGGCTTTTACTTCGCCGACGCCTTTCCCTTCCGCCAACATTTGGTCTTCGGGCGATTTGGCAGTGGCCGCCGGAGCGGCATTTCCTTCTGTATTATCGCTGCCGCCACAGGCTGCTAATCCGAACGCGAGCAGGAATAGAGCGCCATACAAGATTTTCATAGAACAGTGTTTTAGATTGAATAAGATGGATTGAACACTGCAAGATTACTAGCCCCGGAAGGCGCGCTTTTATGATCCAAATCATAAAATCCGGAGATACCCGAATTCACACCCCTCCAGGCCCGAATTCGACCGTTTTTCCGGGTTTTTAACCCTGTTTGCTGTAAAAAGGAAAAAATGGATGACGAGGATCAGCGGCCCGTATGCGAAAGATCAGGCAGCCGTTTTGCGCCTGCCGGTTCCTGCGCTGCCCCCGGGATAGCAGGCGGTGGGGGGCAGAAAAAACGCGCAGGGAGGTTTGGCGCGGCCGGCATGGCCGGGGCTCATCCGGCATAGGGCCGCAGGATCTTCCGGTCGGATACCTGCAGTTTGCCCTGGTCTTCGAGCAGGCCCACTTTGCGGATGACCGTTTCGACGCGCAGGCCCGTCATGTCGGCAATTTCCTGGCGGGTGAACGGGACCACGAAATGCTCGTCCTGGCCGTATTGTTCGCGGGAGAGTTTGGTTTTCAGCAGGTCGATGATGGCCAGGATGCGCTCTTCGGGCTGGCCGAGGTTGATGGCCTTGAGGATCTCCGATTTGTATTGCACCCGCTGGCACATGTGCATGGTAAAACGCAGGTGGATATCGAAATGGTCGCGCAGCAGGGTGATGAAGTGTTTGCGCGGCAGCGCCAGCAGCTGCGTGTCGAGCATGGTCACAGCGGAAGCGGGGTAGGGGAATTCGCCGATCATGGGCGGCTCGCCGAAACTCTCGCCGTCGGTAAAAATGCCCTGGATAAAATCGTGCTCCTCGCCGTGGTTGACCATTTTGACGAGCCCCGACGCGATCTGGAAGTAGTAAAACGCCACCTGCCGTTCGCGGAAAATATCCTCGTGCCGCCGGAAATTTTTCACGACGGCGCCATAATCGCGCAGCAGATCGGCCGGTATCTTCATGCCGTAAATGTAACAATAGATTTGGCACGGATAAATAACTTTGTCGGCTCAACGACTGATCCGAAATGTTGGATGTTCTCAATCTGATCACCTTTTTAGGCGCCGTGCAGGGCATCTTTTTCGGCCTGCTGTTGCTCCGTTTATCCGACGGCAACCGCTGGGCCAACCGCATGCTGGCCTTGTTTCTCGTGGTCTTCTCGGTCAGTATGCTCGGGATCGTCGCGTACAGCAGCCAATGGGTGCTCCGGGCGCCGCATCTCGCCCTGTTGCACGCCCCCTTTGCCGCAGCAACGGCCGCGCCGATGTATTTGTACATCCTCGCCCTCACGCGCAAGCAGTTCCGCCTGCGCTGGCGACACGCGCTGCTCTTCCTGCCCTTCCTGCTGGTGCTGCTCTGGTTTCTGCCCTTTTATTGCTTGCCGGCCGCCGACAAACACGCCATCCTGCTGGCCAGTTATACGGCGTTGCCGGCCGACTGGAAGGCGTCGTTCACGTTCAGCCTGTTGTGCAATTGCGCCGGCCTCGTCGCCACTTACGTGCTCATTCTGCGCCACGAGCGGGTGATCCGGGAAGTGTATTCCAGCCCGAAAGGCCACACGCTCCTTTGGGCGCGGCACTTTTTCTACGCCGGAGCCGCCACGTTCGCTCTGTGCGCGCTGGTCTCGCTGTTCAGCATCAACTGGGCCGACCCGGTCTCCAACCTGCTGTTTTCGGCCATTATCTACGTGTTCGGATACCGGGCCTTGCGACAGCCCGAGATCTTCACCGACATCAGCGAGGCGGCCATGCCGGCCACGCCCGACGTGCCGCTGATCCACCGGGGCGCGAAATACGAAAAATCGGGCCTCTCGGACGCCCGGGCACAAGCGCTGCTCGACCAGCTGACCCACCTCATGACCGCCGAGAAAATATACCTCGACCCCAACCTCAACGTACAACAACTCGCCGACCGCCTCGGCGCGCCGCCCCACCAGGTGTCGCAACTGCTCAACCAGTTTCAGGGTGAAACCTTCTCCGATTTCGTCAACCGCTACCGGGTCGAACATTTCAAACAAGCCGTCACCGACCCCGCCAACGCCCATTTCTCGGTGCTGGCCCTGGCCTTCGACAGCGGTTTCAACTCCAAGGCAGCGTTCAACGCCGTGTTCAAGAAAATGACCGGCCAAACGCCCTCCGATTTCAAATCGGCGCGTCCCTGAGCGCGGTTTCCCAAGCATTTAAGACCTGCCATGGAGAATCCGGACGTCCGGAATCGCCGGGCAAGACGACACGAGCGGCCCGGGCGCCCACCTTTGCGCCATCTTTTCACTGTAAAAACGAAAACGATGGACAACCTGATCCAGACCCTCAACGACCTCACCCCGGTCATCATCATCTTCTTTCTGGCCTTGTTTATGACCCTGGAAAGTTATCTGCCCTATTTCGAACACGGCGGCTGGCGCAAAAAACAACGCCTGCGCAACCTCGGCGTCGTCGGCATCGCCTTCGTGCTCAACGGCCTGCTCGGGGCCGGCATCACCAGCGTGATCATGGGCGCCGAAGCGCGGCATTTCGGCCTCCTGCAATGGGTGTTGCCCGCCGGCCCGCTCGCGCTCGTGCTGGGCATGTTGTTCATCGACCTGAACAGCTATTGTTTTCACCGCCTCTACCATCGCGTGCCGTTCCTGTGGCGCATCCACCGGGTACACCATGCCGACACGGAAATGGACTCCACCAGCGGCCTGCGGCTGCACCCCTTCGAGTTTTTGATCCAGTCGCTGACACAGGTCACGGTGTTGCCGCTGCTGGGCGTGTCGCTGTCGAGTTTTGTGCTGTACTTCACCTTCGCCCTGCCCTGGTTTTTGCTCAACCATTCCAATATCAAATTCCCCGCCTGGTTCGAACGCTACGCCGCCTGGGTGCTCGTGACGCCCAACTGGCATCGCGTGCACCACTCCGCCTATCAACCGGAGACCGACTCGCACTACGGCGACGTGTTCACGTTCTGGGACCGCCTGTTCGGCACGGCGCGCAAGGCCGACGTGGAGCGCATGACCTTCGGACTGGAGCGCTTCCGCGAAAACGGGGAGCAAAGCGTGGGACGCTTGCTGCGTATGCCGTTTCAAAAATGAGCCCTTGAGTGGGTTGACCACGGAGGCACCTTAAACAGGAAAGACGAATCTTCATGCCTCCGTGGCCAATCAACATAAAACCCCTACTCCTTCACCCACCGGATCGTCTGCTCTCCAAACGCGCCCGTCAGCCGTACCCAGTACAAGCCCGCAGGGCCGAAGCCGCCGCCGATGCGTTGCGGCAGATCGCCCGTTTGGCGCAGCAGCAGGCGCCCGGCCGTGTCGTACACCTCGATGGCCACGGCCGGCAGGGGCGGATCGGACCACAGCAGGAAGGCCCCCTGCCCGGGGTTGGGCGAGAGGCGGATCTGCGGCTGGATCCCCAGATCGGTTGCGCCGACGGTGGTGACATATACCAGCACACTGTCGGACGCCGTACAACCCAGGCTGTCGGTCGCCGCCACCCAAACCGTATTCGGCCCGGGTTGCAGGTTTCCGGCGTGCAGCGTGATGGTTTGGGCCGCGCTGCCGTCCGACCAGGCGTAGGCGGTAAAGCCGGGGCCCGCATCCAGCCGCAACGTGTCGTTGACCAACATCAGCGAGTCCGGCCCGAGGTCCACCGTTGGCCTGGCGATGCGGACCGCTACGGGTAGTCGCGCCGACCGGCAGGCGCCCTCCGGGTTGGCGCCAAAATGATAGTACACCTGCCCGCTGAACACACGGGGATAGTACCGCTCGGCAAACGTATAGGAAATGCCCGTGCCGTTGCGGAGCGTCAGCTCCGGCGTGCTGAACGACAGGGTGTCGGCCACGGCATCGTACGAGAGTTGCCCGGCCGGATCGGCCAGGTGCAGGTAAATGGCCAGCGTATCGCCCGCGCGCAGCCCCAGCGGGCCGACGGGCAGCCGGACAACATCGCCCGCTGCCGCCACCCGGACCGGCAAGGAATCCAACGGAGTCCAGCCGGCCGGGTCGTTTTCCCAACCATAGACCGCGCCTTGCCGCGTGTACGCCACGATCGTCTGGTCGCCGGCGGTAGCCATTTTCACGGCGATGCTGTCGAGCGTCAGCGTATCGGCGGCCGTCAGTTCAAACATCACGCCGTTCCAGTCGCGGTTGGTGGACGTTGTGGTAAACAATTCATTTTCAAAATAGAACGGCCCGCGCCGCGCTTCGGCGTAATAGGTGGCCGAACTGTCGAGCAGCGGGGTGGTCCATACCGGGCCGAAGCCCAGCGCCGCGCCGCCGGAGGGCAGGCCGAACCACGCGATGGTATCGGCGTTCAGGCTGGTAGCCCTGAGGGTGACCGCCGCGGGGCCGCAGGCGGTGTCGCCCGAGGCGAAGATTTGCGGCAGCGGGGCTATGGCCATGGGGATGTTTTTGTCCTGCACCCGGCCGAACAGCAGCCGGTGGCCGGCGTCGTTGAGGTGAATGCCGTCGCCGGAGTTGAAGGCCGGGTCGATCCAGCCGTCGGCGCCGGCGACCCCTTCCCAGAAATCGATGGCCCGCTGGGCATAGCGGGCGAGGATGGTATCGCGCACGTCGCGTTGCAGCTGCACCTGGGCGGCGCTGAAATTGCGCGGCTGCGTGGTGCACACCCAAATGGGCACGCCGGCCGCCGTGGCGCGCTGCACGATGGTGTCGAAATTGGCCAGTTGTTCGGCCCTGGCATAGCCGGCTGCCGCGTCGTTGGACGGCAGGTTGACCACAATGGCGTCCGGCTGGAAGCTGAGGGCGCGGGTGATGTTGCGCAGGGTGTCGGGCGCCGGGCGGTTGGCCGGCGGCGGCAGGTCCGAGGGCATCAGGTGGTACGTGTTGTAACCGCCCCGGGCGAGGTTGATCACTTCATTGGCCGGCCGGATCGACTGTTGCAGGGCCCGGTAGCGGTTCACCCAGGCGCTGTCGACGACCGATGCACCGGTGCCGGCTGCTGTGGAAGAGCCGATCACGACGATCCGGAAACTGAATTGCGCCAGGCAGGGGTCCGGACTTTGCTGGGCATATCCGGCGGTGGCGCGGCACATGGGGAGAAAGACGAGGAGAAAACTGATAAAACGCATAGCAGAAGGTGACAAATGTAACTGTCCGGAAGGATCGGCCCAAGTTATCTTTACCAAACCCAAACAATACCTGCCCTCGCCAATGTTTACCTCCAGGACCCAAATCCATCCTGACTATGTTTTCATTTACCAGCAACCGGGCCTTTTTGATCGAGATCGGCGACCTGGCGCGGTTCACGATCCGGTTTTTCCGGGAAGTATTCCGGCCGCGGTACGAATTTGCCGAACTGATCCACCAGTGTTTTGTCATCGGGTATAAATCCTTGTCGCTCGTCGGCCTCACAGCGTTTATCATGGGGCTGGTGCTCACCATGCAATTGCGCCCGAGCATGGTACGTTACGGCGTGGAGGCGCAGATCCCGGCCATGGTGGGCATCGCCATTGTGCGCGAGATCGGGCCGGTGATCACGGCGCTCATCTTCGCCGGCAAGATCGGTTCGAGCATCGGCGCCGAGTTGGGCTCGATGCGGGTGACCGAGCAGATCGACGCCATGGAAGTGTCGGGCACCAATCCGTTCAAATACCTGGTGGTGACGCGCACGATGGCTGCCACGCTCATGCTGCCGGTGCTGGTGGTGTTGTCCGACGCCATTTCCCTGTACGGTTCCTACCTGGGCGTCAACATTTACGAAGTGCTGAGTTTTAAACTGTTTTATACACAGGTGATCGACAACCTGGCCTATTACGACGCTATTCCGGCGTTCGTGAAATCGTACTTTTTCGGCTTTGCCGTCGGCATCGTAGGTTGCTACAAAGGGTATTACTCGACCAAAGGCACCGAAGGCGTGGGTCGCTCGGCCAATTCAGCCGTGGTGATGTCGTCGGTGCTGATCTTTATCCTCGACCTGCTGGCCGTGCAGGTGGCGGAATTAGTGTGGGACTACTGACCATGATAAACGAACCGGTCATTGAAATTCGGGACCTCTGCAAAGCCTTCGGCGACAATGTGGTGCTCGACCATTTTAACCTGACGCTGTACCGGGGTGAGAACCTCGTGGTACTCGGCAAATCGGGCTCGGGCAAGTCGGTGCTCATCAAGTGCATCATCGGCCTCCTGCGGCCCGACAGCGGGCAAATCGAGGTGCTGGGACAGAATGTGCCCGACCTGCGCTACGCCGAGCTCGACCAACTGCGCGCCAAAGTGGGCTTCCTGTTTCAAAGCAACGCGCTGTACGACTCGATGACCGTGCGCGAAAACCTCGAATTTCCCCTCCGCCGGCACTGGCTGCACACCGAACAAACGGACGTGGATGCGCTGGTGCTCGAAGTGCTCGAAAGCGTGGGCCTGGCGCACACGGTCGACATGATGCCCGCCGAACTCTCCGGCGGCATGCGCAAACGCATCGCGCTGGCCCGCACGCTCATCCTCAAACCCGAGATCATCCTGTACGATGAGCCCACCACCGGCCTCGACCCCATCACCGGCATGGAGATCATTCAACTGATCAGGGACATCCAGCAACAATACCAGACCTCCTCGATGGTCATTTCGCACGACATGAAACTGGTGCAGATGGCGGCGGAACGGATCGTGCTGCTCATCGACGGCAAGTGCTACGCCGATGGGTCTTACGCCGAACTGAAAGCCTCGGAGGACCCTAAATTGAAAGCCTTTTTTGACTGAAGACTGTGCATTATGGCAAAACGAACGATCGATAACCTGAAACTGGGCATTTTCGTCCTCACCGGACTGGTGCTGCTGATCCTGTTCCTCTATATGCTGGGGCGCAACCAGAGTATTTTTTCCAAACGGTTTGAAATAAAAGCGCATTTCGAGAATGTCAGCGGCCTGATCTCGGGCAACAACGTGCGGGTGTCGGGCATCGTCGTGGGCATCGTGGAAGCCGTGCAACTCGTCAACGATACCCTCGTGGTGGTCACAATCGCCCTCGACGACAACATGCGCCAGGTGATCCGCAAGAATGCCACGGCCAACATCGGCACCGACGGCCTGATCGGCAACCGCGTGGTCAACCTCGTGCCTGTACACGAGCCGGCGCCCCTTATCGAACCGGGCGACGTGCTGCAGGGCCAGAAAGACATCAGCACCGAAGAAATGCTGCGCACGCTCGACAAGACCAACAAGAATGTCCTGGTCATCTCCGAAGGCCTGATCCAGACCATCGAGCGCATCAACAAAAGCACCCAACTGGCGGCCCTGCTCAACGACGAAAGCCTGTCGCGCAACCTCCGCGCCGCCCTGCTCAACCTCCGCAACGCCTCCGCCTCCGCCTCCGAAACGATGACCGACCTCCACGGCGTGGTGGGCGACGTGCGCGCCGGCAAAGGCTCCGTAGGCACCCTCCTGCGCGACACCAGCCTCGCCTTCGAACTCAACGAAGTGGTCGGCAAACTCCAGGCTGTGGAAGACCAGGCCGACCAACTGGCCCGCAACATGGACGCCCTCGTGCAGGGGCTCGACCGCGACGTCCGGCAGGGCCAGGGCCCCGCCAACCTGCTCATGAAGGATTCGCTGGCCGCCGCGCGCCTGCAAAACACGCTCGGCCACCTGGAAGAAGGCACTGCCCGCTTCAGCGAAAACATGGAAGCGCTGAAACACAATTTTTTGCTCCGGCGGTATTTCAGGAAGTTGGAGAAGGAGGCGAAGAAAAAAGGGCAGTGAGGGGGGCAGCCCACCGGACACAGATCCCATTGCCGTTGTTGGCGTCCTCGCCATAGCCCGTCAGGCTAAAGCATGAAACACCGACAACGGCGATGAACATTCCGTATAGTTCTGGCCAGGACGCCAACAACGGCGAAGACATGCCGTACAATTCTGCCAGGGACGCCAACAACGGCGATGAAAAATTTACGTGTTTTGTAGCATTATGCCCAACCGTTTATACCCCTCGTCCCCGATCCAACGCATGCCATAGCTCAACTCACACGCTCATCGGGTCCATCTTATCCGCTTCCACCCCGTGCTTTTGCATAAAGTCCAGGATCGCCTTGTCGCTCACTTTGCCTTGCCGGTGCAGGAGCCGGACGGCGGCAAAGGCGATATACCGGGCGCTCACCTCGAAGTAGTTGCGCAGGCTGTCGCGGCTTTCGGAGAGGCCGAAGCCGTCGGTGCCGAGGGCGGTGAACGCGGCGGGCATCCAGGGCGCCAGGCAGCCGGCGGTCATTTTGACCCAGTCGCTGGCGGCCACAAACACGCCGTCTTCGCCGTGGAGGGTCTGTTGCAGGTAGGCGGTCTTTTCCGGTTCGCCCGGGTGCAGGAGGTTCCAGCGTTCGCAGGCTTGCGCGTCGCGGTAGAGTTCGCTCCAGGAGGTGGCGCTCCATACGTCGGTGCTGACGCCTTCGGCTTCGAGGATCTCGGCGGCTTTGAGCGCCTGGTCGAGGATGATGCCCGAGCCCAGCAGGTGGGCCTTGACGCCGGCCTGCGCCGACTTTTTGGCCGATTTGCGGAAGCGGTACAGCCCGCGGCGGATGCCTTCTTCCACACCGGCCGGCATGGCGGGCATGGGCAGGTTTTCGTTGTAGAGCGTGATGTAGTACAGTTTGTGTTCGCCGTCGAGGTACATCCGGCGGATGCCGTCGTGCACGATCACCGCCAGTTCGTAGGCGTATGCGGGGTCGTAACTGATCACGCTGGGCACCGTTTGGGCGATCAGGTGCGAGTGGCCGTCCTGGTGCTGCAGGCCTTCGCCGTTGAGCGTGGTGCGGCCCGCGGTGGCGCCGAGCAGAAAGCCCTTGCACATCATGTCGGCTGCAGCCCACACGAGGTCGCCCACGCGCTGGAACCCGAACATCGAGTAGTAGATGTAGAACGGGATCATGGGGATGCCGTGCAGGCTGTAAGCCGTACCGGCGGCGGTGAACGAGGCCGTGGCGCCGTCTTCGTTGATGCCTTCCTGGAGCACCTGGCCGGTTTTCGATTCCTTGTATTTGATGACCGAGATGCCGATTTCGAGCGGCGTGTACAACTGGCCTTTCTGGTTCCAGATCTGGGCTGAGTTGAACATGGTCTCCATCCCGAAGGTCTGCGCCTCGTCGGGCACGATGGGCACGATGTATTTGCCCATATCGGGGTTGCGGATGAGTTGGGTCATGATGTCGATCATGGCCGCCGTGGTGGAGAACGTTTTGCCGCCGGCGGCTTCGCTGCCCTGCAGTTGTTTTTCAAACGCCGACACGTCGGGCAGTTGGAATTTCGGGTATTCCTCCGAGCGCTCGGGCAGGTAGCCGCCCAGCGCGTTGCGGCGTTCATGCAGGTACCGGGTGGCGGGATCGTCGGGGCCGGGGTACCAGAATTTGGCGGCGCGGGCCTCGTCGTCGCTGATCGGGATGCCGTAGCGGTTTTTGGTTTCCACGCGGCTCTCGGGGCTGATATCTTTGGTTTGGTGCGCTTTGTTCTTGCCTTCGGCGGCTTTGCCCATGCCGTAGCCCTTGACCGTTTGTACGATGATCGCCACGGGCTTGCCGGCGCGCAGGGCGCGTTCGTAGGCGGTGTAGACCTTGAGCGCGTCGTGGCCGCCGCGGCGCATGGTTTTGAGTTGCTCGTCGGTGTAGCCGGCCAGCAGCGCGGCGATACGCGGGTCGTCGCCCGTCAGTTTTTGACGGACGCCGGCGCCGTCGAGGTTGGTGATCTCCTGGAAGTCGCCGTCGACCATGCCTTCGAGGCGGGCCAGCAGGGCGCCGTCTTCATCTTTGGCGAGCAGTTCGTCCCATTCGCTGCCCCACACCACTTTGATGACTTCCCAGGAGGCGCCGTAGAAATGGCGCTCCACTTCCTGAATGATCTTGCCGTTGCCGCGCACGGGCCCGTCGAGGCGCTGGAGGTTGCAGTTGACCACGAAGATCAGGTTGTCGAGGTTTTCGCGGGCGGCCACGCCGATGGTGCCGTAGATCTCCGGCTCGTCGATCTCGCCGTCGCCGATGAAGTGCCACACCTTGCCGCCGTTGAGCGGTTTGAGCCCCCGCGATTCGAGGTATTTGACAAAGCGGGCCTGGTACACGGCCGTCATCGGGCCGAGGCCCATGCTGACTGTGGGCGCCTGCCAGAACCGGGGCATGCGCCGCGGGTGCGGGTAACTGGACACGCCGCCGAGCAGTTCCTGGCGGAAATCGGCGATTTGTTGTTCGGTAAGCCGGCCTTCCCAAAAGGCGCGGGCGTAAACGCCGGGCGCGGCGTGGCCCTGAAACATCAGCAGGTCGCCGCCATAGTCGGCCGAGCGCTTGCGCAGAAAATGGTGGAACAACACTTCCAGCATGGTGGCGCAGGCGGCATAGGTGGCGATGTGGCCGCCGAGCGCGAGGTCTTTGTCCTGGGCCTGCAGCACCATGGCCTGCGCATTCCAGCGGAGGACATTTTCGATCCGGCGCTCGAGTTCCAGGTCGCCCGGATAGGCGGGCTGCTCGTCGGCGGGGATGGTGTTGCGGTACGGCGTGTTGAGCGCCGGGCCGCCATTGGCCGCGCCGTGGCGGGCCAGCAGGTAGCGCAGGCGCTGGAACAATTCGGCGCTGCGTTCGCGGCCGTGGGCTTCGATGACTTCTTCGAGGGCTTCCAGCCATTCCTCCTGTTCGAGGCGCCAATCGTCGAGTTGTATGTTGTTTCCCATATGTTGCGTGTTGTTGCGAGGGGCAAAAATAGCGGAATGATCAGGGTTTACAACCCATTTGGCGCGGAAAAGGTTTTGGGGCGGTAGAGGGCTATAGACCGGAATAACGGGATAACAGGATTTTTTGAGTTTGAGTGGGGAGGGATCTTGCTTATCCTGCGATTTCGCCTATTCTTCGCCGTTGTTGACATCCCCGCCAACAAGCACGGCGAAAACATTCCGTACAGTTGTAGCGAGGACGCCAATAACGGCGAAAACCATAAGTTGATGGCTATGGCCCTTTCGCACTACCCGTCGTACCTTTCGCGCCGGACGGTACATTCCCTTCTCCCCGTATGAGCACATTTGCCCGGATTCCTGCCCTCGACGGCGTGCGCGGCCTCGCCGCACTGATGGTCCTGTTCTGCCATTTTTGGTTCTGGGACGTGTGGAAAGGCCGCTGGTGGTACGAAACGGCGCACAGCGGCTGGCTGGGCGTCGATCTGTTCTTTGTGCTGTCGGGTTTTCTGATCACGGGCATTTTGCTCGATACCAAGTCGAAACCCGGCTATTTCCGCAACTTCTACCGGCGGCGCGTGCTGCGTATTTTCCCGCTGTACTATTTCGCCATCCTGCTCTCGCTGTTCGCGATCCTCGTCATCGACCGGCGTCCCGACCGGGTGTTCAGCGGCTACGATTCGCTGGGCTGGTACCTGGCGTTTATTCCCAACATCGCCACGGCGCTCAAGAGCGACTGGCCCTGGCAGACCAACTGGGTGGGGCTGGCGCACCTTTGGTCCCTGGCCGTGGAAGAACAGTTTTACCTGGTGTGGCCGCTGGTGGTGCTGTTGCTGCCGCGCCGCGGACTGGCGGCCCTGTGCGCTGTGTTGATGGTAGCGGGATACTATTTCCGGGTGTGGACCGACGGAGTGTTCAACGAAAAGTGGTCGGAAGCGGCCTATGTGCTGCCCTATTGCCGCATGGACGGGCTGGCCGCCGGCAGCCTGCTGGCCGTGGCGGCGCGCCTGGGCTGGCTGACGTTTCGCGACTGGCAACACGCCCTGGCGCGCGACCTGACCTTCATGGCCGGCCTAACCACCTTGTACCTGCTGGTGGCCGGCAATTCGCACTGGCGCGGCACCACAGTGGCCGTGGCGTTCATGGGATTCACGTTCCTGGCCATGACGCCCGGCAGTCATGTGCACCGCTGGTGCCAGGCCCCGTGGCTGCGGCATATCGGGAAGTACAGTTATGCGCTGTACGTGTTTCACCAGATGTTCCTGGTGGTATACTGGAAGATCTTTCGCGCACCGCTCGAAGCGCTGGGCCTGCCGCTGCCCTGGGTGCAGTTGTGCTATCACGGGCTGGCCTTTGCGGCTACCTATGGCCTGGCGCGATTAAGCTGGCGGTACGTGGAATCGCCGTTTTTGAAGATGAAGGAGCGGGTGGGGTAGGGGCATGCGGTTTGCGGGGTAACTACCAAATCGTCTTGCTCTTCCACCCATTAAGGCCTTCTCCCCGGTCAGTTACTGCATGTTGCGGGGCAACTGCCAAATCGTCTTGCTCTTCCACCGCAGGCAGACATTCCTGGTTTAGCAATTCCATGAGGTAGCTTTGTAAACGTTCGCTCCGTTCGGTTTTTCACCGGGGGCTTGCGCACTATGATCTGGATGGCCTGCGCAAACGCATTTGGGCTGCGATAACGCCACGGCGTATGTAATTGCCTTGTTTTTTTGTCGTAAGATGTTGATCGTCAGCGCGACAAATTTGCGA